>NZ_FRFF01000210.1 GCF_900143625.1 Nocardiopsis sp. JB363
GACCCGGTGGGGGTCGGGCGGGTGTGCACGGTTGGGCGCTCCTGATCGTTTCGCACGACAGGCACACGGCGGTCGGGAGCGGGTCGGCCGGGAGACGGTCGGCCTGGTCGGGGGCCGTGTACCTGACTCGATTCACGCTACGCCCGCCCCGATGGGCGCCCCCGCGCCACAGGGCACGCGGTGCGGGGACCGTGGACATGAAACGGGGAGGGCCCAAGAGCCCTCCCCGTGGTGCCTGCTCGCGCCGCGTGGCGGCGCCGACGTCAGGCGGCGGTCTCCAGCAGCAACAACCGGTCCAGGATGTCCTGCAGGGTCACCAGCCCCACCACATGGTCCTCGTTCTCGACCAGGGCCAGGTGGTTGCGGCTCTCGCGCATGATGCCCATGGCCGCGTACATGGGCGTGGCCGGGTCCAGGGTCAGGACCGGGCGCATCAGGTCCGCGGCGGTGGTGTCGGCCGCGCCGGTCAGGGCCTCACGTACGTGCACGACCCCTATGGGCTGCTCGTCCTCCATTACGACCAGACGCAGGTGCGTGGTCTCCCGGGAGACGCTTTTGATCTCCTCCACACCGGCCTCGGGCCGCACCCAGGCGATGTCCTCGCGCGGGGTGATGTGTTCGCTGATGGGTTGGGAGTTGACCTCCAGGGCGGTGGCGAGCTGGGCGCGGCGTTCGGAGTCCAACGCGCCGGCCTTGGCCGAGTGCTCGACCAGTTCGCGCACGTCCTCGGGGTTGTGCCCGCTGGCCATCTCGTCGACGGCCTGCACACCGAAACGGTGCAGCACGGCGTTGGCCATGGCGTTGAGCATGACGATGACCGGACGGGTCAGCCACATGAACACCCGCATGGGGATGGCCAACATGGTGGCGGACTTCTCCGGGTGGGAGATGGCCCAGGACTTGGGCGCCATCTCACCCACGATCAGGTGCAGGAACGTCACGATGATCAGGGAGAAGGTGAAGGAGAGCACGTACCCCACCGACCCGGGCAGGGAACCGAAGAGCGGCTCCAGCAGTTGGTGGAAGGCCGGTTTGGAGATGGCGCCCAGGGCCAGGGTGGCCAGGGTGATGCCCAACTGGGATCCGGCCAGCAGCAGCGACAGGTCGCGGGCGCTCTTGAGGGCGGCCCGCGCCGAGGCGCTGGTGTGCGCGGCCTCCTCCAACCGGTAGCGGCGCGCCGCCACCAGGGCGAACTCGATCGCCACGAAGAACGCGCTCAACGCGATGAAGACGACGGTCAGCGCCATCGCCACCCACACGTTCATCTCACTCATGCCCGCACCTCCTCGGTGTCCTCACCCTGTACTTCGCGCAACCTGACCTCGATGCTGGAGGGCACGTGCCGTTGGACCGCGTTGACGGTCATGGTCAGTGCCATGTCGGGGTCGTCGTCGTGGGCGCTGGCGGGGCGGGGCAGCGGCAGGTCGACATGGTCGCCGGCCTTGGGCAGCCGGTGCAGTTCGTGGATGACCAGACCGCCCAGGGTCTCGTAGTCGCCCTCGGGCAGGTCGTGGCCGATGAGCCGTTCGACCTCGTCGATGTGCAGCCCTCCGGGGACCAGGTAGCCGTTCTCCCCGCCCAGCGGGGCGGGCGACTCCTCCTCGGGGGTGTGCTCGTCGGCGATCTCCCCGACGAGCTCCTCGGCCAGGTCCTCGGTGGTGATGACGCCCGCCAGACCACCGTATTCGTCGACCACGCAGGCGAACTCCTCGTCGGCCTCGCGCAGTTGGTCGAGCACCCCGGGCAGGGGCAGGGACGCCGGGACCATCACGGTGGGCCGGGCGATCTCGCTCACGCGTACGCCGGCCAGGTCGCGGTCGCCCAGGACGAGCACGTCGCGCAGGCAGATGACGCCGACGATGTCGTCCACACCCTGTCCCAGGACGGGGAAGCGCGAGTGTCCGGAGGACATGTGCTCCACGACCAGGCTGACCGGGTCGTTCTCCTCCACGGTGGTGACCTCGGGACGGGGGATCATCGCGTGCCCCGCGGTCTGGTCGTGGAAGTCCAGGGTGCGATCCAACAGGGTGGACACCTCGGCGGGCAGGTCCCCGCTCTCCCTGGACTCGGCGATGATGCGTTCCAGGTCGCGCGGGGTGGCCGCGTGCTGGACGTCCTCGACCGGGGTGATGCCGACCGCCTTGAGAAGCAGGTTGGACGCCTGGTCGAACAGCCAGATGACGGGCCCGAAGATCTTGAGGTAGATACCGGTGGACAGGGCCAGCCAGCGAGCCACGGGCTCGGGCCGGGCGATGGCCAGGTTCTTGGCGAACAGTTCACCGAAGACCATCTGCACGACGGTGGAGAAGATCAGGGCCAAGGCGGTGCCGATGGCCAGACCGGTGCCGTCCGGTACGCCGGCTCCACCGAGCAGATCCCCGACGCCGACACCGATCATCGGTTCGGCCACGTAACCGACCAACAGTGTGGTGACCGTGATGCCCAACTGGGCGCCGGAGAGCATGAAGGACGTGCGGTTGGTGATCGCCAGGGCCCGCTTGGCCCCGGTGTCACCGGCCGAGGCCCGTGCCTTCAGGCGTGAACGGTCCACGGCCATGTAGCCGAATTCCTGGGCGACGAAGTACCCGGTCGCCACGGTGATCAGGAAGACCACCAATGCACCGAAGGCGATGCTGAGGACGGTGCTCATCGGGCACGCACCGCCTGGTTCCGCCTGTGGGCGGGGTTGCTACGAAGGTGCGGGCCCTTCCAAGATGGGGGCTCGTCTGTGTCGGGGTCACAGCATCCACTCGGGATGCTGCTGGGACTTCGGGACGAATCCACTGTTCCTCTCTCCGCGCCGTTGGCGCCTCGGGTGATGTGACGGTTGTGGAATGCGAGGTCGAAGAAGAGACGTCCGGGGACGGTGAAAGATTCCCGTGCCCGGATCTCCTTCCGCTCTCAGGTACCGATGGGGGCGTCGGCCTCGTCGCCGAAGCCGACCCACTCCCTGCGTCGGGCCTCGGTCAGGGCGATGGCGGTGGCCACGGCCACGTTGAGCGAGCCCACCCGGCCGATCTGGGGAATGTAGGTGATGGCGTCGGCACCGTTGAGCAGTGCCGGGGAGCACCCGTGGTCCTCGGCGCCCACGGCCAGACACACGTCGGGCTCCAGCGGGGCGGCGTGCAAGGGGACGGCTCCCTTGGCCAGCTCCACGGCCACGACCTTGTAACCGTCGGCGCGGGCGGCCTCCAAGGCCTCGGCGGTGGTGGCCAGCCGCTCGTGGGGGACCTTCGCCGCGGTGCCCAAGGCGGTCTTGCCGACCTTGGGATCGTCGGGGTCGGCGCTGTTGCCGGTGAGCCAGAGCCGGTCCACTCCCAGGGCGGCGCAGGTGCGCAGGATCGAACCCAGGTTGAAGGGCTGGGTGACCGACTCGACCATCAGGGACAGGCGTCCTTCGGTGCGCCTGCGCCACTGTCGGTTCAGACGTTTGACGTCCGTGGGACGCAACTGCGTGCTCAACTGCGGTGTGTTCCTCGTCGATGGGGCCCGGGTGGTCCGGCGCTGGTCGATCAAGCGTACCGGTCCCTACGTCTACCTGCACGTGTGGGGCCGGGCACGGTGGCTGAAAAAGGGATTTTCCGGGTTCAGGTGGTGGGTGCGGGGTGCACGGTCAGGACCCGGAAACCGGCGCGGGAGGCGAGCCGCTCGGTGGGGTGCCCTTGGGCCTCCAGCCACTTCTGCAGGGAGTCCGATCCCAAGTGGCGTTGGACGACCAGGTGGGCGACCCCGCCCGGCGCCAGGCGAGACAGCCAGGTGAGCAGCAGGGTGTGCAGGATGTCCTTGCCCACGCGGATGGGCGGGTTGGACCAGATGACGTCGAAGGGGCCGAGCAGGTCGTCGGCCTCGGGCTGGGCGGCGGTGCCCTGCCCTTGTTCCAGGGCCAGACCGCCCTCGGGGGTGATCACGGAGAAACGGGCGTGGTCCATCCGGTGTTCGGTGGCGTTGCGGCGGGCCAGCGACACGGCGCGGGCGTTGACGTCCACCCCCAGGACGCGGGCGTTCGGGGCCCGGTGGGCCAGGGTCAGGGCGATGGGGCCGTAGCCGCAGCCCACGTCGAGCAGGTCGCCCTCGGGAGGTGGGGCGGGAACGCTCTCCAACAGCACCCGGGTGCCCAGGTCGACCTTGTCGGGGGAGAAGACACCGCGGTCGGTGTGCAGACGCAGGTGCACGTCGGGCAGGACCAGGTCGGCGGTGGAGGGCCGGCTGGCGGCGTCGGGGCTGGAGTCGAAGTAGTGCTGGGCCACGCCGTGACGTTATCAGGGGAAGTGTGGTGGTCGGGTGGCCAAAAACCTCGCCAACGAGCGGAAACGAAAGGGCCAACCCTCGATGGGTCCGTGGGCCCGGCGGTGATGATGGGGACAGGCGAGGTTTGTGGGGGACCACGCGGGCAGGGCCAGGACACCTGTTCGGTCGTCGGGAGTCCCGACGCCGACACCCACCGTCGCGGGACGGTGGTCAGGGCCGTCGGGTCTTGCGGTCCACCCGGGGACCGACGCGCACATCGAACACACCGCACGCGAGGGGAGCGGATTCCATGCAGACGATGAAGCGGTGGAACGTCGACGTGGTCGTGGCCGAGGAGAGCGAGGGGGAGACCGCCCGCACCTGGGCCGAGGTGGGTCTGGTGGCCGAGGACGGTACGACGTTGCGCGGTCACGGCATGGCACGCAAACACCCCTCGGACCTGGACATGCCCGAGATCGGTGAGGAGTTGGCGGTCTCGCGAGCGCTGTCGGACCTGTCCCGGCAACTGCGCCAGGTGGCCGCCGAGGACATCAACGACAACGCCGGCTCGCCGTGGCGACCCACGTGAGCGGCCCCCGACGGTCGGCGCGCTCGGAGAGGCGGACCGGTAGGGGTGCGGTGTGAGCAGGCCCTCGGCGTGTGCCGGGGGCCTGGCCCTGGGCGCGGGGCCCGGGCCCGAACGGGGGCCTTCGACCCGGGTTCGGGGCCTGGGGCCGGTGGGTCCCTGGGCCCAAGGGTCGGTCGGATCGTGCACACTCGGAAAGTCGGATCAGTCGACCAAGGAGAGCTTGTTGGCCACCTCTTCCGGACCGCAGGCCGGACCTGCCCGGGTGTTGAGCACCGTCGACGCGGCCGCCATCGGCGCCGCGGCGATGCTCGGCGCCGGGGTCTTCTCGGTCTTCGCACCGGCGGCGCTGGGCGCCGGTGCCTGGCTTCCGGTCGCCATCGTCATCGCCGGGGCCGTCGCCTACTGCAACGCGATCTCCTCGGCCCGGTTGGCCGCCCGGCATCCCGAGAACGGCGGTACCTATGTGTACGGCCGCGAACGCCTCGGTGAAATGTGGGGGTACCTGGCCGGCTGGGCGTTCGTGGTCGGCAAGGTCGCCTCCTGCGCGGCGATCGCGTTGACCCTGGCCGCCTACGTGCTGCCCGGGTGGGAGACACCGGTGGCGGTCGCCGTGGTGGTGATGTTGGCCGCGCTGAACCTTCGCGGGGTGTACAGATCGACGTTGGTGATCAAGATCCTGCTGGTCGCCGTGCTGGCGGTGTTGGTCACCGTGTTCGTGGCGATGGTGCTCAGTGGGCGCTTGGCCGCGGTCGCCGAAGTCGACGGCATGGGCCCCTGGCCCGGCTCCTTCGGTGTACTGGGCTCGGCCGGGATGATCTTCTTCGCGTTCGCCGGGTACGCGCGCATCGCCACGCTGGGCGGGGAGGTGCGCGATCCGCGTACCACCATCCCGCGGGCCATCACCTTGGCCCTGGTCGGGGTGTCGCTGTTGTACCTGGCGATCGGCACCGGGTTGCTGATCGTGCTGGGACGTGAGCGTTTGACCACCTCGACCGCGCCGATGGTGGACGCGGTCCGGGTGGCCGGGTTCCCGATGCTCGTGCCGTTCGTGGTGGCCGCCGCGGTGCTGGCGTGCGCGGGGGCGCTGTTGTCGTTGCTGTTGGGGGTCTCGCGCACGGTGGCGGCCATGGCCTCGGACGGTCACCTGCCCCGTCGATTGGGGATCGCCCATACACGGTTCGGGGTTCCCTACCGTGCGGAGATCGCCGTGGCGGCGGTGGTGGTCGTCCTGGTGGTGGTGGGCGACCTGGCCGAGATGATCGCGTTCTCGGCCTTCGGTGTGCTGGTCTACTACGCCATCGCCAACGCCTCGGCGCTGCGGTTGGGTCCGCACGAGGACCGGCCGCCGCTGATCGCCCCGGTGGGCGGCCTGGCGGGGTGCGTGGTGCTGGCCACCAGCCTGCCGCTGCCGGTGGTGGCCATCGGTACGGCCGTGTTGGGCGCGGGCGCCGGCGCGTGGTGGTTGCTGCACCGGACGCCCTCTTCCTGAGAGCGTCCGGTGGCCCGCCTGTGGGCACGGCGCCGCCGCAGGGACATCGCCCCGTCGACGTGGGTCAGCGGCCGGGGCGGGAGACCAGGAAGCCCATCCCGCGGCGCGCGGTGGTGGACAGGCGCAGGTCGGTGAGCTCCTCGGGGGTGAACCAACCGCAGTCGCAGGTGGAGCCGTTCTCCTCGGTGACGTGGGCCCGCGTGGGTGCGCCCACGTGCACGTGGGAGAAGACCCAGACCGCGTAGATGTCCAGGGCCGCGGCGGGCGGCGTGCGGCGGTGACTGGTCACCGTGATGAGTTCGCCGACCACCCCGCTCTGCCCGGTCTCCTCCAAGACCTCGCGGCGCAGTGCCGCGCGTACGTCCTCACCCGCGTCCACACCGCCGCCCGGCAGGTGCCAGGTCCCGGCGCCGGGGAAACCCTCGGCGATCCGACTGAGCAGGATGCGACCGGCGGGATCGGTGACGATGCCGTAGGAGGCGAAGCGCCGCAGCCGCGGCAGGTCTTGGGGGCCGGGCCCGGGTTCGTCGTCGGCCAGCTCGGCCGCGGTGGGTGTGAGGCCCTGGGCGGGCACCACCGTGGGCCAGGCCGAGCGCAGTTCGGGCCTGGAATAGACGATGCGGTCCACGTGCAGGGCCCGGCGCAGGGACAGGCTGACGGTCTCGGTGATCACGTCCAGGGCCACCAGCGGCGTGTGGGCGTCCAGACCGCCCAGTTCACGGGCGAGCTCTTCGGGGTCCTGACCGAAACGCACGCGAGCGCCCCGCAGCACCGGACCGTGGGGTCCGGTGGTGATCAGGTGCACGGTGACCCGACGGGCCACCACGTCGTCGGGGATCATCAGATGCCGCCGGCGGGGGCGGCCAGTCCGAGCATGCGCGGCAGACTCTCCAGGTCGGTGATGGTGGTCAGGCCTTCGAAGGGTGGGCGTCCGGAGCGGTCGATGATGACCGGGCGCATGCCCGCGGTGGTGGCGCCCACGCCATCGGACTGGATCTGGTCGCCCACGTGCCAGCAGGCGGAGGGGTCCACGCCCAGGCGCTGGGCGGTGAAGTGGAAGATGCGCGGGTCGGGTTTGCCGGTCCCGGCGGTGTCGGCGCACACCACGGTGTGGAAGTAGCCGGTCAGTTCCAGGGCCTGGAGTTTGGCGTGCTGGATCGCCTCGACGCCGTTGGTGATCACGGCCAGTCGGTAGCCGGCCCGACCCAACGCCGCCAGGGTGGTGTGGGTGTCGGAGTAGACCTGCCAGGCCGAACGGTGGGCGTCCAGGTACAGACGGTAGAGCTCGTCGCAGTGCTGGTCGGCGATGTTGGCGTGGCCCGCCTGACTGGTCAGGGCGCGGATGCGTTCGCGGCGTTGTTCGTCCAGGGACAGGTGACCGCGCAGGTAGGCACCGAAGGAGATCTCGGTCTGGGTGTCCCATAGGGCGCGGGCGGAACCGAAGTGGGGGTGTCCGATCCGCTCCATGACCGCGCGCAGTCCTGCGGAGGACGCGGCGACGTCGTCGATGAGGGTGTCGTCCAGATCGAAACAGAGCGCGGTCGGGGGTGCGGGTGTGTTCGGCATCGTTCCTCGATGTGGCTGGGCATGGCAAACATGCCAACGCTAACCGGTTACACCAGAGGTATTGGTGTAAAGCCCACCTAAAGGGGTGTGACCAAAGTCACTACGGCCCGGGTGGGCGCCGTGCTCATCAGGGCAGACGCTGGAACCACAGCAGGGACGTCAAAGCGGTGGCCATCGACAACAAGAGGGCGACCATGACGAAGCGCGTGACGATCTCCTCATGGACGTACTCGGTGCCCAACGAGGACCCGATGTCCTCGTAGACGTCGTCCAGTTCGGTCTCGCTCTCGGCCTCGTAGAAGTGACCGCCGGTGTCCTGGGCCAGGCCGCGCAGGGCCTCCTTGTCGATGTCGGCCGGCACCTGGTAGCCGTCGATCTCGATCATGGCCGCGCCGCTGCCGAAGGCGATCGTGGAGACGGGCACTTCCTCCTCGGCGGCCACGGCCGAGGCCTGGGCGATGTCACGCCCGCTGGTGTTCTCCCCGTCCGAGAGCAGCACGATGGCCGAGGGCGGCGGGTCTTCTTGGGCCTCCTCGTCGAAGCCGCGGATGCTCTCCATCGAGGCGAACACCCCCTCGCCGATGGCGGTGCCCGGACCCAGACGCAACCCCTCGATGGAACCGGTGACCGCGGCGTGGTCCTGGGTGGGCGGGGAGACCACGGTGGCGGTGGAGGAGAAGGAGACCAACCCGACGTTGAAACGGTCGGGCAGGGTCTCCACGAACCCGCGCGCGGACTCCTTGGCCGCGTGCAGCCGGTCGGGCTCGATGTCGGTGGCCGCCATGGACAGCGACACGTCCACCGCCACGATGATCGTGGCCCGCTCACGCGGGGCCTCCACCGGCATCGCCGGGACCGACATCGCCGCGATGAGGACCGCCACCGTCATGGCGAACAGGGTGGCCGGGACGTGCCGGCGGATGTCGGGCCGGTGCGGGGCGACCTGTTCGAGCAGCTCCAGGTTGGTGAAGCGCACGGTGTAGTCGCGCCGCTGACGCTGGGCGAACACATAGGCGGCCACCAGCACCACGATGAGCAGCAGCCACCAGAGCCGCTGGGGTTCCAGGAAGGTCATGGCGGCCTCAGTCCCCCGTCGATGTCCGCGGCGTGGGTCGCTCCCACGCCCTGTGCGCGTCGGCGCGCCTCACCGGGGAACCCCCGGGGTGTGGCGGGCCATGTGGTGCGCGGTGCGTCGTTGTCCGATGACGAACCGCGCGATGTCCAATACCCAATCGCGGTCGGTACGCAACACCAGGTGCTGGACGCCGCAGCGGCGCAGTGCCGCGCGGATGGCCTCGCGTTGGGCCGTGGCGGCCTCACGGTACCGCTCGCGCACCGTCCGGGTCAGACGCACGTCGCGGATCCGGCCGGTGGCCGGGTCGCGCAGGGCCACGTCGCCCACCTCGGGCACGTCCAGTTCGCTGGGGTCCAGAACCTCCACGACCAGGACCTGGTGGCGTGCGGACAATTGGCGCAGGGGACGTTCCCAGGTGACGGTACTGCCGAAAGCGGGGGTGTCCAGGAAGTCGGAGACGACCACCCGTAGGCCGCGCCTGCGCCGGGTGCGCACCAGGTCGTTGACGGCGTCGGCGAGGGTGGCGCTCTCGGGGTCGAGGGAACGTCGGTCCCCGGTGGGGGCGGCGGCGATGGTGGCCAACAACGCCAGCAGGGCCTCCTTGCCCGAGCGGGCGGGCCAACGTCGCACCCGCCCCTGGTGCAGGAAGTGGGCGCCGAAGCGGTCGCCCACCCGTTGGGTGAGCAGGTTGGCGGCCACCAGCGCGCCCACGGCCACCTGGCGTTTGGAGTGCAGACCGGTGCCGAAGTCCATGCTGGGGGACAGGTCCAGCATGGTCCAGCTCTCCAGTTCACGGTCGGCGACCAGGTCGCGCACGTGGGGGGTGTCGGTGCGCGCGGTGACGGCCCAGTCCATGTGGCGCACGTCGTCCTCACCGGGTTGGTACAGGCGGGCCTCGGCCGCCTCCGAACCCGGTCCCAGGCGCAGTCCCAGGTGTTCGCCGTGCAGGAGACCGTCCAGGCGCTGCACGATGCGCAGGTCCAGGCGGCGCAGCGCGGCCCGGAGCCGGGGGTCGGTGCCGATGGCGGGCGCGTTCACGATGGGCCTCCCCTCATCGGTGCGAGGCGAAGGAGGCGGTCTCGCCGGTGGGCGGTTCGTCCCAGATGACCCGGGGCGCCGGAACGGTGGACAGGATGCGATCGACGACCTTGTCGGGGGTGATGCCGTCGGCCAGGGCGTCGAAGGTCAGCACCAGGCGGTGGGCGATGACGTCGCGGGCCAGCACGCGCACGTCGTCGGGCAGGACGTAGTCGCGTCCGCGCAGCAGTGCCAGGGCGCGTGCGGCGGCCACCAGCCCCAGGGTGGCGCGTGGGCTGGCGCCCACCTCCAGGGCCTGGCGCAGGTCGGGCATCTGGTGGTTCTCGGGTTCGCGGGTGGCCATGACCAGGCGCACGACGTAGTCGGCGATGAGCTGGTGGACGTGCACGCGTTCGGCGTCGGCCTGGAGCTCGCCCAGGGTGACCGGGTCCAGAACCTGGTGGGCGGTGGGCGGCTCGCCGCTCATCCGCCGCAGGATCTCCATCTCCTCGTGCGCCTGGGGGTGGTGCACGTCGACCTTCATCAGGAACCGGTCGCGTTGGGCCTCGGGCAGCGGATAGACGCCCTCGGACTCCACGGGGTTCTGGGTGGCGATGACGATGAAGGGGGAGGGCAGGGGATAGGTGGTGCCGCCGATGGAGACCTGGCGTTCGGCCATGACCTCCAACAGGGCGGACTGGACCTTGGCCGGGGCGCGGTTGATCTCGTCGGCCAGGACGAAGTTGGTGAAGACCGGGCCCAGCTCGACGTCGAAGCTCTCCGTGGAGGGGTGGTAGATACGTGTGCCGACGATGTCGGAGGGCACCAGGTCGGGGGTGAACTGCAGGCGGGAGAAGGAACCGCCGGTGACCTTGGCCAGGGTGGACACGGCCAGGGTCTTGGCGATGCCGGGCACGCCCTCGATGAGGCAGTGACCGCGGGCCACCAGCGAGATGAGGGAACGTTCCACCATGCGTTCTTGGCCGACGATGACGGTGGAGACCTCGTGCAGCGCCGCGCGCAGCAGTCGGGTGGGTTCCCCCGGAGTGCTCTCCGGTTTCGGAGCGGAGGAACCGTTCCCGGGTGAGGTTTCTGCCATGTCCCGCCTTCCCAGTACGTGTGTGCCGACCTTGGAGGCACCATGAGGAGTAGGTTTTGGATCACCTGCTGGCGACACTACCTGTTTCCGGGGTCGTGGTCGGGTTCGCGGCACGGGTGGTGGGAACGATGGCCGTCGCCCGCGGGGCAGGTCGAGGGAAGGGGGTACGTCGATGTCGGTTCCCACGATGGGGCTGCACGAGGGGGACCCGCGCCAACTGGGCGGGTTTCGACTGTTGGGCCGGTTGCGCGAGTCGCGGCTGGGTGTGGTCTACCTGGGCAGGGACGGGGCCGGGGAGCGGGTGAGCGTGGCGATGCTCAACGACGCCGCCGGGATCGACGAACCCACGCGTGCGCGTTTCGCCCGGGAGGTGGACCTGGGTGAGCGGGTGGTGGCCGCCCGCACCAAGGGGCGGTCGGCCCTGTGGGTGGCCTGCCCCTATGAGGAGGGGGCGGGGGAGGACGCGGGGGCGTTCTTGGAACGTGCCGGTCGGGGTGGCCCGGTGGTGCGCAGCGGCCCGATGGTGATGCCGCACTGGGCGGGGGAGCGGGGCGTCTCGGCGGTGCGCTGGAGCGCCCTGGCCGGTGGGCGCGACAGCAAGGTGGCCCGTGGGGAGGCCAACTGGTGGCTCATCGGGGCCTTGGGCGCGCTGTTGTTGTTGCTGCTGGTGTTGGTGTTCTCGCTGTACCTGTGGTTGATGCAGTTCCCGCAGCCGGAGCCCCCCTCGCAGGGCGAGCAGGAGCAGTCCGAGGAATCCGACCAGGAGCAGGAGCCCTCGCCGGGGGAGGAGGACGAGGAGCCCTCGCCGGTGCCGACGCTGCCCGGTCCGGGGCAGGACGGTGAAGAGGAGTGGGGAGAGCAGCCCGAGGACAACCTCTGAGCCGTCGGTACGGAGGCAGGGTCGTTCGGCGTGTCGCGTCCGGGGAGCGGGGGAGTCGCCGAGGTCGCCGGTAGGCCTTTCCCGGGGAGCGCCCCGAGGGATGTCGGCCCTCTGCGGGGCCGGTGGGAGCGCCGGCCCCGCAGGATCCGAGCGGGTCCCCGTTCGATCACTATAAGATCTACGTCATAAAGGTGGCGGAATTTTTCTCTAAAAGCACTTTCCACAATCGATTTCGAGCGGCTACGCCGCCCGCCCCTACTGATTCGGCACAGAAGAGTGGTTCTGCGTGTCGCGTCCGGGATGGAATGGCCCTAGAACGTGTTCAGGGGTGGATAGAGGACGTTGTGGCGGCGATCTGCGGTGGGGGTCGGGGGTCGGTGGACACGATCGGGCAGCGGGCCGCTGACGGCGAGCGAACCCGGGGTGTTCTCGATGGGTCGCGGGCAGGTCGGGTTCCGACGCCCGGTGGTGCGCCCGGCGTCGGTGTGCAACGCACCGGTGCGTTGGACGCACGCGAACAACGGGTACCGCCGGTTGTGTCTATGCTGGCCGGCGTGCTGAAGAAAGTGATCGCGACACGGTACGTGCTGCCACTGCGAGAAGGAGGTTCGCTCCCCGGCCTGGTCGAGGCCGATGACCTGGGGATGTACGTGGTCAAGTTCATCGGGGCCGGTCAGGGGCGCAAGACTCTGGTCGCGGAGGTCCTCACCGGTGAGCTGGGACGTGCCCTGGGGCTGCCGATTCCCGAGCTGGCCCTGGTGGAGTTCGACGCCGTCATCGGTCGGGGTGAACCCGACCCCGAGGTCCAGGAACTGCTCAAGGCCAGTGACGGGTTGAACCTGGGGATGGACTTCCTGCCGGGGTCGTTGGGGTTCGACCCGCTGACCTTCGAGGTCGACCCCGGCTTCGCCGGGCGGGTGCTGTGGTTCGACGCCCTGACCGGCAACGTGGATCGTTCCTGGCGCAACCCGAACATGCTGCTGTGGCACGGTGCGCCCTACCTGATCGACCATGGCGCCACGCTGATCTTCCACCACTCCTGGGCCAACGCCGATCGGTTCATCTCCCGCCCCTACGACGTCGCCGACCATGTGTTGTCGGGTTCGTCCCCCGAGCTGGCCGCGGCCGACGCCGCACTGGCTCCGCTGGTGGACGAGGAATTGCTGCGTCGTGTGGTGGGGATGGTGCCCGACGTGTGGCTGGAGGAGGAGCCCGGGTTCGATACGCCCGAGGCGGTCCGTGAGGCCTACGTTCGTCATCTGCTGGCCCGTGTGGCCGACCGGTCCTGGCTTTCGGAGGTGGGTTCATGAGCGAGCGCTACAGCGTGGTGACCACCGGACAGGTGGGCATCGAACGCGACCGTGCGGTGTTCGAGTACGCGTTGCTGCGGGTGGTGCCGTGTCTGGAACGTGGTGAGTGCGTCAACGTCGGGGTGATCGTCTATAGCCAGGAGCGTGCGTTCCTGACCGCGCGTTGGGACCTGGACGTGGATCGGCTGCGTGCGCTGGATCCGAATGTGGACGTGACGGGAGTGCGTCGGGCCCTGGAAGCGGTGGAGAAGATGTGCCGAGGTGGGGACGAGGCCGGGCAGGCCGCGAGTGAGCGTCCCGGGCCGCGGTTCCGGTGGCTCACCGCGCCGCGGAGCACGATCGTGCAGGCCGGGCCGGTGCACGGTGGTCTGACGGTCGATCCGGAGACCGAGGTGGAGAGGTTGTTGGACCGCCTGGTGCGGTGAACTGTCCCTTTCACGTAAGGGACATCACAGGTTCTGATGTGGTCGGGTGGGGAGCGAATCTCGCCCCTTCGTTGTTCGTATTGGAGTGGCCCGCGCCCGAGGGCGCGGGCCACTCCACCCCATCCCCATCCTCGAACTGGAGCGCCCGTGCAGTCCTCTACCTCCCCCGCCATCTCAGAAGAGGTGGCCAGACCCGCGGTGCGTTCGCGTCGTTCCATCGCGTTGTTGGTGATGGTGCTGGGTGTGCTGACGGCCACGGGCCCGTTGGCCACCGACATGTACCTGCCGGCGTTCCCACAGATCACCCGGGACCTGGGCGCCTCCGAGGCGCAGATCGGGTTGACGCTGACCGCGATCATGCTGGGGTTGGCCGCGGGTCAGCTGGTGATCGGTCCGATGAGCGACGCTTGGGGTCGGCGGCGACCGTTGCTGGTGGGGGTGGCCATGTTCACGGTCACCTCGGTGCTGTGCGTGTTCGTGCCGAACGTGACGGCGTTCGTGGTGCTGCGGTTCGTGCAGGGTGTGGCGGGTGCCGCGGGTGCGGTGATCGCGCGCGCGGTGGTGCGTGACATGTTCCAGGGTGATGACGCGGTGAGGTTCTTCTCGCGTTTGGCGCTGGTGATGATGTTGGCGCCATTGCTGGCTCCGTTGGTGGGTGCGCAGCTGTTGTTGGTGGGGCCCTGGCAGCTGAGTTTTTGGGTGCTGGCGGTGATGGCGGCGCTGAGTTTCGTGCTGGTGCTGTTCTGGCTGCCGGAGTCGTTGCCGGCTTCCGAGCGTCGGGCGCAGGGTCCGCGGATGTTGGCGGCGACGGTGATCTCGTTGGTGCGGGATCGGCGGTTCGTGGCTCCGGTGCTGTCGCTGGGGTTGAGCTTCGGGATGTTGTTTACGTACGTGTCGGCGTTCTCGTTCGTGTCGCAGAACGAGTTCGGGGTTTCGCCCCAGACGTACGGGTGGTTGTTCGCGGTGAACGCGTTGGCGTCGATGGTGGGTACGCAGGGCAACGGGTTGTTGGTGGGCCGGATGGACACCAAGCGTCGGTTGCTGATGGGTCTGTTGGTGGCGTTGGTGGCGGTGCTGACGCTGTTGGTGTTGGCGTTGGCCGGGGTGGCGCAGCTGTGGATGGTGTCGTCGCTGTTGGCGCTGATGATGCTCGGTGTCGGGTTCATCATGCCGAACGCGACGGTGTCGGCTCTGGACGGTCAGCCGGTGGCGGTGGCCGGTACCGCCTCGGCGTTGATGGGTTCGTTGCAGTTCGCGCTGGGTGGTGCGATCGCGGCTCTGGCGGGGATGACGCCTTCGGGCGAGGCTTCGTTGGTGAGCATGTCCGTGGTGATGGCGTCGGTGGCGGTGCTATCGGTGCTGTCGTTCGTGTGGGGTGCGCGTGTGAAGGTGGGATGAGCCCGTGATCGGGGGTTTCGTTATAGTTCTCCTAGGTTGCCGTTCGGTGGAGAAATGGGCACAGTAGGGCTCGATTCCCCGAACGAGGCGGGTGGGAATGGTGTGGCCCGTCTTCCGAGTGGCAGAGGATGAGTTGGTTATGGGCGAGACCCCCGGTTCGTTGGCTCGAGCGCAGTCCGGATTGGGCGACCAGGTCTATGACGTGGCGACCTCTGACGCGCATGCTCAGGTGTTCTCGGTGTTGGAGGAGGGGCGCTGGGAGCGTCGGACGGCGGGGGAGTTCGCGACCGAGGTGACGGCCGTGGCCAAGGGTTTGGTGGCGGCCGGGGTGTCCGAGGGCGATCGTGTGCTGGTGGTGGCGCCGTCGAGCCATGACTGGGTGCGTTTGGCGTACGCGGTGTGGTCGGTGCGCGGGGTGCTGGTGCCGATTCCGGTGGCGGCCTCGACGGAGCGTTTGGCGCATGTGGTGCGTGAGGTGCGTCCGGCGGTGGCGGTGGTCTCGGGTGAGCGGGCTCAGCGTGTGGTGCAGGGTCTACAGCGTGAGTTGTCGGATCTGGGCCGGGTGTGGCGTTTCGAGGAGGGCTTGCCGGAGGTGGTGAGCCTGGGGGCGTACATGGACGCCACGTCGGTGCGTTTTCGGCGGGACGCGGTGGTGCCGGAGGATCCTGCGGTGGTGCTGTATCCGTTGAGTTCGGTGTCGCGTTCGATGCGTGGTGTGGTGCTCTCGCACGGGGCCTTGTTGTCGTCTGCGGCCGATCTGGTGGATCGGATGTGGCCGCGGTTGTCGGAGCTGGCCGCGGGGCGGGCGAGTGCGGTGGTGGATCTGCCGTTGTCGCAGTTGCCGGGGTTGGCGACGGTGGTGGCGTGTGTTGTGGGCGGGGTCCGTCTGGGTGTGGTGGAGCCCGGGTCGTTGCGTGCCGAGTTGGAGCGGTTCAAGCCGACGGTGCTGGTGTGCACTCCGAGGGTGTTGGAGGGTGTGCACGGGACGGAGCGGGCTTCGGCGCATTCGACGGACTGGGACTCGGTGGGGACGTTCAACGCGGCGATGGATGCCGCGGTGCAGTTCGACCAGGCGAAGAAGAAGGGTGCCTGGGCCCGGTTGTCGCGGTCGATGTACGACTGGTCGTTCTCCAAGATCCGGGACGTGCTGGGTGGCCGGGTGCATTTGGCGGTGTGCTGGGGTGGTGGGTTGCCGGAGCGGTTGGACAGTTACTTCGGTGGTGTCGGTGTTCCGGTGATGCAGGTGTACGGCATCGCGGAGACGGCCGGGGTGTTCAGTGCCAACGCGGTGGGTGATCGTGTGCCGGGGACGGTGGGTCGGGTGTTGGCCGATCGTCGTTGGTGGGTTTCGCCCGAGGGTGAGCTGCATTTGCAGGGTGGCGCGGTGTTCTTGGGTTATTGGGCCGACGCGGAGGGGACGCGGGCGGCCTTCCGTGAGGGTTGGTTGGCCACGGGTGTGCTGGCCGAGGTGGATGAGGCCGGGTTCGTGAGGGTGGGGGGCCGTTTGCGGCCTCAGGCTTCGTTGGAGCCGGTGCCGGGGCGGTTCGTTCCCTCTCGGGTGGAGCGTGTGTCGGAGCGGCCTGTGGTGGAGGCTGCGTGGGCTCCGGGTGGTGTGGAGGAGTCGGCGCCGGTGGCGGAGTCGGAGGTCTTCGATGAGCCGTGGGTGTCGCAGGCGCGTTCGGTGCGGGCCGAGCCGGTGGCGGTGGAGTCGGACGCGCCGGCGTGGTCGGGTGAGGTGGAGCAGCCGGGGGACGCGGAGTTGGTGTCGGGGTTCGAGGAGCGGTTGCGGGCTCATCCGTTGATCAGTCAGGTGTTGGTGATCGTGGAGGGGCGTCCGTTCGCCAGTGCGTTGGTGACGTTGGTGCGTGATCAGTTGGAGTATTGGCGGTTGGTGAACGGGCGGCCGTTGTCGATGGCTCCGGAGGAGATCGCGGGGGATCGGGATTTGCTGCGGGAGGTGCAGGGGTTGGTGTACGAGGCCAATCGGAGTGTGCCGCGGCATTTGGCGGTGCGGTCGTTCCATGTGTTGGCGGAGGAGTTCACGGTGCAGTCGGGGTTGGTGCATCCGTCGGGTGGGTTGCGTCGGGATGCGGTGTTGCGTGCGTTCTCCGAGGAGATCGATGGGTTGTATCGGGTGCGGCGTGACTAGTTCGGGTTGAGTGTGCGGTGGTTTGCGGCCGCGGTCCTTCGGGGGCCGCGGCCGTTGTGTTGTGCGGGGTCAGTTTTGGCCGTTGAGGTAGGCGAGGACGGCGAGGACGCGGCGGCTGGCGTCGGTGGAGGGTGGGAGGTCGAATTTGGTGAAGATGTTGTTGATGTGTTTGCTGACGGCTTTTTCAGTGATGTAGAGGCGTCCGGCGATGGCGGAGTTGGAGCGTCCTTCGGCCATTTCGGCGAGGACTTCGCGTTCGCGGGGGGTGAGTTGGGCCAGGGGGCCGCTCTGGTCTTGGCGGGCCAGGAGTTGGGAGATGACGGCGGGGTCCATGGCGGTGCCGCCGGAGGCGACGCGGCGGACGGCTTCGATGAATTGGTTGACGTCGAAGACGCGGTCTTTGAGGAGGTAGCCGACGCCTCCGGTGTCGTCGGAGAGGAGTTCTCGGGCGTAGAGCTGTTCGACGTGCTGGGAGAGCACGAGGATGGGCAGGCCGGGGATGTGGGCGCGGGCGGCTATGGCGGCTTGGAGGCCTTCGTCGGTGAAGGTGGGGGGTAGGCGTACGTCGACGACGGCGACGTCGGGTTTGTGTTCGGTGAGGGCGGCTTGGAGGTCGGGGCCGTTGTCGAGGGCGGCGACGACGGTGAATTCGTGGGCTTGGAGGAGCCTTATGAGTCCGTCGCGGAGGAGGGCAAGGTCTTCGGCGATGACAACGCGCACGGGATCTCCAGGGTGATGATGGTGGGTCCGCCTGTGGGGCTGGTGATGTTCATCGTGCCATCGAAGGAGTCGAGGCGGCGTGCGATCCCGTTGAGTCCGCTTTCTGGGGTGGGGGTGGCTCCGCCGTGGCCGTTGTCGGTGACGGTGATGATGAGGCGTTGTCGGCCGTGGTTGATGTGGATGCGGGCTTGGGTGGCGCCTGCGTGTTTGGCGGTGTTGGTGAGGAGTTCGGCGATGGCGAAGTAGGCGGCTGATTCGACGGGGTCCGGGGGGCGGCCCGGGAGGTGGGTGGTGACGGTGATGGGGAGGTGGTGGGTGAGGGCGAGGGCTTCGACGGCGCCGGGGAGTCCGCGTTCGACGAGGACGGGTGGGTGGATGCCGCGGACGAGGTCGCGGAGTTCGGTGAGGGCTTGGCGGGTGGTTTCGCGGGCTTCGGTGAGCATGTCGCGGGCGGCTTTTGGGTTGGTTTCGACGAGGTTTTCGGTCATGCCGAGGTGCATGCCGAGGGCGACGAGGCGGGCTTGGGCGCCGTCGTGGAGGTCGCGTTCGATGCGGCGGATTTCGGAGGCTTGGGTGTCGATGGTGTCGGCGCGGCTGGTGGCGAGGTGGGCGACGCGTGCGGTGAGTCGGGCTTTTTCGGAGGGGGCGAGGATGAGGCGGGAGAGGCGTGTGCAGGCGTGGGTGGTGATGGGGGTGAGGGTGTGGGCGAGGGTGATGAGGAGGGTGGCGGGGATGAGGGCGAGGAGGGCTTGGGGTTGGGTGGTGGCGGTGAAGGCGCCGTAGAGGTTGTCGGTGTGGCGCCAGAGGAGGAGGGCGTAGAGGGTTTGGTAGGTGGCGTGGGCGTAGAGGACGGCGGGGATGAGGGCGAGGGCGGTGAGCAGGGGTGAGGCGGTGAGCCAGAGGAGGTCGCGCCAGGTGGCGGGGTCGGTGATGATGATGCGGACTCGGGTGATGATGCCGGTGGGTGGGAGGGGTCGGTAGGCGGCGGGGACGGGGGTGTTGAGGAATGTGGTGAGGGTGGTGCGTTGGGCGTTGGCGATGGTGCGCAGGGTGAGGGCGGTGAGGATGATGAAGGGGAGGCCGACCCAGAGGAGGGTGAGGAGGGCGGAGGCGAGGACGAGGGGGAGTAGGAGGAGGGCGGCGGTGTTGTGGGAGATGAGGAGGAAGAGGTAGGCCCAGGTGGTGTGGTGGGG
>NZ_FRFF01000209.1 GCF_900143625.1 Nocardiopsis sp. JB363
ACAGCAAGGTCGGGTCGCCCGGAGGAGTCGCACCTCCGGGCTCCCACAGATCCCGGCGTGACAGTCTCCCGTCACCGGGCTCTTCTCAACCTCGCCGTCAGAACTCCGGGACCCACCGCCAGTGCGCAAAGAAGCGCGGGTACTGGCCGGTCGTGCGCTGCCATGCGGCGTGCGCTTTCTTGAAGGTCCTCAGCCGTTTGTACTTCTTCCTCATCCAGCGCACCAGGTAGACGTTGATGCGTCTGAGCAGCGGATAAAGCTCCGACCGATAGAACCGGCCGTAGTAGTTCATCCATCCTGACACGATCGGATTGAGCCACCGTGCGAGGTCCTGCTCGGAGAAGGGGGTTCGGCGGTGCAACCGCCAGGATCGCACCGTTTCGCTCATCTTCCGCATGGCGGTCTTGGAGACCGCCGGGCCGAAGCCCGTGAACACGGTCCCATGCCTGCTGCGAACTGCCCGCGCCCGGAACGTGAACCCCAGGAAGTCGAACGCCGTGTGCTCGAAAGAGCCCTTGCGCTTTCCGTCCTTGCAGTAGACGATCCGGGTCTTGTCCGGGTGGAGCCTCAGCCCGACCTGTTCCATCCGTTGCCCGATCGCCGAGACCAGCATCCTGGCCTGGCTCTCACTGCGACAGTGCACCACCGCATCATCGACGTACCTCTCGAACGGCACCGACGGGAACCGCCCGTCCATCCACTCGTCGAACGCATAGTGCAAGAACAGGTTGGCCAGCACGGGCGAAACCGCCGACCCCTGGGGAGTTCCACGATCCCGTTCGGCTTGCGAGCCGTCAGGCCGTTGCACGGGGGCGGCAAGCCACCGTTTGACATACAAAACGACCCAGGGCTGGTCAGTGTTGACCTCGACCGCCTTGACGATCAGATCCCAGGGCACGCTGTCGAAAAACTTCTGGATGTCGAGGTCGATCACCCAGTCGTTGCCCCAGCAGCGCTCCCGGCATCTGGCCACCGCGTCCAGCGCGGACCGGCCTGGCCGATACCCGTAGGAGTCGACATGGAACTTCGGTTCCACGACTCCCTCCAGCCGGGCGGCCACAACGGTCTGCGCGATCCGGTCCGCGACGGTCGGCACCCCGAGAACCCGGATGCCGTCGCCATGTGTTTTCGGGATCTCCACCGCCAGCACCGGAGGCGGGAAATAGCTGCCCGAGGACATCCGGTTCCAGATCTTGTAGAGGTTGCCCTTCAGATCCTTCTCGAAGTCCTCAATCGAGTAACCGTCCGCACCCGGCGCACCCTTGTTGGCTCGCACCTTCTGATAAGCGTCCCAGACCTCCTGCTTGGAAATGTCGAACGGCTTGTCTGATGGCCTCTGCTCGTCCACGCGACTCCTCCCGGCCACCGCAGCGCCCGGTTGATCTCATCAACGAACCACGGTCAAGCCGGCCCCTTCGCTCCCCACCCCACCGCATCAAGCAGGAGGATCGTCACTACTACGAGCCGGTCCGCCTGCGCGTCCCGCGACGGTACTCACCCCCTCGCGTTTCAGACGCTTGGGTAACTCCCTCTCGCCCCGCCCTTTCCTGGGCAGGGGCTGTGTCGGGACGCGCCATCCCACGTTCCACACGAGAGCAGCAAATCAAGATCGCGCCACCTCTGCGCCGGACACCGCCTGGCCAGTACTCGGGCCCCCGCCAGACTTATCCCGGGTTGAGCTTAAAGGCCCGGTTTCGATGTCACTTCATACCTAACGGCGCTTCCGCGGAGAACCCCTCACGAGGCTTTTGATGCAACGCCTTCTTGATCCCCACCTGACGCCTCATGGGCGCCTTTTCCCTCCCGCTCACCACGACAGTCTTCAGCTAACGCAGCGGAGGGCGGTTTGAAGCCTCCTCCCGAAAGGCGGCTCCGAAGGGCCAAATCCTTCATCTCCCGTGCAGCACCGCGCTCAGTCAGCCGCTACCACCGCCGATCTCACGCGCTCGTGGCACACAAGCCCCTGGTAG
>NZ_FRFF01000207.1 GCF_900143625.1 Nocardiopsis sp. JB363
GCCCACCCCCGCTCCCGGACGTGTACCCTCGTGGGAGGCCGATCGGCCCAACCCCATCGTGTGTACCGTTCCCCGAAAAGATCTCCGGGTCACGGGATCGAGGCGTGCCATGGGTCGGGGGAATTGCGAGGAGAGGGTGCTGTGAAGAAGGTCGATCCCCAGGTCCGCCTGGTCGCACGTCCGCAGGTGGACTACGACGCCATCACCGACTACCTCAAAGAGGTCGGGGGAGAGGCGTGGATCGAGCGGTTCGACCGCGGTGAACTCGATGCCCACCTCAACGATGCCCAGAACCTCGCCGAGTTCGCTGGGCGACTGTGCTACCGCTCCTGGGAGCCGGGGCTCAACCCCAACGTCACCCGGGTGCGCAAGGACCAGGACCAGTACCTGGGCAACCTGCTGGCCAGCATGCACGGTTCGGTACTGGAGCACATCAGCTTCAGCTTCGTGCTGCACAACGTCTCGCGTGTGCTCACCCACGAGCTCATCCGCCACCGCCCCGGCGTCGCCGTCTCCCAGGAGTCACTGCGGTTCGTGCGCCTGACCGACCTGCCGTTCTGGTTCCCCGACTGGGCCGAGGAGGACCCGGAACTGATGGAGCGCGCCACGGCGATGCTCCAGCAGATGGAGGAGTTCCAGTTCTGGATGGCCGAGCACTTCGGTCTGGACGACGAGGGCGTGAAGTTCTCCGAGAAGAAGCACAAGACGTCCTTCATGCGCCGCTTCGCCCCCGAGGGCGTGGCCACCGGTCTGGTGTGGACCGCCAACGTGCGGACCCTGCGCCACACGCTGGAGGCCCGGACCGCTCCGGGTGCGGAAGAGGAGATTCGCCTGCTCTTCAACCTCATCGGTGAGACACTGAAGGAGGAGGCCCCCGCGCTGTTCGGCGACTACGTCGTCGAGGACGGCGCCTGGGTGCCCCAGTGGCGCAAGGTCTGATCGACCTCCCATGACCGCCCGCCCCGGCCTCTGCCCGGGGCGGGCTCCTTTTTGTCCATCAGGTGTCCAGAGCGCCCAACCGTTCTGCCACCTCGCGGGTACGAGGGTCGTCGTGGTCCCGGAGGTAGTCCAACGCGGCCGTCCAGGCTTCACCCGGGACCGGGGGGCGTCAGGGACTCCGGATAATCGTGGTTCCGAGGGTTCAGCGGGTCTGGACGAGTTCGCGAAGGAGCCCGAGGAGTTCCTCGGGGGTGTCGGCGCAGACCAGGCGCATGCTTCGGGTGTGCGCGGCCCAGTACTGGCGGGTGTGCCGCCCGAACCAGAAGGTCCAACCCCGGCGGCGCAGGTCAGAGCTGGGATAGAGGCTGTATCCGGTCAAGGTCACCACCCGCACGTGTCGTGGTGGGCGGGACGCTGACGCGGGCGGCTCCGGCACCGGAGCCGGTCGCGGGGGTCATCGGGCCGCCTCGGTGACTTCCATTCGAGGGTGAAGAAGACGGCCGGTCCTCGGTGGGTGTCGTCGACGCCCCAGGTGGCGGACAAGGCGTCGACGATGGACAGGCCTCGCCCGTGCTCGCTGTCGGACGCCGGGGAGCCCACGCGCAGGTGCGGTGCGGCGGAGGTGGTGCCGTTCATCCGGACACTGACGTGCAGACAGTCGCGGAAGGTCAGGAGGGAGACGAAGAACGCCCCGTCGTGCTCCCGCATGGGGGAGTGCAACAGGGCGTCGTCGACGGTCGGGGCCGGGACGCAGACCAGGTCCAGTCGCCGACGCAACCAGTCGCGGGCTTCCCGTACCGAGGCGAGCTGTCCGGGGAACCTTCCGAGGTAAGGATGTCTTCAGCGGGCCACTTCCGGACTTCGAGACGGAAGCGTCCTCCATCCGCACCTATGAGTCACAGGTTGTTCCTGGGCTACTCCAACTCCCCGAGTACATCGAAGCGGTCTTCGAGGGCGGCCAGGTTCACGAACCGGAGGTGATCGAACGCGCGGTAACAGCGCGCCTGCGCCGTCAGGAGATCCTCAACCGGTTCGATCCGCCTGAGCTGTGGGTCGTGCTGGACGAAGCCGCACTACGGCGTGTGGTCGGAGGGGTCGACGTCATGCGCAAGCAGATCCAGCACCTCATCCATCTGGCGGCACGGCACAACATCACGATCCAGGTGGCTCCCTTCGGTGAGGGCGCTCACGCGGCTCTCGTCGGCTCCTTCGTGATTCTGGACTTCCCCGCACCGTTGGATCCGAGCCTGGCCTACGCTGAGACTTATGCCGCAAGTCTGCTGATGGAGACCTCTGCGGAATTGTCGAGATACAACGCTGTTTTCGGGCATCTCCAAGGTTCCGCCTTGAGCGCCGCTGAGTCGGTCAAACTCATGGAAGTGGTGATGTCCCAGCTTGAGTGAGGTATGAGGTGGCCGTGTTCGAGGATCTGGTCTTCCGCAAGTCGTCCTACAGTGGCGCCAGTGACAACTGCGTTGAAGTGGCTGAAGTGGAGTCCGGCGCGTTCGTCCGTGACTCCAGGCAACCCGATCTCGGGCACTTGGCGTTTTCCTCGATGGAGTGGAGCACGTTCGTCTCCTCCATGAGGGGTACCGGCAGCCCCGAGTAGCCGCACGGCTTCGAGCCCTTGGGCCCCACTCCCGGCCGAGCCAGGAGATTCGCCCGCCGCGTCACCTCATCGGTGAGACACTGAAGGAAGAGCCCCCGCGCTGTTCGGCGACCACGTCGTCGAGGACGGCGCTCGGGTGCCCCAGTGGTGCAAGGTCTGACCGACCTCCCATGACCGCCCGTCCCGGCCTCTGCTCGGGACGGGCTCTTCCTTGTCCCTCAGGGGTCCGTCCACCAAGCGCCGAGGTGGAATTCGAGGGAGCGGTGGTGTGGGGCCGGCTATTCCACCGTTGGTAGGGGGCGCGGAGGCTGATCGCCTCCGAGGGGCGCGGTATGCGTTATCACAAGCACGCTGAGTCGGGCCGTCTGGATTTTTCACGCGTCAATCGGAGAGCGTAAATTTCCTCCCGGGTGATCGCCGGTCGGGATGGTGGGTGCGCGGGTGCGAAGCGGCGTGGTCACGGGAAGAAGCGCCCGGCGAAGCTCAATGGGATCTACCACATCCGACCCTGCCGGCGAGGTCCGGGGGCTTTCGGTCGTGTGCCGGGAAAAGTCCCATATCGTTAGAATTCCAAGGGACTCATTTGAGATAGGATGAACCGAACGGTAACCCCTCCGATAACCTCCCGAAGTCATCCGGGCGGTTCTCTCGCAGGAACAGGTAAGAGCGCACCAGCACGTTGGGAATGGAAAAGAACAATGGAGCGAGAAGAGCGCCTGTCGCGACTGGTCGAGTACATTGTCGCGGAGGGCTCGGTGCGGATCGAGGAGATCACCGAGAAGTTCTCGGTCTCCATGCCCACCGCCAGGCGGGATCTGGACGCGCTCGCCTCCCAGCAGCTCATCGTGCGGACCCGTGGCGGGGCGATGGCCAACAGCGGCTCCGGTGACATTCCGCTGCGTTACCGCACCTCGCGTCAGTGGCGTGAGAAGAACTCCATCGCCCGCCAGGTCGCGAAGATGGTCGAACCGGGCAGCGTCATCGCCTTCAACGGCGGCACCACGACCACGTCCGCGGCGTTCGAGGTGGGGGTGCGCGCCGCCGCCGACGAGAGTTTCGCGGACACGGAGACGACCGTGGTCACGAACGCGGTCAACATCGCCAACGACCTCATCGTGCGCCCCCAACTGCGCATCGTGGTGCTCGGAGGGGTGGCCCGGCTGCGCTCCTACGAACTCATCGGACCGCTGACCTCGCTCATCCTCCCCGAGATCACCGTCGACACGCTCTTCCTAGGGGTCAACTCGATCGACACGAGCAACGGCCTGTTCACCCAGGACGACGGTGAGGCGGCGGTCAACGCCGCCCTGGCGCGAGCCGCTCGACGCGTGATCGTGGTCGCGGACTCGACGAAGTTCGACACCACGGCCTTCGCGAGGATCTGTGAGATCGACGCCGTGCACGGCCTGGTGACCGACTCCGGCGCGGATCCCGAGAAGGTCGAGGAACTCCAACGGAGGAAGGTCGAGGTCACCCTCGTGTGATGACCTCGGTCCTCCTACCCCTTGACCCCTCTGCCCCTGTGCCACTCGACCCCCGGGTCAGGCGGGTCGGGGCATCTCTCGTCCCTCGGCCCAGACGGCGCGCACACGCAATTCCTCGTCCATCAGGACCGCGTCCGAGGCGGCACCGACCCTCAACGTGCCCAGTTCGGGTCTGCCGATCGCCCGAGCGGGGATCGTCGTCAAGGAGGCCACCGCCTCGGGCAACGACATCCCGCTCCGGGTGGTCGCGATCCGCAGGGCGGTGGCGGTGGTGAGCGTCGACCCGGCGATGGAGCCACCGTCACGCAGCCGGACCACACCGTCGCGCACCCGTACCGGTAGCGAACCGAGCACGTAGTCCCCGTCCTCACAACCCGTCGCGGCCATCGCGTCGGTGACCAGGGCGATCCGCCCGGGGGCCAACGCGTGGAGGAACCCGATCATCATCGGGTCCACGTGCACGCCGTCCGCGATGACCTCCAGAGTCGCCCCGGACTCCACCGCGGCGGCGATGGGCCCCGGGGCACGATGGTGCAGGCCCCGCATCCCGTTGAACGTGTGGGTGAGGATGCTCGCGCCCGCGGCGAAGGCGTCACGGACGACGTCGACGTCGGCCCCGGTGTGCCCCACCGCCACGGCGACCCCCTCGCGGACCAGGGTGTCGATGGCCGATAGAGCCCCGGGGAGTTCGGGGGCGATCGTGACCTGGCGGATGTTCCCTCGACCGGCCCTGAGCAGCGCGTCGACGGAGGCCGGATCGGGATCGGCCAGGTGGGCGGGGTCGTGCGCACCGCAGTGCGAATCCGCCAGGAACGGCCCCTCCAGGTGCACGCCGAGCACGGTGGGGCGCAGTGCCACGTACTCGTGCAGGGCTTCCAGCCGGTTCGTGATCCGCGGAATCGGCGCCGAGACCAGGGAGAGGACGAGGCGGGTCGTGCCGTGGGCGGCGTGCTCGGTGAGCGCGTCGTCCAGCGCGTCGGCCTGGGCCTCGGGGTCGTCGAAGCCCGCACCGGCGGCCCCGTGACAGTGAATGTCGATGAACCCCGGAGTGAGGATCGCCCCCGTGCCGTCGCGCATCGCGCGTGCGGTGCGTTCGCGCCAGCCCCCTCCCCGGCCCCGTGCGTGCACGCGCCCGTTACGGAAGGCGATCCAGGCGTCGTCGAGGCGCACCCCCTCGTCCACGAGCGAGACGGAATGGATCAGCACGTCATCCGCGTCGACGCCGCCGAGGCCGCCACCGACACCGTCGACGCTCGGCAGGTCGCTCACGCCGCCACCGCTTCCTGCCCGGCGATGACCCGGAGCAGCCGTGCCGACTCCACCGCCATCGCCTCGCGGGCCGGGCCGAGGTACTTGCGCGGATCGACCATGCGGGCATCGGCGCCCAAACGCTCACGAACGGTCCCCGTGAAGACCCCGTTGAGGTGTGTGGACACGTTCACCTTGACGATGCCGGATCGGATCGCCTCGCGAAGGCCGCCGTCCGCAACACCGGAGGAGCCGTGCAGGACCAATGGGACGGGAACCGCGTCGCGCAGCTCTCGGATGAGCCCGTTGTCGAGTGCGGCCTCGCGCCGCGTCATCGCGTGGGAGGAGCCGACGGCCACCGCCAAAGCGCCCACCCCGGTCTCCCGCACGAAGGCGGCGGCTTCGCCGGGATCCGTGCGCACCCCGGGCGTGTGCGCGCCGTTCTTACCGCCGATCTCCCCGAGTTCGGCCTCGACCAGGACCCCCGCGCCGTGGGCGTACTCGACGACGGATCGCGTGACGGCCACGTTCTCCGCGTAGGGCAGGGCCGCCCCGTCGTACATGACCGAACCGAACCCGAGGTCGACCGCGGCGCGCGTGAGGTCCGCGTCCTGGGCGTGGTCGAGGTGGAGGGCGAGGGTCGCGGTCGACTCCTCGGCGAGGAGGGCCACGGCCTTGGCCAACGGGCTCAGCCGTCCCCGGTGGTAGGCGACGCAGTTCTGGGAGATCTGCAGGATGAGGGGCAGCCCGCTCGACTCGGCGGCGCTGACCAGAGCCTGCGCCGTCTCCAGGTTGACGACGTTGAAGGCCCCCACCCCGACACCGCGTGCGGCGGCGTCGGTCAGAAGAGGGGCTGTGGGGCGAAGCGGCACGTGTTCTTCCTTCAGGTCGGGGAGACGACGATCTCGTGGAGGAGGTCGGGGTGGCTCTCGTGGAGTGTTCCGGCGAGTGGGGTGAGCACCGCGGACGCCGACCAGGCGACCGCTCGAAGCAGTGCGTCGGCCGGCGCCTCGTCGTTCTCGCCGATCGAGATGGCGGCCACGGCGGCGTCTCCCGCCCCGGTGGGGTTGCCCCGCAGCACCCGCCCCAAATGGGCGTGCAACACGGGTTCGGTCGGGTCGGCGGGGACCGCGAGCATCCCCTCCTCGCCGAGGGAGACGAACACGATACGGGCGCCTTCGCGCTGCAACGTCCGGGCGCCCATGATCGGGTCGGTGGCGCCGGTGGCCGCACGCAGTTCGTCGAGGTTCGGTTTGAGGACGTCGGCCCCGGCGCGGGCCGCCGAGAGGAGGGCCTGCCTGCTCAGGTCGGCGATGACGCGCACACCCGCGGCCTGGCCGAGGCCGACGATGTCGCGGACGAGGTTCTCGGGGTGGGAGGGAG
>NZ_FRFF01000206.1 GCF_900143625.1 Nocardiopsis sp. JB363
GACGGCAGTTGGCGGCTATCGGGGAAGCGGGGAGTGGGGTCAGGGACCCAAAAGCCCTTCCGGGCCTTCGGCCCGGGCCCTGACGGGCCGCCGGGCTCCGCCCGGTCCGGCCGCAGCCGGCCGAATCCCTACCCCACCGTCTGGTCGTGTCGTTGAGCGCGTCGCCACTACGTGACGGGTGCGGTAACGAAGGGCCCGCTACAGGCGGCCATGGGGCGGGCCGCGTCCCAGCGGTGGCCGGCTCCGGTGGGGGGAATGGCGGGAAAAGGGGTTGTGGATAACCCGAAAGAGGCGCCATTCCATGATAGGCATGCCGGCGCCCTGAGGAAAGAAAGTAATATACCCGGGAGTAGGGCTGCCATTCTCCTGGTCATTGGCATATAATCAGAGTATGATCTTTCCTCCCAGCACACCGCCCTCGACCGGGACCACCCCGGTCGATCAAGCGATGGCCCATGCGCGGGAGATGGCGGTAGGATTCGCCGGCCGGGATATCCCGATCGGGGCCGAAGCCGAAGCGCTCGAACAGTACGGGCGGATCAACGGGGAAATGGATCGCATCTACTACGCGATGCTCCCCGCCCTGGCCACCATGGAAGCCTCCGGGGCCGTATTGGAAAAAGGCGGCCAGAACACCCTCAAAGCATGGATCACCCACAAATGGGGCACCACCCCCGCCCAGGCCGGCAACCTCGCCACCCTGGCCCGAGCCGTCCACCGCCAGCAGCTGCCCCTGGTGGATGAGGCGTTCCAGGGTGATGTCCTGTCGTTGGGTGAGGCGTGTGCGATCGCGACCTCCACCGAAAAAGCCACCGCTGAGTGGGCGAAGGTCCTGGAAACAGCCGATGAGGAGTTCAAAGCGCAGCACCCCGACGTCGAGGGTTTCCGGGCCCGCCTGGAGTTCGGGCTGATCGCTTATAAGAAGGAATGTCCGCAGGCGTCGGTGCGGCAGTTGCGGGACGCGGCGAAATGGTTCGTCGCCCAACTGGACCCCGATAAAGCCGACCGGGATTACGATGAGACTTTCGACAACCGTGGCGCCCAATTCTCGCCGACCTTCGAAGGCGGGTTCCTGCTGCGCATGTGGGGGCCGGGTGCGGATAACCAGCTGATCCAGGCCGCCCTGGACGCCTACACCGAACCCCATGGTCCGGATAGCGCGGCGGTGCCGAAGCATCAGCGCACTTATGACGCGATGATGCGCATCTTCGAGACCGCCCTGGCCCACCGCACGTGCGCGAAGGCCCCGAAACCGGTGGTCACGTTGAACATCACCGTGCCGCTCAAGCGCTACCTCGGCGACCAAACCGCCGAACCCGCGGTGACCGAGGACGGGGTGGTCATCCCCGACCAGATGATCTCCCGCCTCACCCCGAAAAGCTGGTTGCGCCGCTTCCTGACCGACGCCGAAGGCAAAACCCTCCTCGACGTGGGTCAGAAGCACCGGTGCGCCCCCGACCCCGTACGCCAAGCGGCGGGGTACAAGGAGTTCCACTGCGAGTGGCACGAGGGCTGCGACATGCCGCGTAGCTGGTCGCAGTTCGACCACATCATCGC
>NZ_FRFF01000205.1 GCF_900143625.1 Nocardiopsis sp. JB363
GACGAGCCCGCCCCCACCGACGAGCCCGCGCCCCGGCTCGCGAACGGACTGCCCCAGCGTCGACGCGGCCGGACCCTCGCCGCCGCCGTCGAACGCACCCGGACCGCCCCCGCGGACACCGGTCCCTCCACCGCGGCGAAGGGGTTCGGCGCCTTCCGCTCCGCCGTGCGCGGGCCGGCCGACTCACCCAAGGACACCTGATGGATCTCAAGACGCTCACCTGGCTGCTCGAAGGCCTCCTCGAACGCACGCCCGGTACCCGCCACGCCCTCGTGCTCTCCCGCGACGGACTCAAACTGTGCCACAGCTCCGGCCTGGGCACGGACAGTGCCGACCACCTCGCCGCGATCGCCGCCGGGCTCCAGAGCCTCGCCCACGGCGCCTCGATGGAGTTCGGCGACGGTGGAGGAGGGGTCCGCCAGGCCATGACCGAGTTCTATGGCGGCCTGCTGTTCATCGTGGAGGCCGGCCAGGGCGCCCACCTGGCCGTCATCACCTCCGACGAGGCCGACGCCGGCCTGGTCGGCCACAACATGAGCGAGCTGGTCGAGCAGATGAGCGAATACCTGACCACCCCGACCCGGGCCGGGACCGCGTGAGTCTCTCGGCCAGGCAAGAGGGCCCGGACCGGCTCTACGTCATCACCGCCGGACGCAGCGGCGGGGCCGACGAGACCCTGGACGCGGTGACCCTCATCGTGGCCGAGAGCGAGCCCACGCCCGGGATGCAGTCCGAGCACGCCCACATCCTGCGCCTGTGCGTGAGCCCTTTGTCGGTGGTCGAGGTCGCCGCCCACCTGGGGCTGCCCCTGACGGTCGTGCGCATCCTGCTCACCGATCTCGTCGACACCGGTCGGGTGACCGCGCGTCATCCGGCCCCCGCGCCCTCGCCGGCGTCCCCGCTCACCTCCCCGGACGTGTTGGAGAAGGTGCTCGTTGCACTCCACGACCTCTGAATCCGTACCCGCAGACAGAACCGGCGGCGCCCCGGAACTCCCACTTCCGGACAGCGCCGCCCAGGCCCTGAAGCTCGCCGTGGTCGGCGGTTTCGGGGTCGGCAAGACCACCATGGTGCGTGCCGTCAGCGAGATCAGGCCCCTGACCACCGAGGAGACCATGACGCGCGCGAGCGCGTCGGTGGACGACCTCCAAGGGGTGGAGGGCAAGAGCACCACCACCGTCGCCTTCGACTTCGGACGCATCACGCTGGACGCCACCTCGGTCCTGTACCTGTTCGGCGCGCCCGGACAGCAACGCTTCTGGTTCCTGTGGGACCGCCTGTTCTCCGGGGCCCTGGGCGCGGTCGTGCTCGTGGACACGCGCCGTCTGGAGGACTGCTTCTACGCCATCGATCGCCTGGAGGCCCAGGGCACCCCGTTCGTGGTGGCGCACAACGACTTCGGAGAGGCCGACCACCCCTTGGACGACGTGAGGGCCGCCCTGGACCTGGACCCGGCCGTGCCCCTGCTGCGCTGCGACGCCCGCGAGAGGGACTCCACCAAACAGGTGCTCATCGCCCTGGTCGAACACGTCCGCACCCTGGTGAAGGAGGGCCGACGATGAGCGGCTGCCCGATCACCCGGGGCCGTGTCCCCCTGCACGGCCCCGAGTTCCAAAGCGACCCGGCCGGTCTGTACCGGGCCATGCGCGCCGAATACGGCCCGGTGGTCCCGGTGACCATGGAGGGCGACGTCCCCGCCTGGCTGGTGGTGGGCTACCGCGAACTCCACCACGTCCTCACCGAGACCCGGGCGTTCCAACGCAGCTCCGCCCGCTGGAACGCCTGGGACCTGGTGCCGCCCCAGTGGCCGATGAGCCCCATGGTCATGCGCAACCCCACCATCCTCTTCTCCGAGGGGGAGGAACATCGACGCCGGGCCCGGGCGGTCAACGACGCCCTGGCGGCGGTGGACCAGCTCGAACTGCGCGCCATCGTCACCCGTATGGCTGATCGGCTCATCGACGGGTTCTGCGCCTCCGACGGCGTGGACCTGCGGGCCGCCTACACGGCGAGGCTGCCCGCCCAGGCCCTGGGCTGGATCTACGGTCTCGACGACACCGGCGCGGACCACCTCGCCGAGGTCATGACCACGATGATCGACGGTGGCCCGGACGCGATGAAGGCACGAGAGGCCCTCATCGGCCTCATGGCCGGCATCGTCGCCCGGAGCCGTTCCGCCCCCGGACCCGACCTGGTCTCACGGCTGCTCGCCCACCCCGCCGGGTACTCGACCGAGGAGATCATTCCCGAACTCATCGTGGTCCTGGGCGGTGGCAACCAGCCCACCTCCGAGTGGTTGGGCAACGCGCTGCGCCTGATGCTCACCGAGGACCGGTTCGAGGCCTCGCTCGTCGGAGCGCGCAGCAGCGCGCGCGAAGCCCTCAACGAGGTCCTGTGGGAGGACACCCCGACCCAGATCCACGCGGCCCGGTACGCCGTGCACGACGTGGAACTCGGTGGGACGTCGATCCGCGCGGGCGACATGCTGCTCCTGGGTCTGTCCGCCGCCAACCACGACCCCGGCGTGCGTTCGACGCACACCGAGGCCGGCGATCGCGGTAACCACGCCCACCTGTCGTTCTCGCACGGTGCGCACCGCTGCCCCTACCCCGCCCAGGAGATCGCCGAGGCCATCGCGATCACCGGCATCGAGGTCCTCATGGACCGCCTGCCCGACCTGGAGCTCGCCATACCCGCCCGAGAACTCCGCTGGCGCCCATCTCCTTGGATTCGAGGAGTGGCGTCCCTCCCCGTCACATTCACCCCCGCACCCCCACGAGGAGAACACTGATGTCCTGCCCGGTACAGCACGGATCCTCCGGAGCCCTCACTCTGGACCCCTACGTCAAGAACCTGCGCGCCGAACGCGAACTCCTGCACGCCGCGGGCCCCATCACCCGTGTCGACCTGCCCGGCGGTGTCTCCGCGTGGGCCGTGACCCACCACGAGGTCGGCCGCGCCACCCTCACCGACCCGCGCCTGGTCAAGGACATCGCCCACTGGGAGGACTACCAGCAGGGCCGTATCCCCGAGACGTGGCCGCTGATCAGTACCATCCCGCGCACCTCCACCAACCTCCTCGGCACCGACGGGGCCGAGCACAAGCGACTGCGTCTGCTCACCGCCAAGGCGTTCTCCGCGCGCAGCGTCGAGCGCCTGCGCCCGCGCGTGCACGAGATCACCAAGGGCCTGCTGGACGCCCTCGAACCCCACGCCGATCGACCCCTGGACCTCAAGGGCGAGTTCGCCTTCAAACTGCCGATGAACGTGATCGGCGAGCTCTACGGTGTGGACGCCGCCGAGCACGACTGGCTCCGCGACATGTACGTGAAGTTCTTCAGCACCGTCGCCGCGCCGCAGGAGTTCCTGCACACGTTCAAGACGTTGGAGCGCTACTACGACGACATGATCGTCCACAAGCGCGCGAACCCGGCCGACGACCTCACCACCGAACTGATCGAGGCGGTGGACAACGGCGACTTCCTCAGCGACCTGGAGATCCGCGGAACCCTCCAGGTGGTGGTCGCCGCCGGTCACGAGACCACCGTCAACCTGCTGTGCAACGCCGTCCGTGCCCTGCTCGCCCACCCCGAACAGTTCGACCTGGTCAAGAAGGGCGAGGTCGGCTGGGACGCGGTGGTGGAGGAGACCCTGCGCTTCGACCCGCCCACCTCCAACATGGTGTTCCGCTTCGCCACCGAGGACGTGGAGATCGGCGGGGTCACCATCAAGAAGGGCGAGGCGCTGATGACCTCCTACGGCGCGATCAGCCGCGACCGGGCCGAGCACGGCGAGGACCCGCACCCCGACACCTTCGACCTGACCCGCGACAAGGGCCGCCACATCTCCTTCGGCTACGGACCGCACGTGTGCCCGGGCTCGCACCTGGCGCGCATGGAGGGTCAGATCGCCCTTCCGCTGCTGTTCGAGCGCTTCCCGGACCTGCGGCTCGCCGTCGACGACTCCGAACTGGAGAACCACCCCTCCATCGTGGTGAACAGCCTCAAGGAACTCCCCGTGCTGCTGCGCCCCTGACCCACCGCCCGTGACCCGGCTTTCCCCGCCCGTCCCCCTGGGCCAGGGGAATGGTCTCCCTGCCGGTCACCTTCACCCCCCGTATCCCCCGAGGAGACTTCTGATGCCCTGCCCCGTACAGCACAACGCCGACGGCGTTCCGATCCTGCACGCGGTACCCGAGGACGTACAAGCCGACCGTGAACGCCTCCACCAGGAGGGCCCGCTCACCCGGGTGGAACTGCCCGGCGGTGTCATGGCCTGGGCCACCACCCACCACGAGGCGAGCCGGGCCACGCTCAACGATCCACGCCTGGTCAAGAGCGTCGACCACTGGGCCGACCTCCAGAACGGGGTGGTCACCAAGGAGTGGCCGCTGATGGCGACCATCCCCACCGACGACACCAACATGCTCGCCCTGGACGGCGCGGCGCATCGTCGGCTGCGCACGCTCACCGCCGGTCCGTTCTCCGCCCGCCGGGTGGAGCGGTTGCGTCCGCGCATCGAGCGCTTGACCACCCGCTACCTGGACGCCCTGGAGGAAGGGGCCCACGAACCCCAGGACCTGAAGTCGAGGTTGACCTTCAAGGTGCCCATGGGCGTCATCGGAGAGCTGTACGGAATCGAGGAGGACGAGTACGTCCACCTGGGACAGATGTACGCCAAGCTCTTCTCCGGCACCACCGAGCCGGGCGAGCACATCGAGATCTACGGTGCCCTGTTCCAGTTCTTCACCGACGTCGTCGCCCGTAAGAAGGCGAACCTGGACCAGTGCGACGACTTCACCGCCGACCTCCTCCGCGCCGGAACGGAGGGCGAGGACGGCCTCAGCGACATGGAGGTCGTCATCACCCTCCTGACGGTGGTGGCCGCCGGGCACGAGACCACCGTCAACCTGCTCACCAACGTGGTGCGCGCGCTGCTGAACCACCCCGAACAGCACGCCCTGCTCCGCGAGGGTGAGATCAGCTGGGACCAGGTCATCGAGGAGACCCTGCGTTTCGACCCGCCCAACAACGTCATGATGTTCCGTTTCGCCACCGAGGACGTCGAGGTGGCCGGGCGGACCATCGCGAAGGGCGAGGCGTTGCTGACCCACTACGGAGCGGCCACGCGGGACCGCGCCGAGTTCGGCGACGACGTGCACGTGTTCGACCCCGCCCGCACCGAGGGCCGCCACATCAGCTTCGGGTACGGGCCGCACATCTGCCCGGGCGCCCCGCTCTCCCGGCTGGAGGCCCGCGTCATCCTGCCGATGCTGTTCGAGCGGTTCCCGGACCTGCGGCTCGCCGTCCCGGACTCCGAACTCGTGGTGGTGGCGGCGCTGTCCACCAACAGCCTCAAGGAGTTCCCCGTGGTCCTGCGCCCGAGGAACTGACCAGACGGATCACCCTCGACCCGGCGTGGGTCGTCGTCCCGGACGGCCCACGCCATGGGCGTTCCAGGGTGGAGTCACAAAACCCTAAAAAAGTGTAGAAAACAGACAAGAAGTTGCATTTCGCTCTAGGGTCGATAGTCCGAGTGTCGTATCCGAGGGGGTGCGCGGACATGTCACGAACGACGACGGCGGCGGTGGCCACCGCCCTGCTGTTCCTCACCGGCTGCGGTCCCCTCCAGGGGATGGCCCCGGCACCCGGAGCCGCACCCGCGCCGGCCCCCGGGCAGGCCGTCGACCCCGAGGAAGCCGCCGAGTACATGACGGCGCTGGTCCGGTTCGGTGACCCCGAGAGCATGCGCGAGGGACTCACGCTCACCGAAGAGGACTCCACCGCCCACACCTACCTGCGTCACCACACCCAGATGGCGGCCGCCCACGCCGAGGCCGGCGACCCCTTGGCCAACGGCTCCCTGGAACCCCTGGACGACGGATTCCGCATGTGCCTCACCGGGTCGGAGGGCTGCGCGGACTTCACCGACTTCACCGCCGAGGACGACGGGTTACTGACCGGGTTCCACGTCGAGGGGCAGGACCCGGGCGAGCGCATGGTCACCGGGCACGGGGTCGCGGCGAGCTCCGCGGGGGTCGACGCCGTCCTGCTCACCGCCTACCAGAGCATCATCCACGACACCCTGGTGGTCACCGCCGAGTTCACCACCGTCGACGACGTCGACCTGGACCTGCCCGGCGCCGGCTACACCACCCCCGAGGGCGTTCGCACACGCGTGGAGGATGCCGTGGGCGAGTACTCCCTGACGGCAGGCACCGCCACCCAGGCGGTCCTGTACTTCCCGGACGCCCCCATCGGCGGCAAGCTCACCATCGGCGGTTGCCTGCCCGAGTGCTCCTCCCAGGTCCACCTGGAATTCCCCATCGACTGAGGGCCCTGCACGTCTGCAGAACACGTTGGGTACCGGCTCCGAGTCGGTGGCGGCGACCGACAGGACACCCGTGCCCGAGCGAGACCGCCACGATGACCGGGTTGTCCCACGGAGACCTGCGAGTACGGCCGCATGATGGGACCTTCGGGTCGTGGGACGCACGAGCCGATACCTTGGCGGCCGGGCCGTGACCCGGGACACTTCAGGGCCGGGGCGCTGTGGTGGAGGTCGGAGGTCACCGGGTGCTACGGATGCGGAGCCCGGCCACGCCCAACGCCCTGGCCGCCTTGCTCCTGTGCCTGCGTGACGCCACCGGCACGATCCCCACCGCTACTTCGCCTGGTCCGAAAACTCTCCGTGCGGGCGTTCTTCCGGTTCCTGGTGCTGAGGGCCGGTGGCGGGGCCGGGTTCACCCGGGAGATCCTCAGAGAGGTGGAACGCCGTCCGCGCATCGAGATCAGCCCGGTCCCTTCGATGGTCATCTATCAGGGCAAATCGGATCTGCATCCCGAGTGGCAGAGGCCCTCTTTGGTTTTGGGGAGGGTTGATGTCCGCATTCGGTCAAAGTCCAGTGTTTGATCAAGGTCGGAGAATCAACCTATCGCTCGACCGGGAGTGATTACCAAGGGTTCGCGTCGTTGCTCAAAGTGAATCCTATTGACCCCTTGTGTTCAGGTGGGGGTGCCGGTTAGTCTCGACGAGGATTAAATCGGATGTCATATATTCCATGCTGTGTTCTGATCATTGTATTCATGGGAGGATGCGTGGGGCGGAATTTCTCCTATCCGTGTGAGAAGATAGCCGTTCTGGGCCTTTTGTCCGAAGAGGTTCGTGAGATCCACGAGACAGCGAGGAATCTCGCTCTTTCCTACAAGGGCGGCGGGGAACCGCTGCCGTCGACCGAGGTGGTGCTCGCCGCGCACGGCCTTCCGCGCAGGGTGCGGGAGTTCCTGTACGAATCCTCCCTGCGGGACTCTCTGCACGCCGTCCTCGTTCGGGGGTACCACGTCGAACAGGGCGCTTTGGGTCCGACGCCGGAACACTGGCGGCAGGCGGAGAACCCGGCCTCGGCGACCTACTCCTGTGCCCTGTTGCTCCTGTCGGCCCTTGTGGGCGAGGTGATCGGCTGGGAGTCGCAGCAGGACGCCAGAATCGTCACCGACGTCCTGCCCAGTCGTGGCTCCGAACATTCCCTGGTCAGCTCGTCGAGCGTCGCAGAGCTGGGTTGGCACACCGAGGACGCCTTCTCTCAGCATCGCGCCGACCACGTGGGACTGATGTGCCTGCGGGGGGCCGAAGGGGCGGCCACGACCCTGTCCTCGGTCCGTTCGGAGCAGCTCTCCGCGCGCACACTGGAACTTCTGGGGCGGAGGTACTTCCTCATCAGACCTGACGACGCGCACACCGCTGAGGATGACTCCGGGATCCGCCCGGTGGCCCTGCTGGGTGAAGAGGCCGGCGCCCGGGTCCTGCGGATCGACCGTGACTTCACCAGGCCGCTTGCCGGGGTGGAGGGTGCGGCGGAAGCCTTGGACGAACTCGTCCGGGCGCTGGACGACGGAGTCTACGACCTGCGTCTGGAGTCGGGCGATGTGTGCTTTATCGACAACCGGAACGCGGTACACGGGCGCAGACCCTTCAAGCCCCGTTTCGACGGCAGCGACAGATGGCTCAAACGCGTCAATCTGGTGACCGACCTCCGGCGTACGAGGAGTGGGAGATCCGGGCCCCGGAGCAGAATCATCAAAGGGATCGAGTCCTAGAGTCGAAGAGAACGATGTCCTACGAGTCATGATTTTCCTGATTTCCGGGAAATGTCATACTTTTTGTTTTCGGGGGCGGCGATGAATCGATCAATGCGAGGTTTTATGCTCAGTGAAGAGCAGATCAAGAAGTACGGCGAAGACGGATACCTCCTGCTGGAAAACCTGTTCTCTGAGGCAGAGATCGGTCGCTGCGTCAGTGAATTCGAGAAGGTCGCCTCCGTCGACTCACCCGAACTCATCCGGGAGTCGGAGTCGGGCGAGGTACGCGGCCATCACGGTGCGCACCTGACCGTCCCGTTCTTCGACCGCCTCGTCCGGGTACGCCGGCTCCTGGAGCCCGCCCGGCAGGTCCTCGGCAGCCCGGTGTACGTCCACCAGTTCAAGATCAACGCCAAACGCGCTCTGGTGGGTGAGGTCTGGGAGTGGCACCAGGACTTCCTCTTCTGGAAGGAGGAGGACGGGATGCCGGAACCCCGCGCGGTCAACTTCGGGATCTTCTTGGACGACGTCACCGAGTTCAACGGGCCCCTCATGGTCGTTCCCGGCTCTCACCGGGAGGACCTGTACGACGCCGATCCCGTGGGCGAGGGCACCTGGGAGAGCACCCTGGCCGCCCGGCTGCGCTACCGGATCAGCGCCGGCACCCTCGCCGACTCCACGCGGGGATCACGGATCGTGGCACCGAAGGGGAAACGCGGTTCCGTGCTGATGTTCGACTGCACGATCCTGCACGCGTCGACCGCGAACATGTCGCCACACGACCGCCGCATGCTGTTCGTGAGCTACAACAGCACGGACAATCCGCTGAGCGAGGTGCCCCGTCCACGCCCGGAGTTCGTTGCCGCACGTGATTTCTCGCCCTTGGCCGAGGTGGTCCATGGCTCGTCCCTTCTCGACCCCTGAGCCCCGTCCGCACCACAAACCGCGAGGGATGATGCAGATGACCGGCCATGGGAACGGTCGCACCGTCACCGAGACCCCCCTGACTCCGGGGCAGCAGGGGATCTGGCTCCAAGAGCGCATGGGAGCGGGCGCGGCCTACAACGTGGCGATCGCCTACCGCATTACCGGTGACCTCGACCCGGGGGCCCTGGCCGACGCAGTGAGCGCGGTGGTCTTGCGGCACGAGGTCCTGGGGATGACGGTCCTGGAGCGTGGAGGCGAGGTCGTCGGCGCTGTACCGGACACGCCCCCGATCCCGGACACCGTTCGGTTCGCGGGCCCGTCAGAGGAGGTCCGGAGTCGGATCGAGGAGGTGGCGAACCGTCCGTTCGACCTTACCCGGGAGGCCCCGTTCCGCGCCCTGATCGCGGAGTCGCAGGACATCCCGGATGAGTACTTCCTGTGCCTGGTGGTCCATCACATGGTCTTCGACGATTGGTCGTCGCGGATCCTCCTCGACGAGATCTCCGAGGAGTACCGGAGGTGGACGGCGGACGGGCCGACCTCCCCACCCGGACCCACCGCCGCCTACGCGGTCCTGCGCTCTCGAAAGATCGACCCGGTCGCCCGCGACAGGGACCTCGCATGGTGGGAGGAGGCGCTCCGGGACGCACCGGAGTTCCTGGAACTTCCGCGCCGCTCCCGCGAGGGCGCCTCAAGGGATACCCACCTGCCCCGCCCCGTGGGCACGGCGCACACTCGGCTGGACGTGGACACTGCGCGGCGTGTGCGCGAACTCGCCGCCGCGCACGGGTGCACGGACTTCGTCACCCACTTGGCCGCCTGGGCCGCCCTCGTCGGCGTGTACTCCGGTCAGGACGACGTCCTGGTCGGAACACCCGTGACTCAGCGGTCGGACCCCGCAACACAGCACCTGGTCGGTTACCTCCTCGACACGGTGGTGGTCCGGGCGGCGGTGGACCCCGGACTCTCCTTCTCGGCCCTGCTCACCATGGTGCGTGAGACCCTCTTCGACTGCCTCGAACACGATCGGGTCTCCCACGAGGAGGTGGCCCGCCACCTGGCCGCCGGGCGAGCGGATCCGTCCTCGCGGTTGTTCTCGGTCTGGTTCGCTTCGGAGGAGGCCGACGGGGAGGAGCTGCACCTGCCCCGTGCGAAGACCGAACGGACCGAATCCCTGTCCCGGTGGGCCAAATTCGACCTGGCGCTCTTCTGTTCCTTCTCCGATGCGGGGACGTCGGTCGCGCTGGAATTCGATGCCGCGCAGTACGACGAGCAGACGATGGAGCGCATGGCACGGCACTACGCGGGGCTGCTCGACGCGGTGAGCGCCGACCCCTCACGGCCTCTGCGCGACATCTCCCTTCCGGACGCACAGGAGCTGCGCTCCCTGGAACTGTGGGGGAGGGCACCGCGACCGGAGCCCGAGGAGTTCCACCACCTGTTCGCCGCCTTCGCCGATGCGGCCACCGCTCACTCCGGGCGCACAGCCCTCGAACACGGGGACCACTCCTGCACGTACGCCGAACTGGCCGCGCACACTGCCTCGGTGGCGCGCGCGCTGCTCGACCACGGTGTCCGAAGGGGACACGCGGTGGGCGTCGCCGTCGACCGGTCGGTGGGGATGATCGCCGCCGTGCTGGGCATCCTGAGGGTCGGCGCCCATTACGTGGCACTGGATCCGGACCACCCCCATGCCCGACTGGCGCACATGGTCTCCGACACCGGCCTGTCCGTGGTCCTCACCGGCGCGGAGGGCGGGGGGCCATGGTCCGAGTTCGGTGCCCGGCCGGTACCCGTGCCCGAGCCGTGGGAGACGGATCCCACCTCGTCGGGGACCGGTCCCGACGATGGTTCGAAGGACAAGCCGGCCGAAGGGCGGGGGAGGTCGGTCGCCGACGTCGCCTATGTCACCTACACGTCTGGGTCCACTGGGGCACCCAAGGGTATCCGCATGTCGCACCGGGCGGCCTGGAACCTCATCGGTTGGCAGCGGCGGCACTACCCGCACCTCGGCGAGGGTAGCCGTACCCTCCAGTTCGCATCCCTCGGGTTCGACGTCTCCCTCCAAGAGATCTTCGGGACGTTGACCGTCGGCGGCACCCTGGTCCTCATCGATCAGGCCCAGCGCGACGCCGTGCACGACCTGATGCGGTTGGTCGACCGGGAACGGATCGAGCGGTTGTTCGCACCTGCCCCAGTGGTGATCGAGGCCGCCGAGAGCGCTCACGCCCAGGGCGTCGTCCCGCGTTCGCTGCGCGCCCTCATCTCCGGGTCCGAGCAGCTCGTGGTGACCGAGGCACTGCGGGAGACTCTACGGCGTGTGCCGGGGGCCGCGCTCCACAATGAGTACGGGCCCAGCGAAACGCACGTCGCCACGGTGTACTGGGCCCCCGATGACCCCTCGGAGTGGAGTACTTGGCTACCCGTGGGACGGCCCATCGGGCACACACGCGTCAGGCTGCTCGACCAGGTCGGCCGCCGGGTACCGGTGGGCTCCGTCGGGGAAGTGTTCATCAGTGGCCCCGGACTGGCCGAGGGCTACTCGAAGATGCCCGCGGTCACGGCCGGGACCTTCGTCCCCGATCCCTTCTCAGAGGAGCCGGGGGCACGGATGTATCGCACGGGTGACCTGGCGAGGTATCTGCCTGACGGGAACCTGGAATACCTGGGGCGGAATGACGGCCAGGTGAAGATCCGGGGGTTCCGTGTCGAGCTGGAGGCGGTGCGCTCTGTGCTGGACGAGGCTCCCTGTGTGGCCGGCGGTTTCGTGCGCTGCGACTCCCGAGGCGGTGAGGCCGTCATCGTGGGCTACTGGGTGCCCACCGACCCGGACACGGTCCTCGACGGAGACCGGCGCGAGCGGGCGCGCGAGGCCCTGCTCCTGCACATGCGGGGCCGGCTGCCCTCCTACATGCTCCCCTCGGTGCTGATCCCGCTGCGGCGCCTTCCCCTCACCGCCAACGGCAAGGTCGATCAGCGCGAACTGCCCGTACCCGACTGGGACGAGGGCACGGCGGACGTGCGAGGGGACCGCGCCGCCCCGTCCTCTGACCCGCTGGTGGGGGCGATCCGCACCGCGATGGCCGAGGTCCTGGGCCGGTCGGAGGTAGGTGAAGAGGAGGACTTCTTTTCCCTGGGCGGCCACTCCCTCAAGGCGAACCGGCTCGTGTGGGTCCTGGCCGCATCCCACGGGGTCGAGATCCTCCTGCGCCCGGTGTTCGAGGAACGCACCCCGCTGCGGTTGGCGCGCGCCGCGCGATGGATCGCGCCCCTTCGATCCGGGCTTCCTCAACCCGGGCCTCCGGAACAGAGGACGGTTCCGAACGAGGAGTCCGACGCTGCGGCCAACAGTTCCGCGACGCGGAACGCACGCCTGCTCGCGCTGATCGACGAGATTGGAGCCACTGATGACGACCGCACGTGAGGCCGCCTCCGTGGAGGGGGTCCCGACCCACTCCGTGGTGGTGAACCACGAGGAGCAGTACTCGGTGTGGCGTACCGACCGCCCCCGCCCTGTGGGCTGGGACGATGCCGGGTTCCAGGGCGACTATGAGGAGTGCCTGGACCATATCGAACGGGTCTGGACGGACATGCGACCGCGCTCGGCCCGGCCCGAGGAACGGTAGAGCGGCGTGCCGACCGGCGTTGACGCCGGCGCGTCGACGACTCAGCGCCCAGAGAGGACCCCCTTCATGCAGCCGTGCACTTCGGTGACGGAATCGTTCGCCGAGACCGTCGCGACCACTCCCGATTCCGTCGCGATCATCGGCCCCGACACGGAACACACCTTCCGTGAGGTCGACGCGATGGCAGACCTCCTCGTCGGCGCCCTGTACCGTGCCGGTCTTCGTTGGGGCGAGCGTGTGGTGTTCCTCGGGGAACGGGACACCACCTTCCCCGTGATCACACTCGCGGTCCTTCGCGCCGGTGCGATCCATGTGCCGCTGGACCCCGAGTGGCCGACCGAGCGGAACCGACACGTCGTCGCCCGCGGTCCGGTGCGGTTCGCGCTGGTCACTTGCGAGCAGACGGCGGCGGCATCGGCGGAGCTGGGGATTCCGCACGTCCTGAGCGTCCACCGGGTCCTGGCCGACCCCGAAGGGGTTCCCTGGCGCCCGGACCGTGTTCCAGGGGGCGCGGAAGCCGCCTATATCGCCCACACGTCGGGCTCCAGCGGGCCACCCAAGGGGGTGGTGACCGCCCACGGGTCCCTGGCCGCGCACTGCCGACGGTTCGCGCGGCGACTCGGGCTGGACTCCCACTCGCGAGTCCTCCAGTTCACCTCCGCCACGATCGATATCTCGCTGGAGGAGATCCACACGGCCTGGGCCGTGGGCGCTCCGGTGGTGACCCTGCCCGTTGAACACCGCTCCGACATCGTCCGTTTCGCGGAGTACGTCGACCGCTTCCGGGTCGGTTTCGTGGACCTGCCGACCTCCTTCTGGAGACTCTGGTCGGAGGCGATCGAGGCCGGTGACGTGCCGCCACCCCACGCAGGGCTGGTCGCGGTGGGGGTAGGCAGCGAGGAGGTTCCGGAGAAGGACGTGCGTCGGTGGCTCGCCCTGCCCGGGATGCGGACTCCGCTGTACAACCTCTATGGGTCGACCGAGACCAGCATTACCACGGTCGTGGAGGGCCCGATCACCGGGGGCGCACCCGAACCGGGCGGGGTTGTCGGCCGGCCCATGCCCGGGGTGACGTGCTACGTCCTGGACCCGGACCTGAATCCTGTGGCCCCGGGGGAGGCCGGCGAGCTCTACATGAGCGGTGACGTCACCGCGCTCGGCTATGACGGCGACCCTTGGGCGACCGCGCGCCGGTTCGTACCGGATCCCTTTTCCGACGTCCCCGGAACCCGGATGTACGGGATGGGGGATCGGGTGAGCGTCGACCAGGACGGGCGGTTGCGTTACCACGGCCGACTCGACCGCACGTTGAAGGTGCACGGCTTCAGCGTCGATCCCGCCGACGTCGAGGAGGTCATCGTCGGGACACCCGGTGTGTGCTCGGCTCGGGTAGGCCTGGACAGCGACGAACCCGGGGCCCGGCTCATCGCGGAGGTGATGGTCGAGGTGGACGAAGAGAAGCAGGTTCGGGCGGGCTGGCGGGACGTCTACGACGCGATCTACTCCGGGTCGGAGCGCCATGACCGGACGGCCGGGCTCGACGCGACCGGATGGTTCAGCGCCAGGGACAGCTCCCTGATCGGCGAGGACGCCATGCGCTCCTGGCGGGACGACACCGCGGCCCGGCTGCTAGAGCTGCGGCCGCGCCGTGTCCTGGACCTGGGCTGCGGTACCGGCATGATCCTGCACGCCCTGGCCCCGCACATCGAGCGTTATGTGGGTGTGGACTTCTCCTCGGAGGCGATCGGCCGCCTTCGAGAGAACGCGGTGGCCCTCGCCTCCGGCCTGGAACCGGTGTTCGTCGAGGCCGACATCTCCGACGCTCTGGACCAGATGGAGGAAGAGTTCGACCTGGTGGTGCTGAACTCCGTCGTCCAGCACTTCATCGCCGCCGACCGGCTGCACGCGGTCCTGACCACCGCGGCCGCGCGGACGGTGCCCGGAGCCACGCTGTTCGTCGGGGACGTCCGCAACCTGGACCACTCCGGCGACTACCACCGGTGGGTCCGCAGGGGGCGTCCGGAGGGGGCCGAACTGGACGAGGGTGAGCTGCTTCTCTCCCCTGGGTACTTCGCGGCGATCGGGGAGCTGGACGACCGCCCGGTCCGGGTCCGGGTCGACGCCAAGGATGTGACCGACAGCGAGATGGGGCTCTTCCGGTTCGACGCACTCCTCCACCTGGACCACGCGCCTGCGGCCGGCGCGGATCGGGTCTCGGTAGCGGATCGCACCGACAGCGCCATGATCGCCGCCGCCCTGGCTGACCGGGTCGTCCCTGGAAGGCCGCTACTGGTCAGGGACGTGCCCTTGGCGGACATCAGGCTTCCGGGACTGGCCGAGGCCGGTGTGGACGTCCCCTCCGTCGGGTATCGGGCCCCTACTCTGGCCGCCGATCTGGAGCCCTTCGGCGTTCGGGTCCGGGCCACCCCCGGCCGGTCCGGGCCCTGTCGGCGTGACATCGTGTTCCACCGGGACGGAGACAAGGAGGCGGCCGAAGCGGCCCTGCTCGCCGGCCACCGTTCCTCGGGCCTGCCCGCGGCCAACAACCCGGGGGAACGGCACCGTCGCGGCCTGGTCTCGGCCATCATCGAACGGGTGCGCACCGCTCTGCCCCGGCAGTCGTGGCCCGCCGACTACCGAATGGTCGACATCGCGGAGTCCGACCTCCCCGGGACCCCGGGGGCGCCCGAAGAGTCCTCCGTGCGCGGGAACCCCGATCACCGGTCCGCGATCGAGGCCGAGATCACCGAGGTGTGGCAGGTCGCCCTGGGCGGTCAGGAGGTCGGCGTCCACGACGACTTCTTCGATCTGGGCGGAAACAGCCTGAACATGGCTCGGATCCTGACCAGGGTGCGCCGGACGTATGGTGTGGAACTCTCCGCGAAGGACTTCTTCGCGGAGCCCACCGTCACCGGGCTCTCCGCGCTGGTCGCGGCCCGACGCACCGGCTCGCTCCGGGTGTCTGCGGTGGACGGCCCCCGTCCGGGAACCGCGACGAGCGGCCCCGCCTCCCACGCCCAGGAGCGGCTGTGGTTCCTGAACCGCCTCCATCCCGGTTCCACCGCCTACAACAGCTCGTTCGCGTTCACCGTGCAGGGCCCGGCGGACCCCGCCGCGCTGGCCGGAGCAGTGCGGGCCGTGGCCCGGGAGCACCCCGTGCTGAGGACCGCCCTGCACCAAGTGGACGGGGCCCTGCGCCAGACCATCACCGACCGTCTCCCGGAGGTGCGCGAACTCATCGCGGTTCCCGGGGAGAGGCCGCTGGAGAATGCCCTGTCCGCCTCGGAACGGGCCTTTGTCGCCGCACCGTTCGACCTGGCTGCCGCAGAGGTCTTCCGGCTCGGGTGGTCGCACATCGAGGGAGCCCGTACCCGGTTGGTCTTCGCACTGCACCACGCGGTGATCGACGAATGGTCGCTGCGGCCCTTTTTCGAGTCGTTCAGCCGAGCCTACGCCGCCGAACTCGTCGGTGCCCGTGTTGAGCCGGCCCCCCTACCAGTGCGCTACCTGGACCACAGCGTGTGGGAGCGCGAGCCCGAACAGGAGCACGCGCGTCGGGAAAACGAAACCTTTTGGCGAGGGCTCCTGCGCGACCTTCCCCCTCGGAGCACCTTCCCCCTGGACGCACCTGTCCCCGCGATCCGTAGCGGTCGGGGGGCACGGGTGTCCATCCCGTTGCCGGAACGGTTCGCGCGACGGGCCCAACGCCTCATCGTTCGGGAGGGGGTCACGCCCTACCAGTTCTGGCTGTCGATGTTCGGGTTGTTCCTGGCCCGAGAGGTGGGATCGCGTGAGGTCGTCGTTGGGGTGCCCAGCGCCAACAGGCCCACAGCCGAGTCCGAGGCCATTGTGGGATTCTTCGTCAACACTCTGCCGATCCGGTTGGACCTGCGGGATAACCCGACGGTGACGGAGTTCGTCACCAGGACCGCCGGGGTACTGATGGAGGCGCAGAACGCCGAGAGTGTGCCGCTCCAGCGCATTGCCGAGCTCGTTGGGGGATCACGCGACGCCACGGGGAACCCTCTGTTCCAGACGATGGTCATACTGGAACCCGAGGAGTCCCTTGGCCTGGAACTCCACGGACACGAGGCCGTTCCCATCGACGCCGATGAACCGAGCTCCACCGTCGACCTGTCCCTCATCGTGCGCACGGACGAGGACGGGTCCCCGCTTCCGCACTTCTGCTACAGCACCGACCTGTTCGACACACGAGTGGTCGACGCGATGCGCGACCGGTTCCTGAACCTGCTCGGGGACGTGCTCTCCGACCCCGAGCGCAGAGCCGGTGACCCCTCTTCCGTCCCGTTCTCTCCCTCTTCGCTGGCGGGCCCCACCGTGGACCAGTCAGCTCTGGAGTTGGTGCACACGGTGGTCCGCCGCGTCGCTGAACGGCACCCCGACCGGGTCGCGGTGATCGACGGTACCCGAGAATTCGACTATCGGGCGCTGGTCGCCTGGGCCGATCGCATCGCAGCGCAGATCACCGCTCGCGGTGCCGTACCGGACTTCGTTCCCCTCCACATGGGCGGTGGCGCCCACATGGTGGCGTCGATGCTGGCCGTGAACTCCCTGGGGGCGGCCTTCGTGCCGATCGACCCGGACTGGCCCGATCCGCGCGTCCGAACGACCCTGGAGGATCTGGGCGCACCGTATCGCCTGGTGAGAAGGGAGTCGGACGGGGGAGTACAGCACGGAACGGAACCGGTCCCCGTGCCGTCCCCTCCCGGACGGAACGACATCCCGGTCTCCGTGCGGGAGTGGTCCGACACCGACTTGGACGCGGCGATGTACGTGCTCCACACGTCCGGCAGTACCGGCCGCCCCAAGGGAGCGATCAACCGCCACCGGGCTGTGGCCAATCGCCTGGACTGGATGGACCGCGAGTTCGGCACCGAGGCCGCCCGCGCGGTACTACAGACCACACCACCGCACTACGACAGCTGTGTGTGGGAGTATTTCTGGCCCCTCGTCAATGGGGGCACCACGGTCGTCGGCCCCGTGTCCCTCCAGGCCGACCCGGGCGCCCTGTGCGAGATGATCGCCCGGCACCGGATCACCACCATCGACATGGTGCCCGGCCTGTTCCGGAACCTGCTGGACCACGTGGCCGCGCGACCGGAGCGGCACGCGGACCTCGACGGCCTGCGGATCGTGGTGGTGGGCGGCGAGGAGTGCACACCCGCGGTCGTCCGCGCCGTGCGAGGGCTCGGATTGTCCGCCCGGATGTTCAACCTGTACGGACCGACGGAAGCCGGGATTGGGTCCGTCCAGTACGAACTCGGCTCCGAACCCCTGCACCGGGTCCCCATCGGCAAGCCCATCCAGAACACCACCGCGCTGGTCCTCGATGAGAACCTGGCCCCCGTCCCCTTGGGGCTGCGCGGCGAACTCTTTCTCGGCGGAGCGTGTGTGGGCCGCGGCTACCTCGGCGCCCCCGCCGCGACACGGCGCCGTTTCCTGCGCACCGACGGCCACGGACTGATCTACCGCACCGGAGACGCGGCCCGGGTCAGGGCCGACGGCTCCCTCGACTTCCTCGGCCGACTCGACGACCAGACCAACATCTCCGGTGTCCGAGTGGAACCGTCGGAGATCGTCCAGGTGGTCGAGGCCGTCCCCGGCGTGCGGGAGGCGGTCGTCGTCGAGGTCCGCGACCCTGCCGACACGAGCGACCGCGCCGCGTTGGAGGACCTTGTCATCGGCGCACTCACCGCACATGACCCCCAGGCCAGGGCCGCAGCCCTGGCCGCGCTGGAACTGGTGGAGCAGGGCAATGACTGATACCGAAACCGGCCGACCGGAGCCGATCCCCTACGCCGCGAACATCCTGCGGCGACACCGCGACCTGTCGCTCTCCTTGGACTTCACGCGGGACTCCTATGTCGCGGCGCCCAGAGCCGAACAACGCCACTGGGTGATCAACCGCGCCGTCAACGAACTACTGGAGCAACTACGCCACCTGGACATGGTCGCCCCCGAGTACGTCGGCGGAGCCACTCGTGACGAGATCGAGTCGGGGGAGTGGTCCCGCAGCACCGCTACCTACACCGGGGACGAACTCCTCATCGAGGGCCAACAGGTGATGCAGAACTGGGAGATCCCTCTCATGCTCAGACTGGCGGAAGTGGTGACCGAAGGCCGCGGGGACGTCCTGGAAGTGGGGTTCGGGCTGGGGCTCTCCGCAACCTTCATCGAGGACCTCGGTGTCCGGTCGCACACCATCGTGGAATTCAACGCCGAGGTCGCCGAGGTGGCCCGCGCTTGGGCGGAACGGCGGCCGCCGGGATCGGACATCGAGATCCTCCACGGCAGCTGGCAGGAACGCTGTCCGCGGCTGGGGTTGTTCGACGGGATGATCTGGGACGCCTTTCCCACAAGCGAGCGCGAGTTCGACCAGTACGTGCTGCGCGACTCCACGGTGGCGGAGAGCTTCTTCCCGGTGGCCTCCGCCCACCTCAGGAAGGGCGGGATCTTCACCTACTACACCAACGAGGAGGACTCGCTGAGCCGTCGGCACCAGAGGTGCCTACTGCGCTACTTCTCCTCGTTCGGTGTCGAGGTGGTGAGCGGCCTGCGGCCACCGGACGACTGCGAATACTGGTGGAGTGATCGAATGTGCGTTGTCAGGGCGGTGAAGTGACGATGGAGCCATCAGCGGACAGCGGAGCCGCATACGAGGAGGCGCGTGCGCGCCTGCGGAACCTGGACGGGGCCGCACTCGAACGGCTGGGATCCCTCCTCGGCGCGGACACGCACGAGTACGGTGACCGGCGGTTGGTTTCGTACGTGACGGTGGAGAAGGACCGCGGACCGAGCGGGGGCCAGATCCGAGCGGCGCTGACCGAGCTGCTTCCCCTGGCGATGATCCCGGACGATGTCGTGGTGGTGGAAGAGATCGTGCGCACCGCCGGTGGGAAGGTGGACCGTGCCGCGTTGCGGGCGACCCACACGGCCGGAGAACGTTCGGCCGCATCCGACGGCGACGAGGTGCAACGATTCGTCCACGAGACATGGCGCCGGGTGGTGGACCTGCCACCGGGCACGGTGATCACGGACTTCTTCGACGCGGGCGGCACCTCCCTGAGGGCACTGCGGGCGCTGCACACGATCAACGCCGCGCTGTCGACCTCCGTGCCCTTGGTGGCGATGTTCCGAAGGCCCCGTACCGATCTGTTCGCCGTCTACCTGACCGAACACGCGGGGGAGGCCGGAAACGGACCGTTGCGGGCGGCGGCCTCGGCCGCGTTGGACCGGCTGCGCGACGACGACCGGTCCTTTCTGGTGGGGTGAGGAGACCATGGCACTGTTCGAGGCTTTCCAGCGTCTGTCCGTCGCAAAACGCGCCGAGTTCGTCGCGCGGGCGGTGGAAGACCCCGCGATGGCAGCGACGATCCTGTCCTCCTCCGTCCAGGAGCGACTCGTCTTCCTGTCCCTGCTGGCCGACGGCGACGACGCCTACACGCTGGGGTGGGCGGGACGGGTCGAGGGCCCGATGAGGACTGACGCCTTGGACACCGCGTTCACCGCGCTCGGCCTGCGGCACGAACAACTCACGCGCCGGTTCGTCATGGCCGGTCGGCGGACACTGTCCCTGACATCGGAAGCCTCGCTGATCGGCCGCCACGAACACCGTACGGGGATGGAACCCCGGGCGCGCGAGGCGGACGCGGCCGCGACCGCGGAGCGGGAATTGCGCCGCCCCTTCGAGGTCCTGGACGAACCACTCACGCGGCTGACCACTGTCTCGTATTCGGAGGACGACCACCTCCTCGTGTTCTGTGTGCACCACGCCGTCGTGGACGGTTGGTCTTGGGGCAGGCTCCAGGCGGACCTGGCGGAGTTCTACGGCGCGGTACTGGAGGGGACCCTGGACACCACCACCACCGCCACGGCGCCCGCCGTCACCTACGCCGACCACGTGGCCCTCGAACACACCGAGGCCGCGGACGGAACCCACACGGCCGCCCTGGAGCGGTGGCGAACGGAACTGGCCGGAGCGCCGAAGGCCGTCTCCCTGCCGGTCGACCTGCCGCGGAAGGGCTTCGCCGGGTTTGGCGGCGCCGTGGTGCGCGGCCGACTGTCCCCCCGGGACACGGCCGCCGTCGACGCGTTGGCCGCGTGGTGCGGGGCGACCCGGTTCATGACGCTCCTGGGCCTCTATGCCCGGGCGCTGCACCTGCACTGCGGAGACGACGACATCGTCATCGGTACACCGGTGACCGGTCGCCCCTCGGCCCGATTCGACGAGGTCGTCGGCATGTTCGTCAACACGATCCCGATCCGGTTGCGTGGGCTCGCCGCGACCGACCCCGCTGCGTGGGTCGACACGGCCCGCGAGGCGGCGCTGTCGTCCTTCGAGGGGCAACGGGTACCGCTCGACCGCATCATCGACGCCTCCGGTGTGGTCCGTGAGAACGGGCGCAGCCCTCTCTTCCAGGTGTCCTTCGGGTACGAGCACGCGGAGGACACGGGCCGCGGGCCCGACCTGCCCGGCACCTGGACACGCCCCTATTCCGTGGAGACGGACACCGCGAAGTTCGAACTCTCCCTCGTGGTCGGCGAACAACCGGACGGCTCACTGGAACCGGCACTGGAGTACGCGACTGGACTGTTCACCGAAGCGACCGCGCGCGGGCTGCTCGATGCCTTCACCGGCCTGGTGAGCGAGTTGCCGGACGTGGAGCGGGACGCCGGACACGATGACGTCCTCGCTCGGATGACCCGGAACGCGTTCCGTTCCCCGGAGACCACGGCGATCGAGTTCGAGGGCAGGGACCACTCGTACCGGTGGCTCCTCGAACAGGTGGAGCGGGTGGCCGCGCTCTTGGCCGAACAGGGGGTCGGCCAGGGTGACCTGGTGGGTGTTCTGGCCGATCGGACCCCCCTGACGGTCGCCGCCATGCTCGGGGCCTGGCGGATCGGCGCGGCCTACCTCCCCCTGGACCCAGACCTTCCCGCCGCCCGGCTGCGCCGGCTCGTGGCCGGCGCCGGGCCGGCGGTGCTGCTCACCGACGAGGCCCCGGCGCCCGAGGGCCTGGGCGCCCCGGTGCTCGATGTCGGTGCCGTCCCCGTCGAGACCACCGCGCCACCCCGCCCCGGGCCGACGGACGGGTCCGCGCGCGCCTACGTCCTGTACACCTCGGGTTCGACTGGTCCGCCCAAGGGCGTCGCCGTGCCCCAGCGCGCCGTCCTGGCCATGGTCGAGGATTCCCTGCACCTTCTCGGAGCGGAGGCGCTCACTTCGGTGCTGGCCTCGACGTCGTTCTCCTTCGACCTCTCCGTCCTGGAGCTGTTCGCCCCCCTGGCGGTGGGCGGGACGATCCGTCTGGTCTCGTCGGTCTTCGAACGTCCCGCCGGCCCGAACGGACGGCGCTCCACCCTGATCGTCACCGTCCCCTTCCTGGCCGCGGAGGCCCTGCGCCACGGTTCCCTGGACGCCGTGGGCGCGACGGTGTGCCTGGGCGGGGAACCACTACGCGGAGCGCTCGTCGACCAGATCCACGCGGCGGGCGCCGCGCGGGTCCTCAACCTGTACGGGCCCAGCGAGGACACCTCCTATTCCACGGCGGCCACCGTCCCCCCGGGGACCCCCCACCCGACCCTGGGGTTTCCGGTTCCCGGCGGCCGGCTCCACCTCTTGGACAGCGAGGGGCTCCCCGTGCCCGAGGGCGGGATCGGAGAGGTCTACCTGGGCGGTGCGGGGTTGGCCGACGGTTACCTCGGCCGCCCCCGGCTGACCGCAGAGCGGTTCGTACCCGACCTTCACTCCAAGGAACCCGGAGCACGCCTGTACCGAACCGGTGACCTGGGCCGCATCGACTCGAACGGGGAACTGGAGTACTACGGGAGGATCGACCGACAGGTCAAGGTCAACGGTGTCCGGGTGGAGCTCGCCGAGGTGGAGCACGTGCTCTGCGCGACGCCCGGCATCGAGGACGGCGCCGCGACCCTGGAGACCCACGGCGGCGCTTCCGGACTCGCGGCCCTGGTGGTGCTACGGCCCGGGGCCACCGTCCCGGAGGTGCGCTCCGCCCTGCGCGCCGACCAGCCCTCCCACCTCGTGCCCACCACCATCCTCGCGGTGACCGCGCTTCCACGTCTGCCCAACGGAAAGGTGGACGTCCGGGCCGTCACCGACACCCTCGCCCGCACCCGGCGGGCGGGGTCGACCCGACCCGATGGAAACAGGACGCACACATGAAGTTGGGGCCTGAGTTCAGGCGCATCTGGTTCGGGAACGCCTCCTCGAACCTGGCGGACGGCGTCACTTTCGTCGCCATGCCGTTGCTGGCCGCCACCCTCACCCGGGATCCGCTGCTGATCTCGGGGTTGAGCGCCGCCTACGCCGTGCCCAGGATCATCGCCGTCCTGTTCGCTGGTGTCATGATCGACCGGGGCGACCGCCGACGCCTGCTCTACCTGTCGAACTACTCACGGGCGCTCGTCTTCGCCCTGCTCGCGGTACTGATCCTGTCGGGCCTGTTGACACTGCCCACCCTGTACCTGGCGTTCGCGCTGGTCGGCATCATCGAGACCGTTTCGGACAGCTCGGCCTTCGCGGTGCTGCCCCAGGCTGTGCCCGCAAGGGGACTGGACCGGGCCAACTCCCAGATCGCGGCCACCCAGATCGTGGTGGACGAGTTCGTGGGCCCGCCTGTGGGCGGCTTCCTCTTCGGGCTGGCGCCCGTGGCACCGATCATCGCGAACGCGTTCTCCTTCCTCGGCGCGGGTATGGGATACCAGGCGCTCAGGGGCGACTACCGCCAGGAGTATGAATCCGGCCCGAGCATGGTCGAGGAGATCCGCGAGGGCGCGGTGTGGCTCTGGCGCAACCACATCGTGCGCACACTCGTGGCGGTCGGCGCCGTCGCGAGCATCGCGTACATGATCCCGTTCTCCTACCTGGTCCTGTACTCCTCGGAGGTGCTGGGGCTCGATCCCACAGGGTACGGCCTCCTCCTGGCCTTCTCCGCGCTCGGCGGGCTCCTGGGGGCGTGGTCCGCGTCGCGCATGCGGGAGGTGCTGGGCTACTGCCGGTCCATCGTGATCGCCCTGACCACCGGCGCAGCGTCGTTCGTGACGATCTTCTTCGTGGACCACCTGGTCGTGGTGGCCGTTGCCCTGGCCGTGTACATCTGGCATTCGGTGGTGTGGAACGTGCTGGCGTCGTCGATGCGTCAGAAGATCACCCCGAACCGGTTGATGGGCCGGGTCGGCTCCGTCAGCCGTCTCCTGGGCCTGTCCGGACTGGCCGCGGGGGCGCTGATCGGCGGAGCGCTGGCTTCCCTCGTCGACCTGGCCTTCCCGTTCCTCGTCGCCGGGGCCCTCTTCCTCGTGATCGCGATCATGTGCCTGATGCGGTTGCCGGTGTTCGACGCGTGGGAACGCGAGCAGCGGTTGTCGGAGGAGAACTCGGACCACGGATCGGAGGACCGATGAACACGGACAGGATCACCAGGCCCGCGCCCCTGCGTGAGGGCGACCTGATCAGGGTTGTCAGCCCCTCGTTGCCATCGATGGCCTATGCCACGCGGGCGGTCGACCTGGCCACGGACGCGCTCGCGGGACTGGGCTGGCGGTGCGACTTCGCGGAGAACGCCGACGAGATCAGTGACGACGGGCTGTCGGCGGGGACACCGAGGCAGCGCGCCGACGACCTGCACGACGCCTTCCTGGACGACCGGGTCGCGGCGGTGATGTCCGCGGTCGGTGGCAGCACCTCCTACGAGCTGCTCCCCCATTTGGACACGGAACTGATCCGGTCCCATCCCAAGCCGTTCATCGGTCGCAGCGACAACACGTACATCAACGCGTTCCTGCTACAGGAGTGCGGACTGGTCTCCTACAACGGTGTGGCCTTCCTATCGCAGTTCGGAGAGCCCGAACAGGTGCCCGAGACCTTGGCCTCCACCAAGGCGGTCCTGTGCGGTTCGGCACCGGTCCGCTTCCGCACCTCCGCCACCCGGACCGCCGGGGTGCGTCCCTGGCAGCAGTACGCACGGCACGAGAAGGATCCTCTGCTGCGCTCACGCCGGGCCCAGGACGTTTGGATGCGACCGGGGGCGGCCCGCGGTCGTCTGGTCGGCGGGGAGGTCCGGATCGTCGCCGACCTGCTGGAGAAAGGGAGCCTCACGGTGCGGGAACGGGTGCTCTGGTTGGACGTCGGTGACGACGAACCCGGCTACTTCGACTCCGCAATCGGACGGATCACGAGCGCCCTGGACGGGCCGCCTTCGGCGCTAGTGGTCTCCGACGCCCCCTGGCGCGGTTTCGAGGGGTGGTGCGAGGAGGTGGAGGCCGCCCTGCTGAGGTCCCCCGAACTGGCGCAAGGGCCGGTCCTCGTCGGGGGTGACTGCGGACACTACCAGCCTGCGTGGCTCCTGCCCTACGGGGACGTCGTCACCGTGGGATCGCGTGAGGGCATCGGCTACCGGTATCGATCAGGACAACGGGAGGAACCATGGACAGCGTGATCACGGAGCGGATCCGCAAGGAGACCCTCGACGTTTTGAGGGATGTGCTGGAGAACCCTGACCTGCGGGAGGAGGACGACTTCTTCGAGAGCGGCGGCGACTCGCTTCTGGTGGCCCGATCCATCGCGCTGCTCAAGGAGCGGAACCTGCGAGTCAGGGCTCGGGTCTTCATCGACGACCCCCGCATCCGGTCGATCATCGCCCAGGTCAGGGACACCGGGGGCGACAGCGCGGGATGAGACCGGTGGACGGTGCCACACCGCGTGGTCGGGGTCGGCCTGTGAAGTGGCGTGTGGGGCCGACGCGTACCGCGCCGCGGTAGCCGTCCCGCGGGTCCGGACAGGGCATGGGCCACCGGTCAAAGCACCCGGCGAGACGGTCGAACAGGTGGTGTTCATGCCCGGCCGAGCGGGTTCAGTCGACCGGAGCGGGTTCGGCCCGGCGCCGCTCGGCGCCGCCGCCCAGGACGTTGAAGAACACGTTGAGCACCAGCGCGGAGGCGGTGGCGGTGACGATCCCCGAGTGCAGGATCATCGTCGCCCACTCCGGGAAACCGGAGAAGAAGTCGGGCGCGGCGATCGACAGGACGCCGAACCCGAGCGAGACCGCCACGATGACGAGGTTCTGATTGTCCTCGTACTCCACCTTGGCCAGGGTCTGGATGCCCGCGGCCGCCACCGAACCGAACAACACCAGGCCCGCGCCGCCCAGAACGGGAGAGGGGATCATCGCCACGACCCGACCCAGGATCGGGAACAGGCCCATCGCCACGAGCAGGACCGCTCCGGTGGCCACCACGTAGCGGCTCTTGACCTTGTTCAGCGCGATCAGGCCGATGTTCTGGCTGAACGTGCTGCCGGGGAAGGAATTGAGCAGCGGGCCCACGACCGCGGTGAGGGCGTCGGCGCGCAGCCCGTCCGCCAGGCGGCGTCCGTCGACCTTGGAACCCACGACCGAACTCACGGCGAGGATGTCCGCCATGCCCTCGGACAGGATGACGACCATCATGATGCACATCGTGATGATCGCGGCGACCTGGAACTCCGGCTGTCCGAAGTGGAAGGGAGTGGGCAGCGAGAAGACCGCGCCCTCGCCCACCGCGGCGAAGTCGACCTCGCCCAGAGCGGCGGCCAACAGGGTGCCCAGAACCAGGCCCAGCAGGATGGAGGCCCGGCCCCACACCCCGCGCAGCACCTTGGACAGCACCAGGATGATCAGCAGGGTCCCCCCGCCCAACAGCAGACCGGTACCGGTGGGGATGTTGTTCTCGCTGTTGTCGGTGATCCAGCCGACCGCCACGGGGATGAGGGAGAGGCCGACGACGGTGATCACGCTGCCGGTGACGACCGGTGGGAAGAAGCGGATGAGGCTCGCCATCACCGGGGCGATGAGGACGCCGAACAGCCCGGCGACGATGGCGGCGCCGAAGACCGCGGGCAGTCCGCTGGACTCGCCGATCGCGGTCATCGCGGTGACCGGGATGAAGGAGGCGCCGATGACCAGCGGCATGCGCATGCCGAAGCGCCACACGCCCAGCGTCTGGATGAGCGTCATCAGGCCGCTGACCAGCAGGGCGGCGCTGATGATGAGGCCGGTCTCCACCGGGTCCAGGCCCACCGCCGCGGCCATGATCAGCGGCGGGGTGATGACCCCGGCGTACAGGGCGAGGATGTGCTGGACGCCGTAGGTGATCATCAACCGCAGTGGCGGCCGTTCGTCCTCGGGGCGCTCGCTGACGGCGGGGCCGTCGGTCGCGGGGTCCGAGCCGCCCTTGGGGAGCTTCATCGTGGTGGGGCCTTCCGGAGTCGTACGGTCTCGCCATGAATCATCGGATGATCCGAACGAGTGCGCAAATTCGAGGTGAACGCTTGGAGAAACACACCAAAGCGCACAGAAGTGGTCGAATGACTCCGGGTGATCGGGGGAGGTCATGCCGAAGACCGGCCCGTCGATCCGTATGGCCGCCCCCACCGGACTTCCCGAGCCGTCTCGGACTCCCGCACGAAGCCGCCGGCCGGTGATCGTCGCCCCGTTCGACCCCGCACCGACGTGACGAAGAACGCCCTCACGGCGACGGCCCGGCCTCACACCCTTGCGACTACCGGGTGCGTGTCACCCGGCCCTCGTCCCAGACCGGCTCGTCGGCCTCGTAGACCCTCCCGTCCGCGCCGAACACCACGAACCGATCGAAGCCACGGGCGAACCAACGGTCGTGCGTGACCGACAGGATCGTGCCCTGATAGGCCTCCAACGCCGACTCCAATGCCTCGGCCGAGACCACGTCCAGGTTGTCCGTGGGCTCGTCCAACAGCAGCATCGTGGACCCGGACAACTCCAACAACAACACCTGGAACCGTGCCTGTTGGCCGCCGGAGAGCGTGTCGAAGGTCTGGTCGGCGCTGAGCGCCAACTCGTACCGGTCCAACGCCCGGCCGGCTTCCTCGCGCGGCACCCCGCTCCGGGTTCCCTCACCGTTGTGCAGGATGTCCAACAGGGTGCGCCCGGCGAATTCGGGATGTTCGTGTGTCTGCGCGAACCACCCCGGCCGCACCCGGGCGCCCAAGCGGGCCCGACCCGAATGCGTCACCGGCGTGATGCGCTCGCGCTCCTCCTCGGGCACCAGTGACGACTCCGGGTCGTCGCCGCCACCGGCCAACAGCCGCAGGAAGTGCGACTTGCCCGACCCGTTGGAGCCGAGCACCGCCACCCGGTCCCCGTACCAGACCTCCAGATCGAAGGGGAGCATCAGGTCCGACAACTCCAGACGCTCGCACACCAGAGCCCGCTTCCCGGTGCGGCCGCCGCGCAACCGGATCCGCAGGTTCTGTTCCCGAGGCTGCTGCTGGGGCGGGCCCGCCTCCTCGAACCGGCGCAGCCGGGTCTGCGCCGACTGGTACCGGGAGGCCATGTCCGAGTTGTAGGCGGCCTTCTGCTTGTACATCGACACCAGGGTCTTGAGCTTGCCGTGCTCCTCGTCCCAACGACGGCGCAGCTCCTCCAACCGGGCGAACCGTTCCCGCCTGGCCTCGTGATAGGTCTCGAACGTCCCGCCGTGCACCCACACGCTGTTGCCCGCGGCGCCCAACTCGACCGTGACGATCCGGTCCGGGACCCGGCTGAGGAGTTCGCGATCGTGCGAGACGAACAGGACGGTCTTCGGCGAGGCGCGCAGGGCGTCCTCCAACCAGCGTTTGCCCGGGACGTCCAGGTAGTTGTCCGGCTCGTCCAGCAGCAACACCGGGGCCGGACCGAGCAGCAACGCCTCGATGACCAGGCGTTTCTGCTCACCTCCGGAGAGGGTGCGCACCTCACGCCACCGGCACTCCGTGTAGGGGACGCCCAGGGCCGCCACACAGCACTGGTCCCACACCACCTCGGCGTCGTACCCGCCGGCGTCGCCGTAACGGGCGATCGCCTCCGCGTAGCGCATCTGGGTCTTCTCGTCCTCGGAGGCCATCATCGCCGCCTCGGCCCACTCCAGGTCCGCGTGGGCCGCTCGCACCGCCGAAGGGGAGACCGACACCAGGAGCTCGTGCACGGTGGTGGCGTCACGCACGTGCCCCACGAACTGCGGCATCACCCCGAGTTCACCCTCCACCGTCACCGCACCCGACTGCGGTGCGACCTCGGCGCGCACCAACCGGAGCAGGGTGCTCTTGCCGGCCCCGTTCGCACCGACCAGCGCGGTCTTGGAACCCTCGCCGACCCGGAACGAGACCTCGTCCAAGAGCACCCGCCCATCGGGCAGGGTGTGCGAGACCTGGTTGACGTCGACGTAACCCACAATTTCCCTCTCACCGTTACAACGCACCCACCTGCGGCGCCACCGAAGGCTTCCACGCACCGACGCTCCGACGCAACGGTTTTTCCCTGGTGGCGGCGGGGGAGCCGGCGAACCTTAAGGCTTCCTTAGCCCACACCTAAGGTCCGGTGAAACCCGATGTGCCGGGACGCTTCGCCGGCTTAGCTTTCTCCCGCGGGAAGAAACACGAGGAAGGTGGCGGGATGACGCTCACACAGGGTGTGGCCGAGTTCGACACGGCCGGGGAGAACTGCTGCGACCACCCCCTGGGAGCGGGGGAGCGCCCGGTCCCGATCGAGCGCATGTCGATGCTCTCCAACCGGTCGTCCGTGGCGCTGCTCGGACCGGACGCGCGCCTGCTGTGGTTCTGTCACCCCGAGCCCGACTCGGGCGCCCTGTTCGCCGAGGTGCTGGGCGGGCCGGAAGCCGGGGTGTTCGCCATCGGCCCCGCCCATGGGCGTATGCCCCTGGGCCAGCGCTACCAACCGAACACCATGACGGTGCGCACCCGCTGGTCGCGCCTCTCGGTGTGCGACTACCTCGCCCAGGACACCGAACCCGGCCGCACCGACCTGATCCGCGTGGTCGAAGGCTCCACCCCCGTCGCCGTCGAGTTCGCGCCCCGCCCCGACTTCGGCCGCGCCCCCGTGCGCATCGTCGTCGAGGACGACGGACTACGCGTGCACGGCACCGACTACCCCCTGGTGCTGCGCGCACCCGGCGTGGAATGGCGCATCGAACGCGAAGGGGGCCAGGACACCGCCCGGGCCACGATCCACCCGGAACCGGGGGAGCGGATCGTGTTCGAGCTGCGCTGCGGGTCAGACCTGCTCACCTGTCATCCCACCCCCGAACCCCGGCGGCGCGCCCACACCGAACACGAGTGGAGCGCATGGGTCTGCGGGCTGTCCCTGCCCGACACCGAGAGTTCTTTGGCGGCGCGGTCGGCGTTGACCCTGCGCGGGCTGTGCAC
>NZ_FRFF01000204.1 GCF_900143625.1 Nocardiopsis sp. JB363
GACAGGCCACCTGCCACCACGGCGAGATACTCCAGGGGATCTTCCTGGACGGGCGATGACCTTTCCGGTGGTTCGATCGGCGACTATAGTCGATAATGAAAACCGTTGTCATCCTAATGAGCAAAACGAACAGGTGGAGCGGTCGATCGAGCCCGCCCTTCAGGTCGGTTCGAGGGCACCGGACACCCGCGCACCCCCACCATTCGTTCCCCCCGCCACAGAGCACCGAACCCCCGCGACCACGGACCCCCCTCCACCCGAGGCCGACCCGCGCGGAACCCTCACCGGAGAGCCGAAGCGTGGTGAGAAGCACCCGAAAATCGACCCCGGGACGACATCCCCGACGCACCTCGGACGGGTGCACAGGCCAGGGCGACCTCCGAAACGAAGCCCCTGCGACCCATCCGAGGTGATACACACGAAGATGCGCGCAAGTGATTATCGTTTTCACTAGAGTGGTGCGCGACCACACCCCGAAGCGACCAGAGAAGAGAACTGCCCGTGTCCTCGACGACGACGCCGAACACGACCGGAGCCCGGCGCCCCTCCCCGCTGCTGCGCCCGGACTTCGTCCGCCTATGGTGCGCCACCACCGCGTCCGGCATGGCCACCTGGGCCATGCCGTTCATCCTCGGACTCGCCGTCCTGCACGGGTCGTTGAGCGCCGTCGGTCTGGGGCTGGTCCTGGCCACCCGCACCGCCGGGTTCCTCGTCGCCGTCCCCCTCGGCGGACTGCTCGCCGACCGCCACTCACGCCGCGCCGTGGTGCTGTGGTCCGGGCTCGCCGCCGCCGTGGCCACCCCCGTCTTGGCCGCCGGACTGGGCACCTCCACCACGCTCATGGCCGTGGCCGCCACCGTGGTGGGCGTGGGCCAGGGCGCGTGCCGCCCCGCCTTTCAGGCCCTGACCGCAGAGATCGTCGCCGTCGAGGACCGTCAGCAGGCCAACGCCGCCCTGACCTTCTCGGTACGTGTGGTCACCCTGCTCGCCCCCGGCCTGACCGCCCTGGCCGCCACCGTCACCGGCCCGTCGGTCCTGCTGCTGGTCACCGCCGGGCTGTGGCTGGCCGCCGCCCTGCTGCCCCGCGGCACGAACACCGTTCCCGGCGCCCCGCGCGAGCGCGCCCCCTTCCACGTGGAGTTCGTCGAGGGACTCATCGAGGCCCGCCGCCACCCCTGGTTCCTGTCCGGGCTGGCCGCCCTGACCACCGTCATCGCCCTGGGCTACTCGGCCACCAACGTGCTGCTGCCGCTGGCCAGCCGCGACCACTACGGCACCGAGGCCGTGCTCGCCGGAGCCCTGACCGCCTACACCGCCGGCGCCTTGGTCGGCGCCGTCCTGGTATCGCGCTGGAAGCCCCGCGCGCAGGGCTGGTGGGCGCTGTTCGGGCTGGGGTTGTACGCCCTGGCCCCGCTGAGCCTGGCGTTCCCGGTCGGCGCCGTGGTGGTGTTCGCCGCCTACTCCGTGGTGGGGCTGGGCGTGGAGCTGTTCAACGTCCCGTGGTTCACCGCCGCCCAGCGCGAGGTAGCCCCCGACAAGCTCGCGCGGGTGTCGTCCCTGGACTTCCTGTTCGCCTACGGGTTCGCGCCCGTCGGGCTGGCGCTGATCGCCCCGGCCGCTCAGGCGTTCGGCGCCGAGGCGGTCCTGCTGGGCTGTGCCGCGCTGTGCGTGGTCGTCCCGGCGCTGGCCGCGCTCGCCCCGGGTGCTCGGGACTTCCGCACCCGGCACGGTCGTGGCTGAACCCGTGCCGGGCGGCGGTCCACTACCCGTGGCTCAGAGGGCTTCCTCGTGAGTGTCCACGGTCCACTCGCGCATCCGCTCACTCGGGGTGATCCCCAGCCCCGGACGGCCGGAAAGGTGCATGCGGCCGTCCGCGATCTCCAGGTGCTCCTCGAAGAGCGGATCCAACCACTCGAAGTGCTCCACCCATGGCTCGTGCCGGTAGGCGGCGGCCAGGTGGACGTGGATCTCCATCGCGAAGTGCGGCGCCAGGTGGAGGTGGTTCCGGTCGGCCATCGCCAGCACCTTGAGGAACTGGGTGATGCCGCCGATGCGGGGCGCGTCGGGCTGGACGATGTCGGCTCCGCCATGCCGGATCAGCTCGGCGTGCTCGGCCACGCTGGTCAGCATCTCACCGGTGGCGATGGGGGTGTCGAAGACCTCGGCGAGGCGCCCGTGCCCGGCGAAGTCGTGGGCGTCGAGGGGCTCCTCGATCCACACCAGGTCGAACGGTTCCAGGTTCCGGCACATCCGTCGCGCCTCGGCCCGTGACCACTGCTGATTGGCGTCGACCATCAGCGGGAAGTCATCCCCCAGGTGCTCGCGGACCGCCGCCACCCGGGCCAGGTCTCGGGCACGGTCGGGGTGTCCGACCTTGATCTTGATCCCCCCGATACCGCGTTCCCGGGACGCGGTGGCGTTGGCCAGGACCTCCTCGGTGGAGGCGTGCAGGAACCCGCCCGAGGTGTTGTAACAGCGCACCGAGTCGCGGTGGGCGCCCAGGAGCTTGGCCAGCGGGAGCCCGGCCCGCTTGGCCTTGAGATCCCACAGGGCGATGTCGAAGGGCGCGATGGCCTGGGTGGACAGTCCTCCTCGGCCCACCGAGGCGCCCGCCCAGACGAGCTTGTCCCAGATCCGTTCGATGTCGTTGGGGTCCTCACCCAACAACGCGGGGGCCACCTCTCGGGCGTGCGCGAACTGGCCCGGGCCTCCGGCCCGTTTGGAGTACCCGAACCCGATGCCCTCATGGCCGGCCTCGGTGTCGATCTCCGCGAAGAGCATCGCCACCTCGGTCATGGGGCGTTGGCGTCCGGTGAGGACCTTGGCGTCACTGATGGGGGTTTCCAGGGGCAGGGTCACCGAGGAGATCCGGACCCGGGTGACGCGGTCCTGGGAGGCTGCTCCGGGCGTGGTGGTCGACATCCACTGTCCGTTCTGTGGTCCGGGGGCGCGGGAGGGCGGAGGGGACCGCCCTCCCGCGCGGGGGTTTCGGGTGGGCTCTCGGTGGCCCGATCAGCCGCCGCCGGTGGCCGTCTCGACCTCGGTGATGAACTGCTCGGCGGCCTCTTCCGCGGTGATGTCGCCGAAGAGCAGGTTGTCGGTGGCCCTGCTGCTGATCTCCACGACCTCGCCGGCGCCGATCGGCGGGGGCGGGTTGCCGTCCACGATGGTGCCCTCGATCTCCGACATGAACTCGGCGGTCTGGCTGTCAGCCTCGGACAGTTCGCCCAGGATCGCCTCGCGCACCTCCAGGTTGGAGGGCAACCCGAGGTCGGCCAAGAGCAGTTCGGAGGCGGCCGGGTCGTTGATCATGTGGTCGAGGAAGAGCGCGACCTCCTCGGGGTGGTCGGTCCCGGCGGAGGCCGTGTAGTACATGGCGGGCTTGAGGAACAGGCCGGTGCGGTCGGACTCGGTCTCTCCCGGGTACCGCAGGAGTTGGATGTCGCGCCCGGAGGTCTCGCTCACGCCGACCAGCTGGTTGGTCCAAAAGTGCGCCATGGCGCCGCGGTTGGTGGAGACCACCGACTGGTCGATGCCGCCCGCCTGGATCTCCACGCTCTCCGAGGCGCCGGGCTGGCCGCCGTTGTCGGCCAGATCCTGGGTGATCTGGAACCAGGCGGCGAGGGTGTCCTTCGAAAAGCCGAGCGAGCCGTCCTCGGCGTAGAGGTTCTCCCCGTGTTGGCGGGCGAAGACCTGAAAGCCCGCCTCGTTGTAGGCCATGCTCTGGGTGCCGACGTACTCGCCGTCGGTGGCCTCGGTGATCTCGGCGGAGATCTCGACGTAGTCGTCCCACGTCCAGGTCTGGTCGTCAGGCATGTCCACGCCCGCCGCCTCGAAGGCCTCGGGGTCGGCGTGGATGGCGTAGGCGTTGACCCCACTGGCGACCCCGAAGGTGCTGCCGTCCAGGTCGCCGCTCTCGGCGATGAGCGGGTCCAGCCCGGACAGGTCCAGGCCGTCCAGTTCGTTGAGGTCCAGGAGGGCGCCTCGTTCGGCGTATTCGCGCAGGTAACGCTCCTCCTGCATGGCGATGTCGGGGGCGTCGTTGGCGGCGGTGTTGGTGGCCAGCCGGTCCCAGTAGGAACCCCAGTCGGTGCTCTCCCCGGTGATGGTGATGCCGGGGTTGTCGGCCTCGAAGTTCGCGATGACCTCGTTCATGGTGGACTGGCGTTCGTCCGAACCCCACCAGGAGAAACGCAGCTGGACGGTCCCGTCGTCACCCGATCCCCCACAGGCGGAGATCGCCAGGACCAGTGCGGTCACCGCGGCGGCCGTGCCGGTCGTCGGTCCGGGGCGGTTGCGGAATCGGCCGGGGGGTTGGGGCATGCCGGGACTTCCCTTCGAGGACGAGGGCGGGCTCGGCCCGACCACCGCGTGTGAAGATGCGTGAAGAAAGCGTCCCCATCGGCTTGGTAAGCGCTATCCAAGCAATGGATTGCGACATTTTTAACACCGGGCCCCACAGGTGTCAATGGTGTCCCGCCACGAGGGCGAGGCCGAGGGCCTCGACGATTCACGCTCCTGGTCCGACATGAAACCGCAGATCAAAGCCCGAATCGACGCCTATGGCCGGCGAGGGAAGCACCCGGTGCCGACGAAACACGCGAACGGTCGGGGCGCAGAGCGGAACCGCGACCCGACCGGCGATGGGAAAGCGCTTACTGGCCGTGCGTGTCCCCCGACCAGGCGAAGGTGTGGTCACCGGTGACCTGGCCGAACACCAGGTCGTCGCCGCGAAGGCGCGGTTCGCCCAAGTGCGCGCCGGGCCCGTTCACCGGACGTTCGCCGTCCCAGCGCGGCACCCCGTCCACCGACACCCGGCGCGGCCGGCCCAGCAGCGGCAGCACCACCTCGCCCACGCCTTCGGAGGGCTCCACCGTGAGGACGAAGGAACCAGAGGCTTCACTTCGGGACCAGCGCACGGCCAGTCCCCCACCGGGCGTGGGCACCCTGCCCTGCGCCCACTCCAGGTCGGCCGGCTGCGGCGCGACCCGCCAGTTCTCGAACCCTGGTGCGGTCGGTCGCACGCCCAGCACCCCCTCGCCCAGGGCCGGCACGGCGGTGGTCCACGGGGTGCTCGCGAAGGCGCCGCTCGGCCGGGTCCCATCGTTCTCCCAGGCGAACCAACCGGTTCCCGGCCCCTGGTCGAACATGTGGCCCCACCAACGGCGGATCAGGTCGAGGGCGCCCGGGGTATCGCCGTTGCGCACGCGGCCCAGCGCCTCCAGGGCCTGGATGTAACCCTGGATGTCCGAGGCCCGGTAAGGGTTTTCCTCGAACTCGCTGGAGCGGGTGCCGTACGGGGTGGCGAGTTTCGTGCCCAGGAAGTCCATCGCCCGGCGGGCCCGCTCGGGGTCCAGGGTGCCGAACACCAGGTTGCCCGCGTTCGCGTCCCCGCTGTGGTCACCGGTGGGATCGTCGGTGTTGAGGACCATCGCGCCGGTCTCCTCGTCCCAGAGTCGGGTCAGCAGCGCCACGCGCAGGTGTTCGGCTCGCTCCTCCAGGTGCCGGGCGGCGTCGGGGTCGTCGGCGACCTCGCGCTCCAGCGCCGCCATCCCTTTGAGGGCGTCGTACAGGACGGCGTTGGTGAGGGAATCGACCCCCGCGGCCAGGTCCAGCGGTGACCAGTTGGCGACCAGGGCCAACGGCGCGTCCGGGTCGGTGCGGCGGTCCTGTTCCTCCCGGAAGAGACCGTCCGGGTCGGTACGGCTCTCCAGGAAGGCGACGGCCCGGCGGGCGACCGGCAGCAGCGGACGCACGAACCCGGTGTCACCCGTGTGGAGGTGGTGGTCGGTCAGGGCGGCGACCCAGAAGGCCGTGAAGCTGTGGATGGTGCCGTCGTGGAACAGCGAGAGGTCCTCGCCCACGAACCCCAGGGCCCGGTCGGGATCGGGGCCGTTCTCCGGTACCCGCCAGCCGTTGGGCGGCCCCGGCTCGTTCGGGTGTTCGGGGTCGCCGTGGACCAGGTGGGAGGCGGCCATGGGCAGGGAACCGTCGGGGTTCTGTACCCAGCCGAACCGCATGAGCGAGTTGCGCACCAGCCACCGGTAATCGTCGCTCTGCTGGTAGCCGGCCAAGGCCTGCATGTGCAGGTCGCCCATGAAGAGCACGCGGTCGAACGGGGTGGTGAGCATCCACGGGCTGGGGCCCTCGGGCGCGCCGGGCAGGTCGCTGTCCTCGCTGACGGAGGCCAGGTCACCGGTGTGGGCGCTCAGGTGCCAGGCCCGGTTGAGCAGCGGATCGCTGGACAGGAAGTGGCCGTCGCGAGTCACCGGGTAGACGGTGGAGCGCAACCGTACGTGGCCGATGACGGCCTCACCCGGGCCGTCGAGGGTCAGCAGCAGGTAGCGGGTCTCGCGTTTGCCCTCGCTCACCAGGGTGGCGGGGGCCTCGCGGGGATCGAACAGGTCGACCCTGGACCAGGGTGCGGCGTCGGTGCCGAAGAAGGCCTGAATGCCGTCGCCCTCGGGGGCGAGCTGGTCGCGGAACTGGGCGTGCGCCACCCGTAGCGGCGCTCCGGAGATCCGTTCGACGCGCACCTCCAGGTGGCCCATGGCGAGCTGCCCCAGATCCACCACCACCCGAGTGCCATGGCGTTCGGTGGTGCGCAGGGTCAGGGGCGGGCCCTCGGGGACGGCCAGGCGATCGGGTTCGGGTGCTCCGGCGGGGTCGCCCTCGACGGTGACGGTGGCCGGCTCGATGAACGGGGTGCCCGGCAGCACCACCAGCTCACGCCAGGAGTGGTCCTCGGTCAGCGGTGTGCGGGAGAGTTCTTCGGCGGTGGACATGGTGCCTCCTTCTCGGGTCGTACCGTCGACCCTAGAAAGCACCGGCGAGACGATCCATGTTTGTTTCACTGCTTTTCCTTCGCTGAACGCTCAGCCCGAAGGACGGTCCGGTTAGGCTCCCCGCATGGACCTGTTGAGCGACGTGGTCACCTCGATGCGCGCGGGGACCCCCGGGGGCGCCCGGATCGACATGCACGGCACCTGGGGCTGGTACCTGCCCGGAGACCCCGAGGTCGCCGGGTTCATGGCGGTGCTGGAGGGCACGTGTTGGCTGTTCCCGGACAGGGACGGCGAGCCGATGCACGTGGGCCCCGGTGACGTGGTGTTCTCCCCGCACGGCGACGGATACGGGCTGGCCGACCATCCGGTCAGGCCCGATCAGACCTTGGAGGAGGCCCGCCCCGGCGAAGGTGGGTTCGACCGCCACACCTACGGCGAGCCCGACGGTGGCCCGCCGATGATCCTCGTCTGTGGCGGATACCGACTGGATCGAGAGCGGGCACACCCGCTGCTCACCGGACTGCCCGAGCACGTCCACGTTCGAGCCGGTGACCTGGGTCTGGCCCGGGTTCTGGCGGGGCTCGGCGAGGAGACGGAAGGTTCGCGGCCCGGCGGCGACGCCCTGCTGCCCCTGCTGTTGGACGCGTTGCTGCTGTACGTGCTGCGCGCCTGCCTGGAGCCGGCCGTCGGTGGTCAGGCGGAAGGCTGGGCGCGGGCGCTGGCCGATCCGGGGGTCGGGGCCTCCTTGGCGGCGGTGCACCGGGATCCGGCGCGTTCCTGGACGGTGACGGCCCTGGCCGAAACCGCCCGGATGTCCCGGGCCACCTTCGCCCGCAGGTTCACTTCGCTCACCGGCCTACCGCCGATGGGATACGTGACCTGGTGGCGGATGAACCGGGCGAAGGGGCTGTTGCGCGACACCGAACTGGCGGTGGAGGAGGTGGCCGCCCGGGTGGGTTACGGGTCGCCCTTCGCGTTCTCTCACGCTTTCCGCCGCGCTTTCGGGGAGCCGCCCCTGCGCTACCGCCGAACTTTTACTCCCTAAGCTTCCCCATCAGGGAAATTATCTGGACACACAGGGAGCGATAGGGAGTATCCTGATCGAGTCGGAGCCGCCGACCGATGCCCTGAACCTTGGAGAGCCGCATGGCTACGAACCCCGAGACCGTCCACGAGCTGCGAACGAAGCTCCGCGCCGACCTGGTCATCGCGATGAAGGCTCGGCGGTCCGAGGTGGTCTCCGCCCTGCGCACCGCGATCGCCGCGTTGGACAACGCCGAAGCCGTCGCGGCGCCGGACACCTCCGTGGAGTCGGTGAGCGAGCACGTCGCCGGTGTCGGGGCCGGGGTCGGTTCCACCGAGAGGGAGCGGCGCGCGTTGTCGGTCGAAGAGGTGCGTAAGCTCTTGCGGTCCCAGGTCGAGGAGCGGGTCGTGGAAGCCGAGCGGTACGAATCGCTCGGACGAAGCGACGCGGCTCAGCGTCTCCGGGTCGAAGCCGACGCCCTGAGGAAGTACCTCTGATCCATCGTCGAGCAGCCGAAAATGGAAGCTCGGGCGCGGTGGGACGATCTCCGCGTGGACGAGCGATGCCACCATCCGGGTCATCGAGAGGGCGGTCCCGGAGCCTCCAGCCGTCGGATCATGGCGGCGATGCGGCGGCCTCGAAGCTCGGATGGTGCGGTGACGACCTGGAGCAGAAGCGGGTAGCGTCGGCCCGTTTCCAGCTCGGCGAACCGTTGCGCCGCGAGCGGTGACTCCGCGAGCGCCGTGGCCACGTCCTCGGGCACATCCATGGCCGCCGATCCAGGGTAGGCGCGCTCCCAGCGACCATCGAGTCGGGCGCGTTCGATCTCCGCCCGCCCCCGTGGTCGCATGCGGCCCCGTGCGATCAGTGCCTCGACCAGTCCGACATTGCGCTGCGACCAGATCGACCTCGCTCGTCTGGGCGTGAATCGTTGGAGGAACGTCGTGCCGTCACGTTTCCTTCGCTGACCATCGATCCATCCACTGCACAACGCCTCATCGAGCGCCTGGGCATACGTCAGGGAAGTCGGCACGACCGTTCCCGATTTCGCCATCACCAGCCACACGCCATTCGAAGCGTTCTCGTTCACGTCGAGCCAGGATCGCCACGCCGCCACGTCCACGAGCAGCAAAGACTCGTCATCCATCGGTGGTCCTCCTTCTATCGGGTTCGTTCTGAGAAGGTACGGCCGCTCCGTCACGCGGCCGGATCGACGTGTCCGCGAAGCGTCGCGAGAGCAGGGCGAACGCGTCGGCGAGTTCGGGTGGTGCCACGTCGGTGAGGGCGGTGTCGAAGCGACCGAGCGAGGCGGCGAGTGCCACCCACGACCAGGACCCGACCCTGAGCCGGCATCGGTCGGGGCCGAGGTCCTCGACGGTCCCTTCGGTGACGAACGGGATCACCTCCTGGGCCGGCAGGTGCAGCACGACCTCGCCGGTACAGGGCCACGTGTTCTCACCGACCGACCCCTTGAAACGCCCGGCGAGGAAGTCGCGGACGTCCCCGCCGGGCACTGCTCGGGGGGTGAAGCGGGGCCCGGTGGGGATGCGGGGACTCATCCGGTCGAGTCGGTAGACGCGCCAGTCGTCGACGTCCAGGTCCCAGGCGACGAGGTACCAGCGCCCGTTCCCGAACACGACGTGGCGTGGTTCGACGCGCCGCCGCGACGGCTCGGCATCCGGATCGTCTCTCACCGACACGTAGCCGAACCGCAGTACCTCGCACGCCCTGGCCGCCGTACTCACAGCGAGGAGTTTCGCGGGGTCGGCCACCACTTCGGTGTCGGACGGCAGCGTCGAGAAGGTCACGGAGTCGACCCGGTGGCGCAGCCGTGAGGGCATCACCTGCCGCACCGTCGTCAGTGCCCGCAGCGCCGCTTCACCGTCCGCCGCGCCCGAGGCCGCGGCGGTCTGGAGCGCGGTGGCCAGGGCGACGGCCTGGTCGTCGTCGAACAGCAACGGTGGCAGTTCCGAACCCGCGTCGAGCCGGTAACCGCCGTCGGGGCCCTTGAACGTGGTGATCCGGTAGCCGAGCTCGCGCAGGTGGTCGATATCGCGGCGTAGCGTGCGGTCGCTGATCTCCAGTCGCTCGGACAGCACCCGGCCAGGCCAGTCACGGCGGGATTCCAGCAACGACAGCAGCTTCAACATTCTCGACGGTGATCCGGCCATGTCAGTCATCATGCGCGAAGAAGCGGACACCCGCTGACCGGTACCGCTGTGAGGCTCCTCCTGTGGCCGGGAAACCGGCCCCACTCCATCAAAAGAGGGATTCGAGGAGTCATCGACATGACCATCAACGTCACACCGCATCTGAACTTCCGTGGCGACGCACGCGATGCGCTGGAGTTCTACCAGACGGTGTTCGGCGGTGAGCTGACCATCGCGAGCTACGCCGACATGGGCAACACCGACCCCGCCACCGCAGATCACGTGACCTTCGGCCAGGTCACCGCCGACAACGGGTTCAGCGTCATGGCCTATGACGTGTATCCCCACCTGGAGTGGGAGCGGGGGAAGGACCCGTTCTTCGTCTCCGTCCGTGGTAACGCCCCTGAGGAGATTCAGGGTTACTGGGACAGGCTTGTCGATGGAGCGGAGGTCAAGCAGCCCATCGGCCCGTCCCCGTGGGCGCCGCTCTACGGGCAGCTCACCGACCGTTTCGGTGTCACCTGGGTGCTGGACGTCGCCGCCCAGCACCCCGCCACCTGACCCACCGTCGCCAACATGTGCCGATCCTCCGTCGGTGGACTCGGCCGCCCTCGCCCACACCGTTCAGCGCGACGGTATAGGCGGAGTGGTCGAGCCGGGTCGCTCGGGAGGCAACGCGGCGGCGAGCTTGCGCATGACCGAGGAGGCCGAACGGCTCACCGTGGCAGCGAATGTGGCCAGGCTCGCCACCAGCGCAGCGATCTCGCTGACGCCGATGGGCACCTGAACTCGCGAAACGCGATGATCGACTTCGCGGGTTCGAAGGTGCGGGACAGCGGAAATCGGTAACCTGGGGCGAACGGTCCCCGTCACTAGGCACTGTTTTTGAACGGGTCAGGTCGCGCAATCAGAT
>NZ_FRFF01000202.1 GCF_900143625.1 Nocardiopsis sp. JB363
GGTGGATCGAGGCCGGGGCGGGGTAGGTGGGGGTGTGTCCTGTGCTCTCCCGGACGCTGCACAGCAGGACACCGCAGAGAGATCGTCCCATCGGGGCCCAGCCGGGGTCTCGAATTCGGTGGACCATCCCGATCCTTCCCCACTACACCAGCACGGTTCGGGACCAACGACCCTTTGTCAACACCATGTTCTTACCTGGGTAAACCCCGCGCCTCCACAGGTCGTCCTGCTTATGTCGCGCCTGGCTCAGTAGCCCCGTCAGGAACAATCTACATGTTTACGTGTGAACTGGGTTAACAATAGAATCTCGGTGATGGACGGATCCGTCCCGACAGCCCCAGTGCCGCGTCAGTCAAGGTTCAGCCCGTCGGAATGTGTCAAGTCCAATCGGACACGGAGCAGTGATCTTTAAGCTGCTTTTCGCAGGTCAGAGGCATGCTGCTCGGCGCTCACCGGGCCACGAAGGAAGTCCTCGATCGGCTGGCACAGATCCATGCGCTGCAGGCACACCCCCACCAGGTAACGGACGCGGGGCTTCTCCTCAAACGCCACCCGAGGTGTTCCCTACAGCCTTGCGATGGGATCAGCCCGCGTGGGGCGCGCTCTGCCCCAGGGCATGATCCACTCTCAACCGCTGGGTGTGGTGCATCCGAAGCCCCACCACCTCCTCGGGGGAAAACCAGCGCACCTCGTGGGACTCGTCGCTGACCCGCCGTTCCCCGCCCACTACGCGGGCTCGAAAGCACACGTTGAACTGGCGACGCACTTCCCCGTCGCTGTAGGCGATCACGTGCCGGGCATCGGTGTAGGTGCCCACCACCCCGGTCACCTCGACCTCATAGCCGGTCTCCTCACGCACCTCCCGAACAGCCGCCTGCGGAAGACTCTCCGTCATCTCCATCCCTCCACCCGGCATCGCCCACAGACCGTTGTCCACCCGCCGCTGCAACAACAAGCGCCCCTCGTCATCGACAACGGCCGCGCTCGCCGCGACCACCAGGCTGTTGGGGACAGGCGCCTCCGGATCGTCGTAGTACTCGGTACGAGCCATGCGCTGATTCACTCCTCAAGTGGTCGGGCGGCGCGCCATACGGCGTCCATACTGGCGGCATAAGCGTCGAACAACCCCCGGGAAGCGGTTCGCTTCAGCCGCAACAACGGGTTTCCGTAGGCGTTGACCCCGTACAGGTGCGTGTTGACGTACATCTGGTCATCAGCTCGGTAGAGCGAGTTGTACAACGTCGTGGAGTGCACCCTCACAGAGATTCCCGGCGTTGTCGTCAAAGGCAAGTAGTGCATCGCGGCCAGGTGGCATCGGGACTGGATGCCGTGCCCGAAGTTCTCCTCCTCCCCGCGCACACGCACGGCCTCACAGTCGGAGTCTCCGATGAGTACACGCACATGGACGCCCTCTTCGGCCCTGTCTCTGAGCAGGTCGTTCCAGTCGGAAATCTGCTCGTGGAGGAACAGGGCCGCGTATACCAGGATGTCGATCGACTTCTCGGCAGCCGCGAACATTTCCTGCCACTGCTCGGCCGATACGTCGGAGCGTTGGCGGTGAACGGTCACCAGGCCCTTGTCCGTGCCTGCCCTGCTTTCGTTCCCCTGTTCCAGAGAGGGCCACAATTCTTGGGCCTCTGTATCAAGGGCACGCGCTACGGCGTGGGCGTTGCGGCGGTGGGGAACGCGTCCGGTGCTGATCCAGCGGGCCACCGTCTTGGGGTCGGCGCCCACGTGCGCGGCAAGGGACGCCGCCGTGTGTCCGGACCGCTCCAGACAAGCGCGCAGTTGTTCGTTGGGGGGCATGGGGACGTTTCTAGCACGCCAGGACGTCCTTCGAGGCGTCCTTCATGCGGTAGCGACGTCCCGAGAGCGTGGAAAGACTGGCGCCACCTGAGATTCCCCTTCTCAGGGCCCAGAGCCGCTTCCTGGGCGGAACGAACCTCGCAGAAAGGACAGTTACGTGGGCGAACTTTCGCACACCAGCGCCGCTACCGAAAACGACGGGCTCCTCCTCCTGATCGAACAGGTGGGTACGGCCCATGACCGCCACCGTTCAGAGCACTCCGACCACACCAGTTCCCAGAACAGCGCGGGGGACGACGGCGAGAACCGTGACCTGAACCTTCCCAAGGAGTAGGAGAGGAATATGGAACACCGGTTCGTCACCGCCATCGAGAAGGCACTCGGCTGGGACGGGCCGGGTTCCGTGGGCACCGCCTTCGCCCGTGGAACCCTGGCCGACCCCGAACTACTCACTCGACTGATGACCCCCTACCGGCTGTTGGAAACGATCCAGCGCCGGCACCTGTCCAACCCGCAGCTGCGCTGTTACTCCGAGGGGCAGGAGGTCCATCCCTCCGGGTACCTCTCCACGGCCCTCAACCGGCGCCGTCAAGCGGTCCAGCAGGCGGACATGGCCGCCCTGGGCGCCATCTTGAACAACGACGGCACCATTGTTCTCGACAGCGTCGACGCCTTCGACCCGACCCTGGAAGTCGCCTGCCGGGCGCTGGGCTGGTGGTCGGGGGAACTCGTCTCGGTCAACTGTTATCTGGCCGTGGGCGACACCCCCGGTTTTCACCTTCACTGGGACGACCACGACGTCATCGCCGTGCAGCTCTCGGGCGATAAGTCATGGGAGGTCCGAGGTCCCGCGCGCCCGGTGCCCATGTACCGGGACGCCGAACAGAACCTGGAAGCGCCCGAGGAGGTCGTGTGGGAGGGGACCATGTCCGCCGGGGAGGTGATGCACATCCCGCGCGGCTGGTGGCACACCGCTACCCGGGTCGGCTCCGGCGGCGATGGGCACTCTCTGCACGCCACATTCGGCATCACCAAGCGGACCGGTGTCACGTGGGCGAACTTCCTCTCGGACGCGGCCCGTGTCGACGAGGAGTTCCGCACTGACCTGGAGAGCACCGGTGGTCCCATCGACGATGAAGTTCTGGTGGCCAAGCTCGCTGAGCTGGCACGGGGGAACCCTCCCTCGGGATATCTCGACCAGCTCCGCGCGGACACCCCGCCCCAGCGCCACATGCCCTTGGTGGACGCGTTCGGAGCGCTGGCAGAGACGGATGTGGCTGCCGTCACCGAGTTCCCACCCGCCATCACCGTTACCGACAGCACTGTTCAGGTGGCCGCAGGCGGCAAGAAGCTCACCTTCCACCCGCGTGCCGAACCAGCGCTACGCGCCCTGTTGTCAGGACATCCGGTTCATCTCGACAACGGTGACAACGACCTCAGGACCGTGGCCGCACATCTGATCAAGGAAGGCCTATGCGCTCCCCTGACCGAAGGACTGTCCTGGGGCTATACCGGTCTGGTCCCGACCGTGACCTACTCGAACGGGCCCTCGAACTCGGTGTGACCGGGTTGGACACCGCCTACAACTACCGGGGATTCACTGCTCACCGGAACCTGGCCGCTGTAGCGGGGGAACTACTCGGTTCCTTCGAGATCAGCACGAAGGTCGGGTTCTTTCCCGACGGGCACGATATCGACGCGGAACGGGTGAGGGCCGCGGTGCAGGAGATACCCGAGGTGCTCGGGCGTCTCCCGAGCGCTGTGCTGCTGCACAACCCGGAGTGTTCGGTTGGAGGCTTCGAGAAAGCCTGCGAGGCCCTGGCGGAGATGCGTGACGCCGGATACTGCCGCTCCTGGGGGTTCTCCACCTGGGATCCTCGAGAACTGGCCGAGCACCGATGGACGATCCCTCAGCCGGACATAGTGATGGTGCGTGCGGGCCTCAGGGTCCCGGCCCCCGCGCTCGACGCCGCTGAACGGCTCACTCGGCAGGTTCGGGCTCGCAGGGTATGGGGGATGGCGCCCTTCGGGGGAAGCACCGAAGATCCGCTCTGGTCGACGATCGACACTTCGCTGTTCCTCTCCTCCAGCCAGAAGGGGACTGCCGTGCAAGCGGCGGTCTCAGCGGCTTTCGCCATCCCAGCGGTGGAGAAGCTGTGTGTGGGAACCACTTCCGCAACGCATCTGGCCGAGATCGTGCAAGCTGAGTCCCTGAACGTCTCCACCAGGGTGGTCGAGCGCTACCGCGCGCTGTTGAGCCGTAGAGCGGAAAGGAGCAGGACAACATCATGATCACGCCCTCCCAGGACAGCGCGCCGCTGGCCACGTTGGACGACCTGTCGACCGTGGATATCAGCGACGTGGTGGACCAGGCCCAGAAGCGGCTGGGACATCACCTGTTCCAGGACCGCACCCACTACAGCAGGGTCAACGGCACCGCGGGCTGGCGGACCGCTGCTCACACGTGGGTTCGGCTGTCCTGGCGCCGGGACAGAGGCGTTGATGTTCCTTCCTGGACCGGGGCCGAAGAGGCGGCGGCGCTCGTCCACGGCGTTCCCAAGCCCGAATGGATCGCGGCCGCCACGTGGTCGGACCCTGGACGTGGGGTGGTGTGGAAGGCGGAGGAGAGTGCTTTGGCGCCCTCGCCCGCCATCTCCAGCACCGCCGAACTGCCCCCTGATACTCAGTTGCCGCAACAGTGGTGGGCTGAGCTGACACAAGGGCTGGCCAACCTCGCGGCCCACGAGACCAACCGTGTCGCCATGGAACAGGCCCATCTGACCCGACGCATCCACGAGGTCTACGGCATCGGGGTCGACACCCGGGTGCCGGACGACGAATGGGCGTGCGCCCACGGCGACCTCGGGTACGCGAACCTGACCGGCCCGGACTTGATGTTCCTGGATTGGGAGAGCTGGGGGATGGCACCGATCGGATGGGACGCCGCTTGTCTGTGGTCGGCTTCGCTCAGCGTCCCCGAGGTCGCGGACAGGGTACTTGAGGAGTTCGCTGAACAGTTCTCCACCAGGAGCGGGCTTCTGTGTCGGTTGCTGCTGTGCGCGAACGTCGCACGGGCCAGCAAGCGGGCGGGGCGGGAGTTTCCTCTGACCGAGGTCATGGCCACAACCGCTGCCACGCTCCTGTCCGAGCTCGTACGTATGCCCTGATCCGCGCTGGAGCTCAGGAGGTTCCGCAGACCCCAGGAAGCCAGAGCGTCGGCCGCGCCGGAGTGGACCTCCCGGCGCGGCCGTTGGTGTGGGGGTCACAAGAGGGCTGTGGCCAAGTGGTAGGCGAGGGCTCCGGCGGCGGTGGCCAGGGTGTAGCCGCACAGGTGCCATCCGGCGCGGGAGCGGCGGCGGGGTTTGCGGTGGCTGCGCGGGCGCCTGGGCAGGGGCGGGCGC
>NZ_FRFF01000201.1 GCF_900143625.1 Nocardiopsis sp. JB363
CTCCCCGACCCCCGAGCCTTCCGAGGCCCCCGAAACCGACGCCGATGGCGCGGCGAACACGGCCGACGAGAACGTCGACAACGCGTCCGACGACGTCATCGAGCTGAACGAGGAGAACTCCGAACTCGTCGACGGTGGTGACACCGTCGTCATCGAGGCCACCGTCTCCGGTGCCACGGTGAGCACCTCTCAGAGCTGGGGCGGCGATGTCTCCCACGATGCCTTCGAGGGCACCGTGTCCCTGCCGGATGAGGTCAGCGCCCTCTCCAACGGTGAGGAGGTCACGGTCGAGGTTCTTCCGGTCGTCGACCAGGGTGTCGTCCAGACCGAGGACGCCGGGTTCCTCTGGAACGACGCGTACACCAACCTCTACCTGGCCTTCTCGGTCGACGGTGAGATCGTGAACGGTTACACGATCGCCGAGAGCGCCGCGGGTATCACCACCGGTGCGGCCGACGGTGGCGGTGACACCGGTGGTGGCGAGGAGGGCGACGACAAGACCCCGCCGAAGGAGCGCGACGAGGACACGCTTCCCAAGACGGACGTCGAGGACGCCAAGGACGCCGAGCCGCTGGCCACGACCGGTTCCCCGGTCATCGGCCTGATCGCCGCGGGTGCCGCGATCGCCGCCGGTGGTGGCGCCGCCGCCTACCTGGCTCGTCGCAAGAAGAACGGCAACGAGGTCGACGAGGCCGCGAACAGCGAGAGCTGATCCCGCGCCGGTCCGTGCCGACCGGTTCTCATGGACCGCGAGGAGGCCCCGAGGAGCATGGCTCCCAGGGGCCTCCTCATCGTTTCAGCGGCGACTTCCGGTGTCGGTGCACCCAGGGGGGCGGCCTCTCCCGCGCGCGGCCCTCTCAGAGTCACAGGAACAACCTGCTGCCGCGTCAGTCGAGGTTCGCCCCGACCGAGGCGGTGCTAGTCGCGCATGAGGTAGGAGGCCAGGCCCCTGGCGATGGCGTCGGCGGCGTCCGCCTGCCAATCGGGGTCGGTGAGAAGCTCCGCGTCCTCCGGGTTGCGCATGTTCCCGGCTTCCAGGAAGACCTTCGGCACGGTGGAAAGGTTCAGTCCGCCCAGGTCGGTGCGTTCGTCCAGCCCCTCGTCGGCGAGGTAGTCCGCGTAGGGGATGTCGCCACCCTCCAGGTACTCGCGCCGGATGTCCTCGGCGAGCAACGCGGAGGGCTCCACGATGTCCTCGGTCAACCCGGGCACTTCACCAGGGGTGATGACGTGGAACCCGCGGCCGGACTCCGGACCGCCGTCCGCGTGGATGGACAGGGCGGCGTCGGCCTCCTCGGTGTTGCCGATCTCGGCGCGTTCGTCGATACAGGGGCCGACGCTCTCGTTGTCCTCTCGGGTGAGGACCACCTTGACCCCGTCGGCCTCAAGGCGTTCCTTGACGAGAAGCGACAGGTCCCAGTTGAACTCGTGTTCGGAGTGACCGTCCACGGTCTCCGACCCCACCGTGTCGCAGGCCTTCTCACCGTTGCCGACTTCCACCAGGCTGTTGATCTCGCTCGCGGCCTCGGCGTTGCCGCCGTTGTGGCCGGGATCGATCACCACGACCCGGTCGCCCAGCGGACCGTCGCCGTTCGCGGGGCCTTCCTGGCCGTCGTCGGCGCCACCGTCGTCGTTCTCCCCGTTCGAGTCCTCGGGGCCGGGCAGTGGCGGTGCGGCCGTGGGATCGCCCTCCGGGGCACCGTCGGCGGGCGCTGAGCAGGCCGCGGTCCACAACACCGCGAATGAGAGCAGGGCCAAGGTGCGTCCGCGGCCCGGGCGCTCTGTTGGTGCGGAGTCGAACATGCCCACAATCTAGCCGGTCGACATGCCTCAGCCGTACTCCCGTAAAGAGGGGGGAACGTTCCATGTTGGAAGTCCGTAATCGGACAGAGGCCAGGATATCGCTATGCGAAAAGGTGCTGGATTTCGTGGTCGCCCGACCCTTCCCGGGCCTATTTCTTTCCTTATTGAAAGGCCTCTGACGCGCTTGTCATGGGAAGGTTTACAGTCCGGAAAAAACTTCACCCATCCCTTGGGCCGGGTCACGTAGGGCAATGTTCGGGTCATCGTGATCTGTTTGTGATCTGTGTTTCGGTGATTTGATCTTTGTCTGTGAGTAGTCTCCACGAAGAGAACCGGGAAGTAACATGCAGGTTCACCGGCCACCCGTCCCTCCGTGGCTCCAGGTCGAAGCAGCCCGGTTCTCCCAGGTAGAGAGCTTCTGAACGCCCTCGCCTTCCCCCGACCGATCCTGGCTCGCGACTCCGTGTTCCGAGATTTTCCCGTCTGCTTTTCGGCGGCGATTCGCGTGACCAGGCCGACCCGTCCAGGGTCGGACGAATCCGAATGAGGATTGTCTTGCGTAGAACTCGCAGCATCACCGCGCGTCGTGTCCTTCAGGGAAGTGTCGCCTTCGTCGGTTTCGGTGCCCTGGGTCTGGCCGCCGCCATGCCGGCTCAGGCCGACACCGTTCTGTACGGTTCCGGTACCGCCTCGGTCTATGGCCAGGAGACCTACCTGGAAGGCACTCCGCAGGGAGAGGAAGGTTCGGCCGCGGACAACCACTCCTTCCAGCCCGAGAGCTTCCTGACGATCGACGCCGACACCGAGGTCCGTGTGGACGCCGCCGGTACGCACACCACCGTCGCGGTCAACAGTGCCCACGCCCAGCTGACGCTGGAGGACATCCTGGGCATCATGGCGGAAGCGGACACCGAGCTGCTGGCCTCCGAGGGTGACGTGGCCACCTTCTCCGAGGACGGGACCGTCGAGACGTTCGACGAACAGGACCTCCTCATCGACGTCGAGTTCAACGACGCCGTCATCTCCGTCACCAAGGCCTGGGACGGCACCTACACCACCGAATTCGTCGAGGGCACCGTCCAGGAGAACGTCAACGAGCTGGGCATCGCCATCACCGTCCTCAACGAGGAGGGCGAGGGTGAGTTCGACGACCGGTACATGGAGGACGTCGTCTGGGACGGCGCGTTCAACGTCCTCTACGCGGAGTTCGACGCCGGGGGTCTGGGCGGAATCGACTTCTACCTCGCGGAGGCCGTCGCGGCCACCACCGACGGCGACCTCGGTGAGGACGATGACGACAACGACGACGAGGACAACGACGAGGACAACGACAACGACGAGGACAACGAGGAAGAGGACGACGACAACGGGGACACCGGCGGCGGCGAGGACGGCAAGGACGACGAGAAGGACGACGGCAAGGAACACCCCGGGGACGGTGACAAGGGCGACGACAAGCAGGGTGAGGACGAAGACCTGGCTCGCACCGGTTCGCCCATCGCGGCCCTGATCGGCGCCGGTGTCGCCCTTGCCACCGGTGGTGGCGCCGCCGCTTACCTGGCTCGCCGGCGGAAGAAGAACAAGGCCGAGGCAGAGGAGACCGACGAAGGCTGAGTGAGGCCCGTCGACCCGGCCGGTCCCACCGCATGATGGTGGGACGGCCGCGACCGGACCCCGGGGACCGCATGGTCCCCGGGGTCCTCCCTTTCCCGAGCGCCCGCCACCCCCGACCCGTGATCGCCCCATGCCCCGATACCGGTCACCCCATGGTCACCGCCACGTGGCCTACAGAACGGTTTCCGTTTCGTGATCTAGGGACTAGGCTCGCAATGTGGATCGCAATGCGCACAGGTGTTCCACCCGCTCCGTCCCACCCGATCTCCCGCCCAGACCGGTTCGAGACCCTCCTCGAACTTCCCCGAATCACAGCGCCCGGCCACCAGGTCGGGTCGTGCCCCCGGTTCCGGTGCACCGACACCGGGGCAGCACCGACCCTCGGGTCGGGCATCCCCCAGATACAACTGGAGTGTTGTGGTGACTCCCGCCGTACCGTCCGCCCGCCGGTTCCTCGCCGGTGGAACCCTGTTCGTGGCTCTGGGTACGCTCGGTGTCGCCTCCGCGGCCCCCGCCGCCGCCAGCCCGCTGGTCTGGGCCAGCGCACAGGGCTGGGTCGCCGATGGCGACCTGGTCGCCGGTTACTCCACCGCCATCAGTTTCGGTGGTGAACGCCAGGACGAGTCCGACGCGGTCCCCCTCTTCGGCCCGTTGGCCGAGTACGCGCGGGTCCAGGGTGAGAGCCGGACCGCGGTGGTGGACGAGACCGGGGCGAGTTCCCAGGTTCGGGTCGATGAGGCACGGGTCCGGCTCGGGGTGGAGGATCTGCTCGATCTCGGCATGATCGACCTGCCGGAAGGTGTGGAGGCCCCCTCAGCGAGCCCCTCGGACGGCCTGGACGACAGGTCCGGCGACGCGCCGGAGGAGGACGACCCGGAGGAGAGCGGGGACGGCGCCGAGGAGACTCCGCCGGAGCGGGACCGGCAGCAAGCCGATGAACCCACCCCGGACACCCCCTTCGAGGAGCCTTCGCCCACACCCGGCGAGTCACCGTCCGAGGAGGACGTGGTGATTCTCGGTGAGGGCGATTCCGAGAACGTCTCCACCGATGGCAACTCGATCGAGTTCACCCTCCAGGACGTACGATCCACCGCCGACGCCGGCTACGACGAGCGGACCGAGGCGAGCCTGGAGTACGGAGAGCTGACCGCTTTCGGAGCTCCGGTCCCCGACTTCGAGGGCGAGTACACGGCCGAGGACACATTGGAGGTCCTCGACGCCGAGGGCGAGACGGCCGAGGAAGTCCCCGTCAGCATCCGCTTCATCGAGCACGAGAGTCGCTTCGAGGACGACCAAGAGGGTTGGAAGGGCGAAGGCGTCCGTTCCGCCCTGACCGTGTGGGTCCAGGTGGGCGACCCCGAGGACCAGAACGGGTTCGCGGTCGACTTCGCGGACGCGTGGGCGATCGGTTCCGTTCACGGGACCGAGACCGGTGGTGATGACGGGGAAGACGAGCGTGTTGAGCGTGGCGAGCGCGGGGAGAAACCCGAGGACGAGGCGGCGGCGCCCAGCGGCCGGCTCGCGACGACCGGAAGTTCGATCGCCGCGTTGATCACCGCCGCGGTGGTCGCGGTGGGCGGTGGCGCGAGCGCGACCTTCCTGGCCCGCAAGCGCACCACGGCCATGGACGATCGGATCGAGGACTGAACCGGACGGTCGACGATTCGGCTCCGTCCGCGCCAGAGCCCTTCGGCTCCGGTCGGTGACGGCTGTCCTGGTGCATCGTGGGGCCGATGTTCCGGTCGAACTCGGTACACCCGTTCCGGACAGTGCGGGCGAGGGTGAAGGCGCCGGCCGTCCACGGTCCCCCTCGCCTTTCGAGGGCACATGAGTGGGCGGATCAGCCCGTCCGGGTGACCCGCCCCTACACTTCTTGTCTTCAGTGGCCGGAGCCCGTCCGGCCGCTCCCCCCGGAATCGGCACAGACCAGGGAGATCACTCCGTACGCTGGCTCGGGATACCGGCCAACAGAGCGCGGACCTCGGTTTCGCGGTAGCGGCGGTGGCCGCCCAGGGTGCGGATCGAGGTCAGCTTGCCCGCCTTGGCCCAGCGTGTCACGGTCTTGGGGTCCACGCGGAACATGGTGGCAACCTCGGCGGGGGTCAACAGGGGTTCCGCCTCGGGCGTGCGAGTTGACATTTGTACGGCCTCTCCTCCTGGATCTGTGTGCCGATCCTTGAGCCTTTTTCCTGGCACTTGGCCCGGATGTCCAGTATGTCGTCTAAGTCCATACTGGCATCACCCGAGGTGATTGCGCGACCACTCCAAGCAACTTTGCACGTGGGAGGCCTTCGAAAGCCGCCCGTGATCGCGTCACGCTAAGTGATTCTAGCGACACGTTTAGTGGCATGTGGCGTATTCGGTCAAAACTTCGTTCTCAGGCCTCGTTTTTCTCGATCCGGAGTGCCCGAAGTGCTAGGGCGGACCTGACCGAAACCCGGATGCCGAGCTTGGGGGAGAGGGGCGGAGCCCTTGGTCGGTCGCCGTCTGGAGGGAGATGGGCGGTTTCGCGCCTTCGGCGCTCGTCCGCTTCGGCCAGTGGGTCGGGCCACGCGGATTCGCGGCGTGGCAAGGGTTTCGCGATTACTCAGAGTGCGCTCGGTAACCGACTCACTACAGTCTACGTCGATCCCTATCGGGCGTTATGCCCAGTTTCACAACGCTTGATGTCGTGGGCCGATGGAACCGGGTTCCACACCGCCTTCACGTGCGGAAAGAGGCCCGGGGTGGGGCGAGAAACCTGGTGTACCAGGTTGTGCACCGGCGTGGCGTTCCACCGTTTCCGGCCCGGGGTGACGACAACACCGCCGTGGTTGTCCACGAAAGTCTGAGGGAGCCATGACCCTCAGTTGGCGTGCTCCAGGGCGCGTACGGACTTCCACCGTCGGGTGATGCGTTGGCGCATCTCCACCACGCGACCGCCGTCGCCCTTGGACAGTGCCTCGATCGCGTCGGACATCTCCGCCACCGAATGGTCCGAGCCGAGGTGGTCGTCGCTGAGCAGGTGCGGCAGCCCTCCGTAGTCCAGCTCCAGCAGGGAATCGGGGTGGGCGACCGACCCCAGCCAGTCCACGAGGCGTTCGGTCGACCCCGAGACCGCGTGCTCCCCGATGTTGTCCCGCAGCACCGTCACCGTGTGCTCCAACCGGCGACGGGCCTGGGACGTGTGGGTCAGGTACAACAACGTCCTGGTCGTGTCGGCGGACAGGACCAGACAGCGCTCTTGGTGCTCGAAGGGCACGAACCACGGCACCGGTATCGTCCACGTGCTCGACAGGATGAGCGGCCTGGCCTCCGCCCCCGTGTCACGCCACTGCCGGTAACCGGCCTCCGCCCGCGACGCCTCCTGTCGAGGCACGAAGGCCTCGATCAAGGCCTTCGGCGTGTCCGTGGTGAACTCGTCGAAGGAGCGCCAGCAACGCAGGCGGGTCTGCCAGGGGCACACGTACAACCGTTCGTCCACCCGGCGCAGGTAGGCGTCCTCGCTTTCTCCGGCGGGGGCGACGATCGGGGGTGTACTGATGGTCCGACCCAGGTTCTCCGCCTGTTCGGCGGCCAGCGCGTTGATCCGTTTCGGACGATCCTCGGATGAGGCGTACTCCTCCCAGTGCCGTCGGTCACGTGGAGAGAAGGTCGTGATCGGCTGGTAGACGCGGAGATAGGCGGTGTAGGGCAGCACGATCGCATCGTGGCACAGATCGTTGCCCGTGGCACTCACCGTGAGAAACGCCTGGCAGGGAGTGCTTCCGTGCGCACGCCACACCCGTCACACCCGGGTGGCGTAGGCACGGTGCGGTCCGACCAGGTACGGTTGTGTGTGTACGTAAGCTGGCGCAGGCCGTCAGTCGCGTTTGACGGCCATCAGCCTGGTACTGCGGGTTAGTAAGTGATCTGGGGTTCGTCGGAACCCAATCGTTGAGGGGGTCGAGCCAATGGGGCGCGGCCGAGCCAAGGCCAAGCAGCAGAAGGTCGCCCGGAAGCTCAAGTACAGCACCGGTGGTACCGACCTTGATCGGCTGCGGTCGGAGCTGGGTGTCGCTGAGGATGAGGGGTCTCCCTCCGGACCATCGGGTCCGGACGATCCCGATACTGAACCTCAGGACGACCTGGTGGACCGTTACGCGGATCTCGCCGACAAGTACTCGGACTCCGACAAGTAGTCATACGTCGCCGAGACTTTCAGGTCGCTCGGAATCAACCGCTGACCTGTAGCGGCTACGGCTTCCGACCGGAAGCCGTCGCGGACAGGTGGATATAGCCGGTGCGAACCATTCTGGTGGTTCGCACCGGCTATCTTCGCGTCCGTTTTTCTCACGCGTGCCGGTACTCACCCTTCAATGTGGCGAGGCCCGCACCGTTTTTCACCGTGCCCAGAAGCCAGGCCGGGACCTCCCGTTCGGCGAGCACCTGGAGCGCGCGTTCGGCGTCCGACGCCGCCACGATCGCCACCATGCCCACGCCCATGTTGAACGTGGCCTCCATGTCTCCTCGGGAGACGCCGCCCTTGTCCGCCAGGTAATCGAATACCGGGAGCGGGGCCCAGGTGGAACGGTCCAGCTCGGCCTCCACGCCCTCGGGCAGGGATCGGGTCAGGTTGGCCGCCAGGCCGCCGCCGGTGATGTGCGAGTAGGCGTGCACCTCCACCGCCTCGGTCAACGCCACACAGTCCTTGGCGTAGACCCGGGTCGGGGTGAGCAGGATCTCGCCCAGCACACCACCCAGCTCCGGTACCTCGGCGTGCAGGTCCAGTCCGGCGGAGTCCACGATGTGACGTACCAGCGAGTAGCCGTTGGCGTGCGGGCCGGAGGCACCCATCGCGATCACGACGTCGCCTTCGCGTACCCGGTCCGGGCCCAGGATGGCGTCGCCCTCGACCACACCGGTGCCCGCACCGGCCAGGTCGTACTCGTCGGCCTCCATCGCGCCGGGGTGCTCGGCGGTCTCCCCGCCGATCAGCGCACAGCCCGCCTGGTGGCAACCCTCCGCGATACCGCCGACGATCTCCGCGATACGCTCCGGCACCACCGCGCCGGTGGCGATGTAGTCGGTCATGAAGAGCGGCTCGGCCCCGCTGACCACCAGGTCGTCGACGACCATCGCGACCAGATCGATCCCGATGGTGTCGTGCTTGTCCATCTGCTGAGCGAGCATGACCTTGGTGCCCACGCCGTCGGTGGACGTGGCCAGGACCGGGTCCTTGTACTTGGCCGTGTCCAGGCGGAACAGGCCCGCGAAACCGCTGGAGTCGGTGACCTGCTCGGGTCGGCGCGTACGCGCGACGTGACGCTTCATCAGGTCGACGGCACGCTCACCGGCGGCGATGTCGACGCCCGCGGCCGCGTACGCGCCCGTCGTCCCTGTGTTGTCGGCTGCCACGCGAGTTCTCCTCGTGTATTCGGATGATCCGCTCGGTTCGTTCCGCCGCCCCTGCCCAGGGCACGCCGAAGAGTCCGGACGGACGGATGAGCGTGCGGCGGGCGCTGGGGCCCGCCGCACGTGATTACTTCCGGCTCGACGCCAGAGTGGAATCCTCGGGGGTGCCGCAGGCCTTCTCCAACAGGTACTTGCCCTGGGAGTCGGCGTCGACCTGGAGCGGGTACACCCCGTCGAAGCACGCGCGGCACAGCTGGTCCTTGGGCTGCTCGGACGCGGCGATGAGCTCGTCCAAGTGCACGTAGGCCAACGAGTCCGCTTGGACGGACTCGGCGATCTCCTCCACCGACAGGTTCGCGGCGATGAGTTCGGCGCGGGTGGCGAAGTCGATGCCGTAGTAGCACGGCCACAGGACGGGCGGACTGGAGATGCGCACGTGCACCTCCGCGGCTCCCGCGTCGCGCAGCATGCGCACCAGGGCGCGCTGGGTGTTGCCGCGCACGATCGAGTCGTCCACGACCACCAGACGGCGGCCCTCGATGACCTCGCGCAGTGGGTTGAGCTTCAGTCGGATGCCCAGCTGACGCAGGGTCTGGCTGGGCTGGATGAAGGTGCGCCCCACGTAGGAGTTCTTCACCAGACCCTGGGCGAAGGGGATTCCGCTGGCCTCGGCGTAACCCACCGCCGCGGGGGTTCCGGACTCGGGGACCGGGATCACCAGGTCGGCGTCGACCGGGTGTTCCTTGGCCAACCTGCGACCGACCTCCACCCGGGTGGAGTTGACGTTGCGCCCGGCGATGGTGGTGTCGGGGCGGGCCAGGTAGACGTACTCGAACAGGCAGCCCTTGCGCTGGACCGGGGCGAATCGGCGGGAACGGACCCCGTCGCCGTCGATGATCAGGAGTTCACCGGGGTCGATCTCCCTGACGACCTCGGCGCCGACGATGTCCAGCGCCGCGGTCTCACTGGCCACGACCCAGCCGCCCGCACCGGAGGTCTCGCCGAGGCGACCCAGCACGAACGGGCGGATGCCCTGGGGATCGCGCGCGGCGTACAAGGTGTTCTCGTCCATGAACACCAGGGAGTAGGCACCTTTGACCTGAGGGAGCAGCTCCATGGCCGCCTCGTCCAGCGCCTGGCCGTCCTTGGCCCGGGCGGCCAGCAGGTTGGTGAGGATCTCGGTGTCCGTGGTGGCACCACGACGCTGCTCCGGCAGCATCGCCGCCAGTTCCGGTGTGTTGATCAGGTTGCCGTTGTGGCCGAGGGCCAGACCCCCCTCGCGCGCCGTGTAGAACGTCGGCTGCGCGTTCTCCCACACCGGTGACCCGGTGGTGGAGTAGCGGCAATGGCCGATCGCGAGGTGGCCTCTCAGAGAGTCGAGCGTCGCCTCGTTGAAGACTTGGGAGACCAGCCCCATGTCCTTGTAGACGACGATCCGCTCTCCATCGCTGGTGGCGATGCCCGCGGATTCCTGGCCGCGGTGCTGGAGCGCGTAAAGACCGAAGTAGGTGAGCTTGCTGACTTCTTCGCCGGGTGCCCAGACCCCGAAAACGCCGCAGGCGTCCTGCGGGCCGCGTTCAAGCGGATCGAGGTCCATGGAGAGCCGGCCGTCGGAGTACGACACACGCACAGCTTAACGGCTGGTCGACCGTGGCCGATCAACCGGGGTCGAACGTCCCTATTCGTCCGGCCACAGGGGCAGGTGTTCGGACAGGTCGGAACGTACGCCGCTGGCGCGCACGTCGTTTCCGTCGACCGCTTTCTTCCAGTCGGCCCGGCCCACGGCCAACCGCAGCCAGGTGAGGGGATCGGTCTCGACCACGCCGGGCGGGGTGCCCCGAGTGTGCTTGGGGCCCTCGATCACCTGCACCGCCCCGTACGGCGGTACCCGTACCTCCAGGCTGTGCCCCGGGGCCCTGTCGGCCAACACGGCGAGACCGCACCGCACGGCGGCCTTGAGCAGGGCCCGCGGCGGGTCCTCCAGGCGTAGGGCCAAAAACGTGCACGCGGCCACGGCTTCCTCGTCCGAACCGGGGAAGGCGGGTTCGCCCAGGGTGGCGAGCTGTTCGTCCAAGGCGGAGCGCAGGCGCCGCACGGAACTCGGGGTGAGCGCGGAAGGCATGCGGGAAGCCTACGGGGGTGAGGACCGGCGTCCGGGCCGGGGCCGAGCACCGCGTCGATGAACCATGGGGTACTTGTCATGTCGAGGGGTTGGACCCAAGGTGGACATCGAAGGCAAGGGGGAGGGATGTGGACTCATCTCCGCATTCCCGGGTGATTCCTGTCTCAACGCACCGGTGGCCGGAAGGAGCCCGGACGCGGTAGCGTCCCGATGCGTCCCGGTGTGGTGGAGATGGGGAGAATTGCGAAGGAACCCACGCCCCGTGGCGTTCCTCGCACCGACACAGGCAGATGAACGAGGGGTGACCCGGACCGGACCCGCCTCCCCCATATAGGGTCCAGCCCGGACGAGTCCCACGCTGTCGCGCTGAAGTAGCTGATCAGCGCCCTTAACATCCACCAAGGAAGACCACCGCACCATCGGGAGAACGACGTGCGCCTGCGCTTGCGCCCGCGTGATGACAGTTACTACGAGATGTTCACCGACTCGGCGAACAACCTGGTCATCGGGGCCCGCCTGCTGGTGGAACTGATGAGCGACGGGGCCGACCGGGAAGCCATCACCGAGAAGATGCGTGCTTGCGAGCACGCCGGTGACGACGCCACCCACGCCATCATGCGACGGCTCAACAAGAGTTCGGCACCTCCGCTCCACCGGGAGGACATCTACCGACTCGCCTCCAACCTCGATGACGTCATGGACTCGATGGAGGCCGCCGTCGACCTCATCGGGTTGTACGGCCTCGAACGCCTCCCCAAAGGCATCATCGACCAGATCGAGGTGCTCGAACGTGCCGCCGAACTCACCGCCGAGGCGATGCCGCGGCTGCGGACGATGAAGGACCTGACCCGCTACTGGATCGAGATCAACCAGCTGGAGAACCAAGCGGACCGGATCTACCGCAAGCTCCTCGCCAAACTCTTCAGCGGTGAGTACGACGCCCTTACCGTGCTCAAGCTCAAGGACGTGATCGAAGAGTTGGAGACCGCCGCCGACGCCTTCGAACACGTCGCGAACACCGTGGAGACCATCGTCGTCAAGAACGGCTGAATCTGCTTGCTCCACCCCTCCGACGTGCCCTCGCCCGTGGCGCCCTCACTCCGTGTACGCCTCAAGGGTGATCGCCAGCGCCAACCGGGCGCGGGAGCTGTCCAAGGCCAGTGAGGTGACCCCCGCCATCCTGCGCATCCGGTGCCGGATCGTGTTCGGGTGCACTCCGAGCTCCCGGGCGGCCTCGTTCGGGTCGCCTTGGGCGCCCAACCAGGCGCGCAACGTCTCCGCGTACCGGGTGCCGTGCTCGGTGTCGTGCGCGACCAAGTCGGCGACCGGGCCGTCCGCGGGACGGCGCCCCGACAGTGACGCCATGCGCAGCCGGTGCACCAGCACCTCGTCCCAGGACTCGTCATAGGCCGGTACCGGGCGATCCGTGTCCCCGGGCCGGGAAGCGTGCAGCGTGAGGCTCTCGTCGGCCTCACGGCGGCTGGAGGGGAGCCTCGCCAGATCCGCCGGACCGCCGATACCGGCGTTCACCGTCACGTGCGCCGGCAGCCCCCGGGTGATCGTGGTCAGCCACTCACGGGCCGTCGCGGGGTCGGGTCCGCACGGCAGCACCGTGTACACGGTGCTGCCGAACACCGTGCTGCGGCCGGGGCGCGACCACCCGAACCCGGTGGTGGCCCGCTCGAACGTGATCAGGGTGGCGGAGTGGCGTTCGTCGGGGGTGTGCGCCTGCAACGCCACCACCCGGTGCGCGGTCGCGGCCAACCCCAGCCTCCCCGCCGCCTCGGTGGGGTCCATGGCGCCCTCCAACAACCGACTCACCAGGTCGGACTCCACCTGCCGTTCCAGATCCGCGCTCACCCTGGTGCGCAGCATGTGCAGGGCCACGGTCCGGGCGCCCTCGGCCAGCAGGGCGGAACGATCCTCGCCCAGCGGTCGATCGCACACGACCCACACCGACCCCAGGAACTCGCGACCCACCCGAACGGCCACCGTGGTGCGCCCACCCAGACCCAGGGCCGGTTCCGGTGGCAGGTGGAGCGGCTCGGCGGAGGACACCAGGTGCGCTGTCACCCCCGTGCGTTCCAAGTGACGTTGGAGTTCGTCCGGCACCCTTCGCCCCAGGATGGTGTCCAACCGGGCCCGGTCCGCGTCCGTCTGCCGCTGCGAATAGGCCAGGAGACGGTAACGCGTGTCCTCGATGGTCACCGGCCCGTCCACCCGGTCGGAGATGGTGTCCGCCAGGGCGGGCAGGTCCGCCGGGCCGCGCCCCGCCTCGGTCTCGCCGCCCTCCAACACCAGCCCGTAGACCACCCCGGCCACCTGACCCCAGGCCACCGACGAGTCCACGACCAACAGGGCCACACCCCGCTCACCGGCGTTCGCCGCGGCCTCGGCGTGCGGTTCGGCGCCTTCGTGACCCTCGACGGGCTCCGCCGGTCGCACCACCACCGCCACGGCGCCGGCCCGCTCGGCCAACTCCACCGCGAGCGAGGAATCCTCCACACCCACCGCCAGGAGAATGTCCCCTTCCTCCTGGCCGGAGGTGCCGGGATCGTGCAGGGCCACCCCGCGCAGCACCGTGCCCGGAGCAGGGCGCGGCCCGACCAACCTGGTCCCGTAGGTACCGAGGATGGTGACCAAACGGTCCAAAAGGACCACGGCGTCCCCCTTATTGTTCCGAACTGACTTCAGCGTAGGGCGAGATTGTGCGTGTCGGACAAAGGGCGGCCCAAGGTTCCAGGGCACACTCTGATAACAGAGGGCAGACCACGCCCTCTTGTCGTCGTGCACAGGGAGTAGTGGCCATGGCCGGGAAGGGCGCGGGAGTTCCGCGTACCGTGATCGTTGTCGGCGCCGGAATCGTGGGCCTGTCGACCGCTTGGTTCTTGCAGCGGTACGGGGTCGGGGTCACGGTGGTCGAACGAGATACGGTCTCTTCCGGGTCCTCCTGGGGTAACGCCGGCTGGATCGCGCCCGGGCTGACCATCCCGCTGAACGAGCCGTCGGTCTTCGGCCACGGCGTGCGCGCGATCCTGGACCCGAAGTCCCCGCTGTCCATTCCGCCGACCACCGACACCGGGCTGCTCGGCTTCCTCGCCGCCTTCGCGTTCAACAGCCGCCGCTCCACCTGGGAGCGTGCGCTGGCCGGCAACGCGCCGCTCAGCTCCGTGAGCCTGGACGCCTTCACCGAACTCGTCGAGGCGGGCGTCGGCCTGCAGGACGGGCCCAAGATCGAGGACGCGCCGGTCACCGCGCTGTTCAACAGCGAGAAGCAAGCCGCCCACCTCCTGATGGAGCTGGACCAGATGCGGGCCTCGGGGCTTCCCTTGGGCTACGCGGCGCTGGACCAGGACGACGTGCGGGCACAGAGCCCGTTCGTCTCGAACACCGTTCGAGCAGGCGTTCGGATCGACAACCAACGCCACGTCCACCCGGGACTGTTCACCCACTCGCTCGCCGACGCAGTGCGCTCCCGTGGGGGCAGCATCGTCGAGGGGTTCCGGGTGACCGGGGTGGAGGCGCGTGGGGACGGCTTCCGTCTTCGCTCCGCGCACGGTGAGACCGAGTCGGCGGACGCCGTGGTGGTCGCCACCGGCGCCTGGCTCGGCCGGCAGGGCCGACCCTGGGGCGTCACCGTCCCACTGCGGGCCGGTCGCGGATACAGCTTCACCGTACCGACCGACACACCGGTCCCCGGGCCGCTCTACCTGCCAGAGGCCAGGGTCGCCTGTACGCCGCTGGCCGAGGGGCTGAGAGTCGCGGGAACCATGGAGTTCCGTGACATCGAGGCCCCGATGGAGGAAAGGCGGATCTCGGCGATCGCCTCCTCCGCGAAGCCCTATCTGACCGGGGTCGACCTGGACGCTCGCACCGACGAATGGGTGGGTTCGCGCCCGGTCACCGCGGACGGTCTCCCGATCGTCGGTGAGACGCGCATCCCCGGCCTGTACGTGGCCGGTGGACACGGCATGTGGGGCTTCACCCAGGGACCGGCCACCGGGCGCATGCTCGCCCGAACGGTCGCGACGGGAAACCCGCCCGAGGCACTACGCCCCTTCGACCCACTCCGGTGAACGACGACAACGTCCACCGGGCGCCCCGCCGAATCGTCGGCCGGGCGCCCTTCCTCTTCCAAGGGAGAAACACGATGTCCAACGACAGTCGCGTCTGGATCACCCCGGGCGCCCACCGTCGGCTCACCGTGGAGCTGGCGGTCCTCCAGGGCACGGCGGAACCCGCCGAGGCCGAGAACATGGGGATCCACCTCGTCGAGGGCCCCGACGCCCGTGAGTCGCGCATGCACAAGATCGAGGAGCTCCTCCGGGACGCGGTCATCGGTCAGGCCCCGCCGGACGATGGTGTCGCCGAGCCCGGCATGGTCCTGACCGTGCGCTACGCGGACGACCCCGACACGGATACCTTCCTGCTCGGTGCTCGCGAGGGCGTGGCGGGGGAGGAGCTGAGCGTCTACTCGCCGAGCTCGCCCCTGGGCCAGGCCCTGCTGGGCGCCGCCCGCGGGGAGCAGCGCTCCTACAAGGTCCCCAGTGGCAAGACCGTGAGCGTCACCCTGGTGGAAGCCGTTCCTTACAGTGCCTGACCCGGTAGGGCCGCCCGTCAAGGGCGGCCCTACGGCGACGAAGCCTTCCATCCCGTAGCCCGGGACGGTCCGTGCGCTTCCTCAGCCCACCCGACCCTCGAAGATCAGGGGAGGGTAGAGACTCCGACCCTGTTCGTCGATGAACTCCAGGGTCCACTGGAGTGTCGGGTCGTCCTCGCCGGCCCAGCAACCGAATCGGCTTCTACAGTGATGGTTCCCGACACTGGAGGAACCCGTATGTCCGACGAGATCACCCCCGAACTCGCCGCTCTGGTCCTGGACGCCCAACCCTTCAGCAAGCTGCTCGGAGCGAGGATCACCGAATTCGAGCACGGGCGAGCGGTCCTGGAGATCGAGGCCCGCGAGGACCTCCTTCAACAGAACGGCTACCTGCACGGCGGGGTGCTCTCCTACGCGGCGGACAACTCGCTCACCTTCGCGGGCGGCTCGATCCTGGGCGCCAACGTGCTCACCGGAGGGTTCGCCATCGAGTACCTGCGCCCGGCGATCGGCCGTGTCCTGTCGGCCCGCGCGCACGTCGTGGAGTCCACCCGTCGCCGCGCCCTGTGCCGCTGCGAGCTGGTCATGGTCGACGACGATGGAGAGAAGGTCGTGGCCGCCGCCCAAGGCACGATCACGCTGTTGGGATGAGCCTTCCGGAGTAGCGAGTACCGCCACCCGGGGCCCGTGGCTCACAGGCCCCGGATCGGGCGGTTCGGCTCGGTGGGGCGGGAGAGCATCGTGACCAGGTACTCGTAGAAACCCTCGGCGTCGATCTCCTCCACGACCCGGGCGTTGGGTTCCAGCCCGTGCACGCCCCAGGACATCGCCGAGTACCCGCGGGTCAGCTCCCCGGCGGTCTCCACGTCCACGTGGTAGGGCGTCACCTTCCGGACCAGCTCGGGACGGAGCAGCAGCGCCGCGGTCAGCGAGTCGGGATGGGTGGTGCCGTCGATGCCCACCTTGCGATCGAACTCCAGGGTGGCCGCGCACACCCGGGTGAAGAAGGTCGCGAGCGGGGTGCCCAGCGCGGCGATCCGCTCCAGCCGCCCCTGGTCGAACACCGCCCGCCGCAGCGTCAACGGGTCCCAGGGCACCACGGTGACGTCGAACCCGGCGGCGAAAACGGCCTTGGCCGCCTCGGGGTCGACGTAGAAGTTGAACTCGGCGGCGGCCGTGATGTTGCCCCGACCGTTGTTGGAACCGCCCATGACGTACAACGACTTCACGTTGTCGACGAAGGAGGGGTCCTTCGCCAGCGCCATGGCGATGTTGGTGAGCGGGCCGATCGCCACGATCGACAGCTCGCCGGGGTTCTCCGCCGCCATCCGGACGAGGGTGTCCACGGCGTGCTCGGACTCGGTGGCCAGACCGGAAAGATCCATGTCCAACCCGCCGGACCCGTCACCGTGCACGTTCTCCGCGCTCACCCACTCGCGTACCAGCGGCCCACGGCACCCCAGGTACACGGGCACCTCCCCGAGCCGCCCGGCCACGTCCAACGTCATGAACGCGTTGCGCACCTGCTGATCGAACCCGACGTTCCCGGCGACCATGGTGATCGCCCGCAGGTCCGCCTCGGGGTCGAGCAGCGCGACCAACAACGCCACACAGTCGTCCTGCGCGGTGTCGGTGTCGATGATCAGCGGAGTGGCCATGGGTGACCGTCCTATCTACCAGAAGCGGCCATAACCATCACCGGCCTACGAGGATTTTCTGTTGTTTTGTCGAATTACCCGAAACGGCCGGTGATGTAGTTTTCGGTGTCCTTCTGCTCGGGACGAGTGAAGATCTGGTTGGTCTCGCCCATCTCGATCAGTCTGCCGGGCTTGCCGGGCGCCGAGAGGTTGAAGAAGGCGGTCCGGTCGGACACGCGCGCGGCCTGCTGCATGTTGTGGGTGACGATCACGATCGTGTAGTCCTCCTTCATGTTGTGAATGAGGTCCTCGATCGCCAGCGTCGAGATCGGGTCCAGGGCCGAGCACGGCTCGTCCATCAGCAGCACGGACGGCTTGACCGCCGTGGCGCGCGCGATGCACAGCCGCTGCTGCTGACCCCCGGAGAGGCCCGCACCGGGCTTGTCCAGCCGGTCCTTGACCTCCTTCCAGAGGTTGGCGCCGCGCAGCGACTCCTCCACCAGGTCGTCCGCCTCGGACTTGGACATCCGCTTGTTGTTCAGGCGGGCCCCGGCGATCACGTTGTCGTAGATCGACATGGTGGGGAAGGGGTTGGCCTTCTGGAAGACCATCCCGATCTCGCTGCGGACCAGGACCGGGTCCACGCCGGGCCCGTAGATGTCCAGGTCGTCCAGGAGCACCTTGCCCTCGGCGCGTGCGCCGGGGGTGACTTCGTGCATGCGGTTGAGAGTACGCAGGAAGGTCGACTTGCCGCAGCCGGAGGAGCCGATGAACGCTGTCACCGAACGCGGTTCGATGGTCATGGACACGTCCTCGACCGCGAGGAAGTCGCTGTAGTAGACGTGCAGTCCGGAGACGTCGATTCGTTTCGCCACAGGATGTTCCTCGGGTTAGCGGGTCTTGGGTGCGAAGAGGCGGCCGATCACGCGGGCCAGGATGAACAGCAGCATGACCGTCAGGACCAGTGTGAGCGCCGCGGCCCAGGCCCTCTCGTAGTTGACGGCCCCACCCATGCGGAACTGGGAGTAGATGAACACCGGGAGGTTCATCATCTGGCCGTCGAACAGGTTCCAGTTGATGGAGACCGCCGACGATCCCGCGGTGAGGACCAAGGGTGCCGTCTCACCGATAACGCGCGCGATGGCCAGCATGATTCCGGTGGTCAGTCCGGCGGCCGAGGTGGGGAGCACGATCTTGGTGATCGTGCGCCACTTGGGCACGCCCAAGGCGTAGGAGGCCTCACGCAGGTCCCGCGAGACCAGCCGGAGCATCTCCTCGCTGGAGCGGACCACGACCGGGATCATCAGCACGGTCAGCGAGAGCGCGCCCGCCGCGCCGTTGGTGTGACCCGGGCCGAAGAGCATCATCCACAGCGCCACCACGAACAGACCGGCGACGATCGAGGGGATACCGGTCATGACGTCCACGAAGAACGTGATGACCTTCTTGATCCGCCCCTGGGCGTACTCGACCAGGTAGACGGCGGTGAGCACGCCGATCGGTACGGACAGCAGGGTGGCCATGCCGGTGATGGCCAGGGTGCCGACGATGGCGTGGTAGACACCGCCCGCGTCCATGCTCGGCAGGACGCCGTTCATCGACACGGACAGGAAGTACGGGCTGAAGCGGTCCATGCCGTACCCGGCCACCGTGTACAGCAGCGAGACCAGCGGCGTCATGGCCAGCAGGAAACAGCCGTAGACGATGGCGGTGACCATGCGGTCCTTGGCCTTGCGGCCGCCCTCCACCCGGTTGGAGGCGGTCACGATGATCACCGCGTAGGCCACCGCGGTGAGCAGGGCCCAGGTGACCAGCCCGAAGGAGGAGAACGCGGCCAGGACACCGGCGACCACCACTCCGCAGCCGATCAACAGGCCGAGGGGGAAGCGACGGGGCAGGGTGCCCGAGCGGAGGTCGAGCTTGGTGCCGGCCTTGGGGCCGGGGCCGGGAGCGGGAGGCTGCGTGGTCGTGGTGCTCATGCGGACTCCTTGTTGCCCCGTGCCACGACGTAGCGGGCGCCCATGTTGACTGCGAGGGTGATGGCGAACAGCACCAGACCCGCGGCGATCAGCGCGGAGACCCCGTAGCCGGTGGCCTCGGGGTACTGGAGCGCGATGTGCGCGGCGATGGTCTGGTTACCGCTCTGGAGCAGGTTGAAGGAGACCGCCAGGGCCGGGGAGAGGATCATGGCGACGGCCATGGTCTCGCCCAGCGCGCGACCGAGGCCGAGCATGGCGCCACCGACGATGCCGGACTTGCCGAAGGGCAGCACGGCCAGGCGGATCATCTCCCACCGGGTGGCCCCCATGGCGAGCGCGGCCTCACGGTGGCCCTGCGGGACCTGGTGGAACACGTCGCGCGACATCGCCGTGATGATCGGCAGGATCATGACGGCGAGGACGATGCTCGCGGTGAGCAGGGTGCGACCGGAGGTGGAGGAGGGGCCGGCGAACAGCGGGATCCAGCCCAGGTAGCGGGTCATGCCCTCGTAGACGGGGACCAGCTGGGGGGCGAGCACCATCATGCCCCAGAGGCCGTAGACCACGCTGGGGATCGCGGCGAGCAGGTCGACGAGGTAGCCGAGTGTGGCGGCGAGCTTCCGCGGCGCGTAGTAGACGATGAACAGGGCGATACCGATGGCGACCGGGGTGGCCAACAACAGCGCGATGCCGGCGGCCAGAACGGTGCCGAACGCCAGCGCGGCCACACCGAAGGAGGGGTTCTCCCTGGTGTTGGCGTCCCACGACTGGTCGGTCAGGAAGTTCGAGGTGTTGGCCAACAACGACGGCCAGGCCTGGATCACCAGGAAGGCCGCCACACCGGCGAGGATCACGAGGATCAGCAGACCCGACCCTCGGGCGAGCCCGGCGAAGGCCGCATCGCCGATCCGGCGTCTGCCCTGAGGCGGTGGTGCCGCCTTGGGCGAGTCCGTGGTCGTCATGGAATCTCCGGTTCGGAAATGGTGAGTCGGGCCGGTCTCTCGGGTTCCTCGGTCACGCCGGCGCGGGCGTGGACCACGTGGGGACCCCCGTCCGTGGCCCCCACGGTCGACGTCGCCTGGACGTGGTCGATTACCGCACCGAATGCGAAGGTAAGCCCCAGAGGTGACCAGTTGTCCCAGGGAAGGTGAACGGAAAATGAACGCCGCGTCGCACCCCTGTGGCGGTAAGGGGTTGGATCGGTTAATGTGACGCGTCCCACTTGCCGGAATCCGTTTTCCGGCGGGGTTTTCGGGTCGAGATCAGCCCTGTCGCGCCGGCGCGTACATGACGTCGGTGTCCCACATGGAGAAACCGAGGGTCTCGTACAGACGCACGGCGGCCTCGTTGTCACCGTCCACGTACAGGTGGACCCACGGCAGGCCGGCGTCGCGCAGGTGCCGTAGCCCGGCCAGGGTCAGGGCGCGGCCCAGGCCGGTGCCCTGCCAGGCGGGGTCCACACCCACGACGTACACCTCGCCGACGGTCTCGTCGTCGCTGAGCCCCGCCCCATCGGTGTGGGTCTTGGTCCAGTGGTAGGCGGCGATGCCGCCGCTGGTGGTGGCGGCCACGAAGAATCCCCGCGGGTCGAACCAGTCCTCGATCTCGCGTTGCAGCAGGTCGTCCAGGGTCAGGGAACCCTGTTCGGGGTGGTCGGCGAAGGCACGCGCGTTCGCGTCCAGCCAGGCCTGCTCGTCCTGCCCGACCACGAAGGGGCGGATCCGTACCTTCTCGGCGACCTCTGGGCGCAGTTCGGGTTCGGGAAGTTCGGGCGCCTTCCAGGGGCCGCCGGGCACCTCAACGCCCAGGTCCCGCAGTGGCATGCGCATCTTGTGGAGTTCACGGACCGGTTCCCAACCGGCCGCCTCCGCCACCGAGACCGCTCCCGGGGTGCGCCCGTGAGCCCACACCCGCACCCCGCGCCGGCCGGCGTCCTCGCTGACCGAGCGCAGCAGCGCGGAACCGAGCCCTTGGCCGCGGTGGTCGGGATGGACGACGACCTCACCGGAGTCGGGTTCGTTCTCGACGCGTTCGATGAAGGCGAAACCGACGATCCGCCCGGTGGAGGCGGGATCGTGGAGTACGTGGAAACGGCTGCTGCCGGCGGGTGCCCCGTGCCTGACCCGGAGCACGGTCTGCTCGGACAGGGGCGCGACGCCGTCCACGGCGCGGGCCGCTTCGGCCAAGGCCAGAACGGGTTCGGTCAGCCCGGAGGCGAGATCGTCGGTGACTAGCGGGGTGTTCATGAGCCGCAATCCTAGATCCTGTTCGCCGAGTGGGCGTGCGACACCCCTGGCGTGGGCCGGTTCGGCCGCCCCGATTCCCTCACCTCGGTGAGGACCGGAGCGGCTCTGAGCGGGTCGGTACGGGATGGGGGCGGTCGGTGTGTCGTGACCATCCCTCAGTTCCTACGGCGCTTGCCCTGGTAGCCGCCGCTGACGGCCAGTCGGACCCTGCGGGTGGGCGCCAGCGGGGCGGCCAGCAGAAGGGCCAACAGGAAGGCGGCGAGCAGGATCGCCGGAGTGACGGACGGCCCCATGTCGCTGTGGTCCGCGGCGATCTCGGTCTCGGTGTCCTCGTCATCGGACGACGGGGTGACCAACGGGAGTTCCGCCAGGTCCTCGGCCGACCCCGGCGGAAGCTCGGGAAGATCGGCCTCACCGCGTGGCAGATCGGGGATGTCCGCCCCGCTCGTCGGCACGTCGCTCCGTGGCGGCGTGCGGTCGGGGGTGTTCGGCGAGGTCGTCTGCGGGGACGTGGACCGGGCGGGGGGAGAGGAAGCGGAGTCCTCGTCGTCGTCCTGGGTGGGGGCGCCGGTGGGGGTCTCGCTCTGGGTCGGAGTGGAGGTGGGAGTGGGTCTCGGAGTCGGGGAGTTGGTGGGGGTCTCCGTCGGTTCCCCGGTCGGGGTCTCCGAGGGCTCCTCGGTGGGGGTGGGAGTCGGCGTGGGCGTGGGACTCGGCTCGGGCTCGGTGACCTCGATCGACCAGGTGGCGGAGGTGGTCTCGGTCGGAGCGTCCGGGGCGCAGAGACCTTCCTCATCGGCGAGCGCGTAGGTCAGGGTCGCGGTGACATCGGTGCTTTCACGCGGAACCCCGGTGACGACACCGATGGCGGGAAGGCTCGTATCTCTGAGCAGGTCGGACGCCTCGAAACCCTCCAGCTTGAAGGCGGGCTTTGCGGGCTCGTCGATATCCAACCCGAGCAAGCACGCTTTGAGATCACCGTTGTTGGTCACCGCGAGTGTGTTGGGGGTGAGGGGTTCCCCGAGTTCGACCGGGACCGACGGGTTGTTGAAGGTGAGCACCACATCGGCCGGCGCCGCTACGGCGGGGGCCGCGGTGAGGACCAGCGTGGAGCCGATGAAGACGGCGCCGAACATCGCGGGGGTTCTTCGAAGGAAGGAAGGGCATGCGGGGGCTGTCGCGGCGGGGACGGGCATCGGTGCGATCTCACTCCTTGCGGTGGCGCGCCAGTGCGACTCGGTCCGCGCCCAGGGGTTCCGCCGCGCCAGTCGTGACCCGCCGGGTGCGCATAGATCCTATGTTCTGTGCCCGTTGAGTTCGAGCCCCCCACGACACCTGATTCACCGCCGGCCTCGAACGTGTTCCGTCCGTCGAGGTCAACGGCTCCGGACACGGCTCCGGACACCGCTCCGGGACGCCTACGGATCAACGCGGACGCCCCGGGACGAAGCCGTCGGCCCCTACCCGGCCCCGGCCTCCGCCGAGCGGGCCGCGGGCAGCTCGGCGGCCTCCGCGGGGGTGTCCGGGGCGGCCGGTGCCGCGACCGACCGGTTCGCGGTGTCCGGAACGAACCGGTAGCCGACGTTGCGGACGGTGCCGATCAGCGACTCGTACTCCGAGCCGAGCTTGGCGCGCAGTCGACGCACGTGGACGTCGATGGTGCGGGTGCCGCCGAAGTAGTCGTAGCCCCACACCTCTTGGAGCAGCTGGGCCCTGGTGAACACCCGGCCGGGGTGCTGCGCTAGGAACTTGAGCAGCTCGAACTCCTTGAAGGTGAGGTCGAGGATGCGGCCGCGGAGTCGAGCGATGTAGGTGGCCTCGTCGATGACCAGGTCACCGCGGCGGATCTCGTCCGGGTCATCGCTCGCGGCCTCGGCGGCGCCGACGGCCAGGCGCAGGCGGGCCTCCACCTCGGCGGGTCCCGCGCCGGCCAGGACGAAGTCGTCGACCTGCCAGTCCGGGGTGAGCGCGGCGACACCCCCTTCGGTGAGCACGACCAGTAGCGGAGAGTCCAGCCTGGTGGTGTCGAGCAGCCGACAGAAGTTGCGGGCCGCCGCGAGGTCGGTGCGGGCGTCGACGAGAATGGCGTCGACGGGGGCACTCGATCCGCCGGTCGCACCCGAGGCGAGAAGGGCGCCGGCTTCGGCGGGTGCCACCCGCACCGAGTGCAGAAGGAGCCCGAGAGCGGGCAGGACGTGGTCGGACGGTTCGTTCGAGTTCGTCAGTAACAGCAGATGGCTCATGCGTCTCTTCTCGTCGGCCCGCGCGTGGCGGGCGATCGAAGGCGCCATTGCCCCCGGTGGAGATTTGTTCAATACGTCGCCTCCGAGCAACACCAAGGATAATCAACAGATGGCGAAGTGCACTATCAGGTACTGGGCGTCGGCGAAGGACGCGGCCGGAACGGCCGAGGACACGCTCGATGCGGACACGCTGGAAACCGCCCTCGACGCGGCGCGTCGGTTGCACCCGGACGATCGCTTCCAGCGCGTGCTCGGGTCTTCGTCGCTCCTGGTGGACGAACGTCCGGTGGGCAAGAGGGCGCATGGTGAGGTGTCGGTCACGGACGGGACTGTGATCGAGGTCCTACCGCCCTTCGCCGGTGGGTGAGGGGTCGGAAAGTGCGCGAGGGAGTGGAGCGGAACATGACGGAAACCCCGGACTGGGCGGGGAAGGCGCGCGTGGTGATGCTGGGTAGGCAGGGATGCCACCTGTGCGAGGACGCGTGGTCGGTGATCACCGGTGTGACGGACGAGCTCGGGGTGGATCGGGCGGAGGAGTCCTTGGACGCGGTGTCGGCGGCCGATCGGGAGGAGTACTGGGACAAGATCCCGGTGACCTTCGTGGACGGTCGTCGGCATGACTTCTGGCGGGTCTCGGAGGGACGGTTGCGTTCGGCGCTCTCCGGCTGAACCGCTTCCACCCGCGGTCCATGAATCTCCTCCCGCGCTCTTTCGCGCACCGGTGTCGTTCGTCCCCATCGCCCCTCGGATGTCCCGAATGGGGGCGATGCACATTTTCGTCCGCCCGGAATGCGGAGGTCGTGATCTCCGTTTTCGAGACGTTCGCGAGGCGGTTGATTTGTGTGAACTCCTTCGACGGGCGTCACACGCCACCCCACTTTGTGCGTGCTTTCACAAGCGCGTAATCTGGGGACCCAGAACATCACGTAGGTCGGGGGAAGCGCACGGATCCGGTGGCCGACGGCCAGGGACGGGCGCGACCCGCAACCCCGCCCGAACCGACCTCCCCCAGGAGCGCCCGCCTGTGATCAGTCGCCCGCCTCGCCCCCGGGAGAGGGGCATCCCGGACGCCACCGTCGCCCGACTCCCGGTCTACCTGCGAGCTCTGCAGGCACTCCAGGACCGCGGTACCGCCACCGTGTCCTCCGAGGACTTGGCCGGAGCCGCGGGCGTGAACTCGGCGAAGCTCCGCAAGGATCTGTCGCACCTCGGGTCTTATGGAACGCGCGGGGTCGGGTACGAAGTCGAGTACCTCGTGTACCAGATCTCGCGTGAACTTGGTCTCACCCAGGACTGGTCCGTGGCCATCGTCGGAATAGGCAACCTGGGGCGCGCACTGGCCAACTATGGGGGGTTCGGCACCCGCGGGTTCCGGATCGCGGCACTGCTCGACGCGGACCCGGAAGTGGTCGGACGGACGGTCGCTTCCCTGGACGTGAGGCATATTGACAACCTGGAGGATGTTGTTCGGGACAAGGGTGTGTCGATCGGAGTCATCGCCACCCCGGCCGGTTCCGCACAGGGTGTGGCCGGCCGCTTCGTTGAAGCGGGAGTGAGCAGCATCCTCAACTTCGCTCCCGTCGTGCTGAATGTGCCGGACGGGGTCGATGTGCGTAAGGTCGACTTGTCCATCGAACTCCAGATCCTCGCCTTCCACGCGCAGCGAAGGGCCGACGGCGACGGCCGTGGCGCGGAACGGGCAGGGCTGGAAGTGACATAGACACAGGGTCTTTCGGACCCGTACTGGCGGTGGCGAAGAGCGAGCGTACGCCGCGTTTCGGGGGGCTGATGGCGGGGGTCTTCGGTCCTACCCGAACATGGAGAGGCATAAAGCCTGCGTTGGTGCCTGCATAGGAGTGCGGATGAGTGTCCTGGCCGTGGGGTTGAGCCACCGGAGTTCGCCGGTGGCGCTACTCGAACGTGTCGCGTTGAACGGACAGACGCGAAGCAAGGCGGTCGGGGAGATGGTCGTTTCCGACGCGATCAACGAGGCCATGGTCGTCTCCACCTGCAATCGCACGGAGATCTACGCCGACGTCGAGGGCTACCACGGTGGGGTCGCGGCCATCACCGAACTGCTGTCCTGGCACACCGGCGTGAGCCTGGGCGAACTCTCCGAGCACATGTACGTGCACTACGACGACCGCGCCGTCCAGCACTTGTTCTCCGTCACCTGCGGCCTCGACTCCATGGTCGTCGGCGAGGGGCAGATCCTCGGCCAGGTCCGTAACGCCCTCAAGGACGGACAGGAAACCGGAACCGTCGGCCGGGTCCTCAACGACCTCGGGCAGCGCGCCCTGCGCGTGGGCAAGCGCGCCCACACCGAGACCCACCTCGACCACGCAGGCGCCGACATGGTCGCGTTCGGACTCAGCGTCGCCACCCGCGACCTCGCGGTGACCCCCAGACCCGACGTGCCTGTCTCCGCCGTCACCCCGCCCGCGGGCTGCCCCATGTCCGGACAGGGCACCTCCGACACGAGCGAGGAGGCGCCGCGCACCCTCAGCGCCGTGCTGCCCTCCGGCCCGCTCACCGGCACCAGCGTGCTGGTCCTGGGCGCGGGTTCCATGAGCGCGCTGTCCGCCAACACCGTCGCCCGTCAGGGCGCCCGGACGGTCATCGTCGCCAACCGCACCCACGAGCGCGCCGCCCGCCTCGCCGAGTGCCTCAACGAGGCCTACGACACCGTCGACGCGCGCACCGTTCCGTTCGCGGACGCCGTCGACGCCCTCGCCGACGTCGACCTCGTCATCTCCTGCACCGGCGCCCAGGGATTCGTCCTCACCGCCGACGAGGTGGCCGCCGCCACGGAGGGTCGCGTCCGGCCCCTGGTCTTCCTCGACCTGGCGCTGCCCCGCGACATCGACCCCGCCGTGCGCGTGCAGGACGACATCCGTCTCATCGACATCGAAGACCTGCGCCAGGCGGCCTCCACCGACGACACCGACGACGACCCCGGCCGCTCCAGCGCCCTGGAGCTCGTGCGCGGGATCGTCGACGAGGAGGTCGACCAGTTCCGGGCGGTGCGCCGCGCCGACCAGGTCGCACCCACCGTCGTCGCCCTGCGCTCCCAGGCACGTGACGTCGTCGAGGCCGAGCTCTCCCGTCTGAACGGACGGCTGCCCGACGACCTCGACGACCGCACCCGCGAGGAGATCGGCCGCGCCATGCGCCGTGTCGCCGACAAACTGCTCCACCGCCCCACCGTGAGGGTCAAGGAACTGGCCGCGTCCCCTGACGGGGAGTCCTACGAGACCGCGCTGCGCCGGCTGTTCGACCTCGACACACAGACCGCACAGACACCGCGCGCCCCGCGGACGACGGCCGACACCGGACGGCCCGACACCGCGCGGACCGCACAGGAGAAGGCATGAACGCCACACCCGCCAAGCTCGGGACCCGTCGCAGCACCATGGCCACGAGCCAGTCCCGGATCGTCGCCGACACGATCACCGAGCGGACCGGCCAGGCAATCGAGTTGGAACTCATCACCAGCTTCGGTGACGTCACCAAGGCCCACTTGACCCAGCTCGGCGGCACCGGGGTGTTCGTCAACGCGCTGCGCGACGAACTGGTCGCGGGCAGCATCGACTTCGCGGTGCACTCGCTCAAGGACCTGCCCACGACCCCCGCCGACGGGCTCGTGCTCGCGGCCATCCCCGAACGCGACGACCCGCGCGACGCCCTGTGCGCCCGCGACGGGCTGAAGTTCGAGGAGCTGCCGGCCGGGTCCAAGATCGGCACCGGTTCGCCGCGCCGCGTCGCCATGCTGGCCGCGCTGCGCCCCGACCTGGTCTACGTGCCCATCCGGGGCAACGCCGAGACCCGTCTGGGCAAGGTCTCCTCCGGTGAACTCGACGCCGTGATCCTGGCCTACGCCGGACTGGGACGCGTGGGCCGACGTGAGGCCGTCACCGACGTCTTCGAACCCGAGCAGATGCTGCCGGCGCCGGGCCAGGGCGCCCTGGCCGTGGAGTGCTCCACAGAACGCGCCGAAGGCGACCTCTCCTACCTGTCCGCCGTCGACCACGCGCCCACCCGCGCCGAGGTCGTCGCCGAACGCATCGTGTTGTCCGAACTGGAAGCCGGATGCGCGGCCCCGGTCGGCGCCTTCGCCGAGTACACCGAGGGCCGCCTGCGGTTGCGAGCGGCCGTGGTCGCCACCAACGGCGCCACCGCCGTCCACCGAGAGCGCACCGTGGACATCTCCTCCCCGGAGGACCTCGACACCGCGGTCGCGCTCGGCCGCGACCTGGCCCGACAGATGATCGCCGAGGGCGCCGACCGCATCGTCGCGGAGGCCTTCGCAGAGAGGGACAACTCCTAGTGCCGCGTCGCGACGGGGTGGACCTCGGCTGACGCGGCACTGAAGACCACCCGGGCAGCGCCGGCCGCTGTCGGAGAAGACCCGCGCGGGTCGCCTCTCCCGCAATCGCCCCGGAGACCGCACCCCGGGAGGCGGGCGACCCACACATGAGGAGCGAGTACGTGAACGCCAACGCCAACCCCCGACCGGAGGAACCGCGTCGCAGCACGCGCGAGCCGGGTCATGTATCCCTGGTCGGCTCCGGCCCGGGAGGGGCCGAGCTGCTGACGCTGCGCGGCGCCGAGCTGCTGGGCCGTGCCGACGTGGTCATCCCCCCGCGTGAGACAGCGGGGGAGGAGCTGGACGTCTTCCGGCGGAACCTGCTCGTCCACTGCCGTGAGGACGTGTCCGTGGTGGAGGCCGCCGAGTGCGGCGGCGACATCGACACCCTGGTGCTGACCCGCGCCCGTGAGGGACAGCGGGTCGTGCGCCTGTACTCGGGCGACCCGTTCTTCGGTTGCCGAGGAGCCGAGCTCGTCGTCGCCTGCAAGGAGGCCGACATCGAGGTCGAGGTCGTACCCGGCGTCTCCTCGATCACCTCCGTGCCCACCTTCGGCGGAATCTCGCTGATGGGGGAGGGCGTTCCCGAGGTCCGCATCCTGCACGCCCGCCCGCACGGCGGCAAGGAGGTCGACTGGCAGGACGCGGCGGCCGGTGACGCGCCGCTGGTGATCCTCGGCGCCGACGCTCCCCTGGGCGAGGCGCCCGAACACCAGGGTCCCGGGTTCGACGTGCTGTGCAAGACCCTCATCGCCGGTGGCCGTCCGGCCACCACCCCCGTCGCCGTCGTCCGTGCCGGCGGGACCACCAGACAGACCACTGTGACCTCCACGCTGGCCCGGCTGGTCGCCGAACTCAAGTCCACCGACGCCAAGAACCACCACGTCACCGCGCCCGCGCTGATGATCGTCGGTTCCCCGGTCGCCCGCCAGGCCGAACTGTCCTGGTACGAGACCCGGCCGCTGTTCGGATGGCGCGTCCTGGTGCCCCGCACCAAGGAACAGGCCGCGTCCCTGTCCGAGCAGCTCCACAACCACGGCGCCGTGCCGGAGGAGGTACCCACCATCTCGGTGGAGCCGCCCCGCACCCCGCAACAGATGGAGCGGGCCGTGCGCGGCCTGGTCACCGGCCGCTACCAGTGGGTCGCCTTCACGTCCGTCAACGCGGTCAAGGCCATTCGCGAGCGGCTGGAGTCCTACGGCTTGGACGCTCGCGCCTTCGCCGGGGTCAAGGTCGCCGTGGTCGGCGACGCCACCGCGCAGGCCGTTCGCGACTTCGGCATCGAGCCCGACCTGGCACCGCCGGAGGACGTCCAGTCCAGCAAGGGCCTGGTGTCGGTGTGGCCGCCCTACGACGCCGAGATCGACCCCATCGAGCGGGTCCTGCTGCCGCGCGCCGACATCGCGACCGAGGTCCTCTTCGCCGGTCTCACCGACCTCGGCTGGGAGGTCGACGACGTCACGGCCTACCGCACCGTGCGCGCCGCGCCCCCGCCCCAGCCGATCCGTGAGGCCATCAAGGGCGGTGGCTTCGACGCCGTGCTCTTCACGTCCTCCTCCACGGTCCGCAACCTGGTGGGTATCGCCGGCAAGCCGCACAACACCACCGCCATCGCGGTGATCGGCCGCGAGACCGAGCAGACCGCCATCGAGTTCGGCCTGCGTGTCGACGTCGTGGCCCCGAAGGCCTCGGTTTCGGCCCTGGTGGAGGCACTTTCGGAGTACGGTGCGGCCAAGCGCCAAGAGGCGATCGACGCCGGCAAGCCCGTCCTCAAGCCGAGCCAGAAGCGTCGCGGCCGCCGTCGCAAGCTCTGAGCCCGCGTAGACCCACGACACCTCTTCCGTCCCACGACCCGGGAGTTCCCCATGTCCTTCGGTGACCACGACGCCGCGTTCCCCGTCGCCCGGCCACGCCGCCTGCGCCGAGGGCAGGCGCTGCGTCGCCTGGTCTCGGAGACCCGGGTGCTGCCGGAGAACCTCATCCTGCCCATGTTCGTCAAGGAGGGGCTCACCGAACCGGTGGCGATCTCCTCGATGCCCGGGCAGGTGCAGCACACCAAGGACAGCCTGCGCAAGGCCGCGCACGAGGCCGTGGAGGCCGGGGTCGGTGGGTTGATGCTGTTCGGCATCCCCGAACACAAGGACTCCGTCGGTTCGCAGGCCGACGACCCGGACGGTGTGGTGCAGGTGGCCCTGCGCGACCTGGCCGCCGAGGTCGGTGACGACATCGTCGTCATGGCCGACCTGTGCCTGTGCGAGTACACCGACCACGGCCACTGCGGCTCGCTGGAGACCGACGGGCACGTGAACAACGACCTCACCCTGGAGCGGTACGCGTCCATCGCCGTCGCCCAGGCGGAGGCGGGCGCCGCCGTGGTCGCTCCCAGCGGCATGATGGACGGCCAGGTCGCGGCGATCCGGGACGGCCTGGACCGGGCGGGCCACGCGCGCGTACCGATCCTGGCCTACGCCGCCAAGTACGCGTCGGTGTTCTACGGGCCCTTCCGGGAGGCCGCCGAGGGGGCCCCGCAGTTCGGAGACCGCTCCGGCTACCAGCAGGACCCTGGAAACGTCCGAGAGGCGTTGCGGGAAGTCGCCCTGGACGTCGCCGAGGGCGCCGACATGGTGATGGTCAAACCGGGGCTGGCCTACCTCGACGTGGTGGCCAAAGTCGCGGAGTCCGCGCCGGTACCCGTGTCGGCCTACCAGGTCAGTGGCGAGTACGCCATGATCGAGGCAGCGGCGGAGAAGGGCTGGATCGACCGGGAACGGGCGATCCTGGAGACCCTGACCTCCTACCGGCGTGCGGGGGCCGAGCAGATCCTCACGTACTGGGCCACCGAGGCGGCACACCTACTGCGCTGACACGCACAAGGCCCTCGCCCCGGTCGCGGCCGCCGGGGACCGGGCCACATCGAACCGGCCGCGCCCGCACCGAAGTCGACCGGGGAGCTCAGATGGCCGATGTGTTGTACCGCCGGAAGCGTCGCCACGCCACGGACAGCATGCTGGAGTCGGCGTTGCGCTACGCCGAACTGGGCTGGCCCGTGGTCCGGGGCGCCGCTCCGGGGCAGGAGCGGGCCTGTACCTGTGATCGCATGGGCTGTCCCGACCCGGCCGCGCATCCGACCAACGCGGCCTGGGGTGTGGAGGCCACCACCGACTGCGACACGATCCGCCGCTGGTGGACCGCCGACCCGAACGCGAACGTGGTGCTGCCGACCGGTCGGGTCTTCGACGTGCTGGACGTGCCCCGCGAGGCCGGTGTGATGGCCCTGGCGAGGATGGGACGCCGGGGTGTGCCCGCCGGTCCGGTCGCCGCCCTGGACTCGCGCTACCTGTTCTTCGTGGCCACCCGCTCCCCGATGGACGAGGACGAGTGGTGGTCGTGCCACCTGGACTGTGTCCCCGAGGCCGTGGAGGAGATGCCGGGCCTGCGCTGGCACTGTCGGGACAGCTTCGTGCTCGGCGCCCCCTCCGTGCTCACCTCGGGTGGTCGCGTCACCTGGATCCGCACCCCGCGTGACGCCGAGGGCTCCGTGGTCCTTCCCGACCCCATCGCCGTACTGGACATCCTGGCCGACGCCAGCGAGGAGTTCTCCGGGGCCTGACCCGCGTCATCCCTCGCCGCGGCCGACCCAGAGGGCCAGAGCCGTACGGTCGCGCAACTCCAACTTGCGCAGGATGCTGGTGACGTGGTTCTTGGCCGTGCCCTCGGTGATGAACAGGGCGCGGGCGATTTCCCGGTTGGTGTCGCCCTCGCCCACCAGCCGCGCCACGTCCCACTCCCGTTCGGACAGCGTCGTGGGAACGTCCCGTTCGGGTTCCGGGGGAGTGGACGAGTTCAGCGCGGAGACCAGACGTTCGGCGGCCGGTCCGCCCAGGACGGTCTCTCCGGCGGCCACACGGTGGATGGCCGCCACCAGCTCCTCGGGCGGTACGTCCTTGAGCAGGTAACCGCGGGCGCCGGCGCGCAGGCAGCCCAGCACGAGTTCGTCGTCGTCGAAGGTGGTGAGCACGAGCGCGGGCACCCCGGGATGTTCCGCGCGCATCCTGGTGATCAGTTCCATGCCGTCCATGCGCGGCATCCTGGCGTCCACCAGGGCCACCTTCGGCGGTGGCGAGGTGGCCAGGAACTCCAGGGTCTCGATCCCGTCGGAGGCCTCCCCGACGACCTCGATGCCCTCCTCGATCTCCAACAGCTTGCGCAGCCCCTGCCGCAACAGGATCTGGTCGTCCACGACCAGCACGGACACCGTGTTCACACGCCACCCCCGGCGGCCACAGTAGCGGGGCGGCCGGCCGCCCCGGGTTCGGAGGGCACCTCCACCCGGAGCCGGAAACCACCGTCGGTCGGGCTGTCGATGGTCACCGAGCCCGCCGCCGCCGACACCCGCTCACACAGTCCTCGTAGCCCGAAGCCGGAACGCAGGGCGTCGTCGCCGGCCCCGGCGCCGTTGTCGGTCACCGTCACCGACACACCCTCGGGGGCGGCCGTGACCTCCACCTCGATCCGGTCCGCGCCCGAGTGGCGCATCGCGTTGGTCAGCCCCTCCTGGAGCGTGCGGTAACAGACCAGCTCGGCCTCTTCGGGCAGGTGGGGCCAGTCGCCGGTCTCGGTGAAGTCGATGCGCACCCCGCCCCCGGAGAAGGACTCCGTCATCGCGCGCATGGCGGCCGTTCCGGCGCGCCCCTCCAACCGGAGCGGGCGCAGGGCGCGCACCCAACGTCGGGTGTCGGTGAGCGCCTCACGAGCCAGTTCACGGGCCTGCTCCACTTCGGTCCAGGCGTCCTCGGGGCGGGCGGTACGGAAACGTAGTGCGTTGGACAGCGACATGGCCAGGGCGGTGAGATAGTGCCCGGTGCTGTCGTGCATCTCCCTGGACATGCGGGCCCGTTCCTCGGCCACGGTCAGCTCCCGTACGCGGTCGGCGTGACCGCGCAGTTCCTCGTGGGCCCGCTCCAATTCGTCGAGGAGTTCCCGGGTGTGTTCGGCCCGCCGTGCGGCGACCGAGAGCGCCACGTACACCGACCCGGACAGCAGGGCGAGCATGGTCAGGCCGGTCGCCAAGGCCACCCCGACCAGCAGGGGCATTCCGGGGAGAACGATGGCCGTCATCGAGAACACGATGAGGAGTACCGCGTAACCGAGCAGTCCGGCGAGGCCGAAGACGGCCACGGCGTTCATCGCCGCCACGCACACCAGAAGGAAGGTCGTGTGGTTGCTGATGAACATCGTGCCCAGGCTCAACAGGAGGAAGAACACGGTGGCGGTCCGGCCCGCCCACGAGGTCCGCGGGCTCCAGGGCAGGAACGGCCATAGGGCACAGGACAGGACCAGGCCCACCGCGCTGGCGACCACGTAGCCGATGATCAGGGGGTCCGTCTCCCGAAGCTCCGCCACGCCACCGGTGAGGAAGCCGACCCCGAACATGAACATGGTGGTGAGGACCGCCATCCAGAAGAGCAGATTCAACGCTCGCGGAGGACGGTTTCCGCGGAGGGCCACCCACGCGGAGAGGTCGGGCAGCGCGTCGGAATTCGTCATTTTCCGAGGATAACCGGGGAATGGTCGGCGGGAGCGCTGGGAAGGTCATGAACTCGGCATGTCCGCCACCATGACCTCCGGCACGTCCCGAAGTCGGGAGAACACGTGACCACCCCATGTCCGTGGGTCGATGCGGGATTCACGTCTGCCCTTATACCTTTTCCCGGTACACGAATACAAGATCCTGGAAAGGTTTGCGAAAGATGGAATCAGAAACCAGGGAAAGGCAGGTGGGCCCTGTTTTTCGAGGTCCGGGTCGGCGGGGAATCCGGCAGAACGATGCGAGGAGTGGCTCGTGAGTACTGACGAAATGATCGGTGTCGAGGAACTCACTCGGTCATACGGGGAGAATACCGGGATCTTCGACGTCGACCTCTCCGTTCGCCGCGGTCGGGTCTTCGGGGTGGTCGGCCCGAACGGCGCCGGAAAGACCACGTTGCTGTCGATTCTCGCCGGGACACGTGCCCCGGCGAGCGGGAGGGTGCGTTCTCGCGCGCAACGGGTCCTGTTCTGCCCCGACGTACCCGACTTCGAACCCTGGCTGACCGCCGCCGAGGTGGTCGAGCTCAGCGCTCGCATGGTCGGGGCGCCCGCCGGACCGGCCGAGGTCGCCGGGGCCCTGGAACGGGTGGGGCTGGCGGAAGCCGCCGACCGCCGCAACGGGAGGTTCTCCCGGGGTATGCGTCAACGACTGGGGTTGGCTGCCGGGTTGGTCTGCCGACCCGACGTGCTCATCCTCGACGAACCCGCCTCCGGACTCGACCCCCGGGGTCGGGTCGACGTCCTCGACCTCATCACCGACCTGCGGCGAGAATGCACGATCATCCTGGCCAGTCATCTGCTCGGGGACGTCCAGCGGGTGTGCGACGACGTCGCGGTGCTCGTGGGGGGACGTGTGGTCCACCAAGGGCCGGTGGCCGACATCGCCGACCAGGGACGCCCCAACGCCTGGTACCTGCGGATCCGTGGGCGGGCCGACCGTCTCGCCGAGCTCCTCGCCGCCGAGGACTGGGTCACCCGGGCGAGCGCGGTCGAGGAGGACTGCGTGCTCTTGGAAGCCGTCGACGCCGCCGCGGGCGAGTCGGGGATCCCCCGAGCCCTCGTCGAGCACGACGTACCGCTGGTGGCCCTCCACGGACACCAGGAGGACCTGGAGTCGGTGTTCCTCTCCCTCACGAACAGGACGGATCGATGAACGGCGCCCTCTACCGCCTCGAAGCCACCCGGCTGCTGCGCACGCACACCCTGCTCCTGCTGCTCCTGGCCTTCACCGCCTTCGGTGCGGTCGGTCCCCTGCTCGCCTACTCCATGGAGGACCTGCTCCGGCTGGCCGACCCCGAGGGCGAGTTGGCGGCGATGGATCTGGAGATCCCGGCGATGACGGCCGGCGACGCCCTGGGATCCCACATCGAACTGGTCGCGCCCTTGGGGGTGCTGCTCGTGGTGCTGGTGGCGGCCATGGCCTTGACGATGGACTCCAGCCCGGGCCGCTCCCTCTTCTACCGGTCACGGGTGCCCGGGACGGCGCGCCTGATCACGCCCCGGGTCGCCCTGCCCGCACTCGCGGCCGTCCTCGCGCACCTGGTGGGGGCGCTCGTGGCCTGGGCGTTCACCGCGCTGCTCTTCGATGGACCGCCGCTGTCGGCGGTCATGCTCGGTGCTCTCATGGGCGGGGTGTACATGGTCTTCGTGGTCGCCGTGGTGGCGCTGGCGTCGTCCCTCACCCGCAACGCGCTCGCCGTGGTCGGCATCGCCGTCCTGGTGCTGGTGGTGTGCGCGGGGGTCGGGAGCCTGCCGTTCCTCGCCGAGTGGGCACCCGGCGCCCTGCTCCAAGGGGTGGTGCTCCCCGCGGCGGGCGCGCCGCTCACCGACCTCTTCCCCGCGGTCGCGACCACCGTCGTGCTCACCGCGGGGGCACTCTTCCTGGCTTTGAACCGGACCGGTGCCCGAGAGGTCTGATTCGGGTGGACAAGTGAACGACGGGGGTCTTTATGGGCCCCCGTCGTTCATGTCTGATTCGTCTCAGATCTGTGTCTCGTTGACGACGATGCCGTCGTGGTCGCTGTAGAGCCACTCGCCGGGGACGAACGTGACGTCGCCGAAGGTCACCGGGACGTCCAGCCGCCCGGCCGCGTCCTTCAGGGACTTGCGCGGGTTGGAGCCCAGCGCCTTCACGCCCAACTCCAGCTTCCCGAGGGCGACGGTGTCGCGGACGACGCCGTTGATGACCACCCCGGCCCAGCCGTTGCGCACGGCGGACTCCGCGATCATGTCGCCCATCAGGGCGCTGCGCAGTGAGCCGTTCCCGTCGACGACCAGGACGGCGCCCTCGCCCGGGGAGTTGAGGACCTGCTTGACCAGACCGTTGTCCTCGTGGCAGCGCACGGTGCGGATCGGCCCGGAGAACACGTCGTGGCCGCCGTAGCGACGGAACTGCGTGGCGCAGCTGCGCAGCGTGTCGCCGTGGTCGTCGATCAGGTCCGCCGTGGTGAAGTTCGTGGCCATGACAGCTCCGGTGGGTGGGAGAGACGGATGGGCCCGTCCAAATTACTCATCGGTAGTGCCCGGTTCCTTCGGCGGGGCCGCGTGTCTCCTTCGGCGAAGGGCCTGAGCGTGCGCATTCGTCGGTTTTCCGCACAGGACGGCTCTGCGGACTTCCGGTTGATGACAGGATGAGGGCTTCCCGTCATTCGACCGTGGGAGTTCCGTCACCGGAACGTCGCCCAGCCTCCCCCTGCTGCACGAGCGACTCTTCTCCCCCGTACGACCCCAATGGAGAGAGATGGTCTCCGAGATCTTCGCCATCAGCGCTGCCTGGTCGCGATCCGTGATCGAGTTCGCCGCCGGACTCGACCCCTGGATGCAGTCCGCGGCCGAGATGGGCACCGACCTGTTCCTCGGTGTCTTCGCGCTCCTGTTCCTCATGGCCTGGTGGAAAGCCCGGTCCGTGGACTCGCGCCGGGTGGGCCTGGCGCTCTTCGCCCCGGTCGCGACCGTCATCGCCTACTGCGCCAGCGTGACGATCAAGTCGTTCTTCCAACAGCTTCGGCCCTGCCAGGCCATGACCGACCTCAGCGTCATCGCCACCTGTGACCCCATCGGCGATTGGTCGTTCCCCAGCAACCACGCCGCCATCGCCGGCGCCGCCGCGGCCGCGATCATCGTCGCCTGGCGTCGCTTCGCCGTCGCCGCCGTCCTGTTCGCCGTCCTGGAGGCCTTCTCCCGGGTCTTCGTCGGCGCCCACTACCCGCACGACGTCACGGTCGGCCTGCTGGTCGGCGCCATCGTCGCCACCCTGGTCTCCCTCCTGGCGGCCCGCCCGATGACCTTCGTCGTCGACAGGCTCGTCGAGACCGAAGCGCTGCGCCCCCTCCTACGCGCCAAGGCCCCGTCCCCCGGCCCCGAACACGAGGCCATCCAGTCGGACTCGCACGCCAAGTCGTAGCCCCCGACCCGTGTGCCCTGCCCCGTCCCCTCGGAGCAGGGCACACGTCTGTCCACACCCTGTGGACTCCGGTTCATGGCCATGGCCCTATGGCACACTCAGGGGTGCGTGGTTTATCCGCGAAATCTGCGGTGAGATCGCCCGTTATGAGGGGAGTGAAGCTCCATGTTGCTGAGTTTCCGCGTGGAGAACCACAAGTCCATCCTTGACGAACAACAGCTGCTTCTTACCCCTACTTACGAGGACGGGGTGCCGGAGAATGCCGACTGGGAGGCTGCCACCGTCGCGGGTATTTTCGGGGCCAACGCCTCGGGGAAGTCCAATCTGCTGCACGCTCTCGACTTCATGCGGGACACTGTCCGCTGGTCGATGAGCCGTTCAGAACCCGGAAGCGGTATCGCACGCGAGCCCTTCGCGCTCGACGCCGTATCGAGGGCCGAACCCTCCGCCTTCGTTGTCGATTTGATGCTCTCCGGGGTCCGTCACACCTACGGATTCGCCATCGACGACGAGCGCGTGGTCGAGGAGTGGTTGTACGCCTATCCGAGGCGTCGCAAACGAGTCCTGTTCGAGCGTGAGGGCGAGGAGTTCGTGTTCGGCGACAGTGCTCCGGCCAGACTCCGTCAGGTCAAGGACATCACCGGACCCAACGTGCTGTTCCTCACCGTTGCGGCACGAGCCGCCAATGAAGACGTGGAGCAGATCTACCAGTGGTTCTCTGAACATCTGGTCTTCGCTGAGGAACGGAGCTCCGGACCCCCTGGTTGGCTGAGGAACCAGCAAGTGTCCGAAGAACAGATGGCCGGTCTGGGTGAGTTGCTGCGGTCAGCAGGTACAGGGGTCCGTTCTGTTGAGTTGAAGGATGGCTCGGCTTCCTTCGTGGTCAGTGAGTCTGGACTCGGAGAACTGGTGAAATTTCTTGACATAGAGACCACGAGCGGCCATCCCGAGAGTGTGGTCATGTATTCCCCAACGGGATCAGGGAAGACCCATGCTTGGCTGGCGACCACCGAGCGGCTGAGAAGGAACAAGCGATCCACGTCATCGGAACTCTGCTTCCATCATGGCGAGGGAGATTCCGCACGACCTCTTTCCTGGGATGAAGAATCCAAGGGAACTCGGACTCTCACCGCACTCGGCTACGAGGCTCAGCGCGTCCTCGAAACCGGCGGTGTCCTCGTGGTGGACGAGATCGACGCGAGTCTGCACCCGTACCTATCGGCACGAGTGATCTCCCTCTTCCAGGACGAGGAGCAGAACCCCCACGGTGCACAGCTGATCTTCACCAGCCACGACGCGACACTGCTCGGCCGGATCCGTGGTGAGGAGGTTCTCAGGCGTGACCACATCTGGTTCGTCGAGAAGGACGCCCAAGGCCGGACCACTCTCTACCCGCTGAGTGACTTCAAACCCCGAGGCGACGACAACCGGGCCCGTCGTTACCTCACCGGTCGTTATGGAGCCGTTCCCGATGTCGATGACGAACTCTTCCTGATGGCCCTCCACCGTAGGGCGCAAAAGGAGGAGAGCTTCGAAGCCGAGGTCGATCGCGAGTGAGTAAACGTGCCAAGCGAGAGCGGGAGAGCGCTCTCGAACGCCGTGGCTCGCGTCGTGAGGAACGGAGTGTCTACCTCGTTGTCTGTGAGGGAGAGACGGAGAAGCGCTACTTCGACTCCATGCGCGGGCACCCTGGTGTCCGGGTCCACACCATGCACGTCCGTCAGGCCAAGCACCCTCAGAAGGAGCGAGTGCTCCGCGCCGCCAGGGAGGCCGAACGTGACGACTACACCGAGGTCTGGGCGGTATTCGACACCGACGGCACCGATGTCACCGTCCTCTGCGACCAAGCGCGACGCGACGGTATCCGGACCGCACCCTCCACTCCCACATTTGAGACCTGGCTCCTCCTTCACGTCACCGATCAGCGCGCCGTGCTCATGACCGGGGCCAAAGCCGAGAAAGCACTCAAATCTCTGCTTCCCGGCTGGGGTAAGGGGCGCACCAGGTTCGACGATTTCGCACCCGGAATCCAGGATGCCCTGGAACGCGCCGAGCGTCTGCCCGCAGGCTCGGATCCCAGCACCGACGTCCATCGACTCGTACGGGCTCTCCTGCGGGAGTGAGTGCGGGGTGGGTCACGGTCACGCTGGAGGGGACAGCTGACACACTGGTGAGGTGGGTACTCAACAGACTTCCGCAGAGCTCTTCCAGCGGGCGACCGCCGTCGTCCCCGGCGGTGTGAACTCGCCCGTCCGCGCTTTCGGCGCCGTCGGCGGCACCCCGCCGTTCTTCGTCAAGGGCGAGGGCCCCTACCTCACGGACTCCGACGGTCGCCGATACGTCGACCTCGTCTGCTCCTGGGGGCCGCTCATCCTCGGCCACGCCGCCCCCTCCGTGGTGGAGGCCCTTCACGGACAGGTGTCGGCCGGCACCTCCTACGGTGCCCCGACACCCGGCGAGGTCGAGCTCGCCGAGCTCATCGTCGAACGCACCACCGTCGAGAAGGTCCGCCTGGTCAACTCCGGGACCGAGGCGACCATGTCCGCGATCCGCCTCGCCCGCGGTTTCACCGGACGCGGCAAGGTCGTCAAGTTCGCCGGTAACTACCACGGCCACGTCGACGCCCTCCTGGCCGCCGCCGGTTCCGGTCTGGCCACCTTCTCGCTCCCCGACTCCCCGGGTGTCACCGGCGCCAGCGCCGCGGACACCATCGTGTTGCCCTACAACGACGTCGAAGCCGTCGAACGCGCCTTCGCCGAGCACGGCGACGAGATCGCCTGCGTGATCGCCGAGGCCTGCCCGGCGAACATGGGCGTGGTCCCGCCCCGGGACGGGTTCAACGCCCGTCTCAAGGAGATCGCGCACGCCAACGGCGCCCTGCTGATCCTCGACGAGGTCCTCACCGGCTTCCGGGCCAGCGCCTCCGGTTGGTACGGCCTGGAGGAGGTCGCCGGCGACCTGGTGACGTTCGGCAAGGTCATGGGCGGTGGACTGCCCGCCGCGGCCTTCGGTGGACGCGCCGACATCATGGACCGGCTGGCCCCGAACGGTCCCGTCTACCAGGCGGGCACTCTGTCCGGGAACCCGCTGGCCACCGCGGCCGGCCTCGCCACCCTGCGCGGCGCGACCCCGGCGGTCTACGAACACATCAACCGGGTCTCTGCCCAGGTCCGGTCGGAGGTCTCCAAGGCGCTCGGCGCCGCCGGGGTCACCCACCGGGTCCAGAACGGCGGCAACCTGTTCACGGTCTTCTTCACCGACCAGGACGTCAGCGACTTCGACACCGCTCGGGCCACCGACACCAAGGTGTTCGCGGCGTTCTTCCACGCCATGCTCGAACAGGGCGTGTACCTGCCTCCGGCCGCGTTCGAGGCATGGTTCTTCTCGGCCGCGCACGACGAGGCCGCCATCGACCAGGTGGTCTCCGCTCTGCCGAAGGCCGCTCAAGCCGCAGCCAAGGCCCAGAGCTAGCCCCCGGTCCCCGGACAGAAAGACACCCACGATGACCACGACCACCGTCGTCCACCTGCTTCGCCACGGTGAGGTGTACAACCCCGACAAGGTCCTCTACGGACGCTTGCCCGACTACCACCTGAGCGACCGGGGGCAGCGGATGGCGGAGGTCGCCGCCGATTGGTTCGAGGGGCATGACATCGCGGCCCTGTACTCCTCGCCGCTGGATCGCACCCAGGAGACCGCGATCCCGTTGCAGAAGGCGTTCGACCTGCCGGTGACCTTGGACGATCGGCTCATCGAGGCGGCCAACAAGTTCGAGGGGATGTCGCTCTCCGCGGCCTCGGCCCGTGACCCACAGGTGCTGAAGCGGCTCTACAACCCGTTCCAGCCGTCCTGGGGCGAGCCTTACCGACAGGTCGTCGATCGGATGGTCGACGTGATCAAGGCCGTCCGTCGGTCCGCCTGGGGGCGTGAGGCGGTGTGCGTCAGCCACCAGCTGCCGATCTGGATGGCCCGTCGGGCGTCGGAGGGCAAGCGACTGTGGCATCGACCGGACCGGCGTGAGTGCAATCTCGCCAGCGTGACGTCGCTGACCTTCGCCGACCAGCGCCTGGCCAGCGTCAGCTACGCGGAACCGGCGGCCGGGCTCTACGTGGACGGACCATCCGTTCCCGGTGCCTGACCGGTCGTTCGGGGAGTGGTAATCCCGACGGGGCGGTCGATACCGGCCGCCCCGGGCCCGCTTGTCGTACGGGTTGTGTCCGTTGAACACGCCCGACCGGTAAGCTGGGGCCACGGGTGCGGTAGATCTGCGTGCTCAGCGCCGCCCTCCCCGGGGCTCGCCCCGGTCGTACCGGCCGCACACGCAAGCGCGTGTGGGCCAACGCGAGCCCGGTAACCGCATCCGAGCCGCCAGGTGTTCGTCACCAGTGGCTCGGCATGTCCGTACTCACTCGTCAGCGAGAAGGTGATCCCATGGGTTCCGTCATCAAGAAGCGTCGTAAGCGGATGGCGAAGAAGAAGCACCGCAAGCTGCTCAAGCGCACGCGTGTGGCGCGTCGCAACAAGAAGTAGGACCTCTCAGTAGGATCTTCCAGCGGCGAACGTCTCTCCGCGGGCTTGGGCGTGCCCCAGGGTTCGCCCCGGACGCGGAGACACTTTCCCCCTTTGCGTGGCATTGGCCACGGCAATGGAATTTTCTGGGTGAAGCACTGTTGTGCTTCACGGGTCGCGGTCGCCGCTCACCCTTGGCGGGTGAACGGTCCGCGGGCCTCTCGCACCACCGTCTCCTTCCAAGGAACGTGTCGCTATGGCTCGTGTCGTACTCGTCACCGGGGTCTCCAGCCCCCTCGCCGCCAGGGTCGCTCAGGCCCTGAGTGAGAAGCCCGGTATTCGCCGGGTGATCGGAGCGGACTCCGCACCACCTCCGGGCGGTCTGCCGGGGATCGAGTATCGGCACGTCGACCTGCACGACGGCAGCCTGGACCGGATCGTCACCGACTCGGGCGCCGACCTGGTCCTGCACCTGGGCCTGGACACGGTGAAGGGCGCGAATCGCGAGGACGACCTCCTCGGCACCATGCGGGTCCTGGGCGCGGCCCAGCGTTCCGATTCCGTCCGCCGCCTCGTGGTGCGCTCCAGCGCCACGTTGGAGGCCGACGACGCGGCCGTGGTCGAGCGGGACACCCGTTCCCTTCAACGCCGGCGTCCGGACCTGTCCGTGGCCGTGTTGAAGTTCGCGAACCTCATCGGCCCCTCCGTCGACACCCCCCTCACCCGCTACATGGACTACCGGGTCGTGCCCACCGTCATGGGCCGAGACCCGCGCGTGCAGTTCCTGCACGAGGACGACGGCGTCGAAGCGCTCACGCTCATGGCACTGAGCGGCCAGACCGGTTTCTTCGACGTTTCGGGGGCGGACACCGTCCCCCTCTCACACTGCCTGCGCCGGATCGGCGGCCAGCGTGTCCCCGTGCCGGCCCGCGGCCTGAAGGTGCTGCGCGGTATGGCCAAGCACGGCAGGATCGGCTACGCGAGCGCCAGCGCCGCCCGCACCGTCAACACCGGCCTGCACGCGGCCCGTCTGGACCCGACCTCGCTGTGCACGGCCCTGGACTGGTCGCCCGCCTACAGCTCCATCGAGGCCTTCGAGTCGTACGCGCACAGCCGCGGCGGCGTCGGCCGTGATGGCGCCCCCCGAGGCGGTCGCGGCGCCGGACTGCGTCCGGTGCACGTCATCGCCCTGGCCCGAGCGACCCTGGGCCGCTGACCCCGAACCCCGCCGTTCGTTCTCGCCCCCGGTGGCGACCGGGGATCCTCATCGATCCCTCAGCTCTTCCGCCCATGCCCGCAGACCCGCCGCGAAGCCCGCGCGGTCGCGTTCGGTCAGCCGTTCCATCGCGCGCCGCAAGGGCGCCGCACGCGCCGCGACCAGTGCCTCCACCGACGGTCGGTAGTCCGTGGCCAGGCTCAGCAGGGTGCGTCGACGGTTGTCCGGATCCTCCTCGGCCACGACCAACCCCGCCCTCCTGAGGTCTCCCGCCAGTTCGCTGGCGGTCGGCATGGAGACGGCCATGCGTTCGGCCAGGTCGCCGACGGCGATGGAGCGGACCACCGCCAGTTGTGCGAGGACACCGCCATGGCGCGCGGTCAGCCCGTGTTCGGCGAAGACCGCGGCGACGTCCTCGGGCATGTCCGTGCGGATACGTCGGAAGTAGACCTCCAGCCGCGGTATCACCCCGAGCTCCGCCACCAGTTTCGGATCGGGGTGTTCGGAGGGTTCTGAAGCGCGGTCCTGTGCCATGCTCACGATCATAAAGATTTGGATGCCCGAACTGTTTGTGAATACGAAGTGATGCTTCTAGTCTGGGAGCCAGACCACGATGTCCGCCGGCGTCCCGCGCGGCGCCGAGTGAGGAGCGAGTCATGGCAGCCACCAGGCCCGGGCGCCCCGACCCGGTGTTCGACCCACCGCACCCGTACGGCTACGTGTACGTCGGTGTGAGCGTGTCCCCGCCGGGACGCGGGCCCATCGTGCGAAGCGACCGGGAGCGGAAGGAAGTCCTGGCGGAGATCGGCGCGCTTCTCCCCGAGGTCGAGGCCCGGCCCGAGGTCGTCGCCACGGTCCTCTACGAGGCCGTGTTCATGCCACCGCTGTCGGGCGCTCCCCGGTACGACGTCGTCGTCCTCATCACGACCGTCTCGCCCACGGCCGCCGACGACCTCATGGCCTCGCGGGCCTACCGGGCGCTGGGCGGGGAGCTCGTGATGGTCGCCCGCAACGCCCGTCGGATCGGTGAGACCGCGGACGGTCCCGGGGACACCTTCCTGCTCAACCACTTCACCGCGCCCGATGCCGATCGTGCCGTCGTGGTCTGGGAGGACCTGGCCCACTGGTACGTCACCGCGATCGGGGTGGACAACAGCACCCTCTTGCGGCCACGCGCGGACGACGCGACCTTCGCCATGGTGAACCAGGTGCGGTTGCCGGGAGGGGCGGTGCGTTTCCTGCTCGCGCAGTTCGTTCGGCCGAGTTTCTTCCGGCGGGTGCGCGGTGGGCTGCGATCGGCGGGGATGAGGGCCCTGCCCGTGTTCTACCGGCGCGCCTGAACGCGCGTCGGCCGGCCGGATTCGGGTTCCGGGGGAGAGCCCGGGTCCAAGGGCGAGCGTCGCTCTGTGCGCCGCTCAGCGCTTCTCGGGGGAGTTCCTCAGCGTGCGGTGAAGGACCTACGGTGCCGGAGCGCTCGTACCGCCATCGCGCCGGCCACCGCGCCCGCGACCGCCGCCGGGACCGCCACCTTGAGGGCTCTGCGGTGTCTGCGGAAGTCGTGGACCGGCCACTGGTGCGTCCGGGCGTACCGGCGCAGGTCTCCATCCGGGTTGACCGCGTGGGGATCCCCCACCAACGACAACAGCGGCAGGTCGTTCGAGGAGTCGCTGTAGGCCGAACAGCTCGTCAGGTCCCACCCCTCCTTGTGGGCCAGCTCCCGAACCGCCACGGCCTTGGCCGGCCCGTGCAGCAGGTCGCCGTTGAGCCGCCCGGTGTAGACCCCGTCGATGCTCTCGGCCTCGGTGCCCAGTGCCCCGGTCAGTCCCAGTCGGCGTCGGATGATCTCCGCCAGCTCCACCGGGGTCGCGGTGACCAACCAGACCGGACGCCCGGCGTCCAGGTGGCCCTGGACGAGTCGTTGGGCGCCCTCCCAGATGCGATCGGCCATGGTGTCGTCGTAGATCTCCTCGCAGAGGGTGACCAGGTCCTGCACGTCGTGCCCGGCGACGAACGCCAGAGCGGCCTCGCGTGCGGCGTTGATGTGCTCCGGCTGTTCGCTGCCGGTCACCCTGAACACCGTCTGCCCCCACGCGAACCGCGCCAGATCGCGGGTGGTGAACAGGTCGCGGGAGGCGAGCCCGCGAGCGAAGTGGTAGATCGACGCGCCGCGCATCAGGGTGTTGTCCACGTCGAAGAAGGCGGCGCCGGGACCGATCGGGTTCGGGAACGTCGCGTCCGATGGCACGGTTCTCTCCTGGATCAGGTGGGGGAGGTCGCCCTCCGGCAGCCGGGGTGAGGCCCCGCGTACTGTGAGCCTAGAGCCACTCGGCGTCCCTGTGGGGTCGCTGCACCGCCATGCGAATCCTGGTGATGAAGCTCACAGTGTAAAAGGTGGTTCTGGCCCTCACTCTGCGAGATCTCTCCCCAGGGCATCCCTTCAAAAGTGCACGTTGTGCACATCCACCCGCCGGCGTGCATCATCATTGTCGAGATGGTCACGGTAGGACTGACATTCATAAGCGCGTTGGTGGGCTGGAGCGCCACCGCCGCGCTGACCGCCTATGCCCAACGCCGCCCCGGGATCGCCGCGATCGCATGGTTGATCGCCGCGCTGGGTATCACGGTCGGACTCAGTGCCGCGGTGATCGGGGTGCTGTTCGACTTCGGCGGGCCCACCTTCAGGCTCTTCCACCTGGGTGTCAGCCTCATCGGCCCCGTCTACATGGCGTGGGGGGCCTTCGAGTACGCGGTCCGCGCGCCGAACGCCCGTTTCACCTCACGCCTGTTCCTCAGCGTCTTCACCATCGTCCCCCTGGCGGTGCTGTCCATCGACCGCATCAGCGGTCGTCTCGGCTCCTCTTTCCCACCGCTGGCCGAACACTACGACCTGATCCCACGCGCGCTCGTGAACGGTGCGCAGGTCTTCGCCGTCGTCCTCCTCGTCACCGCGCTGGTCGTTGTCGCGCGGCGCGGCCTCCACGGCCCCGGGAGGACCGATCTGGTCGTCCTCGGGCTGCTCGTCCTGGCCACGCTCCTTTCCGCGATCGTCGGCCGCACGGGTCTGGAAGCCGTGGGTCCGCTGCTGATGCTCGGAGCCGTCTCCTCCCTCTGGGGCGCCGCGGCGTTGGCGGCCAAGCCCCGCCGCGACGTCTACGACGATGACGACTACTACGACGACGAGTACGACGACGTGGACGACGAATTCGACGAACCGCAGGAGGAGCCCGTGCGCCGGAAGCGCCGCAACGCCGACCCCTACGACGACCTCTACGGAGGGGCCCCGGCCGCCGCATCGCCCAGCAGCAAACTGCGCGGTGTCATCACGATCTACACGCTCGCCGAGGGGCAGGGCGATGGCTTCGACCGGCTCGCCAACGCCGTCGTCGGCGAGGTCTCCGCCCGCGAACCCGACACCATGCTGTTCGCCTCGCACACGGTGCCCAGCGCGCCGTTGCAGCGCATCGTCTACGCGATCTACCGGGACGAGCTCGCGCAGGAGGAACACGAGCAGCAGCCGCACATGCTGGAGTTCGCCCGCCGCCTACCCGCGCACGTGGTCGCCACCAACGTGATCGAGCTCTCCCTCTCCGACGCGGCCGCCAACGAGGGCCTCGCCGCCATGTTGATGCCTCGCTGACCGACCCGCGTGAACCCTCGGCGTAACAGCGGTTTCGTCGCCGGCGCCCTTCGCCGAAACGGTCAGGGGCGCCCCGCTCGACACTCCCCGGACGCGTCCCGAACGTGCCCGTCGCCGCCCGCTGGACCTCTCGACCGCATATCGATGCCTCAGGACCGCAACCAACCCGGGTCCCCCTGCGTCATATGCGGGGTGAAGTACCCTTCCCTACAGGTTTTTCATGACCGGTGCCCTTCGGGTGCCGATGGCGTGTGACCACGACCGGCCGGACGACCCAGCCGAGAGGCGCGCCGGATCGAAAGAAAGTGTGCTGGGGTTTCCGATGCGTAAGTTCCTTGTCGTCTTCCTGATCCTTCTCGCGGCGCTCGTGGTGGTAGCCGACATCGGGGCGCGATCCTTCGCGCAGAACACCCTCTCCGAACGTCTGGCCGAGCAGATGGAGATGTCCGAGGAGCCGGACGTGGCCATCGAGGGCTGGGCGTTCCTGCCGCAGGTGCTGAGCGGTGACTACACCGAGGTCAACATCAACGCCGACAGCGCCACGATGAGCGATGTGACGGTCGAGCAGGTCGAGGCCACCGCCTCGAACGTCGAGGCGCCGCTGAGCGACCTCATGGACCAGCCCACCGTGGTCGCCGGCCAGGTCGACGGCTCCTTCGTGGTGCCCTACTCCTACTTCAATCCGTATCTGCCCGAGGGCATGACCATCAGCACCGAGGGCGACGTGCCCCGCATCAGTGGCGAGCTCGCCCTGCCGGAGCTGGGTCTGAGCACTTCGGTCTCCAGTGCCGGCGAGTTCACGGTCGACGGCGACGTCCTCTCCGTCACCCCCGAGAACATCGAGGTCGGCGACCTGCCGATCGACGTCGACGACCAGGTCGCCGGCATGCTCACCTTCAGCGCGCAGGTTCCCGAGCTTCCGCTCGGTCTGACCGTCACCGACGTGGAGGCCACCTCCAGCGGTCTGCTGATCACCGGTAACGGCTCGGACGTTCCGCTGATGGGCTCCGAGGTCGCCTGATGGCCTCCGCGGTGAAGTCGCTCAGCGCCGAGGAGATCGGCGCCGAGTTGGGCACGAGGGCCACCCTCGTGCAGATCTCCAGTGCCTTCTGCCAGCCCTGCCGCGCCACCCGCCGCATCCTGGCGGACGTGGCGACCTTGGTGGAGGGCGTCGCCGACATCGAGGTCGACGCCGAGTCGCACCTGGACCTGGTGCGTCGGCTGGAGGTGCGGGGAACGCCCACCGTCTTCGTCCTGGACGCCTCCGGCCGGATCGTGCGGCGGGCCCAGGGGCAGCCCCGCAAGGCTGACGTGATCGCCGCGCTCGGACAGGTCATCTCTTAGCGCCGAGCCCGAGTGGTTCTCTTCCATGAATGCTCTCCGAGACGCCGTTCTCATATTCCGGAACACCCTGAAAGCCCGTCCGGCCCGACGGAGCGGGCAATACGGCTTCCCTTGTGATCCAGGCCACCAGTGACAATCAGTGGTGCTGCCTGTAGCGTCTAAGACGTGACTTCCTTGACGAGCGCGTATCTGACGAAGCGACGGGCAGTTGATTTCTGCCGCGTCGCCGCCGCGCTCTGTCCATGTCCCTAGGGCGGACGGGCCCTCGGCCCTCCCCACTTCGTGCGATCGGCTTCCTCGGATCTCCACGCACACAGGGATGAAGTTTCATGCGAGTCGAGTTCGACGGGCGTCCGTACGCCCCCGGCACAGAGCGCCACATCGACGACCGCACCCTCGTGAGCTCGGAGCGGCAGGCCGCGACCACGTTCGCCCCCATTCCGCGTAGTGCCCTTCCCGCCTTCCACCCGGCCCCTCGCCGGGCGTAGCGGGATACCCAGAACACGTCCCCCCGCCAGGGGGAAGGCCACGACGACACCCCGGCTTCCGGCAGCAGGGCCCGGAAGCACGACGCATCCGACTCACACGCGACATCGCACAGAAACACAGGAGGTTCCCCATGAGCCGCTCCGACGTCCTCGTGGACGCCGACTGGGTGGAGGCTCACCTGGACGACGCCGACGTCGTTCTCGTCGAGGTGGACGAGGACACGTCCGCCTACGACAAGGGCCACATCCGAGGCGCTGTCAAGATCGACTGGAAGACGGACCTCCAGGACCCGGTCCGCCACGACTTCGTGGACAAGACCGGCTTCGAGAACCTGCTGTCCGCCAAGGGCATCGGCAACGACGACCAGGTCATCCTGTACGGCGGTAACAACAACTGGTTCGCCGCCTACGCGTACTGGTACTTCAAGCTCTACGGCCACGAGAACATCCGCCTGTTGGACGGTGGCCGCAAGAAGTGGGAGCTCGACTCCCGCGAGCTGGTCAAGGACGTCCCCGAGCGGGCCACCACCCAGTACGAGGCCAAGGAGCAGGACACCTCGATCCGCGCCTTCCGTGACGAGGTCGTCGAGGCCATCGGCACCAAGGCACTGGTCGACGTCCGCTCGCCCGACGAGTTCACCGGCAAGCTGCTCGCCCCGGCACACCTCCCGCAGGAGGCGGCCCAGATCGGTGGGCACATCCCCACCGCGCGCAACATCCCGTGGGCCAAGACGGCCAACGAGGACGGCACCTTCAAGACCGCCGAGGAACTGCGCGAGCTCTACACCGAGGCCGGTGTGGACCTGGACAAGGACATCATCGCCTACTGCCGTATCGGCGAGCGCTCCTCGCACAGCTGGTTCGCGCTCCGCGAGATCGTCGGCATCCCGAACGTCAAGAACTACGACGGTTCCTGGAGCGAGTACGGCTCCCTGGTCGGCGTTCCCGTCGAGGTGGGGGAGGCCGAGGCCAAGTGAGCGACAGCTGCGGAGCCCCTGAGGGCGGTGTCGCCCTGGCCGACGTCGACGCGGGAAGCCAGGCGGTCATCCAGGGCACGGTGACACGTGACGGGCAGCCGCTGCGCGGGGCCTACGCCCGTCTGTTGAACGAGTCCGACGACTTCGTCGGAGAGGTGGCCACCGGTGACGAGGGAACCTTCCGGTTCTTCGCCACCGATGGCGCTTGGAAGGTGCGGGTGTTGGCCTCGAAGGGCTTCACCGGCGAGTTCCCCGTCCAAGCGGAGGTCGGCAAGGTCGTGGACGTCCAGGTCCAGGCCTGACCGACGATCGAACCACCGGTGCGCCGGTGCCGACGGAGCGATCCGTCCGGCACCGGCGCTTCGTCGTTTCCGGGGCTCAACGCTCCCGAGGGTGTGGCGGCTCCGCATCCGGCTCCTGGTGCCAACTGGCGAGATCCTGGTTGGTCGCCAGCGCCAGCCTCGCCCGGTCGAGCATCGCCTGACGGTAGAAGGGGAAGCAGACGGCGAAGGAGAACGCGGAGATCCCGAGCCACAGGAAGACGGAGAACCCATCCTGAATCATCGACCTGGCGAGCAGGATCAGGGAGTTGCCGAGGAGGAACAGGATCACGCCCGAGAAGTACCAAGGGTTCTCCCACCGGTGATTCAGTTCGGTGGCCACCCTGACGGTCAGATGAGCCGTCTCGGGGTCGGGCGCTGGTGTGCCATGGCGCAGGTACGGACGAACCCTGCGCCGTTCCGCGCCGATCGGTGTCTTGTGGGCGAGGGCGCGTTCGCTCCAGTCGGCGCGTCCCCTTCGGCGATTCCAGACATGGCCTCGTGTCATGCAGACCAGGGCGGCGACCATGAGCAGAAGTGAGAACAGGGACAGCGTGAGCGTAGGACCGGAGATGGGGGACTCCCGGGCATCAGAGGGGCGTGTGACCTACACGGTGATTATGTCGGTTTCGTCGGCCGCACGGTCGAAAGCACACCTTCGGCGCCCGGCCGGCGCTTCGTCGTTTTCGAGGATCACACCGATCGGGCGCGAGATCGCCACCGCCGCCGCTGCGGGCACTCTGGAGGGCGGAGCGACGCGCGGGTTGTCCACAGCCGAGGGATCGGTACTGGAAAGCGGGGGGCGGCCCTGCTTCACTGATGATCACGGCCACACCGCTCTAGGTCAGTGCGCGCTCCGTGTTCGACCGTAGGGCGTGGCCGGCCGTGGCAAGCACGAGGGTGTCGGTGCGCCGGTGCCCGAGCTTCGACCGCCCTGTGGCCGAAGCCCCCCATATGAACGATTCCCCGGCGGTCCCTCTCTACCGCCGGTGAGGAGGTGTTCCGACGGTGCCCAAAGCACGGTCGTCGGCGAACGTGACCCGAGGCGAGGCGGGACGCACCTATCTCGGATGGCGGCACAGGATCCTCCTGCCACCACCCGGCCCCGCTCCACGCCGCCCCGCGCCCTCGGACGCGCAGACGGTCTCCGAGGAGTGGATCGCCGGTCAGCGCGACAGCGAGGCGCAGACCAACCGTCCGCTCTACTTCGCGCTGGCCGGGCTCGTCCTGTTGGCCTTCCTCTGCCTGGCGCTGTGGCTGATGCGCGTGCTCCCCGGCAGCCTGGCCCTGGCCGGCGTGTTCGCCTGCGCGGCCATCGCGGCCCCGGTCGCCTTCGCTCTGATGCAGAGCCGCCAGGTCATCGCCGAACGCCTGGAGCGGGCGGAGGAACGGCTGTCGGCCGAACGCGCCGAGCGGGAACGGATCCTGCGTGAACAACAACGCGAACACGCCACCCGGTACACCGAGTGGCAAGCGGCCTCCCGCGCCTATGAGGCCCAACCACGCTGGTACGGCATGACCGTGCCGGCCGGCACCTCCGCGGTGGTCGTGGTCGGCGGGGCCGACACCGGGTGGTCCGCACTGCTCACCACCGTCGGCGTCTCCCGGCTTCGGGAAGGCGGCGACCTCACAGTCGTCGACCTCACCGGGCGCGGGGTCGCCCATGAACTCGTCCGGCTCGCCCGTCGCTGCGCCGTGGAGCCACGCAGATGGGTGCTCCCCGCCGACCTGCCGCGGATGACCCTGGGAACCAACCTGGACGCCGGTCAGCGCGCCCGCGTCCTCTCCGCCGTGGCCGCCGCCACGGGACGGGCCGAGGACGTCGACGCCGACGAGACGCTGCTACTGCGCCTGTTGGAGGTGCTCGGACAGGACGTGGACATCGCCCGCCTCATCGGGGGGCTGCGCGCCCTGCTGACCCCGGCCGACGACGAGGCCCAGGACGACCCGGCCCTGGCCCTGCTCACCTCGGGCGAACGAACGAGAGTGCGGGAACGCTGCGCGGACGACCCCGAGATCCGTGAACGGGCCTGGGTCCTGGAACAGCGGCTCAGCCCGTTCGAGGCGGTCGGCACCCGCGCCGACGACGCCGCCTATGCCCAGGTCAAGATCATCTCCACCGACCGGGCGTCCGGGGTGCCGGCCGCCCGAGTGTACGGCACCTACGCGGTGGCGGCGCTCAGCGAGCTCCTGGAGACACGAGAGCCGGGTCCGGCCATCCCCGGCGGCAGAGCCCCTCGGGTACGCCCCGACCGGATCCGCACCGTGGTGGTCTGCGGCGCGGACATCCTCCCGGAGGAAGAGGTGGAGCAGGTCCTGACCGCGGCCGAGGACGGCGGTGTCGAGGTGATCCTGATGTTCCGCGAGGCGGTGCCCGCCGCGCTCCGCCACCTGTCCGACCCGGCCTGCCTACCAGTGGTGATGCGACAGCCCGACCGGGACGCGAGGGTCGCACGGGTGGTCGCCGAAGTGGGCGGTGGCTCCGTGGACGACCGGCGGGACCTGGAGATCCATCCACTCACCGAGGTGATCGGTGCGGCCGTCGGCGACTCCGTCACCGAACCCGACTGCGACGACGAGAGCGGGCCCGACGGGGAACTCCTCTTCCCGTCCCCGCACACCGAGTCCGGAGCGCTCATTCGCAACGCGGCGGCCGCGATCTCCCCACTGGACCTGGTCAGACATGTGAGATCCGACACGGCCTGGGGGCGGGCCACCGCGCAGGCGGCGGCGATCGACACCCCCATGGCGACGACGAAGGAAGAGGAGACCACGGCGCGGATCGGCGGCCTGGACGCGGAGTCGCTCCGGGAACTGCCACCCACCGCAGCCCTCGTCCTGACCTCAGGCGGCCCGGTCCTGACCGACACCAACCCGGGTATCCTCACCCTGTCCACAGCCACCCTCGCCACCGCCGAGGACCATCGGAACCCCGGTGCCGGTAGGGGCGTCGGCCAGGCCAGGATTCCCGAGGAACCGGGCCCGAAGACCGAAGTGACTCGGCGCCCCTCGGGCCGCGGATCGCGGACCGAACCGCCGGGTGACAGCGCGCGGATCGACGGACCGGAAGACGCGCTCGGGACCGGGGACACACCGGAGACAATCGAACCGATGACCGACGACAGGCCCGATCCGACCAGGGTCCCGCCCAATCTCGGGCCGCCACCCGAGCGGTTGGACTGGCGAGTCTGAACACAGGTGGACAATAGTCTTGGCCGACACATCGCCCGCGGCCGGAGCGTGTGCACGCGGGTGATCCAGCGATCGTGGAGATTTGATGAGCGAGCTTCCCTTGCGCGCCCAATTGGCCTCTGTACTGGGCAGGAGTGCGGCGAGCCTGTCCAGGGCCACCGGACGCGGAGACGGCTCCGTCATCGGCGGACGCGTCGCCCTCAAGGTCGAACCCGACCTGCTGACCAAGCTCGCCCGGGGCCGCCGCTTGGCCCTGGTCAGTGCCACCAACGGCAAGACCACCACGACCCGTCTCATCTCGCAGGCCTTGCGCGAGTTCGGCGACGTGGCCACCAACGAACACGGCGCGAACATGCCCACCGGGCACATCACCGCGCTGGCCGCCAACAAGTCCGCGGTCAACGGTGTGCTGGAGGTGGACGAGAAGTACCTCCCGCAGGTCATCAAGGCCACCAACCCCACCTTCGTCGTGTTGATGAACCTCAGCCGGGACCAGATGGACCGTGCCTCGGAGATCAACCTCCTCGCGAAGAAGTGGCGCACCACCCTGGCGGAGACCAACACCCACGTGATCGCCAACGCCGACGACCCGCTCGTGGCCTGGGCGGGCCTGGGCTCGGCGAACGCCACCTGGGTGTCGGCCGGTCAGCGCTGGAAGGAGGACTCCTGGTGCTGCCCCGAGTGCGGTGCTCACCTCAAGCGTGAGGTCGACCCGCACTGGGAGTGCCCCGAGTGCGGCCTGGCCCGGCCCCGGACCGCCTGGGCCGTGGATAACGACTCCGACAGCATCGTCACCCCCGAGGGGCAGCAGATCAAGCTCCGCCTCAACCTGCCGGGTGACGCCAACCGCTCCAACGCCGTGATCGCCGCGGCCACCGCCGCCGCCTACGGCATCCACCCCGAACGCACCGTCGAACGCCTGCGCGACATCACCTCGGTGGCCGGCCGTTACACCTCCGTGGTCACCATGGGGGTGGAGGTCCGTCTTCTGCTCGCCAAGAACCCGGCGGGGTGGCTGGAGTCCTTCGCCGTCCTCGACCCGCCGCGTGTTCCCGTCATCCTGGCGGTCAACGCCCAGGTCTCCGACGGTAAGGACACCTCCTGGCTGTGGGACGTGGACTACAGGGTCCTGCGCGACCGGCGGGTCTTCGTCATGGGTGAGCGCCGTACCGACCTCGCCCTGAGACTGGAGACCGACGAGGTCCCCTTCGAGGTCGCCGGGCGTGTCGACGAGGTGCTGGCCAAGCTCAAGGCCGATCGCCCCGACATCACCAAGGTCGACGTCATCGCCAACTACACCGCCTTCCAGCAGATCCGCACGGCGTACGGCCGCGTCCAGTAGGAGACCCACCCATGTCGAACACCAGCAGCGCCCTGCGGATCGTGTGGATCTACCCCGACCTGCTCAGTACCTACGGGGACCAGGGCAACGTCCTCATCCTCAAGCGCCGTGCCGAGTTGCGCGGTATCCCCACCGAGGTCGTGGAGGTCAACTCCAGTGACTCCGTGCCCGAACAGGGTGACGTCTACCTGCTCGGTGGTGGCGAGGACCGGCCACAGATCCTGGCCGCCGAACGACTTCGCGCCGACGGGGGTCTCGCCCGGGCCGCCGCACGCGGTGCCTGTGTCTTCGCGGTCTGTGCCGGTTACCAGATCGTCGGTGAGAGCTACGCCGGCACCGATGGCAGCCCGCTCCCCGGGGTGGGGATCATCGATATCCGCAGCGGCCGCGGTCAGAGCCGCGCCGTGGGCGAGATCGTCGCCGACGTCGATCCCGCCTTGGGCGTGGGTCGGATCACCGGTTTCGAGAACCATCAGGGCCGGACGGCCATCGGTCCGCAGGCCCGTCCGCTGTCCACCACGGTGAAGGGCATCGGCAACGATGACCAGACCGAGGGTGCCTACCAGGGACAGGTACTCGGCACCTACCTGCACGGGCCGGCGCTGCCGCGCAACCCGCAGCTGGCCGACCTGCTGCTGCGTTGGCGTGTGGGGCAGCTGAACCCGCTGCCCCCGGCCTGGGGCGAGCGTCTGCACGACGAACGTCTGGCCGCCGCGCTGCGCTAGTGCCGCGTCAGCCGAGGTTCACCCCGTCGCGACGTTCAGCACGGCACCTCGCCGCGTTGGCGAAAAACCCACATAGGAACCACTATGAGGGCTTCCCGCTGCCTTGCGATGCACCATCCTGAACGCCGCTCCTTAACGGGCAAACCCCGACTGACGCGGCACTGGACACTCGACCGGCCCGGTGGGAGAGGATCCCATCGGGCCGGCGAAGGTCGAATTTCGGGCGAGGGTCGGCAAACGGGGCACAATTCCGGAATGGCGCACTTGTGTTGTACGTCACATAAGTATGAGTGCCAGAGATCCGCTCCCGGCTTCCGCCGACCGTTTCGGACGGTCCGCCCGTGTGCTCGCGATCCCCGCCGCCGCGCTCGTGGCGGCCGGTGCGTGCACGGCGGCCGTGGTCACCCTGGGCGGGCCGCCGGCCCCCGATGTTCGGTCGGCGCTCGGGGAACCGGTCTCGGCCGCCTCCGAATCCGTGCCGCTGTCGTCCTTCAACGGATCCTCGACGTCGGTCGGAACGTTCCGTGTGGTGGTCGAGGTCGCCTACACCGACGCCACCGTCACCGACGGGATGGGCACGCACGCCACCGCCCCGTCGGGCATGACTTATTACATCTACCGGCTCAACGTCACCAACGAGGGTTCCTCACCGGTGATCTTCGACAGCAACGGGACCCGGGGCCACACCACGGACGGGGAGACCTACGCCAACGACGTCGAGGCCGAGGTGACCGTGGCCTGGGACTACTTCTGGGACGAGATCAACCCCGGCGTCACGGTCACCACTCACCTGATGTTCCTGGCGCCCGAGGGCACCGAGTTCGACCACGTCCTGGTCTCCGGGCAGAGCGACCTACGGCCCTCCTGAACCCCCACCGCGGTCGACTATCGCGGTCGACGACGCAGGTCGATCTGGGCGTTGGCCCCGGTGTCCGGGTCCACGATGACCTCCTGGCCCGCGGCGATGCCGTCCACGGTCAGATCGGCGTCGGTCGGCGCCGTCCTCTTGACCAGTCCCAGTGCGATCGGCCCCAACTCGTGGTGGCGGGCGGAGCTCCCCACGCGGCCGATCCGGCGCCCCTCCAATTCGATGTCGGCACCCACCTTGGGCAACCGCTCCCTGGTGCCGTCCAGGTGCAGCAGCACCAGGCGGCGCGGGGGGCGACCGAGGTTGTGCACCCGGGCCACCGTCTCCTGCCCCGGGTAGCACCCCTTCTCCAGGTGCACGGCGGAGCCGATCCAGTCCATCTCGTGCGGGATGGCACGGTCGTCGGAGTCCAGCCCGGCCCGGGCCCGGTGCGAGGCGATCCTGTGCGCCTCGAAGGCCCACATACCGGCCGGGCGGGTCCCCGCCTCGGTCAGTTTCTTCGCGGTCGTCACGAGGTCCTCAGCGGGCACGAACAGGTCGATCTCGTCCTTGGTGGTCCGGGTGACCGGACCCTCCACCGCGGCCAGGGCCTTGTCCCGGTCCGGGCCGAGCAGCGTCAGGACCGAGAGCGATTCGGAGAGGTCCGCCACCTCGACCCGCAGCATGAACACCATCGAGTCCAGGAAGCGAGCCGTCTCGGCGGCGTCACCCGGTTCGGTGTGGATCCACGTGGACTCACCGTCGTCCACCATCGACAGATGGTGCTTCAGCCGGCCGCGCGCGTCCATGATCAGTGCCTCGGTGCCCGCACCCGGGACCAGGTCCCGGGTGAGCTGGCTGGTGAGGTCGTTGAGCCAGCCGAGACGGTCGGGTCCGCTCACCCGCACCACACCCCGGTTGCTCCGGTCGACCCAGGCGCTGGAACGTTCGATCGCGCGACCCTCGTGGGAGGGGTCGCCATAGTGCGCGGCGACGTCGGTGTCGGGGGTCTCGGCGCTCACGGCACCGGGTGTGGTCAGCAACGGCGAAGTCATACCGCCGAGGGTATCCGCCCCGTCCAAAGGATCGCAGAGGCGTCGTTGACCTGGGGATACAGATCACAGAAAATCACTTGCCGGCGCCCGCCCACGAGACGTAGTTTGGCGGCACGCAGGAAAGGAGGTGGTCCAGAAGATGATTGACCCTAGGACCGGCGAGGTGGCCGTCCGCTAGGACGACGCCGAGCATTCGCTCGACGTACGTCGTAGGCGAATCCCAGACGGACACCCGAACCCCGGGCTGTCGGACCTTGTCCGATCCGACCCTCTCGTAGGAGACGGCCCGGGGTTCGTCCATGTCCGGACCCCGAAGTCCGGACCCCGAACGGGCCTACTTGCCGTCGTTCGGCTTGATCTCGGCCACCCGCTTGAGCTGGGCGGACATGTACGACTGGAGTCCCAGATCGCGGGCCGCCAGGTCCCACGCGTAACCCAGGTTCCCGCTTCCGTCGTTGAACAGCCCGTACAGGCGGTGCGACCCCTGCACCTCCAGGCCGGTGATGGTGCGCACGATCCCGGCGCTTCGCATCTCCACCCGGTTGGCGAACACGTTGCCCTGGTAGGACTCCAGATAGCCCTCGTTGTGGGCGACCATCACTTCGAGGTGGACGATGTTGTTCTCGTCGTCCTCCGCGTACTGAGCGGTGTCCTCCTTCGAGAGGGCACGCCAGTACCCCGACTCCTCGGTGACCAGTTCGCCGGTGGTGCCGTCCGAGTTCATCCGCCAGGCCTTGGCACTGTAGGCCAGATAGGGCAGGCCCGCGCGCGGGACGAACTCGACCTCCTGGCCGAACTGGAACTTCTCCTCTTCCGTGTAACCGGCGACACCGACGCCTTCCCAACGTCCGAACAGGAAGGACAGTTTCGCCAGATCAGGGTGTACCGCAGCGTCCATAACCCCCGAGAGTAGCGCGCGACGAGGACGCCGGTGACCGCACGCGCGTAGGCACCCGCCATCGCCACCCTCGGGCCGTACACCGGACATGCCCAATTGGCCCCGCTTTCCCGGAGAACTGGTAAAGATGGTTGACGGACACGGTGCGACCTCGGGGCTCGGACGCACACCGTTGTCCCGACCTCCGACACGATTTCCAAACACGATTTCCAAAGGGGCTGCCTGTGTTACTGGTGATCGGTTCGGCGCTGCTCGCCATCGCGGTGGTCCTCCTGCCACTGGCCGTCATCGCTGTGCGCCGCTGGCGGCGTCAGCGTGGCCTGGCACTGCTCCTCCCCGCCGCGGTCGCCGATCACGAAGGCAGGCGCGTGACCCTGACCGGTGTGGCCGCGCCGGGGCCCGCCGGCGCCATCGAGTCCGGGCTGGCCGGTGTCGAGTGCGTCTGGCACGGTCACGAGGTCCTGCGCCACTACCGATCGTTGGCCCGAGGCCAGGCCACCGGGCAGGTCGGCGAACGCACTTGTGACTCCATCGCCGACTACGGCTCGGACGAACTGTTCGGTCTGGTGGGTGAGGGACGCCCGGGGGACGCGCAGCGCGTCTTCGTCGACCCCGGAGGCACCGAGCCCCAGGAAGCCGAACTCTGCCTCAAACGCAAGGTCGGTCGCCCCCAGCCCGGGGTGGCCGCCGCCGCGGACGACCTCCTGCCCCGGGTACGGGGACGCATCTCCGGTGTCTTCCGGGGCGAGACCATCGAGTTCGAGTACCGCGAGTGGATCATTCGCCAGGGCGCCCAGGTGCGCGTCACCGGCCGTGTCCACACCCGTGACGGCCAGGTGGTGCTGGCCGGTTCGGACGAGGACCCTCTCACCGTCGAACACGGTGTGGTCGAGCGCGCCACGCGGGTCTCCCCGCGTCGCACCGAGGCTCTGGGGCTGACCGCCGCGTGCGTGCTCTGCGCCCTCGCGGGAACGGCGCTCACGCTGGTCGCCTTCTCGGTAGGCTGACGGGCATGTCTCGTTCTTTGGTGATCAAGGTCACGGCCGGTGCGGATGCTCCAGAGCGGTGCAACCAGGCGTTCACGGTCGCGACCGCCGCGGTGACCGCCGGCGTGGAAGTCTCCCTCTGGCTGACCGGGGAGTCCGCGTGGTTCGCGGTCCCGGGGCGTGCCGAGACCTTCGAGCTCGCGCACGCCGCCCCGTTGCGGGACCTGCTGGCCGCGGTCCTGGCCGCCGGCCGGGTGACGGTGTGCACCCAGTGCGCGGCCCGGCGCGACCTCACCCAGGACGACCTGATCGACGGTGTGCGCATCGCGGGGGCGCCGACCTTCGTCGAGGAGACCCTCCAAGACGGGGCCCAAGCCCTGGTGTACTGACGGTCCCGGCCTCGCGAACACGAACGTGCCCGCACCACCGACGGTGGTACGGGCACGGATGGTGTCGTGGGGCGTTACTTCTTGCCCTGGTTGGCGACGGCCTCGATGGCGGCCTTGGCGGCGTCCGGGTCGAGGTAGGTGCCACCCGGGTTCGTGGGCTTGAGGTCCCCGTCCAGCTCGTAGACGAGCGGGATGCCGGTGGGGATGTTCAGCCCCGCGATGTCGGCGTCGCTGACCCCGTCCAGGTGCTTGACCAGGGCACGCAGCGAGTTGCCGTGTGCGGCCACCAGGACGGTCTTGCCGGCGGCCAGCTCCGGGACGATGTTGTCGTACCAGTACGGCAGGGCGCGGTCGAGCACGTCCTTGAGGCACTCGGTGCGCGGCAGCAGCTCCGGCGGCAGGAGCTCGTAGCGGGCGTCACCGGCCTGCGAGTAGGGGTCGTCGTCGGCGATGGTCGGCGGAGGGGTGTCGTAGGAACGGCGCCAGATCATGAACTGCTCTTCGCCGTATTCGTCACGGGTCTGAGCCTTGTCCTTGCCCTGGAGGGCGCCGTAGTGGCGCTCGTTGAGGCGCCAGGAGCGCTCGACCGGCAGCCATTGCAGGTCGGCGGTCTCCAGCGCGAGGTTCGCGGTACGGATGGCGCGCTTGAGCAGCGAAGTGTGCAGGACGTCCGGGATCACCCCGGCGGACTTGAGCAGCTCGCCCCCACGGCGGGCCTCGTCCTCGCCTTGTGCGGACAGGTCCACGTCCACCCAACCGGTGAACAGGCCCTTCGCGTTCCAGACACTCTCACCGTGTCGCAGCAATACCAGAGTTCCCATGGGGACAAGCCTAGTCACTCGCAACCCTGGCTCAGGCCTCGTCGACGGTCTCCTCGGCCGGTTCGTCGGCGGGCTCGGTCAGGTGAGCGAAAGCGCGTAGGTTGCGGGTGTCGTGGCCGCGGTCGAGGCGCCACTTCCATTCCTTGCGGATCGCCGAGGCGAACCCCAGCTCCAGCGCCGTGTTGAAGTTCTCGTCGGAATAGGTGAGCACGCACCCCAGCAGCCGGTCGACCTCGTCGACGGTGATCCCGGCCAGGGGAAGTCGACCACGGATGTACACGTCGCCGACCTCGTCGGAGGTGAACGCCATCCCGTACATGTCGGAGCCGCGTCGGGTCAGCCACTGGTAGAACCCGGCTTGGTTCTCGTCCGGCCGCCGGCAGAAGAACGACGTCAGGGTGAGGCTGTGCGGGCCGGCCTCCAACCACACCAGGGTCTTGAGCTTGGCCGTGCCCGGGATGGTGACCAGGAAGGAACTCTCGCGGGGGCGCTCGACCTCCAGCCCGGCCTCGGCCACCGCCTCGTCGATCGCCTTGATCGCGTTCTCGCGCACTGTCGTGTCCGCCACGGGAGTTCTCCTCTCCTTCAAAGTCGGCCTCGTCACCGGCACGCCGCCGCGGCCAGCGGGAGTTCGCGCGGGGTGAGGGCGGACCGGTACGCGTCCAACAGATCGTCCACGGTCCGGGACCAGCTCAGTGTGGCCGCGTGCTCGGGTGCGGCCTCCGCCAGCTTGGCATGCCAGGCGGGTTCGCGGATCAACCGCTGTAGTTCGGCGGCGTAGTGATACGGATCGTGCCCGTCCACCAGGACACCTGACACACGATCCGAGACGGCCGTGGTCAGTCCACCGACCCGGGACGCCACGACCGGAGTTCCACAGGCCTGTGACTCCACGGCCACCAAGCCGAACGACTCCGAGTAGGAGGGCACCACCGTCACGGTCGCGGCCCGGTAGAAGTCGGCCAGGCGTCGGCGGTCCTGTGGCGGTTCCATCCGCACCACGTCGGCCACTCCGAGCGACCGGGCCAGGTCGGTGAACAGGCCGGGCTCGTGCATCCCGCCCCCGGAAAGGCCGCCGACCACGCCCACCACGAGGCGATCGCGCAGTGACGGGTCCTGTTTCAGGAGCTCGGCGGCCGCGCGGATGAGCACGTCCGGGGCCTTCAACCGCTGTACCCGGCCGACGAAGAGCAGCAAGTGGGCGTCCCGAGGCAGCCCGATCCGTTCCAAGGCCTCGGCGCGCGGTCCGGGAGAGAAGGTCTCCAGGTCCACGCCGGGCGGGATCGTGTGGAGCTGGTCGGACCGGGCGCCGTAGAAGTCGGTGAGTTGGCGGGCCTCGTCATCGGTGTTGGCGATGAGCCGGTCGGCCTGGCGGACCAGCTGGTCCTCACCGCGCACCCGCTCCTCGGGTTCGGGGGAGTCGCCCTCGGCCAGGGCGGCGTTCTTCACCCTGGCCATCGTGTGCATCGACTGCACCATCGGCACACCCCACCGGCGCGCGGCCACGACCCCGGCCTTGCCGGACAGCCAGTAATGGCCGTGCACGAGGTCGTAGTAGCCCGGCTCGGCCTGCGCTTCGGCCCGCAGCATCCCGAAGATGAACGGGCACAGATGCTCGGCGAGGGTGTTCTTGTCCAGGCGCCCGTAGGGGCCGGCGGGCACGTGTCGCACGTTCACCCCGGGGGCGAGCTCGACCACGGGCGGCAGCGAGGGTCCGGTGGCCCGGGTGAACACGTCCACGGCCACGCCGCGTTCGGCCATCCGACGCGCCACCTCGACCACGTAGACGTTGAGTCCACCGGCGTCACCTGTGCCGGGTTGGTCGAGTGGGGAGGTGTGCAGGCTCACCGTCGCGATCCTCGAAGGAACCGCCGCCTGATCTCCCAACGGAACGGGTCCGGACACCGGTGGTCCCTCCAGGTCGCGTGTGCGGGCAGTAGTCGTCAACAGCGACGAAGGTACACACTGTTCCCGACCGGCCTGTCCCAGGGGGCGGGGTTGACCCGGATCATGGTCCGGGTGTAGACGCCCAGCCGGTGACGAGGAAGTCCGCGACATCGGGGAACGTGCGCTTCCAGACGTGCAGATCGTGGCCGCCGCGCGGCCGCAGGGTGATGACGGTCATGCCGTGCTCGGTGAGCAGGCCGGAGAAGCGTTCGGCCTCTCCCTGGATCCGGCCCTCTTGGAGCGGTGTGTGGTCCTCGCGTCCTTCGACCAGCATGAAACGCAGATCGCGCACGTCCCGGGGTTCCAGGAGGAGGTCGGGGGAGTGCGGGTCGGTGTCCGAGCCGAGGACGCCGTGCGGGTCGTCGACTCGGAAATACCCGGCCCAGCTCACCACCTGCGAGTACAGGTCGGGGTTGCGCAGGGCCAGGGTGGCCGCACCGTAACCGCCCATGGAGAAACCACCGATCGCCCGTAGGGACCGCGGACGCGGGTGCTCTCCCTCCACCGCGGCCACGGCCGGGCCGGTGACGAAGCTCTCCAAGGCGAAGCTCCCGTCGTGGGCGTCGGCCCACTCTGTGGTGGATCCGTCCTCGACCTGTCCGTGCGGGGCGGCGATCACGAACTCGACCCCGCTGCGGCACATCTGGCGGTCCATCAGGTCGCCCAGGCCCGCTTCCATCAGGGTCCGGTGACTGGAGGAGGAACCGTGCAGCAGGTACAGCACGGGCAGGTCGGCGCTGTCCGGCCCGGGCGGTCGCCGGATCCACAGGGAACGTTCGCCGTCATCGGTGGCGGCCGTGTCGGGAAGGGTGACCACCTCGTCGCGCCCGGGTTGGTCGCAGACCGCGACGTTGCCGGGACGAGGCAGCGCCGTCGGTGTGGAGTCGGCGTCGGGCGGGACGCCCACTCGACCGGCGGCGAGTTCGGGTCCGGCGTTGGACAGGTGGTGGCCGATGCGCTCGACCAGCCGCTCCGGAGGGGCGGTGGCCAGGGACGCGGCGACCAGCGCCACGGCACAGGAGGCGAGGAGTACGGTGGCGCGTCGGGAGAAGGAGACGAACACGTCGCAACCTCAGGGGTCGGGAGCAACCGGTGACCGCACACGAAGCGGCCAGGGGGTGTTACTCAGTGTAGTCGAGCGTGCTCTCTGTGTGGTTCCCGTCGCGTCGGTGCGGAGAGCCGGAGCCCCGTGCGCCGGCCCCTCTCGTGTCGAGGTGTTCAGACCGCCACCGGGTGGCGCAGGCGAAGCGTCTCCGGGTAGGGGCGAAGGTAGGTCTGTTCGCAGGCCCACGTGACGCCCTCCGCCGTGCAGTGGTGCCGCAGCAGCGCCACGGGCAGACTCAGTGGCGCATCGCCCCGACGGTAGTCCTCGATCCCGTCCAGCAGGTCGTGCCTGCGCGTGTCGTCCAGCAAGGGGCTGATCATCCCGAAGACATGCTGGAGCGCGTTGGCGTGCTTGCCTCGACTCGTCTTGACGGACAACACCCGATGGAACGCTTCGGTGTAGGCCACGGCGGTCTCCTCGTGGTCCTGCGTTCCGACCCTCGCCACGATCCTCCCGGTCTCCCGGTATCCGTCCGGGGAGTGCGCCATCAGCTGCAGCTTGTGCCGAGCGTGGAACGCCACCAGGTCGCGCGCGGCCCATTCACTCTCCAGGAGAGTGCGTAGCCGTGCGTGCGCGAACACCCGCTCCACGAAGTGCTCACGCAGGACGGCGTCGGACAGGCGTCCCTGTTCCTCCACCGGCAGTGCCGGCAACAGCGTGGTGAGTCGGTCGGCGAAGGCGCCGCGACCGGTGCCGCGCAGACGGTTGCCGCTCCCGTCGAAGACGGGGAGGGAGAACAGGCCACAGCTGGGCGACTTGTTCTTGAGCACGTAGCCGTCTGCCCTGCACAACCGTGCGAGGTGTCGGTCCGCGACGTTCGCGAGTTCATCGGAGTGGTCGGTGCCGTCCGCGCTGGAGATCACCCGAGTCGCCCCCTCGGAGTCCTCCAGGCGCAAGGTCGGGCGCGGGACCCCCAACCCGATCTCCGCCTCCGGGCACACCGGGAGCCAATCCACGTGCCGGTCCAGTTCGTCGGTGAGGAAACGGTGTCGTGAGTGGCCGCCGTTGTAGCGCACCGGGGCGCCGAGCAGGCAACTCGACACTCCAACGACGGGGCGAACGAGCGTGTCCATGCCGGGGCCCTACCCGGCGAAGCCGGTCGTAACCACCGTCGATTTCCGTGCGTAGTGTAGTGACTCCGTATAGTGAAGGAGTCTCCTTGGTCGCTCCCGTGCTCGTGCTCTTCACGCAGGATCTCCGCCTGGACGACCATCCCGCGCTGACCACGGCTCTGGGAGCCGCCGGTCCGGTGCTCCCACTCTTCGTCCTCGATCACGCCCTGCTGCGACGTGCCGCCCGCAATCGCCTCGCCCACCTCGCCGAGGCCCTCGCCGACCTGCGTTCGGGGCTGCGCGCCGTGGGTGGTGACCTCGTGATCCGCCGCGGCGACACGGTCATGGAGACACTCGCCCTCGCCCGGGAGGCCGGCGCTCGCACGGTCCACCTGAGCGCGGGCGTGAGCCGCACGGCCGACCGGCGGCTCGTCCGACTCCGTGAGGCCGGGCTGGACGTGCACACCCACCCCGGGCTCACCGTGGTGCCACCGGGAGACATCACCCCGACCGCCGGTGACCACTACAAGGTCTTCACCCCCTACTGGAGGTCCTGGGAGGCCATCCGTTGGCGGGAGACCCGACCCGCACCGGCACGGGTCGCATTACCCGAAGGGATCGATCCCGGGCATCTGCCCGTAGGCGAAGACCTCGCACGCGAAGGAGTGGGCGCCCTCTCCCCGGAACGACAGGCGGGTGGATGGACCCGGGCGCGTGACCGGCTCCGCGTCTGGCTCCGGTCGGGGATCGCCGACTACGGTGACCGGCACGATGACCTGGCGGGAGCGGCCACCTCCCACCTGTCCGCGGACCTGCGCTTCGGTTGCCTGTCCCCACTGGAGGTCGCTCGCGCCGCACGCGACCTTCCAGAAGGTTCCGAGTATGTTCGCCAACTCGCCTGGCGCGACTTCCACCACCAGGTCACCGCGGCCTTCCCCGACATCACCGTCCGCGACTACCGGCCTCGTGGTCGGGGGTGGCGCGAGGACCCCGGCGCCCTCGCCGCCTGGAAGGAGGGACGTACCGGGGTGCCGATCGTGGACGCCGGAATGCGCCAGCTGCTTCGCGAAGGGTTCATGCACAACCGCGCCCGGATGATCACCGCGGCCTTCCTCACCAGGACCCTGCGAGTCCACTGGAAGGAGGGCGCCGCGCACTTCGACGCCCACCTGACCGATGGCGACGTGGCCGACGACTACGGCAACTGGCAGTGGGTGGCCGGAACCGGTAACGACACTCGGCCCAACAGGGCGTTCAACCCCTCCCGACAGGCCAAGAGGTTCGACCCCGAAGGCGTCTACGTGCGCAGGTACGTGCCCGAACTCGCCGGCCTGCCCGGAGCCCGAGTCCACAGCCCGTGGCTGGAGGAGGTCGACGAAGGAAGCGAGGGGTATCCGCCCCCGATCGCCGACCCCGGTCGTCTGTGAGGGAGACCGGGGTCGGCGGGCGGCTAAGAGTTGTAGTGGCCGCAGTTGGGACAGGTGCGCACCCCGGGGTTGAGGTACTCACCGCATCTTTCGCACAGGCCCACGATGGGCTTGTCGTGTTTGGGGGACATGTGCGGTGCCCCCTGGTGAACGGGCCTCAAGAGTCATCCTTCCGTCTCGGCCAGCCCGTCGATGATGTCGTCCAGAACCAGTGACCGGTCCGAGCCCGACATCAACCGCAGTTCCCGGAGCGCGGGAACGGTGTCGACACCTTCGGGCCCCGTCACCGTGCACACACGCATGCAGTGCTGGGTGGGGGCCCACCAGAAGTCCCGTTCGTCGATGGGGGCGACGCGGTACACCGTCGCGGGGTACTGGGACGGTCTGCTGGGTGAGTGCCATTGCTGGACACGGGCGAGTACGAATCCGGTGATCAGGGAGTCGAAGATGCCGTCCGACGCCAGGTCGGCCAGCGCGTCCTTGTCGCCCTCGGCACGGCAGGCGTCACACCCGGCGAGCTCCGCGCGCAGAAGCCAACGGGCACGCGCGTGACTCACCTCTGGGTTCTTGAGCTTGCTCGGATGCCGGTGTCCCATACACGGGAGCGTACGACGCCCCGCGGGGTCGCGGTAGCCGGGAACCATGGCGGATCTCAGCGTGCGTCGAAGGCCCGCTGGAAAGCCGCCAGCGCGTCCTCGTCGAACAACACGATCTCCACCCTGGGCACCCGGGCCCGCGCGGTGCTCAGCGCCCGCGCGGCGATCCGGGCCGCGGAGTCCAACGGCCACCGATAGACCCCTGTGGAGATGGCGGGGAAGGCGATCGACTCGGCGCCCAGTTCCTCGGCGACCCGTAGCGACTCGGTGAAGCAGGAGGCCAGTACCTCCGAGCGGTCCTCGGTGGTGCTGTACACCGGGCCCACGGTGTGGATCACCCAGCGGGCCGGCAGGTTCCCCGCGGTCGTTGCCACAGCCTGCCCGGCCGGCAGTCCGCCGCCGTAGTGCGAGTCGCGCAGTGCCCGGCACTCCTCCAGGATCGCCTTCCCACCCTTGCGGTGGATCGCCCCGTCCACCCCGCCGCCACCCAGTAGCGAGCTGTTGGCGGCATTGACGACGGCGTCCACGCGTTGTTCGGTGATGTCGCCTCGCGACAGGTTCACTCGCATGCGTTCGGACACGGGTCCACTCCCTTCACAAGGCCCCGGACGTCGCTCGACGTCGGGAACGAGGATCACTCCGATTCGACAGGGGTCCGGGGCGCAAGCACCCTTCGGACCCTGACGCCAGGGACTCAATACCCTTGCCCACAGGCCATCTTGAATTAACGTGGGGGTGCCACAGGCAGTAGTACTACCCGTCGTAGACTCGTGTACATGAATCGGCTTGGCGAACTTGAACGCGCGGTGATGGATGTACTGTGGGCACGCAACGAACCAATGACGGTTCGCGAAGTCGGCAAAGCTCTGGCTGAGCGGGACCTGGCACACACGACCGTCATGACCGTGCTCGACCGACTCGCCAAGAAGAAGGTCGTCACCCGGGCACGTGAGGGCCGTGCGTGGCGGTACCGTCCGGCAGCCAGCCGCGAGAACTACGTGTCCGAGATGATGTTCGACGCACTCGGACAGACGGTCGATCGTGACGCGGCCTTGGCCGCCTTCGTCCAATCCATGGACGGCCAGGAGGCTGAAGCGCTACGGCGCGCACTCGCGGAAATCGAGCAGCCAAGGAACTAGTCCGTATGGTCAGTGCCGCACTCCTCACTCTCGTCGCGGTCAGCTGCCTCGTCGCCATGGAAGCTCTCCACCGGGCGAAGTGGCCCTCCCGCGGCCCCTACACGGCGGTCATCACCTGGCAGGCCTTGGGCCTGGCGTGGGGTGTGTCCACCATCGGCGCGCTGCTGGCATACGGCCTGTCCTCGTACGAACTCGGTGCCGCCGGCGGCAGCATGGCCATGCTGTCCGACCTGGTCAGCGGCGAGTTCCTCCTCGCGGAGTTCTCCCAGGGGATGGAGGGCGTCAGTCACCTGGCCGCCGTCGCGTTGGCCGTGATCCTCACCCTGGTCCTCTTCTGCGGGCTGGTCGCCTCCTTCGTTCAGGTGCTCCGGGTCCGCAGACGCCATCACGACCTCCTCGCACTCGTCGCCAGCGACCACCCCGACGTCCCCGGCGCCCGCGTGGTCGACCATCCGGGGGCCGCCGCGTACTGTCTGCCGGGCGTCCTGCGCTCTCAGGTGGTCATCAGCGCCGGAGCCCTCGAAGTCCTCGACAATCGGGAACTCGCCGCGGTCCTCGCCCATGAGCACGCCCACCTGCGCCAGCGTCACGACCTCGTGCTGCTGCCCTTCTCCTCCCTCAAACGGGCCTTCCCCCGAGTGCACCTGGTGCGCACCTACTACGAGAGCGTCGCTCTGCTCATCGAGATGTGCGCCGACGACCAGGCCCTGCGCAAGAGCTCCTCGCGTGAGCTGGCCATGGCGCTACTGCGTTTCGGGGCGGCGGGGCCCGTCCCGGTCCCGGCCGGCGCGATGGCGGCCGTACATCCGGCCGAATCCACGGTGATGCGGCGGGTCAACCGCCTGCTGCACCCCGACGACGAACTCCCGTACCACGCGGGCGCGATCATCATGGGCGCCTCCGCGTTCCTCCTGGCCACGGTCACCTGCCTCTGGAACATCCCGGTCTGACCCGGGTCCCTCCCACCGGGCCGAGAGACTCGAACGGATCCGGGCCTCCTCCGGGCACGATTATCGGCGCCGATCCGTTTACCGTGGAGAGCGGGCGGACCCCCGTTCGATCATGTGCAGCTCTGGAGTGAGTCTTGTTTTACTGGATCTGGCAGCTCGTCTACCTGGTGACCTTCGTGGCCAGCCTCTACGCGTTGATCGAGGCGATCCGGACACCGGCGCAGGCCTTCGAGGTCATGGACAAGCAGACCAAGAAGCTCTGGGTGATCCTGACCGCCGTGGCGTCGGGTCTGTCCCTGCTCGCGGTCCTGAGCGGCACGGGCATGTTCGTCATCCTCGGTCTGGTGGCCACGCTCATCTTCCTGTTGGATGTACGTCCCGCGGTCAAGGGCATGGGCGGTAACCAGAACAACGGTCCCTACGGGCCCTGGTAGGTCTCCGGAACAGGGGCCCCCGATGGTCGTCCGGCGGGCATGACCTGCCACATGGCCTCCGCGTAGGCGGGGTCACCGGTGTAGTCGGAGTGGCCGAGGATCTCCGGGCGGCGAGCCTCACCGGGTGGGGCGTCGTAGGAGCGTGGGTCCGGCAGTGGTTCGACCGTCGGCACGACCACCTCCTCCCCGTCGGGACCGGAGCGACGTACCGGCCCCGCGATGGCGTCGGTGACCCGCCACAGATTGCGCCAGGACGCCACCCTCCCGTTCAGGTCGGTGAAGGCCACCGGACCGAAGTAGGCGGGGAAGTAGCGGGAGTACAAGCGGTCCAACGGGGAGCCGTGGGTGATCAGTGAGACCCGGTCCGCGCACTCCTCGGGCAGCTGCCACACCGTGGCCGCCGCCAGCACCGAACCCTGTGAGTGACCGGACAGCACCACACCGGTGTTCTCCCCGGCCATCCGGCGCACCCTCGCGGTGAGCTGGGGGACGGCGCGTTCGGCGTAGGACGGCGGAGCCAGCGGATGGGCCGCCCGTGGCCAGAAGGTGCCCACGTCCCACACCGCGCCCACGGCCTGACGGGTCGGCCGGTCTCGGTAGGCACTGCGGCCGATCCACACCAGCGCCACCAGAGCGGCGCCGCCCAGCAGTGAACCCATCGCCACCATCGCGTCCAGGGCGTCTTGGGCCACGCCCTGGAACCCGCCCGCGACCGCCATGGGGGCGTCCATGGGTCCGGCCACCAGTCTTCCGGTGACGATCGAGTACAGGGCCAGCCCCACCAACGGCACCACCGGCAGCAGCAGGGCGCCCAGGATCTTCGGTAGCGCTTCGGTCATCCGGCCCATGGCTCGGGAACGCGCGATGTCCCACGTCCGCCGGTCCCGGACACTGCGCGAGTAGAGCGCGGTGACCTTCGGCAGTTGGGCCCGTACCGCTCCGCGCAGCCACAGGGCCAGGACCACCACCACGATCAGCACGATGATCGCCTGGAAGGCGAAGGCCAACTGGAGCCAGGAGTAGGCGGTGGGCGGGGACAGCGCCAGACAGTCGGCCTCCGGGGCGTCCATCGAGCCGCAGCCGCTCAACCACAGCGACCCCTGGTAGACCAGGGCCGCGGAGAAGGCACCGCCCAGCAGGGTGCCCAACGCGGCGGTGGACGGGCCGGCCAACCCCCGCATGGCGGTGTGCCGGTGCGGCCGGTCCACCGCGAACAGCACCAGCGCCGCCACCAGCAGGATCACCACCAAGGTGCCCTGCACGGCGAAGAGGCTGTTGAGCATGGTGCCGCTGCCGGGGAGCCGCCCCTCGACCACCCAACCCGGCCGTGGCCAGACCGTGTACACCGCGATGACGGCGGTCAACCCCAGGATGGTGTCGCGCAACACGCGGCACAGCCGGTCGGCGCGTGCGTTCCACCGGGCGTCCTTGCCGGGGACCAGCACGCTCACCGTGCTCAGCAGCGCCACGAGCGCCAACAGCCCCGCAAGGACCGCTCCGGCCGTCCACAACCCTGGAGAGCCCGGAAGCGGGGCTCCTCGACCGCCCAGGTCGTGCAGCAGGGGTGGCAGGAGCAGCAGCGCCGCCACGGTGCTCACGGCGATCGCGATGTGCGCCGACCGCAGCCGGGCCATGATCTCGCTGTTGCGCCAGAAGTCGGGGTGGCTGAGCGGGGCGTCCTCGGAGTGCCGGGGCGGCACCGGCCCGGTCACCACCTCGTAGTCGGCCGCGGTCCGCCGGGACAACCGCCACAGCACCACCACGACCGCCGCCGGCAGCACCGCGCCCACCAGCAACGACCATCCCGGGGCGGACAGCGGGGAGGAGGCCGACGCGAGGAAGGCCAACCACGGCCGTGCCCGCACGCATTCCTCGCCCAGACCACCGCACTGCCAGGCGACCAGGTCCATCCCCACCCCGGCGGCGGCCAGGACGATGAGCATGGTCAGGGAGAGCGCCAACAGCCGCACCCCGGCCCCGTAGGCGATGTTGGCCACCCTGCGGGTCCCGGTCTGGCCGTCGTCCATCCGTCCCGGCCGCATCCAGTAGGCCACGTTGAGCATCATGAACGGCATCAACAGGAGCCAGAAGGCTCGTGACGAGGCGCCCGAGGTGAGGTTGCCCCAGGCGAAGATCTCCCGACGCATCCCCGGCAGGGTCTCGGTGTCCGGTTTCCGCCGCCACCGGAAGAACCCGGCCAACCGGTCGCCGCCCACACGCATGGCGGGCTCCACGTCCAGGAGTTCCTCCGCCTGCCCACCGCTCACTCCGTGGACGCGCAACTCCACACAGTCGCGGGCGCGCGAGGTCTCTCCGTCGGACGTGGAAGGGGTACGAGGGGCGGGTGCGCGGGTGGAGTGTTCGTGGAGGGGTTCCGCTGTGTCCGGCATGTCAGCATCCTGCCACGCAGAGTCGCCATGAGACAGCGTGATCTCCGAGCCTGTGGACAACTCGTGGGATCGGAATCGGCCGGGGGAGGGGCCGCGGGCGGCGAGAGGCCGGTTCACTCCACCAGCGACTCGTCCTCCACGTCCCAGGTGTTGCAGGACCCCGGTGACTGCTCCTCCCACCCGGAGCGGGTCCATCCGACGCTGTTCTCCGGGGCGCCGTGCGTGCGCGCCTCGTCCGGCTCGCCCTCTCGGTCCGCGGTCGCGGACGCGTCGTCCAACAGCACCTGGAGGTCGTCGCCGGACAACGGATAACTCACCCGCACCGAACCCAGGAACGCCCCCGCCAGGCAGTTGGCCTGAAGCTCGCTGCGGCGCGTCCAGGTGTTGCGGCCGGCGTCGTCCTCCTCCAGCTGGCGTTGTTCGTGGTAGTACTCCAACAGCCCGGACTCGCCCTGCACGTGGTGGGCGTACTCGTGGGCCAGCAGGGACGCGTACACCACGCTGTCCTCGGCCCCGTTCCACTTCTCGACCACGTCCTCGGTACCGATGTAGACGGCACTACTGGCACGGCAGTAGAAGGCGCCCGCCGCGGAGGGATAGGCGCGGCACGGGCTCATGCCCGGCTCGGTCCAGAACACCCGGTCCGGTGGGCTGAAGGCGATCCCCGCCCGTTCGAACTGGGTCTGCCAGACATCGTCCAGACAGTCGGCGACCTGGTGCAGGAACACCTCCAACGAGGTGGGATCGTCCACGTCCACGTCCGGTACCGGGCACGGCAGGGGACTCAGCCTCCCCGTCTCGTACAGCGGATTGGCGAGCAGCGCCACCTCTCCGGTGGGTCGGTCCGGCACCGCCTGGCCCGGCAACTGCAACTGCCCGGTAGGGGAAGCCGAGAGCGAGCCGCCCTGCCCGGGTTTGTCCTCCCCGCTCTCGGCGCGCTCCACCACGGTGCCGGCCTCCGACCCCGCACCCCTTTGAACGGTGGACCACGACAGCAACGACAACGCCAACACGGTCACCAGGAGACCGCAGACCACGCTGAACACCCGACGGTTGTTCCGGTGCATCCGGCGCGCACGCGCCAGCCGGGAGGACTCGTCGGGACCACCGTGGTTCAAGGCCGCGTTCACCGCACCAGCTCCTCGCGGGCCTCCCACGTGTTACAGGCGGCCGGATCCATCCGATCCAACCCGTGCGCGGTCCACAGTCGGCCGTTCTCCGTCGAACCGTGTGTGCCGGTGCCCGCGTGGTCGGAGCGGCGCACGACGTCGTCGAGGATGTTCTCCCGCTCGCGCTCCTGGTAACCCAAGGACTCCTCGGCGGAACCGACGAACACCCCGCCCAGACAGTTGGCCTGGAGTTCGTTGCGACGGGTCAACTCGTCGGCGGTCTCGTCGTCGGCGTTGGCCCGCAGGGCGTGGAATTCGGCGAGCATCCGGGACTGGCCCTGCACGTGGTGGCCGTACTCGTGGCTGAGCAGGAACGTGTAGGCCTCGGGTTCCTCACTGCTCGCCGAAGCCGCCACGATGTCCTTCACCCCCAGATACAGGCCCTGATTGGCCTGGCAGTAGAACGCAGCGGTGCCTCCACTGGGAAAAGGACCACAGGGGCTGTGCCCCTCGTCGTGCCAGTAGATCCGGTTGGGGGAGCTGAACGGTAGCCCGGCCTCGTCGAAGTAGGCCGCCCAGGCCGTGTCGAGACAGTCGGCGATCGCGTGCACGAACACCTCGACCGAACGAGGGTCTTCCTGGTCCAACGTCGGTGGGGAGCACGTCACCTCACCCAGCTCACCCGTCGCGTACAGCGGGTTCTGGCCGAGAGGGTCGTCGATCCGCGCGTCCGGGTGGTCGACCGGCCGGCCCTCCGCGTCCGCGGACATCAGCTCCGTGGGATCGGTGCCGACCGGGTCGCCCCAGGCCGGCTCGGCGCCCGGCAGCATCGCCGAGATCGCCAGGAATCCGGTGAACCCGACCGCGGCCAGTCCCGTACCGAGGGACAGGGACACGCCCAGCCCCATGCGCTGTAGGAAGCCACGAGGTTCCGCCCAGGGGTCGAGGTCCGGGGCCGGGCGAGCCCTCCTCACCACGTGCCCACGTCCGTCCGACCCAGGGCCCTGTCGGACCTCGCCGGAGGGCGGGCGGCGGCTGTTCGGGGACACCGATTCACGACGCCGCGGGGGGCGCCCTGCGGACACGGCCCGGGGGAGGACCGGATAGGCTCTCGCGTCATGTGGTGGGTCGGCTCCTGGCGTGCGGCCGTCGCTTGGGCGACGGCCCTGCTCGTGTTCTCCTCGCTGGTCACAGCGGTCACCGTGGCGTGGCCGAGAGAGGAGGCGCACGCGGCGGCGGCCGCACCGTTCACCACAGTACCGGGGCACGCCTCGGCGGGGACCGTGCCCCATGCGGCCGCCGAGGGTTCCATCACCAACGAGATCACCCTCGAACTGGACCGGCATGGCGTACTCAGCGGTGAGGAGGCCATCCGTTTCGAGGGAGAGGCCCCCGAGACCTTCACCCGGGCGCTGACCTCCACCATGATCTACGACACCGATCACGACCGTCGGTTCGAGATCGACGGTGTCACCGCGGTCGACGCCGACGGCGCGACCGTCGAGGTGGAGACCGAGGACGCCGGCGGCGCCCTGCTGGTGCGCATCCCCACCGAGGACGCACGAGGCGTGCGCCTGTCCTACCGGGTGGGCGGCACGGTCAGCGAGGTCGCCCAGGGGGTCCAACTGGAGTGGCGCGCGGTGGGCGCCTACAGCCACCCGGTCCGCACCACCGAGGTCACCGTCAACGCGCCCCTGCCACCGGAGGCCCTGTCCTGCCTGGCGGGCGAACCTCGCAGCTCCATGTACTGCACCGCCTCCGACATGGGCGGCGAAGCGGTCGTCGCGCACTTCCTCCAGGCCGACATGGGCCCGGACGATCGGCTCGACATCGTCGTGAACTACCCGCCCGGCACAGCCGAGGGCGAACCCATCCTCACCCGACGCTGGTCCCTCGCGTCGGCCTTCGCGGTCACCCCGGCGACCGGAAGCGTCTTCGGTCTGTTGCTGCTGGTCCTGGTGGGCGGCCTGATCGCTCTCATCCGCATCCGTGGCCGTGACGAACGCGCCCTGCGCAGTGAGGCCTCCCAGGGAGACCACGCACCGATCGAGCCCGGCGAACACGGTCGGCTGCGCTTCCACGCCCCCGACGGTGTCCACCCCGGCCAGATCGGCACGCTGGTCGACGAACGCGTCGACATCGCCGACCTCACCGCCGGAGTCCTGGACCTGGCCGTACGCGGTTACATCCGGGTCGAGGAACTTCCGCACGAGCACTTCACCTCGGTGGACTGGCGACTGGTCCGACTGGACGGCCCGATCGAGGAGAAGCTGCTCGCCTCCGAGTGGTTGCTGCTGGACGCCCTCTTCGGGGACGAGCGCACGGTGCGCATGTCCCAACTCGCCTCGCCTCGGCATTCCACCGACTTCCCCGCTCGGATCGACCGGGTCCGGGACGAGCTGTACCAGGACATGGTGCGGCTGAAGTGGTTCTCCCGCTCACCCAGCCGGGTCCGCGGTGTCTGGACCACCGTCGGAATGGTCACCACCGCGGTCGGCGTCCTATCGACCGTCCTCCTCGCGGTGTTCACCCACGCCGCCTTCACCGGACTGGCCGTCGTCATCGCGGGCGCCGCCATCACCGCGGGCGCCCAGTACATGCCCGCGAAGACCGGACTGGGCAGCTCCGTGTACGCGCACACCATGGGTTTTCGCGACTACCTGCTGAGCCCACGCGCCCAGACCGTGCCGCCGGGGCAACGGGTGGAGCTGTACTCGCGCTACCTGCCCTACGCGGTGATCTTCGACGACGTGGAGCGTTGGGCCAACATCCTGGCCGGCGCCGCCATCGCCGACCTCGAACCGGAGGAGCTCGACGGAGACGGCCTGCACTGGTACACGGGACCGCGCGAGTGGCGGATCGAGGACTTCACGGACTCCATCACCACGTTCGTGTTCACCCTCACCGGTGTCATCACCAACACCCGTCGCACCGGGCTGCTCAACCAGCTGCAACGATCGAAGTAGACACGCTCCGGGCCGGGGCGAGGAGAGCCGACGAGGACAAGAGGGGGAACCCATGCGCGCGGTCGTGCAGCGGGTGTCACACGCTTCGGTGACGGTGGACGACGAGGTGGTCGGGGAGATCACCCGCCCCGGACTCATGGCGCTCGTGGGTGTCACCCACACCGACACGGAGGCCGAGGCCGCCAAGATCGCCCGCAAGCTCTGGACGCTGCGGATCCTGGAGGACGAGAAGTCCTGTTCCGACATCGAGGCCCCGCTGTTGGTGGTCAGCCAGTTCACCCTCTACGGAGACGCCCGCAAGGGACGCCGCCCCACGTGGCAGGCGGCGGCCCCGGGCCCGGTCGCCGAACCCCTCGTGGACGCCGTCGTCAAGGAACTGCGCGAACAGGGAGCCGAGGTCGCCACCGGGGTGTTCGGCGCGCAGATGTCCGTGGGGATGACCAACGAGGGCCCGTTCACCGTCGTCCTGGAGGTGTGACCCGGGCGGTCACGTGAGGCGGGGCGGGCAGGTCGTGGCGCAGGTCCGGGGTGGTGACCGGGGGGTCGAACACCGTGCGCATCGGCAGCACACCCGCCCAGACCGGGGTGTCATGGTCCTCCGGATCGTCGGACGGTGGCCCCGTACGCACCTTCACCGACGCCTCCGCCAGTGACAGCGCCAGCACCCGGGTCGCCGCCGCCTCCTTCACGCTCGGCCGACGCACCGCGCCCCACCGGCCCGGTGCCGAATGCTCGGTGGTGGCCCGTAGCGCCGCCTCGTGTTCGTTCGGGTCGGTGACCACCCGAGGCGTTCCGAAGACCATCGCCGACCGGTGGTTCATCGAGTGGTGGAAGGCCGACCGCGCCATCACGATCCCGTCCAACAGGGTGACCGTCACGCACACCTCACCGATTTCGCGGAGGAATCGGGCGCCGGTGGATCCATGCAGGTAGAGGGTGTCGCCGATCCGTGCGTAGCCGGTCGGCAGCACACGGGGAGCGCCGTCCACCACCACGCCCACGTGGCAGACCAGCCCCTCGTCGAGGAGGTCGTAGAGCTCGGAACGGTCGCTGCGGGCCTTGTGCTTCGCCCGCTTGAGCCGGGTGCGTTCGGTGGGGGAGAGCGTGCGTTCGGACGCGGACGCGGGTTCGGGTTCGGATTCGCTGGAGAGCATGCGTTCACCGTAGAAAGAAAGTGGATACCTCGACCATGGCCACTTTCCGCCGATAACGGAGGACCACTTTGCCTCGTCGCCTCGCCGATCCCGCGATCCGCCTGGACCGGTCCGACCCCACCCCGCTCACCACCCAGCTGGCGTCGGAACTGCGTACGGCCATGACCACCGGGGTGCTCCGTCCCTCCGAACGGCTCCCCTCCAGCCGCTCCCTGGCCGCTCAACTCGGGGTGAGTCGCACCGTCGTCACCGACGCCTACCAACAGCTCTACGCCGAGGGATGGTTGGAGGGCAGGCACGGTTCGGGCACGTTCGTCGCCGCGCACGAACCCCTCGCCCCGCGCACGACGCCGGTCCCCCGCAACGGCCCGCCGTCGCCCGAGGACCACCCCACCCGGGAGCAGGTGCGCGGGAAGGGCCGTGTCGACCTGCGCCCCGGCGCGCCCTGGGTGCACGACCACGACCGGGCCGCCCTGCGCCGCGCGTGGCGGCACGCCGCCGAGCACGTGCCCGACAGCGTCCCCGACCCGCGTGGACGGCCCCGGCTCCGCGAACTCCTCGCCGAACACCTGCGCCGCGCCCGCGGCATCCGTGTCGGCTCGGAGAACCTCATCGTCACCCGGGGCACCGGCAACGGGCTCGACCTGGTCGCGGCCCTGCTCGGACCCGGTACCCGCGCCGGCGTGGAGGACCCCGGCTACGGGAGGGCCCGGTCCATCCTGGCCGCCCGCGGCGCCCACATCGTGCCCTGCCCCGTCGACCGCGACGGACTCCGTACCGACGAGCTGCCCGACGACCTCGGCCTCGTCTACACCACCCCCGCCCACCAGTACCCGCTCGGCGGACGACTCCCCGTACCCCGCCGCGAACGGCTTCTGACCTGGGCGGCGCGTACCGGTGCCCTGGTGGTGGAGGACGACTACGACGCCGAGTTCCGCTACGACGTGGCGCCCCTGCCCGCCCTGTACGGACTGGACCAGGCACGGGTCGTCCTGCTCGGCACGCTCTCCAAGACCCTCGACCCCGACCTGGGAATCGGCTGGATCGTCGCCGACCCCGACCTCGTCGACCGCCTGGCCACCGTGCGCGCAGACCTGTCCGACCGCACCAGCGGACCCGTCCAGGCCGCCACCGAGCTGCTCCTGGAACGCGGCGACCTCGACCGACACCTGCGTCGGATGCGCCGCGAGTACGCCCGCCGCCGCGCACTGCTCGTGGAACATCTGGGGGCCCACCTGACCGGGGACACCGCCGGACTGCACGTCCTGCTCCCTTTGCCGGAGAAGGCGGTGGCACCGGTGATCGAGGCCGCCACGGCCGAAGGGATCCTGGTCGAGGACACCAGCCGGACCAGCCACGCGGAACCTCGTGTCCACGGGCTCGTCATCGGCTACGGAGCCACCCCGAGGCCGGACCTGCGGCGCGCCTGCGAGGTCCTCGCCCTCGCAGTGCGAAGGCATACCGAAAGTCCCGGGCGGTGACGAAGCAGCCGCCCGGGACACGGGGGGTCGAAGCTCGGCGAAGTACCGGCGCGGGGAACCCGTAACGGGACCACCCGTGTCCGGAGCTACTCCACCTCGACGGTCACCGGCTCGAACTTGTAGCCGAGCCCGCGCACCGTCACGATGTACCGAGGACTGCTCGGGTCCTCCTCGATCTTGGCCCGCAGCCGCTTCACGTGCACGTCCAGGGTCTTGGTGTCACCGACGTAGTCGGCGCCCCACACCCGGTCGATGAGCTGCATCCGCGTGAGCACGCGCCCGGCGTTGAGCAGGAGCACCTCCAGCAGCTCGAACTCCTTCAGGGGCAACTGCACGTTGTCGCCGCGCACCGTCACCACGTGCCGCTCCACGTCCATGCGGACGGGACCGGCCTCCAAGATGACGCTGGTCGGTGCCTCGACCTCGCCCCGGCGACGCAGCACCGCGCGGATCCGCGCCACGAGCTCGCGGGAGGAGAACGGCTTGGTCACGTAGTCGTCGGCGCCCAATTCCAGACCGACGACCTTGTCGATCTCGGAGTCCTTGGCGGTGAGCATGATGACGGGGACGTTGGACTTCTGGCGCAGGGTGCGGCAGACCTCGGTGCCGGAAAGCCCCGGCAGCATGAGGTCCAGCAGAACCAGATCGGCCCCGGTCCGGTCGAAGGTCTCCAGAGCCACGGTGCCGGTAGGGGCCACCGCGACCTCGAAACCCTCCTTACGCAGCATGTACGACAGGGCGTCGCTGTAGGACTCCTCGTCCTCTACTACGAGTACACGCGTCACTGTGCCGTCTCCTGGTGATTGTCGTTCCGGGACGTGTCGAACTCCCGGCTCTCCGGTCTGGGCAGACGCAGAGTGAACGTCGACCCGGACCCCTCCTTGCTCCACACGGTCACTTCTCCACGGTGGTGGGTCATGATGTGTTTGACGATCGCCAGGCCGAGACCGGTACCTCCGGTGGCTCGGCTTCGAGCGGCGTCCACACGGTAGAACCGCTCGAAGATTCTCTCCAGATCCTGTTGGGGGATCCCGATGCCCTGGTCGGCGACGCTGATGTCGACGCTCGACCGGGCGATCCCCACGGAGACCGCCACCCGGGTGTTCTTCGGGCTGTAGGCGACGGCGTTGATGATCAGGTTACGCAAGGCGGTGCCGAGCATGGCGTCGTCACCCAGCACGATCAGCCCCTCGGCTCCGCTGCCGACCAGCTCGATCCCCTTGGCGTCGGCGGGCATGCGCACCGCGTCGATCGACTCCTCCACGATGGATTCCAGGTTCACCGGGGCCGGTTCGGCGATCGGCTCGGCGCCCTGGATACGAGAGAGAGTGATGAGGTCCTGGATGACGGCGGTCAGTCGGGAGGCCTCGATCTGCATGCGCTCGGTGAATCGACGGACCGCCTCCGGGTCGTCACTGGCGTCCTGTACGGTCTCCGCCAAAAGGGAGAGGGCGCCCACCGGGGTCTTCAGTTCATGCGAGATATTGGCTACGAAGTCACGGCGGACCGCCTCCACACGACGGTGTTCGGTCTGGTCCTCGGCCAGGACCAGTACCAATCCGGTGCCGCCGAGCGGCGCCACCCGCACGGCGAAGGACGTGGCGTCGGGGCCGAACTTGCGGACGGCCACTTCGAGCGAGGTCTCGCGGATGACTCCGTCCCGACGGACCTTGCGGGCCATCGAGAGGAGTTCGCCTATGACCAGTTCCTCGCCACGGACGAGCCCGAAGGCCCGGGCGGCGGAGGAAGCGCGCAGCACCCTGTCCCCGGAGTCCAACACGACGGCGGAGGAGGGCAGCGCTGTGAGAACCTCCGCGATCCCTGATGGGAGGGCGTTTCCTTCCTGGCGTGGTGGCGGCTCCAGTTGTTCCGCTCGCGACCGGAAGAAACGACCGGCGGCGATAACGCCTATGACGACGCCCAGCACGAGCCCGATGATGCCGGTTACAGCGGCGAGAAGTTCCCCTTGCACGATTCGATCGTAAACGTGCCGACTAGGGGTTTACTCGGCAAGGGCATGCGACACAACCGAGGTTCTTCCATAGTTCACCGACTCTTGGCCGGTTCTTCAAACTCACACTGGGAGCATTGACCTTATGCGCGATACGTACCACGAGGACCTTGACAGCCTGAGCGAACGCCTCGTCGAGATGACCAGGCTCGCCAGGCACGCCGTCGCGCGTGCCACCACCGCACTGCTGGACAGCGACCTTACCGCCGCCCAAGAGGTGATCTCCGGTGACGAGGCGATCAACCGACTCGACCAGGAGATCGAGGACACCGCCTTCAGCCTGATGGCGCGGCAGCAGCCGGTCGCCACCGACCTGCGGACCATCATCACCTCCCTGTACATGCGAGGTGACCTGGAACGGATGGGTGACCACGCCGTCCACCTCGCCAAGATCGCCCGCCGCCGGCACCCCGACTCGGCGATCCCCAAGCCGGTCCGCTCGATCGTCCTGGAGATGGGCCACGAGGCGGAGCTACTGGTCACCAAGGCCGGAGAGGTGATCTCGGCGAAGGACCCCGACACCGCTCTGGAGCTGGACAAGGACGACGACAAGATGGACCGTCTGCGGCGCAAGCTGCTGCAGCGCATCCTCGCCCCGGGATGGGAGTACGGGGTCGAGGCGACCATGGACGTGACCTTGGTCGGGCGTTTCTACGAACGTTACGGTGACCACGCGGTGCACGTCGCCGACAACCTGATCTACATGGTGACCGGAGAGAAGCGCGAGGATTACGAACCCGAGGACTGATCCCGCGAAAGTCGTCATCGGGCCCTGGGACTTCCGTGTTCCGGGGCCCTTCGCGTTGGCGGGAGGGCGCGGGAAGAGCCTGGAACCGGGGTTGTCGAGATCCGGACGCGTCAACGTCGGGCCAACCCCGTCCGAAATAGTGATCTAAATCGCTATAGACCCTCGCGGAGAGTGCCCGTGCGAGGGCGAACCCTACCCCACGTACAGAGCCTCGGCGTCACACTTCGGCTGGCCAGCGGGGGTTCGAGGCCTCTCCGGGCCGTTCCGACCAGGCGTCGAAGGCCTCTCGGGTACACTTTGTCAAGCCCTAAAAAGTGTGGCTTGACCTGCGTGTTCGCAAAGCCAATAGGTACGTTAAGTCACGGATTCATGGTATCCTTGGTGTAGCGGAAGGGGTACCTGTCACATGGCTTTCAAGGTCGGCGACACTGTTGTCTACCCCCATCATGGGGCTGCTCGTATTGAAGCGATCGAGACTCGCACTATTAAGGGCGAGGACAGAACCTACCTCGTTCTGAGGGTTGACAAGGGCGATCTGACGGTGCGAGTGCCGGCCGCGAACGCCGAGGATGTCGGCGTTCGTGACGTGGTGGGGCAGGAAGGCCTGGACAAGGTCTTCGAGGTGCTGCGGGCACCGCACACCGAAGAGCCCACCAACTGGTCGCGGCGCTACAAGGCGAACCTGGAGAAGTTGGCGTCGGGCGACGTCAACAAGGTCGCCGAGGTCGTGCGTGATCTGTGGCGACGGGACAAGGAACGTGGCCTGTCCGCCGGTGAGAAGCGGATGCTCGCCAAGGCGCGGCAGATTCTCGTCAGCGAACTCGCGCTCGCGGAAAAGACCAACGAGGACAAGGCCGAGGCCATCCTCGATGACGTTCTGACGAGCTGATAGTCGCGGAATCACGTAATTCATGACGAAAATGCCTCGGGTGGGCGTCGGTACCGACGTCCACCCGTTTTCTCCTGGAAGAACACTTTATCTCGCCGGTTTGGAATGGCCGGGGGAAGATGGTGTGAGCGGCCATTCCGATGGTGATGTCGCCGCTCACGCCGCCTGCGACGCGTTGTTGTCCGCCTGCGGACTCGGAGACCTCGGATCCAACTTCGGGACCTCCGATCCCCGGTGGAAAGGCGCCTCGGGTGTCGCCTTGCTCACCGAGACCGTCACGCGCGTGCACGCCGCCGGTTTCGAGATCGGCAACGTGGCCGTCCAGATCATCAGCAACCGGCCCAAGTTCGCGCCCCGGCGTGACGAAGCGGAGAAGACCTTCTCCGAGGTCGTGGGCGCGCCTGTGAGCATCTCGGCGACCACCACCGACGGCCTGGGCCTCACGGGCCGAGGCGAGGGCATCGCGGCCGTCGCGACCGCTCTCTGCGCACCCGTGGACTGAACCGGACGCACCACCTGTGGCCTTCGCACCCGGCCGGGCGCGGAGGCCGCACGTGTTCGCACGGTGAGCCGGTACGGGCTGAACGGGGCGCGGGGGAAGCTCTGAAGTGGCGCGGTGGTGAAGGCTGCGAGGGAAGCGGTAGAGGCTCGCGGGGGTGAGAGGCGGCGCGGCCCGTGAGGACGATGGGCCGGCCGGCGTAAGAACCTGTATCCGGCCCGTGACTCGAACGATGGCCCTGGGTCCGAAACCCCTCCTGAACAGGTGCGGGGCCGGACCCTCCTGACGGTGAGGTCCGATCAGGGGGTCGTCCACGGGCCTGAGACAGAGAGTCCTCGGACGCTCACAGCACAGACCTGACAGCCGCACGACCACCAGGTTGTATCCACAGGCTGTGGACGCAGTTCTCAGGAAGCCCCCTGCCTGTTCGACTGCTCTTCCTATATCCCGAGCAGTGGCCGACCACCCGACACGCACGATGCCATCGGTTCGGAGCCGGGGGGAGGCAGACGCTTGGGTCTGGACACACGTCGGCCCCGGAAGCCTTCGGGGCTCCGGGGCCGGTCGTGTCAGTACTCTTCGGGCGGTAGCGGCTCGCTGCGCACCCTTCGTGAAGGTGGGCCCGACGCGAAGTCCGGCATCGGCGGCCTCGGGGGCTTGAGGACCATCGGACGTTTGCGCATCGCTTCCTCGCGACGGGACCGCGGAGTGGGCCTCTCCGGCTTCTCACGCCTCTCCTGCTCGGCCGGCGGCTCTGCCTCGGGGGCGGGCTCCGGTGCCCGGTCGATCTCCTCGGCGGTCGGTTCCTCCACCGACTCAAGATCGGGCTCGGGTTCGGGCTCGGGGGCCGGTTCGGGGCGTGCGGCACCCGGCGGCATGGACCCCAACCGGAAAGCGGCACGCACCTCCGGTCCGGTGTCGTGGTCCAGGGCGAGGCCCGCTGCCGATCCGGTGCGCTTGGCGACCGCGTCGAGTGATGGCAGGGGGTCCTGCTCCGTCGAGGTCTCGTCCTCGGGCGGTGTCCACACCGGTGGCACGTAGTCGTCCAGGGAGGAGGGCGCGGAGTCATCGGTCGGGGGCTCCCACAAGGGGGTGTCCTCATCCGAGGGCTCGTCTCGGGCGGCCGGTTCCTGCTCTTCTCCGGATACCGGCTCGTCTTCGGGCACCGGTTCGGCTTCGGGCACCGGTTCGGCTTCCGCCGGTACCGGGTCGATGGGGGGCTCCGGGGCCGGTTCGGTCGTCGCCTCGGGCTCGGGGATCGCGGCCGGCTTCGCCGACTGGGGGGCTTCTGCCTCCGGGGCTTCGTCGGTGCGTTCGGGGAAGAACAGGCGAACCCCGGGCAGCTTCTTCACACGCTCCGCGGTAGTGGCGGGGGCCGGGTCGTCGGCCTCGGCTTCTTCGCCCGTCGACTCCGTACCCGTCGACTCCTCGTCCGGTTCGTCCGGTTCGTCCGGCTCGTTCTGCTCGTCTGCATCGGTGGCCACCGGCGTGAGTCGCGGGGCCTCGGCCTCGTCCGAGCTGGGGTCGCCGACGTCGGGTTCGTGCATGAACCCTTCGTGCCGTTCGTCGGCGGAGGCCTCCCACGTCACCGGGTGGAAGTCCTCGGTGTCGTCGACGTCCCACGGTTCCGGCTCGGGGGCCGCCGCTCCCGGCACGACCGGTGCTTCGGTGGCGGCCCGCTTGATCGGGTTGTCGCCGCTGCGGGTGCGTCGCGGCAGCCGAACGGTGGGGACGGAGGGCTCGGGCTCCGCCAGGTCGGGTTCGGGTGTCTCCACGCCGGCCGAAGCGGTCGCGGTCAGCTCCTCTGCGGGCTCCTCCGCTTCCTCTTCCTCCCTTTCCTTCGTGCGGGGGATGGGTTCGGTGGGTGCTTCGGACCCACTCGTCTCCGCCGCATCGCGTCTCGGGTCGACCTCTGCCGGCTCTTCCGGTTCCTTTGGCTCCTCCGGCGCGTCGCCGACCTCCGACTCGCCGCCCAGACGCAGCAGTCGCGTCTGGAGGGCCTCGGGCACTTCTTCCCGGGGCTCGGGGCGAGGCTTGGGCGCACCGCGCAGGACCGTGGTGCGGTCGTCGCTGGGCTTGGGTCGGGGCCGCGCCTGGGCGTTCCGACGCCGGACGTGTGCCCGTACGGCGATCCACAGCAGGAAGGCGACCAGTAGTGCGGCCAGGGGCGCCACCGCCACCACCACGGTGAGACCGCGGGGGAGGGTGTCGCCCAGTTCGGAGAACCAGGTGGTCCTGGTCAGGACCATGGGTACCGCGGCGCTGAGGATCAGCAGCGGGATCAGCCCGATGTCGATCCACAGGCGTTCGCTCGGTGGCGCCGCGCGCAGCATGTAGCTGACCCAGAAGGCCATGAGGACCAGCAGGGTGAAGGTCACCGGGAAGACGTGGGCCAGCGGAAGGGCGCTGTCGGCGTGCACGATCGCGGCGAGGCGGTAGATGCCCTCGTAGGCGATGAAGAGCGCGCACACGGCGATGACGCCGACGAACAGCGCGCCGAAGACGAGAGCACCGGCTCCCGCGCCGCGATCCGCGCTACGACCGTTACGTGTCCCTGTCTCGGGGGCGTTGTTGTAAGGGGCCATCGTCATGGAAGCGTAGTCCAGCCGGTGGCGCTAACACGAGATTCCAGCCGATTCCGGTTGCTTCCCGACGACCTGAGAGCCGGTGACTATGTCTGTTCCCGGGGGAATTGATGGAGCGTGTTCGGTCGCGGCCCGGGCGAGTCGTCCCTTGTGAAGGGGGCAAGTCACATCTGGGCCGGGTGAATACGGTTCACCACTTATAAGTGCTCAGGACTGTCCGGAGAGCGGAGAGGGGTGGTGAAGCTTAGAGGTTTGTGACGCATGGGCGAGGGGAAAGCGGATACGCTTGACACTGTGAGTCTGCGCTTCTATGACACCAGTGCCCGACAGGTCCGAGAGTTCACCCCGATTCGTGAAGGGTGCGCCTCCCTGTACTTGTGCGGTGCCACGGTGCAGGCGCCTCCCCACATCGGCCACATCAGGTCGGGCGTCAACTTCGACATCCTGCGCCGTTGGCTGACCCACCTCGGGTACGAGGTCACCTTCTGCCGCAACGTCACCGACATCGACGACAAGATCATCAAGGTCGCCGCCGACGAGGGCGTTCCGTGGTGGCAGGTGAGCGAGCGCAACCAGCGTGCCTTCACCTGGGCCTACGACTCCCTGGGCTGCCTGCCGCCCACGGTCGAGCCGCGCGCCACCGGCCACGTGCCGGAGATGATCGAGCTCATGCAGCGTCTCATCGACGTGGGTCACGCCTACCCGTCCGAGGACGGCTGCGGTGACGTCTACTTCAACGTGGGCTCCTACTCGGCCTACGGGGAGCTGTCCAACCAGCGTCCGGACCAGTTGGTCGAGGCCGCGGACACCGACTCCGGCCGGGACAAGCGTGACCCCCGTGACTTCGCCCTGTGGAAGGGCGCCAAGCCGGGTGAGCCCACCTGGGACACCCCGTGGGGCCGTGGCCGCCCGGGCTGGCACCTGGAGTGCTCGGCCATGGCGACCAAGTACCTGGGTCCCAGCTTCGACATCCACGGTGGTGGCCTGGACCTGGTCTTCCCGCACCACGAGAACGAGCAGGCGCAGTCCCGGGCCGCCGGTGACGGGTTCGCCAGGTACTGGCTGCACAACGGCATGCTGGCCGTGGGCGGCGAGAAGATGAGCAAGTCGGTCGGCAACTCGCTGCGCATCCCGCAGATGCTGGAGAAGGTGCGGGCCGTCGAGCTGCGCTACTACCTGGGGCAGGCGCACTACCGGTCCACCATCGACTACTCCGACGCCGCGCTGCAGGAGGCAGCCTCGGCCTACCAGCGCATCGAGGGTTTCCTCACCCGCGCCGTCGAGGTGTCGGGCCCCGTCGGGCACGCCCTGGACGTCCCCGCGGAGTTCGCCGAGGCGCTCAACGACGACCTCGGGGTCTCGCAGGCGTTGGCGGTCGTCCACGGGTATGTGCGCGAGGGCAACACCGCACTGGCCTCCGGTTCCAAGGAACGGGCCGCGGAGTTGGCGACCGAACTGCGCACCATGCTGGACGTGCTCGGTCTGGACCCGTTGAGCCCGCAGTGGGCCAGCGGTGACCAGGGGCTGAGCGAGGTCGTGGACGCGCTCGTCGCGGTCGCGCTCGAACAGCGCCAGGCCGCTCGGGGGCGTAAGGACTACGCCGCCGCCGACGCCATCCGCGACCAGCTCATCGAGGCCGGCGTGGTGGTCGAGGACACCCCACAGGGGCCCCGCTGGGATCTGCGCCGGGGCTGAATCGACCGATCCCGAATCGACGCGTGTGGTCACGCGTCCCCACTAGGCTGGGAGTTTGCCGCCGCCCATGGGCGAGACGGCGACCCCATCGGCCGGAAGTGTTCTTCCGGCATGCTCGCGATACGTATCAGGAGGCGGCGATCATGCCGGCGAAGAAGAACAAGAAGGGCCCGACCAAGGGCAGTGGCGGCAAGGGACGTCGGTCCCTCGAAGCCAAGAGCGGTACCCTGCCCGCCGAGCAGCGGCACTGGTACGACGGCAAGCAGAGGCACAAGGCGAACAACAGTGCCTCGCGTTCCGGCGGCCAGGGTGGTGCCGGTGCCGAGCGTTCGCCCAACCGTCCGGACAACTCCGACCTGCTGATCGGCCGTAACCCGGTCGTCGAGGCTCTGCGTGCGGGCATGCCCGCCATCCGCCTGTTCCTGTCCAACAGCCTCGACCCGGACGCGCGCGTCAACGAGGCGGCCAAGATGGCCGGCGCGCAGGGCGTGGACGTGGTCGAGGTGAACCGGACCGAACTGGACCGTCGTTGCGAGAGCAACGGTCTGCCCGACGCGGCCCACCAGGGCATCGTGTTGCAGGTGCGGCCCTACCAGTACTGGGCAGCCGACGGGTTGTTGGACAAGGCGCTGGAGTCGGACACGCCGGCGCTGATCGTGGCCCTGGACGGGGTGACCGATCCGCACAACCTGGGCGCCATCGCTCGTTCCGCCGCGGCCTTCGGTGCGCACGGTCTGCTCATCCCCGAGCGTCGGGCGGCCGGGGTGACCATGACCTCCTGGAAGACCTCCGCCGGCACGCTGGCCAAGCTTCCGGTCGCCCAGGCCACCAACCTGACCCGGACCCTGGAGGCCTACAAGAAGGCGGGCCTGTTCGTCGCCGGTCTCGACGCCGATGGCGACACGCAGCTGCCCGAGCTGGAGCTGGCCACCGGCCCCCTCGTCATCGTCGTGGGTGCCGAAGGAAAGGGTCTGTCCCGCCTCGTTCGGGAGACCTGTGACGTGGTCGCGAGCATCCCGATCAGCGGAGCGGAGTCCCTGAACGCCTCCGTGGCCGCGGGCGTGTCCCTCTACGAGGTCGCACGCCGCCGGGGCACCCGAACGGGGTAGACCTCCCCGAACTCCTGAAGGATCGGTTTCGGTCGTCCCACCCGTGCTCGGGGCCGGTAGCGGACCCGGGGACCGTTTGTGAGGCCGGGACCGTTCTGGCAGATTCGAATCATGCGCGTAGAGATGCTGGGGTCCTTCGGGGTTCGAGACGGCCGGGGGCGGCTGTCGTCCGTCCCCGGTGGGCGTGTGGTCTCCCTGCTGGCCCGGTTGGCGCTGTCTCCGGGGCAGGTGGTGCCCACGGCGGTTCTGCTGGAGGACCTGTGGGACGGTGTTCCACCGGACGGCGGTAACAGCACCGTCCAGCGGCTGGCCTCCAGAGCCCGTTCCCGACTGCGAGCCCAGGACGTCACCGACCTCGGTCCCGTGGCGATGCCCGGCGGGTACGTACTCGACGTCTCCCCCGAAGAGGTCGACTCGCACGTCTTCGAGCAGCTGGTCGCCCGGGGTGGGGCCCTGCTGCGCGGCCACGATCCCCACAGGGCCGCCGATGCCCTTCGCCGCGCCTTGGACCTGTGGCGCGACGAACCCTTGGTGGACGTTCGCGCGCGCTTCGCCGAGACCGAGCGTCGGCGCCTGGCGGAGCTACGGCTGAGCGCCACCGAGGATCTGATCGAGAGCGGTGTCCGGACCGGGGGGAAGGACGACCCGGTCCCGGCACTGCGGGCCATGTGCGACGCCCACCCGCTACGGGAACGCTGCCACGGTCTACTGCTCCAGGCCCTGCGCCAGAGCGGCCGCGACGGCGAGGCCCTGGCCGCCTACGAGCGTCTGCGCACCACCCTGGCCGAGGAACTGGGGGCGGAGCCCTCTCCATGGCTCCGTGAACTCCACACGAACATCCTGCGTGCGGTGGCACCACCCCGGCACGGCTGGTCCAACCCCTATCTCACCCGCTTCTTCGGCCGAGAACAGGAACTCGAATCGATCGGGGCCCTGCTGGAACGCACCCGCCTGGTGACCCTCTTCGGCCCCGGCGGGGTGGGCAAGACCCGTACCGCGGCCGAGTTCGCCTCCCGCGACGAGGGAGGTGACCGCCAGGTCTACTTCGTGGAACTGGCGGTGGCCCGGGAGGAGAGCGGCATCATCGACGCGCTGGCCGCCGCCGCCGGTATCGGCGGCGGTCCGCTCGCGGTTGGTCAGGACCTCGGTCCCAGCCGCCTGTCCCAGGTGTTCTCCGCGTTCTCCGGGAGCCGGACCCTGTTGGTCCTGGACAACTGCGAGCACCTGGTGGACGACGTCGCCGCTGTGCTCGTACGTCTGCTCGCGCACTGCCCGCAGCTGTGCGTGCTCGCCACCAGCCGAGAACCCCTCGCTGTCAACGGGGAGGCACTGATCTCCCTGGACCCCCTCGGGCTCCCCGAGGGTGACCCGTGGCAGTCCACCGCCGTGGCCATGTTCGTCGAACTGGCCTCCCTGGCCGACCCGGGCCTGGTCCTCGACGACGAAGCGATGGAGGTGGTGGCGGAGATCTGCCGACGCCTCGACGGTCTTCCGCTGGCCATCGAGCTGGCCGCGGCGCGCACCCGTGCGATGTCCCTCCAGGAGATCTCCCGGCACCTGGAGGAACGGTTCGCCCTGCTCTCCACCACCCGCAGGCCGATCACGAATCGACACCGTACCCTGCGCGCCGTTCTGGAGTGGAGTTGGAACCTGTTGACCGACGAGGAACGCGCCGTCGTCTCCCGAACGTCGGTCCTTCCCGGCGGGGTGACGGCGTCCGCAGCCGCCGAGGTCTGTTCCGGGGCCGGTGTCGCCCGGGAGGACATGCCGTTCCTGTTGGCGGGCCTGAGCGATAGATCGCTGCTGCGCACCACCGACTCACCGGAGGGTCTGACCCGCTACCGCTTTCTGGAGACCACCCGGGCGTACGCGCTCGAACGGCTGCTGGAGTCAGGTGAGGCTGAGACCGCGTGGGCCGGCGCCGTCGCCCACCACACCGACCTGGTCGAGAGCGCCGCCCAGGAGTTGTTCGGCCGCGGACAGACCAAGGCACTGCGCGTTCTGGACGACGAGTACGACAACGTCATGGAGGTGCTCCGGTACGCGGCGGAGCGGGGGGAAACAGCTGCGGCCGCCCGCCTGGCCCGTGCTCTGAGCTGGTACTGGGTACTCCGGGGACGGTACGAGGACGCTTCCCGGTGGGTGGGGGACATCGTCGACCGGGACGAGGAGGTTCCCGGCGACACCCGGGACGTGCTCCGGGCACTGCGGGCCATGCTTCCGGGACAGGACGACACGGGGCAGGCCGACGCCGTACGGCTCGCGACCGACGCCGAAGCGCTCTCCGCCTATCCGCCGCTGGCCGTGATCGGCCTCAGGTGCGCGTTGGTCGCCGGGGACTGGGACCTGGTCGGATCGGTCATCGAGGCCACCCGGGAACACCCGCGTCCCTGGGTGCGCGCGGCAGGGCTTTCCTACCGGGCGCTGTGGGCGGAGGCCAAGGGGGACGCGGCCGGGGCCGAGGCCGACACCGAGCAGGCCGTCGAGGCCTTCCGTGTGGTGGGGGACCGGTGGATGACCGCCCAACTGCTCAGGGCGCTGGCTGAGTATCAGTCGGTTCGGGGGGAGGGCGAACGCGCGGTACGCGGGCTCCGGGAGACGTTGGAACTGACCGGGGCGGTGGGCGAGAGCGCGAGCCTGACCGCGCCCGTGTTGATCAGTCTGGGCACGGAACAGATTCGTGCCGGTCACCTCGACGACGCCGACACCACGTTCGCCCGGGTGCTCGCCGCCGAACCGGCTCCACTCGTCGAGCACCGCATCCAGTCTCTGGCGCGGATGAGCGACCTGGCTCTCGCCCGAGGGCTGACGGTAGAGGCCCGGAACCTGACCTCCGAGGCGCGCGCCCTGCTGGGTGACGCCCGCCTGGACGCCGACTACCTGCGGTCCGAGGTGTTACAGCGCGAGGCGGTGATCGCCTTGGTGGAACACGATCTCGGGCGGGCCGTGGAGGCGGCCACCGCCGCGCTGGAGCTGGCGGTGGAGTCGGGCATGAACTCCTACTCCGCCTCGGCCCTCGAACTCATGGCCGGGGTGGAGTCGGCGAGGGGTGACGCGCGTGCCGCGGCGCGCGCCCTGGGGGCGGCCGCCCACACCCGGGGTCGCAGGGACGAGGGGAACCCCCGGGTGCGCGATCTCCTGACGCGCTTGGAGAAGGAACTGGGCCGTGCGGAACTCGACGCCCTCATGGCGAGGGCGGACTACTTCCGGAGATAGGTCAGCACCGCCTGGACCCGCCGGTGGCCGTTGCCCGGACCGGACAGGCCGAGCTTGCCGAAGATCGCTCCGATGTGTTTGCTGACCGCGGGCGTGGACAGGCCCAGAAGGGAGCAGATCCCCGCGTTGTCGTGCCCTTGCGCCATGAGGTCCAGTACCTGGTGCTCGCGGTCGGTGAGGGAGCCGAGGGGGTCGCCGGCGGGACGCCCGCCGATGAGTTGGTCGACCACCTCCGGGTCCAACGCGACACCGCCTCGGGCCACTCGGGTCAGCGCCTCCACGAAGTCGCTCACCTCTCCCACCCGGTCCTTGAGCAGATAGCCGACCCCGTTGGTCCCGCTGCCGAGGAGCTCTCCCGCGTACTCGTGGTCGACATGCGCCGACAGGACCAGCACCGGCATGTTCGGCACCCGACGCCGGATCTCGGCGGCGGCGCGCAGGCCCTCGTCGGAGAAGTTCGGTGGCAGACGTACGTCGATCACGGCTGTGTCGGGCCGATGCCGGTCGAACAGTTCGAGGAAGGTTTCCGCGTCCTGCGCGGCGCCCACCATCTCGAACCCCTCTACCTCCAGCAGCAGGGAGAGGCCTTGACGCAGAAGGACGTCGTCCTCGGCGATCAGTACGCGCATGGGAATCTCGCTTCCACTGTGGTGGGTCCGTCGGCCGGGCTGGAGATGTTCAGCGTCCCCTCCACGGAGGCGACCCGTCGGCGTAGTCCGGCCAACCCGCTTCCGGCGTGCTCGTCCGCCCCGCCGTGGCCGTCGTCGGTGACACGGACGAGGACCGACCCCGCGGTCTTGGTGAGGATCACCGAGGCCTGGGAGCCGTTGGAGTGCTTGTGGACATTGGTGAGGGCCTCGGCCACCACGAAGTAGGCGGCCGTTTCGACGGCGACGGGTGCACGGCCCAACCCGTCCGCTTCGACGGAGCAGGGCAGGGCGCAGCGGGCGGCCAGGGAGGAGACGGCCGAGGCCAGACCCCGGTCGGCCAGCAGTGGGGGGTAGATGCTCCGGACGACGTGGCGGAGTTCGCGCAGTGCCTCGTCGGCGGCGTCCTTGGTGGTCTCCAACAGGCCCCACGCGCGTTCGGGGTCCTCGGCCAGTATCCGTTCGAGGAGCCCCAGGTGCACGCGCACGGCGACCAAGCGGTTCTGAGTGCCGTCGTGCAGGTCCCGCTCGATGCGCTGTAGTTCCGTCCGGTGGACCTCCAGAGCGTCGTCGCGCGAAGCCGTGATCTGCGTGATTCGGGCGAGGAGTCCGTGGTCCCCTCGCTGGAGCAGGGTGCGGTGCGCCAGCCGAGAGTGCCAGAGTGCCGACCGGGGGACCAGGGCCAGGTACAGGGAGAGGTAGACGAGGCCGACGAGTGGGGTCACCGCGGCCGCGGGCCAGGAGTCGACTCGGTACAGGCCCGGGTTGACCGCGTACTCGGCGGGGAGCAACCACCACCACAACGGGCAGGTGAAGGAGACCACGGTCCCGACGGCGAGGACCAGCGTTACGCAGCCGATCACGGAGCCGGCCACCGAGTTCTCCAGGGCCCAACGCATGGCGGTGAGGAAAGCCGGATCGCCTTCCCTTCCACTACGCGAGATCGATTTTTCGTGGCCTCGCAGGGTCAGGTGTCGAACAGCGGATTCGTTGTCCTTGTTCGCGGCCCGGATCAGCCGGGTTCCGGCCCATCGGCGCAGAGGATATCCGATGAGGAAAGAGGTGGTGATCTGTGCGATGAGAAGGATTACGAGAAGAAACCAGGCGTGCGTTGAGGAGCGAAACGCGTGGGCGACGTACCGTGTGTCGTCCGTCGTCCCCCGGCACGTTTCAAGCAGTCCCCGCGTCCTGGTCACAAACCTGACACCAGGCGCGGGGTGGGCTGCATCGTTGGTTCGACCCTTGTTCCTCGGCACCGTTCCCTGTCGTCTCCGTCGCCTCTCGGAATGGAGGGGAACTCTGGAGAGAGGTTTTTCCTGAATCCTTTGATGTACGATGCTGGAAAGTCCACCAGGGGGTTTCAATGTCGTCGTTCCGTGAGTCTTTTTTCGCGACTGGTGATGGTTCGGAGATTCATTCGGAAACGGTCGATGAGATTCCTCTGAGAATGGAGCGAGTGTATCGAAGGTACGACTCCGAAGGAGGGTCGATCGATGCTCTTGCGGATATTTCCCTATCCGTTGCCAGGGGGAGTTTCGTCGTGTTAATGGGCCCTTCGGGCTCGGGAAAGAGCACGTTCCTGCACTGTGCCTCCGGGGTGGACCGGCCCACGAGCGGTGAGATCTGGCTGGGTGGCGTGCCGCTGTCGGGGATGGGAGAGAACGACCTCACCCGGCTGCGCCGTGAACGGGTCGGTTTCGTCTTCCAGGCCTACAACCTGCTCCCCACACTCGACGTGCAGGACAACGTCACCCTGCCGCTGCGCTTGGCCGGTGCGCCGCTTGACCGGGCCTGGGCGGACCGAATCCTCGAACGGGTCGGTATCGCGGACCGGCTCGGGCACCGGCCCGCGGAGCTCTCCGGAGGTCAGCAGCAGCGCGTGGCCATCGCCCGCGCGCTCATCGGTCGCCCGGACCTGATCCTGGCCGACGAGCCCACCGGTGCGCTGGACTCCGACACCGGCGGACGCGTCCTGGGGCTGCTACGCGACAGCGTCGACGACCTCGACCAGACGGTCCTCATGGTCACCCATGATCCTGTCGCCGCCTCCTACGCGGACACCGCCCTGTTCCTCGCGGACGGCAGGATCGTCGACTCACTGGACGGGCCGACCGCCCCGACCGTGGCCGAGCGGATGAGTCGTCTGGGGAGGCGGTGATTATGCTCTCCGTCGCAGTGAAGACCCTGCGTGCGCGAAAGGGCGCCTTCGCCGGGACCTTCCTCGCCCTGGCGTGCGCCTCCTGCCTCGTCACCGCATCGGGGGTGCTGGTCGAGTCGGGGTTGCGGGCCTCGGTGGAGCCCTACCGCTACGCCGGGGCCGAAGCCGTGCTCGGAGGTGACCCGGCCGTGGAGTTCGACGGACGGCATCGCACGACCGGCGCCGTGCTGTCCGAACCCGTCGGTCTGCCTCAGGAGACGGTCCAGGAGGTGGCCGGCCTCACCGGAGTGCGGACGGCGGTCGGCGACCACCGGCTCACTCTCGACGTCGTTTCCCCTGATGGGGGAGGGGAGGTGACACCGGTGTCCGGGCACGGGTGGGACACCGCCCCACTGGGCCCGTTCACACTGGTGGACGGGGAGGCCCCCGGTGCTACCGGGGAGGTGGTCGTGGACGCGCCGCTCGCCGAGACGCTCCAGGTCGCCGTCGGAGACCGGGTCGAACTGGTCGAGGACGGGGGGACACGGTCCTACGAGGTGAGCGGGGTCGCCGGACACGGGGATGGCGCACGGGCGCGGGAACAGGTGCTCTTCCTCCACCCCGATGAAGCGGCACGGCTCTCCCCTGCCCCGGACTCCTTCCAAGCGGTCGGGGTGGTGGCCGCGGAGGGGGCCGACACCGACCGACTCGCGGCCGAGCTGGCGGCCACCGTGCCCGATGCGGTGGTGTACGAAGACGGAACGGTCGATCGCGTCGAATTCATCGATGTCGGGGAGGGGCGCTCGCTCCTGTTGTTGGTCGCCCTCTCCTTCGGCGGACTGGCCCTGCTCATCGCCTTGTTCGTGGCCACCACGACCCTGGCCCTGGTCACGGATCGAAGGCTCCGGGAGTTCGCCGTGCTGAGGGCGATCGGTGCGACCCCCCGCCAGGTCGCCCGCCTGGTGTGCGTCGAGGCGCTGTTGTTGTCCTTGGTCGCCGGGGTGTCGGGGAGTGTTCCCGGTGTGCTGGTCGCCGAGGCGCTGCGGTCGTACTTCGCCCATCTGGGTGCGGTGCCGGCGGACCTGCCCTCGACCCTGGGGCCGTTGCCGTTCTTGGTAGCCGTGCTGTTGGTGGTGGTCACCGCGGTCGTCGGCACCCTGGGCGTGGCCGCGAGCGCTGCGCGTACTTCACCGGTCGAGGCGCTGCGCGAGACGCGCGCACCGGGCCCGGTCGAGCTTCCCGGGTGGCGCCGGGGCCTGGGTCTCCTCTGCCTGGTCTTGGGTGTGAGCGCGGCGATGACCCCGCTCGGTATGCGGACCGAGGCCGGCGCGGCCGGTACGGGCGGAGCCGTTCTCGTCCTGGTGCTGGGCATCGCCCTGCTCGGTCCGGCGCTGACGGGTCCGATCCTCGGTGCGGCCGGACGGCTGTTGCGAAGGCTGCCGGTCAGCGGCTTCCTCGCGGCCGCGGCCACCGCCGCCGACCCTCGACGCTTCGCCACCCTGCTCACCCCCTTGGTGTTGGCGGTCGGTTTCACCCTGACCATGGTCACCACCCAGTCCGTTCTGGGCGCGGCCGCCGAACGACAGGTGGACGAAGGTCTCGGCGCGGACGCGGTACTGCGCGCCACGGGGTCCTCCGGCGTCCCGCCACAGGTGGTGGCGCGGGTCTCGGCCTTGCCGGAGACGGGAGCGGAGTCGGTCCTGCGAGAGACCTCCGTCATCGTGCGGGCCGACCTGTTCGGTGACTCGGAGCCGATGGAACTGAGGGCCCAAGGGGTGTCGGCCGGTACCGCGGGGACTCTCCTCGACCCCGGCGTCGTCGCGGGGGACCTGTCCGACCTGCGTCCGGGGACCGTCGCGTTGGAAAGCTCCAGCGCCGACCTGGCCGGGGTCGGGATCGGTGACGAGCTGGAGGTCGTACTCGGTGATGGGACACCGGCCACCGTCCGGTTGGTCGCCGAGTACGAGCGAGGGCTCGGATTCGGCCAGGCCCTGTTCCCGGAGCAGGACCTGGAGGCGCACAGTGGGCCTCCCCGGCGCCTCCTCGTGGGCGCGGCCGAGGAGTACGGTCGGCAGCGGTTGGAGGAGGCCTTGGCCTCGGTGGTCGCCGACCAGCCCGGTCTGGAGGCGGAGAGCGTCGGTGACCTCGCCGCGGACGGCCGGTCCGAGTCGCGCGTGGCGGCCTGGATCAACTTCGCGGGGCTCGGTGTGATCCTCGCCTACGTCGCCATCGGTGTGCTGAACTCCTTGGTGGTGGCCACGGCGGGGCGATCTCGCGAGTTCGCCTTGCTGAGATTGATCGGGACGGAGCGTCGGGTGGTGGTGCGGACGGTCCTTCTGGAGACCGCCGTGCTGGTCGCCGCGGCTGTGCTGCTGGGCACCCTCGTGGCCCTGGTCCCCTTGTCCGTGCTCAGCGTCGCCTTCCTCGGATCACCGTTCCCGCCATGGCCGGAGGGGTTGTACGCGGCGGTGGTGGGTGCGACCGCGCTCGTCTGTGCGGTGGCGGTCCTGGCCCCCACGACGGTCATGCTGGGCCAGCACCCCGCGCAGACGGTGGGTGTCGACGAATGACCGTGTGTCGGCGCGGTTCGGAGCGTTTTCGGCCGGTCCGCGGACACCACACCGGTCACTGTCCGGACCGGCCGGTCACAGGTGTCCGCGGGCTGACCGGTCACTGACCGCCCGCTCTGTGAGAGTTCCTCCGAATAGAAGGAGGAACACCAATGAACACCTGCATCCAGGCCGAGGGTCTGGTGAAGCGGTATGGGGCGAACACGGCCCTGGACGGGGTATCGCTCAGCATCCCCCGAGGAAGCATCCAGGGCGTGCTGGGGCCGAACGGGGCGGGCAAGACCACCACGGTACGCATCCTCGCGACGCTGTTGCGGCCGGACGAGGGGACCGTCGTCGTCGACGGCCACGACGCGCTGCGCGACCCCGTCTCCGTACGCGGGATCATCGGGCTGACGGGTCAGTACGCTTCCGTCGACGAGGAACTCACCGGGGTGGAGAACCTCGAACTGGTCGGGCGCCTGCTCGACCTCTCCACGCGGCAGGCCCGGGTCCGTGCCCGCGAACTCGTGTCGCGCTTCGACCTGGTCGACGCCGGTGACCGCCCCGTCAAGACCTACTCCGGCGGCATGCGGCGCCGTATCGACCTCGCCGCGAGCCTGGTCGGTCGTCCACGCGTGCTCTACCTGGACGAGCCGACCACGGGACTGGACCCGCACAGCCGCAACAGCCTGTGGAGCATCGTCCACGGTCTCTCCGACGAGGGCACCACGATCCTGCTCACCACGCAGTACCTGGAAGAGGCGGACCAGCTCGCCGATCGGGTCACGGTCATCGACCAAGGGCGCGTGGTCGCGGAGGGCGCACCCAAGGAACTCAAGCAGCGCGTGGGCTCCCAGACCCTGCACGTGCGTCCGGTGGACCCGGCCGACGTGCGACGCACCGAGGAGATCCTCACCGAACTGCTCAGCGGGGTGCGCCCCAGTGTCGATGGTGAGCGTGGCCGGCTCAGCGCGCCCGTGGAGGACCCGGTCCTGTTGTCCGCGTTGGTGCGGAGACTGGACGACGCCGCGATCGCCACCGACGAGCTGGGCATGGGCCTGCCCAGCCTCGACGACGTCTTCCTCACCCTTACCGGCCAGAAGGCCGCCGCCGCGGAGAAGGAGAGCAGCGCATGAGTGCCACGGCCACCGTCGAGTCGCACCCACCCGTGGAGCGCAGCCCTCGGATCCGGATCGGGCCCGCCACGGCGGCCAGACACGGCATGATCCTGGCCGGCCGCAACATCCGCTACCTGGTTCGCACGCCGTCGTCCCTGATCGACACCGTCATCCAACCCGTCCTCTTCCTGCTGGTCTTCGTCTTCCTGTTCGGCGGAGCGATATCGGGGGGCTGGCAGGCCTACCTCCAGACCCTCGTCCCCGGTCTGATGGTGCAGATCACCATGTACGCCAGCATCGGGACGGGCATGGCCCTGAGCACCGACATATCCAAGGGTGTCTTCGACCGTTTCCGGAGCCTGCCGATCGCCCGTTCCGCGCCACTGGTCGGAGCCGTGTTCGGGGACGTGATCCGCTACGTGGTCGCGCTGACCGTCCTGTTGCTCCTGGCCTTCGCCCTCGGCTTCCGTGTCCAGACCGACCCGTTGTCCGCCCTGCTCGCCTGTGCGCTGGTCGTGGTCTTCGGTCTGACCCTGTGCTGGATGTCGGTGATCATCGGCATGGTCGCCCCCGGGCCCCAGGCGGTACCCGGTATCGCCATGGCGGTCATCCTGGTCCTGACCTTCGGCAGCAACATCTTCGCCGACCCCGAGACCATGCCCGGCTGGTTGGCGGCCTGGGTCGGGGTCAACCCGGTCAGCTACTTCGTCGATGCCGTGCGCGGGTTGATGATCGGCGGTCCCACGCTCATGCCGATCCTCATCAGCCTGGCGTCCGTGGCCTGCATCCAGATCGTGCTCATGCCGTTGGCCCTACGGGCCTACCTGCGCCGCGTGCGCTGACCCCGGTCACCGAACCGGTCGGTCGAAGAGAAAGGAACGGAGCGTTGTCGAGGATTCACCTCTCCATGGAGGACGTCGGTCGGACCCGGATGCACTGTGAGACACCGGTGCTCGTCGAGGCCGTTCTGGCGGTCGGCCCCCTACGGGGCGACGGCGGCCGGGGCGGGGAGAACTGGGTGCGCCGGGCGCGAACCGCTCTGGCGGCCGTGCCCGTGGTGCGCTCGGACCTGGAGGGGACGCAACGCCTCGCACCGGCCGTTCTGCCCGCACTGCTGGAAGCGTCCGGCCCCGAGGGAGATGGTGTTCCGGGACCGGTCACCGAGGAGGTCCGGTGGGCGCTCTCCGTGCTCGGATGCCTGCACCGTACGGTCCTTGCTCCCGTGGGGGCGGGGCTACGCGGTCAGCACTCGACCGCGGGAGGCCGGCTCGGTCGCACGATGAACCTCTCGGGCGTCCTCGCGGGACTGGAATCCTTGGGTGCCCGCGTCCACGGCGGGGAGGGAATCGTCCTCTCGGTGGACGACGGCGAGGACCGCCAGGTGAGTCCGGAGGGGAACGGCCTGGTGCTGATGCCCTCGGTCTTCCTTGAGGACGCTCCGAGGTTGGTCCACTGGAGGGTGCCGCGCGCGGACGACGACGATTCCGTTCGCACCGTCCTGTTGTTTCCCGCGCGAGGACCCGGTGAACATCTCGACACCCTGCTCTCGGACACCGCCTCGGGGACACCTTCCCTGGGACGTCTGTTGGGAAAGACCCGGTCAGTGATCCTGGCCCGGCTGGCGGCCCCCTTCTCCACCGGGGAGTTGGCCGCCCTCCTCTACGTCTCCCCGACCGTGATCAGCGAACACACCGCGATCCTGCGGGAGGCGGGTCTGATCACCACGGCCAGGGAGGGCAACCGCACCCGGCACCTGGCCACCGACTTCGGACTGGCCCTCCTGGGCCGCGGTATCCACGCGGCCAGGACGGCCCCTCATCGCGCGTCCCGCGCGAGAGGCAGGCGGGCGCGGTTGGCCGAATCGGCCTGACACCGCCCCGTGGGGAACAGTGGAGGGACGCCGTGAGAACCACGGCGTCCCTCTCACGTGTCCATAGCCCCCGCGGGGGCCGGATCAGTCGGCCAGGGTGGCCACCAGACTGGCGGGCCGCATGTCCGTCCAGTTCCTCTCCACGTACTCCAGGGCCTCGGCCCGGGGCGAGGCGTCCAGAGCGATGTCCCAGCCGTCGGGGACCTCGGCGAAGACGGGCCACAGGGAGTGCTGGTTCTCGTCGTTGACCAGGACGAGGAAACGGGCTTCGTTGTCGTCGAAGGGGTTGCTCATGGTGGTGTGTCCTTCCGTTCGTGCGTGTGACTCCGGTGCGGGGGAGGGTGGACTCGTGTTCGGCCGGCTCAGTCCCGGTCGGATCGCTCTCGGCGGGCGCGTCCGCGCGGCCGCCGGCCGACCGTGTCGACCAGTTCGCGCAGCCCCGACGTGAAGGCCTCGGCCAGCGCGCGAACGGTCTCGGGCCGGTGTCGGTGCTCGGAGTAGGTCCAGGAGAACTCCAGGCGGTCGTCGGTGACGCTTCCGGTCACGTCGAGCAGGCCGGTGCGCTCCTCTTCCGGGGCGTGGTCACCGGCGGGGACCTCCAAGAACCGGTCGATGAGGTCGCCACCGCCGTGGTCTCCGAATCGGCCCAGGTAGTTGAAGGTGACGGGGATACGGGTCAGGGCCGTCAGTGGCGCGGACGACCGTTCCGGCCCGAGATGGCGCAGAGCACCGAAGCCGATCCCGTCGGGAGCGGCGCGCAGTGCCTTCTTGACGGATGTCACGGCGCGTGCCGGATCCTGTTCCTCGGGCAGCTCCAACAGCACCGGGTAGATGGTGGTGAACCAGCCGACCGTGCGGGACAGGTCGACGTCGTCGAACAGCTCCTCGCGCCCGTGGCCCTCCTTGGCGACGAGCAGACGCGGCACTCCGCTCCACGCGGTGAGGGTTCGGCCCAGAACGGCCAGGAGCACGTCGTCGATGCGACCGCGCAACGCTCCGGGGACTCGGCGCAGGAGCAGGTCGGTCTCCTCCGACTCCAGCTCCGAGACGATCACGCGCTGGGAAGCGACGTCGTTGGGTCCCGTGTTCAGGTCCACCGGGATCGTGGCGTCGTCGCCGCGCTCGGCGAGGGCGGCCCAGTGCGCGGCCTCGGTTTCGAACCCTCCCTGGGCGGTGAACTCGGTGAGTCTGTCGGCCCAGACCGGGAACGGGGTGGTCTTGGCGCCCAGGTCGACCGGAAGCCCCTCGCCGAGCCTGCCGTAGGCGGTGACCAGGTCCTCCAGGATGATCCGCCAGGAGACCCCGTCCACCACCAGGTGGTGAGCGGAAAGGAGCACCCGTGGGGCGAGGTCGGGTCCGGCGTCGAACACCACGGTCTCGAACAGGGGGCCGTCCGTCAGCCTGGACCGGGGTCGTTCCCGGCCGGCCTCCCTCTCCACCGCGCGCTCCAGGGCGGTGGGGTCGGCGGGGGAGACATCGACCACGCGAACGGACCGTTCCGGGGTTCGGGCACCGTCCAGGTACTGGTGCGGCTCGGGCCCGTCGGTACGGACCCGAAGCCGAAGCATGTCGTGGTGGGCGAGGACCGCCTCGGCGGCGTGGGCCCACAGCTTCGGGTCGGTGTTCGGCGCGGCTTCGAACAGCAGCGACATGTCGAAGTACTCGGGGCGGCGCGGATGGGTCTCGAAGAACCATCGCTGCACCGGGGTCGGCGGTACCGGACCGGTGACCGGTGCCTCGGCCACGGCATGCTCCTGTGACCTCGCGCGCAGGTCCAGGGTCGCGGCCAGGTCCGACACGGTCTGGTGCAGGAAGGTGTCCTTGGTGGTGATCTCCCAGCCGGCCTGTCGGACACGGGAGACCATCTGGATACTGAGGATCGAATCCCCGCCGAGGGTGAAGAAGTTGTCGTCGCGCCCGACCCGGTCGGTGCCCAACAACTCGGCCCAGATCCGGGCCAGGCGGATCTCGGTGGCGCCCCGAGGCGGTGTGTGGACCGCGATGTCCGACTCCGGTGTGGTCGGTTCGGGCAGGGCCCGGCGGTCGACCTTGCCGTTGGCGTTGAGCGGGATGCTCTCCAACGGGATCACCACCGCCGGAACCATGTAGTCGGGCAGGTCGGCTCGGAGCCGGTCGGTGACGCTCTCGGGGTGGATTCGGGCCCCCGGAGCGGGGACGGCGTAGGCCACCAGGGATCGAACTCCCGAGTCACCGTGGTGGACCTGGACGGTGGCCTGGGCGATCTCGGGCAGGCGTGAGAGCGTGGCCTCGATCTCCCCGGGCTCGATCCGGAACCCACGCAGTTTGACCTGCGCGTCCGCCCGGCCCACGTACTCCATCCTCCCTTCGTTGTTCCAGCGGACGAGGTCGCCGGAGCGGTAGAGCCGCTCTCCCGAGGACCAGGGGTCGGCGACGAACCGTTCGGCGGTCAGACCGGGCCGGCCATGGTACCCGCGGGCGACACCGGCGATGTAGAGCTCACCGACGGCACCGACCGGGACCGGACGCAGACACTGGTCCAGGACGTGGAGCCTGGTGCCGTCCAAAGGTCGCCCGATGGGGACCGGGTCCGGTGTGCGGTCCTCCTCCGTGAGGGGATGGTGGGTGACGAAGGTGGTCGTCTCGGTCGGACCGTAGGCGTTGGCGACCGTGGTGTCGGGACACGCGGCGCGTACGAGTTCCATCGCGTGCGGGGCGGCCGTCTCCCCTCCGGTGATGACCTGGACCATGCCGCTGAAGCAGGCCGGGGCCTGCGCGGCGTACAGGTTGAACAGGGCGGTGGTGACGAACGTGGCGGTCACTCCGTACCGGGTGACCACGTCGGCGAACTCGTCGGCGTCGAGCCGTTCGGGTGGGGCGACCACCACGGTTCCACCGGTCAGCAGCGGAGCCCAGATCTCGTAGGTGGCCGCGTCGAAGGCGTGCGAGGAGTGGAACAGGATCCGCTGTCCGTGGCGCCCGGACCAGCGCCGATCAGTGGCCAGGCGTACCACGTCGCCGTGGGTGACCGCCACACCCTTGGGGGTTCCAGTGGAACCCGACGTGTACATGATGTAGGCGAGCCGATCGGGGTGGACGGTGCTCGGCTCGGGTGTCCGAGCATCGGGGTGTCGGGCGGGGGCGTCCGTCGGTTCCGCGTCCAGGTCGAGAACGGTCACGCCTTGTGTCCGCGGTACTCGTACGGCCATCACCGAGTCGGTGAGCACACAGGGCGCGGAGGTCTCCTTCAGGAGGTGCCCGATCCGCTCGGGCGGGTTGTCGGGATGGATCGGTACGTAGGCACCGCCGGCCCGCAGGACCGCGAGCATCGCGGTCACCACATGGGGGCCGCGTTCCAACAGCAGCGGGACGGGGGTCTCCGCGCGAACACCCAGCTCGCGCAACCGGTCGGCCAACGCCGAGGACGACTCGTCCAGACGGGCATAGGTCATCTCGGTATCGCCCCACACCAGGGCATTCGCCTGTGGTGACCGGGCGACCCGCCGGGCGAACAGCTCCGGCACCGAGGTGAGCACCTCACCGGGCCGACCGGTGCTCCAGTCGGCCAGTGCCTCGGCCTCGGTCGGGGTCGGGGCCGCCTCCAGGGCGTGGACCGGGCTTCGGCCGTGTTCGGCCAACGCGCCCAGGACCGCGCCCAACAGGTGGGCGATCCGGTCCGCGGTGGCCGGGTCGAAGAGGTCGGTGTCGTACTCCACCGCGCCGAGTAGTCGCGCGCCGTCCTCGACGAACTCCACCGTGAGGTCGAACTGGGTGTGCTCCCGAGCGAGGGTGTAGTCCGACGCGGACAGGCCGTCGGCCCGCCACGGGGCGCCGGGCACGTTCTGTAGGACCATCAGGGCCTGGACCAACGTGGGGCGGGACGGGTCACGCTCCTGCCCGGTCGCCTCCACGACGGTGTCGAAGGGGACGTCACCGTGCTCGAAGGCGGACAGGACCGTGTCGCGCACGTCCGCGAGGAGACGAACACCGGTGTCCTCGGGCCGGACCCGGGTGCGCAGGACGATCGTGTTGACGAAGAACCCGACGATGCCCTCCAGCTCGGTGCGGCCCCGACCGGAGGTCACCGTTCCCAGGGTGATGTCCCGCTGCCCGGTGAACCGGGACAGGGTCACGGCCGTGGCCGCGGCGAGCACCATGAACAGGGTGAGACCGTGTTCCGCTTCGAGGACGCGGACGCGGGCGAGGACGTCCTCGGAGACCTCGAACGCCCGTGTGGCGCCCCGGCCGCGTCGCTGCGCCGGCCGGGGCCGGTCGGTGGGCAGGGACAGCGGTTCCGCTCCGGCGAGTGTCCTGCGCCAGAAGTCCAGCTGTTCCTCGAAACCTTCGCTGCGGTGGAATCGCTCCTGCCAGAGCGCGTAATCGGTGTACGTCAACTCGACCTCGGGGAGATCGGAGACCGAGAGCAGGTCCGCCGCCCGCGTGTGCGGGTGGCTCCGGGAGGTCCCGTAGAGGGCACCGAGTTCACGGATCATGACGGACATCGACCACGCGTCCGTGATGATGTGGTGCATGCCGATGGCCAGCACGTGGTCGTCCTCGCCGACCCGCACCAGCAGGACCCTGAGCAGTGGTCCCGCGGCCAGGTCGAAGGGTCGGGAGTCGAACTCCGCGACGAGTTCGGCGAGACGGTCCTCGCGCTCGGGGACCGCGACATCGTCCAACGCGGTCTCCTCGACGTGGGCGGTCGCCTGTTCCAGGACGACCTGTCGAGGTAGACCGTCCTCGCTGGGGAAGACCGTGCGCAGGGACTCGTGCCGCAGGACCAGCGCGTCCAGTGCCGTGCGCAGCGCGCGGACGTCCAGCCGGCCGGACAGGCGTAACGCGCCACCGGAGTTGTAGGCGGCCCCCTCGGGCGAGTACTGGTCGAGGAACCACATGCGTCGCTGGGCGGCGGACAACGGGATCGGACCCTCGTGTGCGGCCCGGGTCAACGGGTCGGCGGACACGCCGCTCCCGTCCTTGAGGAGGTCGGCGAGTCCGGCCACCGTGGGCCGATCGAACAGAGCCCTGAGCGGGAGGCGTGTGCCGCTCAGGACCGCGGCCCTGGCGAGCACGCGCACGCCGCTGACGGAGTCTCCGCCGACCCGGAAGAAGTCGTCGTGCACTCCGATCCGATCGAGTCCCAAGACCTCGCACCACGCTTCGGCGAGAGCCCGTTCCTGTTCGCTCCGGGGTTCGACGTGTTCGGCGGTGGAACCTCCTGCCCAGTCGACGGCCGGGAGCGCCCGCCGGTCGGTCTTGCCGTTGGGGGTGAGCGGGATCCGGTCGAGGACGACGAAGGCCGCCGGGACCATGTAGGAGGGCAGGACACGGGCCCCGTCCGCCAGGTCGTCGCCGGTGGGGGTGTGTCCGGGTGCGGAGACCACGTAGGCGACCAGCCGCTGTCCGCCGCCGGCCCCGTCGACCACCACGACCGCCTGCTCCACGCTCGGGAGCGAGTTGAGGACCCCTTCGATCTCGCCGAGCTCGATCCGATGGCCGCGGATCTTGACCTGGTCGTCCGTGCGTCCCAGGAACTCCAGTCTTCCCCGGTGGCGTCGGACCACGTCACCGGACCGGTACATACGGCCGCCGGAGGCAGCGAACGGGTCGGCCACGAAACGTCCTGACGTCAGCCCCGGACGATTCCAGTAACCGTGTGCCAGGCCGTCGCCCGCGATGTGGAGTTCGCCGGGGACGCCGTCCGGAACCGGTCGCAGCCACCGGTCGAGGACGTACAGGCGGGTGCCGGCGACGGTCCCGCCCAGAGGTGGCGTACCGGCCCCGGACAAAGGAGCGCTGATGGTGGCGCAGACCGTGGACTCGGTCGGCCCGTAGGCGTTGTACATCCTGCGTTTCCTGGAGAACCGGTCGACCAGCTCTCCGGGGCAGGCCTCGCCCGCGACGAGCAGGTGCTCGACCGGGCCGAGGTCGTCCGGCTCCAGGCCGGGCAAGAGGGCGGGAGGCAGGGTCACGTGGCTGATCCCGTACCGGTGCAGGGCGTCGGTCAGACCTTCGCCCCTCAAGGACTCGCGGGGGAGCAGGATCGACGAGCCACCGTTGAGGAGGGCGACGGCCAACTCGGCTATGGCGGCGTCGAAGCTCGGAGAGGCGAACTGGAGCATCCGAGAGTTCGGGCCGACGTCCATTCGTTCGCCCTGGGTCGTGGCCAGCGCCGCCAGTCCGTGGTGGGGGACCACTACCCCCTTGGGGAGCCCGGTCGACCCGGACGTGTAGATCATGTACGCGGGATCCGCGGGGGAGATCCGTTCGAGCCACGGTTCCGCGACGTCGAGAACGTCCTCGGCGAGGGAGAGGAGAGGGGTCCCCTCGGGCAGCGGCGCTTCGCGGGTCGCCTGGTCGACCACCACCACACGCGGTGCGGCGTCCCGGACCATGTGGGCCAGCCTCTGGGCCGGGTACTCCGCGTCCAAGGGCAGGTAGACGGCGCCCGCGTACATGATGCCGAGCAAGACCTCGCCCTGACGGGTGTCGCGCTCCACGCAGACACCGACCCGGTCGCCGCGACGTACCCCCTGCGAGCGCAGGTGTCCGGCGATGCGGGCGGCCCGCTCGCCGAGTTCGCGGAACGTCACCGTGCGCTCGGCGTCCACGAGGGCGGGAGCGTGGGGACGCAGGTCGGCCTGTGCGAGGAGCATCTCCGGGAAGGTACGGGGCTCGGGGCCGGAGGGACCGCGGCCGGCGGTCTGGATCTGCTTCTGCGGGTCGGGGCCGATCAGGGGCAGTGCCCGCAACGGGCGGTGGTCGGTGGCGGATTCCAGGACACGTCTCAGGTCGTCCACGATGCGGCCGACGGTGTCGCGGTCGAACAGGTCGGTGTCGAACTCCGCGGTTCCGGTGACGCCGTCCGGCCCGGGGTGGAACTCCAGGGTCAGGTCGAAGATCGACTGTTCACGGCGGATGGGCAACGGGGTCGCGGTCAGGTCGCCCAAACGGCCTCGGTCCCGGGTGTCGCCGGCCGCGTTCTGGTAGACCACGGCGGCCTGTACCAGGGGTGGGATCGCCGGGTCGCGCTCGGTGAGGACGGCGTCGACGACGGTGTCGAAGGGGACCTCGGAGTGGTCGAGGTCGGAGAGGAAGCCGGCGCGCGTGCGTTCCAAGAGGGCCCCGAACGAGAGGCTCTCATCCACGGTCTGCCGGATGGCGAGGGTGTTGACGAAGAAGCCCATGATCCGGTGGAGGCGCTGGTCATCGCGTCCGGCGGTGACGGTTCCGAGGACGATGTCCTCGGAACGGCTCCATCGGGACAGGGTCACCTGGACCGCCGTCATCAGCACCATGAAGAGGTTCGCGTTGTGTCTTCCGGCCAGGTGTTCCAGGGGACGCACCAGCGCGGGGTCCAGGGTGAACGGCAGGCTGTCGCCTCGGGTGCCGCGGGTAGCGGGACGAGGGCGGTCGGTGGGCAGGTCCAGGACCGGTGCCTGCGTCAGCCGTTCGCGCCAGTAGGTGACGGAGCGGTCGAAAGCGGTGCCGTCGAGCCGTTCCCGCTGCCAGGCGGCGTAGTCGACGTACTGTGCGGGCAGTTCGCCGAGCGAGGACGACAGTTGTGCCGGGCCTTGATGGGGGGCCTCACAGGCGGCTCGGTAAAGGTGATCCAGTTCGTCCTGGAAGATGCCGAGGGACCAGCCGTCGGTGATGACGTGGTGGAGACACACCACGAGGACGTTGTGGTCGGCGCTCGCGGTCAGTAGGAGCACTCGCAGCAGTGGGCCGGTCGTGAGGTCGAAGGGGCGGGCGTACTCCCGCGCGATCAGCCGCGCCGAGTGGTCGTCGTCGGCGTCGGGCACCCGGACCCTGACGAAGTCGACCTCGAAGGGATCTCCGATGACCTGGTGGCCCTCACCGTCGACCTCCACGAGGGTCGTTCGCAGGGACTCGTGTCGGTGTACCAACGCGGTGAGGGCACGCCGTAGGGCGTCCTCGTCCAGGTTCCCGCGCAGGTCGAGAGCCAGGGCGGAGTTGTAGTCGGTTCGGCCCGGGATCATCTGGTCCAGGACCCAGAGCCGCCGCTGGGCGAAGGAGAGGGGGTTGGGCTCCTCGCGAGAGACCCTCGCCAGGTCCTGGTCCGGTCCGCGGCGAGCACGCAGGCGCCGCAGGACCTCCTCGCGGGCGCGTGCGCGGTCACCGTCGGATCCGGTACCGGTGGTGTCGTTGACGGGCGCTTCGCTCATGGGTTCGTCCTGTCGTCCGGTGCGGGATGGTCAGGCGTTCGGCTGGACGGGCTGGGCGCTGCGACGGAGGGTGCGCCCGTTGTACTGAAGGGCCGTCGCGTGTGTGGGGGAGGTGGGGTCGGTCAGGAAGCGGCCGCCGAAGGAGGCACCTCCGTATCGATCCGCGGTGACGGTGAAGGTGGAGCCGGGGCCGGTGCTGAGGATGCCCTCGAACCCGTTTTCGACGACGAACCGGTAGGCCTCGCCTGAGGGTGAGACCACCACCATCAGGCCTCCGTTGCTGTAGCTCCCCGCGATCTCCGCGCGTTCGGTCGGGTTTCCCCTCGAACCCGCCTCGTGGGTCTGTCGGTAGTGGCCGACGTCGAGTCCCGCGTTCCGTAGTCCCACGAGAAGGTCCTCCCAGGCCTGGATGCCGGTGGTCCCGTTGGTGGTGAAGGCGAGGGCGGAACCACCCTGGGGGTCGACTCTCAGGTGGCAGGTGGCGCCGTCGAGCGTGCCGTCGTGTCCGTACCAGAGGCGGTCCCCCGCCAGGTGCAGGGACCAGCCGGCGCCCCAACCGTCGGCGAGCCCGAAGGGGTCCGCCGCGGGGACGGGCCGCCCCATCTCGTGCAGGACGGCCGGTGCGGCAATGTCCCCGTCGAGTCCGGAATCCTCGGGCTCCAGGAACGCGCGTGCGAAGTCGACCAGGGCGGTCGCGCTCGCGGCGACACCGCCGGCCGGGGCGAGCGCGTTCTCGATGTGGAAGTCCACCGGGTGGGCGGTCCCGTCCGGTGTGACGGCGTGGCCGTCGACCAGCCCGGGGCCGGCGGCGTGGGGCCGCGGGTCGGTGACGAAGGCCAGGTCCAGGCCGGTGGGGTCGCACAGGTGGGATTCCACGGTCTCCCACCAGTCCTGGCCGGTGACGTTCTCCACGAGGTGGCCCGCGACGGCGTAGCCGGTGTTGGAGTAGGAGAAGGCGGTGCACGGCGCGTTGACACGGTCGTCACCGGTGAGGGAGCCGACGTAGCGGCGCAGGGAATGGGTCGGGGCGTCGAGCGGTCGGTCGGACACGAGCCCCGCGGTGTGGCTGAGCAGTTGGCGGGTGGTCACGTCGGCCAAGGGGTGGCCTGGCGAAGCCGTGCCGGCCCCGAGATGGTGGGAGACGGGTGCGTCGAGGTCGATGTCGCCGTCCTCCATGAGCTGCATGACCAGGGCGGCCGTGATGACCTTGGACACCGAGCCCAAGGGGAACCTGGAGTGATCGGTGACCGCTCTCCCGGTGCCGGTCCTCTCCACTCCCACGGAGAGCCGTTGCAGCTCACCGTGGTGGTAGAGGGCCAGCTGGGCGCCCGGGACATGGTTCTTACGGACGGCTTCTCCGAGGATTCCCGAGAGGGTTTCGTGCCGCACGGCTTCTCCTTCTAGGGGATGAGAGATGAAGGGAGACCTTCAACTTTTGAAGGTAGATATAAGGTGCGTTCGGCGGTGTCACGGCAGTTTTCTGCACCAGTCAGGAATACTCACATATACCATTCGCTCTGGCAAGGGATTCGGGTGTGGCTTGAACTCGCCGGTAACAAGAACTTATGAGGAGATTCAGGCCTTAACGTTCATGCTTGGTACAAGCTTGGTTCATCGCGCACCCTGGACACTCGAGAGGGTGCTATAACGCCTTTGAACAGCGTGAACGCAGGTTTCTCGGAGATCGAAAGGCGGCGAGTGGATGCGTGAGTGTGACATGGATCGCAATTATTGAAGCGATCTTGGTGGCTGTCTGTTATTTGTCGATTACCTTAATTCGTGCCGTTCGGTACAGTGTTGGCCGATTCCGGTCGCATGTGAAACTACTGTGGCTCGATTCAGCTAAATGCAGGCATGGGAGTGCCGAAATAAAAATGCTTCCGGGCATGCGAAAACTCCGCCATGAGGATGGCGGAGTGGGGAGGGGCTGATCTGGTTCGGGCAGGGCCGGTAACGACCCCGCCGTTCCGAATCGTCGGTGTCAGCGGCTCCGGACGTGGTGCACGATCAGGGCGATGATGCCCGAAACGGTCACGAGGCCGAAGCAGAGGCTGACCGCGGGATGGAACCCACTCAGCGAAGTCACACCGTTACCCACCAGGCCGACGACGATGACCCCCCACAGCGTGGCGCGCAGGCGACGACCCGGCCGGGGACGCCGTTTGTCCGGGACCGCTCGCGCCGAGGCGGCGTCATCGATGCGGTAGGGGTCGGTCATGGTCGTGCTCCTCGATCAGGTTGCTCAGTGGGGGAGGGAGTCTCCGCACGCGTTGCCCATCTTCCGACTCCAGGCTAGGAGAGTGGCGGTGGTCAGGCGATCCCGCAGACTGCCCTGATCGGGGTGGTGCAGGCTGTACCACCGGCCCCGTCTCGGCCGACCGGTCGGTGGTCAAGGGCCCACCGCCTTCAGGAAACGGAGCACGGCCTCCACTCTGCGGTCGAGCCCGTCACTGGGCGCCAGATCGAGCTTGCTGAAGATGCGCCGAATGTGCTTGTGCACCGCGCCTTCGGTGACGACCAGGCGTTCGGCGATCGCTCCGTTGCCCAGGCCTTCCGACATCAGGGCCAGCACCTCCCGTTCCCGAGGGCTGAGCCGTTGCAGAGCGTCGTCCTGACGATGTCGGGAGAACAGCTGTTCCACTACCTCGGGGTCGATGGCGGTGTGTCCTGCCGAGACCCGGCGTAGCGCTTCGATGAAGCCGTCCACCCGGCCGACCCGTTCCTTGAGCAGGTACCCGATGCCTTCGGAGCCGCCCCGCATCAGCTCCGTGGCGAAGGACTGCTCGACGTAGGCGGACAGGACCAGGACCGGAAACCCCTTACGGACGCGTCGGGCCCGCAGCGCGGCCTGGATCCCCTCGTCGGTGTAGGTGGGTGGCATACGAACGTCGATGATGGCTACATCCGGGGCGTGCTCGACCACCGAAGCGAGGAACTCCTCGGGATCCTCCACCGCCGCCACCACGTCCATGCCTTCGGCCCTCAACAGGGAGGCGATGCCCTCACGGAGCAGGGCGTCGTCCTCGGCGATCACGATCCGCACGGCAACTCCACCCGAATCGTCGTGGGGCCACCTCGCGGGCTGCGCACGGATAGGTTGCCGTTGTGCGCGGCGGTTCGCTGCCCAATGCCGGTCAGTCCGGTCCCTCGACCCGGGTCGGCACCTCCCCTGCCGTCGTCCCATACCTCGATGAACACGAGTCCTCCTTCCGTGGTGACACGGACCGATGCCCTGTGCGCGTGACTGTGCCGGGTGACGTTGGCCAATAGTTCGGCGGTGATGAAGTAGGCGGTGGCCTCGACCGACGAAGCGCAGGGGACGAGCCCTTCCGTGTTCAGCGAGCACGGTACGGAGCACTCGGCCACGATCGTCGCGAGTGTGCCCGCGAGCCCATGCTGTTGCAGGGTCGGAGGAAGGATGCCACGGGCGGTCGCGCGCAGTTCGGTGAGCGCGACCTCGGCCGCGGACTGTGCCTGTTCGAGGTGGGTTCGGGCACGCTCCGGGTCGTTCTCCAAAGCACGAAGGGCCGTGCCGACCAGGATGCTGACCCCGACCAGCCGGCTCTGGGCGCCGTCGTGCAGGGAGCGTTCGATCCTGCGCAACTCGGTGGTGTGGGCACGCAGGATGGCGGCCCTGGAGGTGATCAGGCCGGCCACGCGTTCGGAGAGTTCGTTGGGGCAGCTCGGGTTGAGCAGTGATCTTCCGGGCCAGGACTGGATCCAGGCCAGGGAGGTGCCCAGGCCGAAGAGGAGCGCGGTCCATCCCAGGCCCATCAGGGAGACGGACAGGGCCGAGTTCCAGTCGTTCACGGGGATACCGATGGATCCACCGGCCATGCCCTCCGGGAGGAACGTCCACCACAGCGGGAAAAAGGTATCGCGTATGGCGATGACAGGTAGGAGGACGCCCAGAAGACCGACGGTCAGACCCAGGGTGGAGTGGCAGACCAGCCAGGCCAGGTCGCGTCGAGTGGAGGCATCGTCCAACGCTCGGCGGAGGGCGACCACGGGGTGGGACGGGACCGGCCTGTCATAGGGCGGCACCATCTGGTCACCCCAACGGTTGAGTCGCTGGCGTTCTCGGTCGGCGACCGACCGGACCATGCGCAGAACGGACGGGACCAAGGGGAGCCCGACCCCGATGAGCGAGAGCGACCCGACCACACAGACCACGATCAGTGTGACGAGAGCGGCCAGCGCGGTGATCAGCCCTCCTGCCAGCCACTCCAGGCTGACGAACACGTTGTTGAAGCCCTGGGCCGCCTGGCGACGCAGAGGCGAGGTCGTTCCGCCGGACGTTCGTTGGCCCGGTGGTGGGATCACTCGGATACCGGTCACTCCCCCAGGCTGGTGTTGCTGTCGAGGTGGGCTCCCGGTGCGGAAGCCGGAGCGAATGGTGGTGACCTCTTTCGCTCGTTTTCGGCCGCGCGGGTACTCCGGCCTGCGTGTTCGAAGTGCCCGAGTGGAGAATACTTGCTTTCCCGATCCATTTATGCGCCCTTTTTGGCCGGACCTGGTCAGCGAACACTGTTAGGTAACCCTACTCGCCGGAAACATCATTGAGAGTGGCCGAATAGTCTATTTTTTGGGTAAGTGCGGCCGGTTCCGTGTTGCCTGAGCGGTGGCCGGATTCGGCCCCGACCCGCCGCTTCGGGAGTTCCGAGGAAGTCGAGGGTATTTTTCGTTTTATTCGTGTCCGGGTTTGCTCGATTTCTTCTCGGTATGCGGTGGGTATGCGGCTCCAGTGCGCCTGACCTGCGAAATGAGGAAATGACCGTATCTCTTGCTCTACTTAGAGGTATAGGTGAGTATCGGTTCTGGTCGAACCTGGCTGCCCTATGTCATGCGCAGATCCCGGCGATCCACTCCGTAAGAGAACGACGAACCACCGTTCCGATGCCTTTCACGGCACAGTCGAACCTGAATCCAGGAGTTGTCACGTGATGCCCTCTCAGGAAAGCCACCACCCCGAGTACGTCGACCGGACTCCAAGGTCTGCTTCGGTTGTGGAGGTGTTCGCGGAGTGGGTGGCGCGGGTGCCGGGTGCGCCTGCTGTGGTGGGTGGTTTTGGTGAGGTTTCGTATGCGGAGTTGGATGCGCGGAGTGCGGGTGTGGCTTCGGTGTTGTGTGGTGGGGGGTTGGTCGTTGAGGGTGCGGTTGTTCTGGTGTTGGAGCGTGGTCCGCATGTGGTGACGGGGATGTTGGGTGTGTTGCGTGCGGGTGGTGCTTATGTGCCGGTGCATGTGGATGATCCGGCGGAGCGTGTGGCGTGGTTGGTGCGGGAGACGGGTGCGCGTTTCGTGTTGACGGACGCGGTTTCTCGTGGGCGGGTGCCGGAGGGGTTGGGTGCGGATGTCCGGGTGATCGACCTGGACGAAATGGCCCCGGATGGAACGTGGTCGGAGGAAACACGGTTCTCACGGGTCGATGACACCTGGCGGGATGAGCGGAGGAGCCCTGATTCCCTCGCGTATGTGATGTTCACGTCGGGTTCGACGGGGTTGCCCAAGGGTGTGGCGGTCACGCATGGGGACGTGGTCGCTTTGGCTTTGGATGGTCGTTGGGGTGGTGGTCGTGATGAGCGGGTGCTGTTCCATTCCTCGCATGCTTTCGATGCGGCGACCTATGAGATCTGGACCCCGTTGTTGCGGGGTGGTGCGGTGGTGGTGGCGCCTGCGGGGCGGATTTCGGCGGAGGATTTCGGGCGGGTGGCCCGGGAGTATGGGGTGACGTCGACGTTTGTGACGGCGGCGTTGTTCAACTTGTTCACGGCGCAGGATCCGACGTGTTTCGCGCCGTTGCGTGAGGTGATCACCGGTGGTGAGGCGGCTACGCCTTCGGCGGTGGCGAAGGTGGTGGCCGCGTGCCCGGACACGGTGGTGGCCAATGGTTATGGGCCGACGGAGACGACGACTTTCGCTGCTCATTTTCGGGTGGATGCGGGGGATGTGCCTTCGGGGTCGGTTCCGATCGGTAGGCCGTTGGATGGGATGAGCGCTTGGGTGTTGGACGGGTTCTTGCGTTCGGTGCCGGTGGGTGTGGTGGGTGAGTTGTA
>NZ_FRFF01000199.1 GCF_900143625.1 Nocardiopsis sp. JB363
ATGATACGGCGACCACCGAGATCTACACCTCTCTATTCGTCGGCAGCGTCAGATGAGAATAAGAGACAGGATCAGTTGCCCCCACCACTGCCCGCCGAGCAGATCATCGCGCTCAACAAACCCAAGGCAGACCTGCACACCCACCGCGCCTACACCTGGAACGGCTGGGAGTTCGACGTCCCCCCGGGCGTCTTCATCCCCGGCGCCACCAGCCGGATGATCCACCAACGCGTCCTCGACGACGACATCGACGTGCGAGGACGCGTCTACGCGGCGATGGGCGTCGGGCTCGGCGTGGAGGCGATCGTGGCGGGCCTGCGCGGCGCCGCCCGCGTGCACGCGCTGGACGTCCACCCCGCCAGCGTCGCCGCCACCGAGACCGGATACCACCGGATCGTCGGCAACGATGGGGGCACCGAGTTCCTGCCCCAGGTCAGCGACCTCTTCGCGGGTCTACCCGACGGCACACGTCTGGACACGGTCACCTTCAACCCGCCCGCCGTCAGCCGTCCGGTGAGCGAGGACCCCGACATCGTGCGCAACGTGTGCGCGGGCACCCCCGTCACCGACGCCTTCTTCACCCAACTCGCCGAACGCGACCTCCTCGCACCCGACGGTGCGGTGTACTTCGTCGCCTCCAACACCGCCGACCTGCGCCACATCATCGGCCACGCCACCACCGTCGGCTTCACCGCGAACATCCACCACCTGCACGACTGGAACGACGGGGTCCTCACCTACCTGTTCCGTCTGACCCGGGATCCCGAAACGATCTCCGAAGCCGCCGCGGCCTCCGGAACCGACTCGGCCACCGAAGCCGCCACGACCTCGGAACCCGGCCCGAACGTGGAGGCCGGCCGATGAGAGACCTCGAAGCGCTCAGACAATCCGTCCTGGCCACCCCCGACCTGCCCGTCGCCACCAGCGTCTTCTGGGTCCACCACGGCACCCGCCTGGCCGGCGGCGACGTCACCTACCTCAACCAGTACGTCCTGGTCCGGATCGGCCGGGCCTTCGGCGCGTGCGCGTTCGAGGCCGGCGAACTCGACCCGGCGATCTGCGCCGACCTGTCCGGCCGCCCCCTCACCGACCTCCTCCAAGGGCCCGCACCCATCCGCCTGGCCGCCCTGGACGCCTACCTCGGCCAGGCCACGCCCCACCGCGAGGACCCGCGCGCCGAAGCCGTCACCCTCCCGTACGGCACCCCCGAAGAACGCGCCGTGGCCCGCGACCGCGCCATCGCCGGCCTGCTGCCCGACCCCGAGAACAGACGCGTCGCCCTCATCGGCGTCGTCAATCCGCTCGTCGCCGCCATCCGCGAACGCGGCGGCCAATGCCTGCCCTGCGACCTCAACCTGCGCCGCACCCAATGGGGCGACGAGGTCCACACCGACATGGAGGACGTCCTGGCCAAGGCGGACGCCGTCGTCGCCACCGGCATGACCCTGGGCAACGGCAGCTTCGACCACATCCTGGAACGCTGCCGCGAACGCGACCTCCCCTTCGTGGTCTACGCCCAGAGCGGCAGCGCCGTCGCCCGCGCCTTCCTCGGCTCCGGCGTCACCGCGGTGTCCGCCGAACCCTTCCCGTTCTCCCAGTTCAGCGCAGAACCGACCACTCTCTACCGATATCGCGAGGAGGCCGAGGAGTGACCCTCGGAACCGGACAGGCCACCTGCCACCACGGCGAGATACTCCAGGGGATCTTCCTGGACGGGCGGGGCGAACCCACCCGTGGCCTGGTCACCCTGCCCATGGCCGAACCCGCCACCCGCGCGGTGTTCACCCCGTTCTCCACCCGCGCCCCACGGCGCGTGGTGGTGGACCCGCCCGATCGGGCCAAGGCGGCCCGCGCCGCCGAACTGGCCGTCGCCGAGTGCGTCCGCCGGGGCGACGTCGCCCCGGTCGGGGGCTACCTGAGCGTGCGGGGAGGGGCCGAACCCGGCCTCGGCATGGGCTCGTCCACCAGCGACGTGACCGCCGCCGTGCGCGCGGTCGCCGACGGGCTCGGGGTGGAGCTCGCACCGTCGATCGTGGCGCGGGTGGCGGTGGCCGCCGAGGGTGCCAGCGACCCGGTCATGTTCGGGGAACGGCCGCTGCTGTTCGCGCAGCGTCGCGGCCGGGTCCTGGAGGAGTTGGGCGCGTCGCTGCCCGAACTGGCCGTGGTGGGCTGCCTGACCGGTTCCGGTCAACCCGTCGACACCCTCGCCCTGCGGGGTACCGCACGACCGGGGGACATCGCCGTCTACGAGAGGCTGCGTGCCGCGCTGCGCACCGCGATCAACGAACACGACCCCGCCGGGGTCGGTCGGGTGTGCACCGAGAGCGCCATCCTCAACCAACGGGTGCTGCCCAAGGCCGAACTCGGTGTCCTGCGGGAGACCGCCCGTGCCTGCGGGGCGCTCGGCATCCAGGTGGCGCACAGCGGCAACGTCGCCGGACTCCTCTTCGACGCCGCCGAACCCGGCCCCGAACTGCGTGCCCGCATCGACGCGGCCATCGACCGGCTCGGCTGGGAGGGGCTCACACCCACCCGCGTCTTCTCCACCTCCACGAGAACCCTCAGCACCGGGGAGCGATCTTGGACCACCATGTTTCCGAAGCCATCGCCCGACCTGATCTGATCGACCTGGGCGGCGGCCTGGCCTGCCTGCGCTTCGAGTCGATGAAGGTGGCCTCCGCCCTAGCGGCGGTGCGCCACCTGTTGGAGAGCGGGGTCGTCCGTCCGGGCGACACCCTCATGGACAGCTCCAGCGGCATCTACGCCTACGGGTTGGCGCTGGCCGCCCACCGCTACGGGCTGCGTTGTCACATCATCGGATCCACCACCATCGACCATCCCTTGCGCCTGCAACTGGCCGTGCTCGGCGCGACCCTGGAACAGATGCCGCCCTCCGACGACCTGGGCCTGGACCAGAACCGCAGGGTCCAGCGGGTACGGGAGGTGCTGCGAGAGCACCCCGAATACCACTGGATGCGCCAGTACCACGACGTCATCCACGGGCTGGGGTACCGGGCGGTGGCCGAACAGATCCGCAAGGACGTGGGAGAGGAGCCCCTGACCCTGGTCGGCGGGGTGGGTTCGGGGGCCTCCACGGGGGCGCTCGCCCGCTACCTGCGCGAGGGCGACCCCGCCACCCCACTGGTGGGGGTGCAACCGTTCGGCAGTGTCACCTTCGCCAGCGACCACGTCACCGACCCGCAGATCATCATCGCCGGCATCGGCAGCTCCATCCCGTTCGGCAACGTCGACCACACCCTGTACGACACCCTGCACTGGACCGGGTTCGACGCGGCACTGGCGGGGAGTGTGGACCTGCTGCGCCGGCACGCGATCTTCGCGGGGCTCTCGACCGGAGCCGCCTACCTGGTGGCCCGGTGGGAGGCGCGCACGGGACGAAGACGGGTGGTGTTCGTGTCCGCCGACACCGGGCACCGGTACGTGGACTCGGTGTTCGCCCGCCACGAGGAGGCCCGCCCGGTCGCTGATCTCTCCCCCCGGGAGATCGACGACCCGGCCGGGCTGAAACCGCCCTGGTGCCGGATGGACTGGGACCGCCGCCCGGCCCCCGAACAGGCGGTGCACCGGGAGGGTTGAGCAGGTCGGGCCCCGGGGAGGTGTTCGCTCCCTTCGGGGCCCGAGCCGGTCACCTGTCGGCGGCGTCGGGCCGGCCCGCGTACCCGAGGTGTTCGGCGAAGTGCCGCTCGATGGCTCGCTGGAGCCGGATCGTGTTCTCGGGGTTGGCGAAACCGTGCCCCTCGTCCTCGGCGAGGAGGTACTCGACGGGAACCCCGCGCTCGCGCAGTGAGTCGACGATGCCGTCGGATTCGGAACGCATGACGCGGACATCGTTGGCGCCGTGGGCGACCAAGAGCGGTGTGGTGATCCTGTCGACCCGTGCCATCGGCGAGCGCGCCGATATGTCGGCGGCCTGGGCGGGGTCGTCGGGATCGCCCACGTACGTGAACCAGTTGTTCGTCAGGTGCGGGCGGCTGAACGGTGGCAGGTCGCGCAAGAAGCTCGCCAGGTCGGCGATTCCGACGATGTCGACGGCCGCGGCGAAGCGGTCCGGGGTGGCGGTGACACCGACCAGTGTCGCGTAGCCACCGTAGGACGCGCCCATGATGCCGATCCGATTCGGGTCGGCGTATCCCTGGTCGATCGCCCACGAGACGGCGTCGAGCAGGTCGTCCTGCATCGCACCGGTGAGCTCACCGATCCCGGCGACGGTGTGCCGCCTCCCGTACCCGGTGGAGCCCCGGAAGTTGACCTGCAACACCGCGTAGCCGCGGTTGGCCAGGAACTGTGCCTGCGGGTTGTATCCCCAGACGTCGTGCGTCCATGGACCACCGTGCACGTCCAGCACCAACGGCAGCGCCTTCGGGGCCAGGCCCACGGGAAGGGTGAGGAACCCGTGCAGCGGCAGCCCGTCGCGCGCGGTGAACTCGACCGCGTCCATGGACGCGAGGTCCGCCGGGTCCAGGTGCGGGAAGGGCCGGAACAGGCGACGGCTCCGACCGGTGGCGTGGTCGTAGAACCAGGCGACGCCCGGGTCCCGGTCATGGAGGAAGGTGGCGATCCACCGCTGCCCCGAGTCGTCCGAGGACAACGTGCCGAGGACACCGTCGGACAGGGCCGACAGCCGCGCGTGGATCTCGGCGAACCCGTCGTCGAGCACCTCGATGCTCGGGCGCGGTCCCACGAACCGGGCGGCGAGGACCTCGCCGGTGCCGCGACGGGTGAACACCGTCGGAGGCAGCACACCCGGGGCCAAGCCGCCCATGGTGTCCAGGCTTCGACCCTCCTGCTCGGCGATGACGCTCGTCGCACCGGTCTCACGGTCGATGCGCACCAGCCGCAGGTCGTCGGAGTCGAGGTAGGCGCCGATGACCAGTCCCGTGCCGTCCGGGGTCACCAGCTGTGGATGGACGCCCAACGGATACTCGGCCCCGCCCATGCGCTTCAGTAGCCGGTGCTCTCCCGACACCGGGTCGATGGCCGCGAACTCGATCGTGCCGTCCTCCGTGAGCCGGGAGGAGAACGCCGGTTCGCCCTCGTGGTCCAGCAGCACGCGCTGCGTGGGCTCGGACTGCTCGTGGTGCGGGGTCGTCTCGCCCGTGGCCACGTCGATCCGGAACAGGTCGAGGGCCATCGGACGCTTGTTCATCGTCACGAGCACGCTCCCCGGACGTGCGGGGAAGGACTCGACCGCGAACACCCGGGACCCGGGAGGCAACGGGGTGAGGTCGACGGCCGGCGTGTCCGGGTTCTTCAGGTCCACCCGGTACAGGTGCCAGTCCTCGTTGCCGTCGGTGTCCTGTAGGTACAACAGCCGGCGCGAGTCGTCGGACCAGTGGTACGTCGTGACACCCCGCCGGTCGTCGTGGGTGACGCAGAGGGCCTGGTCGTGGTCCTCGTCGATTCCGCGCACCCAGACGTTGCGCCGTCCGTGCGCCGGTGCGAGGTAGGCCATCCGCGTTCCGTCCGGCGAGATCGTCGGGCCGGCGAAGGCCGGATCGGAGAAGAGCTCCTCGACCTCGACGCGTCGAGGGCGGGGCCGGGGATGGTGATCCGCGGTGGTCATGGGCGTGCTCCTTCGGTGTGGTCGTCGACACCGACATCCCAAACGATGCCCCAAGGGCATGGTCAAGCCCGGGGAGCGCGACCGCGCTGGGGAACCGCCCCGCCTTTGCCGTTCCGGGGCCCGGTGCGGAGAATGGGGCCATGCCGAGCCCGAACTCCCTCCCCTGATGTCCTGGAGCACCCGTGAGCTCGCCGAACTGGCGGGCACGACCATCAAGACCATCCGGCATTACCACGCCATCGACCTGCTGGAGGAGCCCGAGCGCGCCCTGAACGGCTACAAGCGCTATGGCACCGGCCACCTCGTGCGGCTGTTGCAGATCCGGCGGCTGCGGAACCTCGGGATGTCGCTGGCGCGGATCGCCTCGATGGACGGCTCGGAGGACGGGTTCGTCGACACCGTCCGCGCACTCGACGCCGAGCTGGCCGCGTCCATCGAGCGCAGGCAGGCCATCCGCGCCGAGCTCGCCGACCTGCTGCGCCACCACGCGTCGGCGGACGTTCCCCCGGGGTTCGAGGCGGTCGCGTCGCACCTCACCGACGCGGACCGGGCGATGATCATGGTCTCCTCGCAGCTGTTCGTCGAGGAGTTCGTTCAGGACATGCGGGAGATGTCCGCCCGGCATCAGGAAGTGGACGCCGAGTTCAACACTCTGTCCGCGGAGGCCGATGAGGACACCGTGCGGGCGGTCGCCGAGCACCTCGCGCCGGTACTCCGCTCCATCCGTGAGGAGTATCCCTCGGCGGAGGACCCGGGGCCCTTCGCCCTGGGCCGGGAACGGGACGCCATGGAGATCATCACCCGAGCCCTGGCGGACCTGTACAACCCGGCGCAGATCGAGGTGCTGCGCCGGGCCCATCGCCTTCTGGTGGACGACCCCTCGCCGGAAGGGACGGGCAACGATGACCTCTGAGCGCGTGACCGGAGGTCACAGTCCGACCAGAAGATAGGCGAGGGGGCCGGTGATGAGGATGCCCAGGATCACCCGCTGGAACCAGATCACCACGAGCCTGCCCACCGACAGCGGGACCTTCGTGGCCAGCACACAGGGGACCAGGGCGGAGAAGAACACGATGGAGGACACCGACACCACGCCCACCGTCAGGCGCAGCACCAGGTCATCGGAACCGGCGGCCACGGTGGCGGGCAGGAACACCTCGGCGATACCCACCGACAGTGCCTTGGCGGTCAGCTGCGGGTCGGAACTCCCCACCACCCAGGTGAAGGGCACGAACACGTACGAGAGCAGGTCGAAGACGGGGGTGTGCCGGGCCAGGGCGAGGCCGATCGTGCCCACCGACATGATCGACGGCAGGATCGACATGGACATCCGTAGGCCGTCCATGAAGTTGGCGCTGATGTTGCGCGGCAGAGAGGGAGCCGCGCGCAGGGCCGACTTCGCCTCCTCCCAGGCCCGGTGCACGCGCCGGCCGCTCTCGTCCTCCTCCGGCTGTGGGGTCGCTTCCGGGTAGTACTGGTCGGGGACACCGCTCAGCGGGGGAACGCGGACCTGGATCGCGGTGGTGGCGTAGGTGACGAAGAACGTCAGGAAGAAGTAGGTCAGCCAGATGCCCATCAGGTCGAGCGTGTTGGCGATGACCACCATGAACGTCACCGACACCGTGGAGAACCCGACCGCGATGATCGCGGCCTCCCGGCCGGTGTAACGCCCCGACCGGTACACGCGGTCGGTGATGAGCAGACCTAGTGAATAACTGCCCACGAACGAGGCCGCCGCGTCCACCGCGGACCTGCCCGGCACCCGCCACACCGGTCGCATCACCCGCTGGAGCAGCACCCCGACGAACTCCATCAGCCCGTAGCCCACCAGCATGGCGAGGAAGACCGCGCCCACCGGAACGAGCAGACCCACGTTGACGGCCACCGCGTCGAACAGGAACGGCGCCAGGTCCTCGTCCAGCAGCCAGGCCGGACCCAGATCGAAGACCACCATGGACGCGGTGACCAGCCCGACGATGTTGAGCAGCGCGAACACCAGTTTGACGCGGGTGCTCCGCCACTCACCGGTGACGAAGGGGAACACGGTCCCGGCGGCGATGAGCAACAGGATGACGTAGGGAAGCGTCGGTCCGAGTCCGGCCTGGATGAGCCGGACCAGGTGGTCCAGCGGGATGGCGTTCTCCCCGCCGATGGTCAACGGCACGAAGAACATCAGGACGCCGATGGCGCTGTAGACCACCAGACGCCAGATCCCGGGGGTCCTCTGGCCGGTTCGTTGCTCGCTCACCCGTGTTCCTCCTGATCCACCGCCGAACCAACGAATCACGGCAGTGAATCAGGAGGTGACCCGGCCCACACAGGGGTCAACGCCAGGAACCGTCCGAGGTTTCGGACATCAGCCTCGGTTCTGGTCGAACTCGCGCAGGTACTCGGCGAACTTCTCCAGACCGTCGATGTTGCGCGGCCCCGAGATGCCCTCGTTGTAGTCCAGGACGAAGAAGTTCTCCTCCACCACCGCCGGAACCTCGGCCATGGTGGGGGAGGAGGTGAGGAAGTCGATCTTGTCCTCGGCGGGCTGGTCGCCGTAGTCGAGGATGACGATCACCTCGGGCTCGGCCTCCACCACGGACTCCCAGCCCACCTGGGTCCAGCGTTCCTCCAGGTCACCGAAGATGTTCTCGCCGCCGGCATGGGAGATGATGTCGTCGGGCGGAACCTGGTTGCCCGCGGTGAAGGGCTGGTCGGTGCCCGAGTCGTACAGGAACACCGGCACCGCCGCACCTTCGGGCGCCTGTTCGACCACCGATTCCACCCGCGACCGATAGTCGGTCACCAGCTCCTCGGCGCGTTCGGGCACCCCGAAGATCTCGCCCATCCGCTCCAGGTCGGTGTACAGCCCCTCGAAGGGCGTCACCCGCTCGGGATGGCCGGGGTAGTTGAAGCAGGACTCGGTGTGCATGAAGCTCTGGATGCCGAGCCCGTCCAGGATCTCCGGGGTGATGCCGCGCTCGTCGCTGAAACCGGAGTTCCACCCGGCCACGACCATGTCGGCCTCGGCGTCCACGACCAGCTCCCGGTTGAGCAGGTCGTCGCCGAGGAACTCCACGCTCGCGTAGTCGTCGGCCCACGGGGACTCCTCCACCGGCGGATTGGCCGGCGGCATCACGTATCCGCGCACGTGGTCGGCCAGGCCGAGCGCGAACAGCTTGTCGGCGCTGCCCGCCTCGTAGGCCACCACCCGCTCGGGGGTGCGGTACTCGATCTCCTCACCGCAGCGTTGGACGGTGGTGGTGTCCACCGCGGCCTGGGAGGGTTCCTCGACCTGAGCGCCGCAGCCGGCGAGCAGGACCGTGGTCGCGGCCACGGGCAGGAGGGCGGCGCGCCTTCCACGGTGCATCGGTGACCTCTGTGTCGGGTTCATCGGGGGCCTTTCTGAGAGGGGAGCCGGTACAGCAGTTGGGTGTCGCCGGTCAGCGGGTGGGCCACGACGGTGGCCTCCACACCGAAGACCTCGCGCAGGGTGTGTTCGGTCAGGACCTTTTCGGGCGGCCCGGCCGCCACCAGGGAGCCCTCGCCGAGCACCCCGACGACGTCGCAGGCCGCGGCGGCCAGGTTGAGGTCGTGCAGGACCACCAGCACGGTCACGCCCACCTCGCGCAGCAGGGCGAGCAGGTCGAGCTGGTGTCTCACGTCCAGGTGGTTGGTGGGTTCGTCCAGCACCAGGACCCGGGGTTCCTGGACCAGGGCTCGGGCGACCAACACGCGCTGGCGTTCACCCCCGGACAGCTCCAGCACCCCGCGTCCCGCCAGGTGGTCGACCTCCATACGTTCCATGGAGCGGCGGCACAGCTCGCGTTCGCGGGCGCTGAGCGGCTGGTTTCCGCGCAGGTGCGGGGCTCGTCCCAGCGCCACGAGTTCCTCGACGGTGAAGTCGAGGTCGCTGCCGCTGTCCTGGGTCAGGGCGGCCACGTGCCGGGCGGCGTCGCGCAACCCCATCGCGGTGAGGTCGTCCTCGCCCACCAGGACTCGGCCGGTGGAGGGCGCCAGGGCCCGATAGACGCAGCGCAGCGCGGTGGACTTGCCCGACCCGTTGGGTCCGACCAGCCCCACCACCTGACCGGCGGGCACGTCCAGGGTCAGGGCGCGCAGGATCCTTCGCCCGCCCAGATCGACCGAGAGGCCGTCGAGTCGCAGGTCCATCGGCGTCGTCTCCGTTCCCGTCGTCTCCATCAGCGCCCTCCGAACAGGTAGCCGCGGCGGCGCATCAGGACGAGGAAGACCGGAACTCCGATGAGCGCGGTGATCACGCCGAGAGGGAGTTCGCGCGGGGCGACCACCGTCCGGGAGGCCAGGTCGACCCACACCATGAGGACCGCCCCCGCGAGCGGGGCGACGGTCAACACCCGGCGGTGGTCGGCGCCCACGAGGATGCGCACGATGTGCGGGACCACCAGCCCGACGAACCCGATGGCACCGCTGACCGCGACCATCGCCCCGGTCATCACGGCGGTGAGGACGAACAGCCACCGGCGCAGGCGATGGGCGTCCACGCCCAGGCTCGCGGCGGTTTCGTCGCCCAGTGCCATGACGTCGAGCGGCCGGGCCAGACCGCGCAGCAGCACCACACCGATCAGCACGGTGGCGGCCACCACCGGCAGCGAGCCCCAGGTGGCGGCGCCGAAGCCGCCCATGGTCCAGAACAGGACGGTGCTGGTGGCCTCGTTGCTGGGGGCGAGGTAGACGATCACGCTCATGATCGCCTGGAAACCGAAGGACAGCGCCACCCCGGTCAGGACCAGACGCAGCGGGGTGACCCCCGAGCGGCTGTGCGCGATGGCGTACACGAGCAGGGTGGCGGCCAGAGCGCCGACGAACGCCCCGGCGGAGACGGCGTAGACACCCAGCAGGGAGAGTCCGCCGAGCGCGCCGACCAGCACCGCGCCCACGGAGGCGCCGGAGGAGACGCCGAGGATGTAGGGGTCGGCCAGGGCGTTGCGCACCATCGCCTGCACGGCCACACCGACGGCGCCCAATCCGGCGCCGACCACGGCGGCGAGCAGGACGCGGGGTGTGCGGATCTGCCAGACGACCTGGTAGCGGGTGACGTCGTCGGCGGAGATGGTGCCGCCGGTCAGGGCCGCCCACAGGTAGCGGGCCGTCTCGGCGGGTGGGACGACGGCCGAGCCCAGGCCGATGGCCAGGAGCGCGGAGCCGGCCAGGAGCACCGCGAGCACCAGTGCGGTGGTCGCGGTTCCGGCGGGGGTGGTCAGGAAGCGGGCCCGCGTCGGGGGAG
>NZ_FRFF01000129.1 GCF_900143625.1 Nocardiopsis sp. JB363
CGGCACGGGCGGCGGTTGGCGGCTATCGGGGAAGGGGGAGGTGGGGTCAGGGCCCTAAAAGCCCTTCCGGGCCTTCGGCCCGCCGGGCTTCGCCCGGTCCGGCCGCTGCCGGCCGAATCCCTACCCGGCCGCCTGGTCGTGTCGTTGAGCGCGTCGCCACTACGTGACGGGTCGGGCAACGAAGGGCCCGCTACAGGTGCGGCTCGGGGTGGGCCGCGTCCCAGCGGTGGCCAGCTCTGGTGGAGGTGGGCCGGTCACTCCCCAGCACCGGTGCGGGTGTGAGTGTGCTGGCGAGACCCCCAACGGGAGCCACGTTGGCCCCTGGATATGGCTCTGGGTGGGGGGTTCGGTGTGCGGGCATGGCTATATCCCCACAAGGCATGGGGCCTTTGGGGTCTGACACCCACCCGGGGGTGTTTTTCGAGAGGTACGGGGGTTGGATCTGGGGGTCTGCTCCGGATACATGGTTCGGAGCAAGGTGGGCTTTCGCCTGGTCACAGTGCGTGGTGTTAGAGGGCGGTGGCTGGTGCTGGCTCCCCCTCACCACCCTCGTCCCCGCCGGTCTCAGCTTCTTGGCGGTTCTGGGTGTGGTGGTGGTCCCAGATCTGCTGGTTCGCCTTCACCTGCAACCGGTGCTTGAGCCGGTTATGGGTCGAGCACAACAGCTGCATGTTGTCCGAGCTGGTCGCCCCACCGTGGGAGAAGGCGATGATGTGGTCGAACTGCGACCAGCTACGCGGCACATCACAGCCCTCGTGCCACTCGCAGTGAAACTCCTTGTAGCCGGCCGCCTGGCGTACGGGATCGGGGGCGCACCGGTGCTTCTGCCCCACATCGAGCAGGGTTTTGCCTTCGGCGTCGGTCAGGAACCGGCGCAACCAACTCTTCGGGGTCAGGCGGGAGATCATCTGGTCGGGGATGACCACCCCGTCCTCGGTCACCGCCGGCTCCGCGGAGGTATCTCCCAGGTAGCGCTTGAGGGGCACGGTGATGTTCAACGTGACCACCGGCTTCGGCGCCTTCGCGCACGTGCGGTGGGCCAGGGCGGTCTCGAAGATGCGCATCATCGCGTCATAAGTGCGCTGATGCTTCGGCACCGCCGCACTATCCGGCCCATACGGTTCGGTGTAGGCGTCCAGGGCGGCCTGGATCAGCTGGTTATCCGCACCCGGCCCCCACATCCGCAGCAGGAATCCGCCTTCGAAGGTGGGCGAGAATTGGGCGCCACGGTTGTCGAAAGTCTCGTCGTAATCCCGGTCGGCCTTATCGGGGTCCAGCTGGGCGACGAACCATTTCGCCGCGTCCCGCAACTGCCGCACCGACGCCTTCGGACACTCTTTCTTATAGGCGATTAGCCCGAACTCCAGGCGGGCCCGGAAACCCTCCACGTCGGGGTGCTGCGCCCGGAAGTCCTCATCGGCCGTTTCCAGGACCTTGGCCCAGTCGGTCACAGCCTTTTCGGTGGAGGTCGCGATCGCACACGCCTCACCCAACGACAGGACCTCACCCTGGAACGCTTCGTCCACCAACGGCAACTGCTGGTGGTGCAGGGCCCGGGCCAGGGTGGCCAGGTTGTCGGCCTGGGCGGGGGTGGTGCCCCACTTGTGGGTGATCCACGCTTTGAGGGTGTTCTGGCCG
>NZ_FRFF01000088.1 GCF_900143625.1 Nocardiopsis sp. JB363
ATCTACACCTCTCTATTCGTCGGCAGCGTCAGAGGTGTATAAGAGCCAGCGTGTCCACGGGGCTGAAGGGGCGTCCCGTGGGCTGAGGGGCCGTGGTCGGTTCCGGGGGGGGTTCAGGAGAGTTCCGTGGAACCCTTCCATCCTTCGGCTTCCTGCTCCTGGAGCTTCTCCAGGGCGTCGGCGAAGTGGTCGCCCATGACGTCGCTGAGGTGGTGCGCCATCTCCTGGGCGAGCACCGCGTCCACGGCCTGTTGGGCCAAGGGGCGAACTCTACGGACCAGTTCGGCGATCTGGTCCACCTCGTCGACCTGGATGACGCTTCCCGGCGTGTACTCCCTGATGATGTGGTCCGCCACCGTCCGGACCATGTGCTCGGAGACGTCACCGATCCTGTTCCTGAGGTTCTCGGCGATGTCGAGGACGGAGTCGACCGTCATACCGAGCTTGACCAGTTCGACCCCGGCGTGGAACAGGCGGGGGCTGGGGACCCGGAAGCGCAGGCCGTCGCGTTCGATGACACGCAGTGCGAGGGCCCGCCGTACGGTCCTGGGGGTCACCTCCTTACCGAAGGCCTCCCGGAGCTCTCCGAGGCTGACGTAGTCGGGGATCTCGTCGCTCCAGGCATCACCGATGGCCGACTCGAAGCCGAGGATCTCCGACAGGTCTCCCCCGCGCTCCCACACCTGGAACATCTCGCCGATGTTGGCGAACGTGTAGCCGCGGCGGAGTAGTTGGCCGATCAGCCGCAGGCGCGCCAAGTGCGCCTCCGAGTAGATGCCGACCCGACCCTGACGGCGTGGTGGCGCCAGCAGCCCTCTGTCTTGGTACACCCGGACGTTACGCACCGTCGTTTCGGCGAGCCGGGCGAGTTCGTCAATACGGTATTCGGCCATGGCACCACCCTAGAGACACGGCGGAGCCGTACTCCTCGGTAATCACGCCCCTTCACGCCCATGCGGGTCGCCGACGAAGGTCGACGCTCCTCCAGCACGGCAGTGTGGAACGGATCACAGAGTACGCCATGGACACCCGCGACCTACTCGCGAGTAAATATCCGGCGTCACCCCATTGAATTGTGACAATGCTCGTTGTAACGTTCCGGCAATGACTGTGGAGGAGATCACATGACGGCCCCCCTGCCGCGTCACCTGCGCCGGCTCCCCGGCCAGAACGCCATCGTCACCGGCGCTTCCGGCGCGTTCGGCAGCGCGACCGTCGCGGTCCTGCGCCACCTCGGCGTCAACGTCGTCGGCATCGACCGCAAACCCGCCCCCGGTGTCATCGCCTGCGACATCACCGACGACCGACAGGTGCGCGAAGGCGTCGCCGAGGCGGTCGAACGGCTCGGCGGCGATCTGGACCTGCTCATCCACTACGCCGGTGTCGGACCCTCCGTGGACATCGGTCACCCGCCCGACGCCCACGTCCACCAGGCACTGGAGGTGAACCTCCTCGGTGCGTGGCGGGTCACCGCCGCCGCCATGCCCCACCTCGTTCGGACCCGGGGCCGCGTGATCGTCACCTCGTCCCTGTTGGCCCACCTCCCACTGCCCCTCGCCGGCGCCTACACCGTCTCCAAGCGCGCGCTCTCCGCCTTCTCGGACTGCCTGCGCGCCGAATACGGCACCCACGTCGGCGTCACCACCGCCTACCCGGGTTTCGTCGACACGCCCATCCACGAGAGCTCCCGCGCCACCGGGGCCTCGCTCGACGGCGTCGTCCCCGCCGAGACCGAACGCGACACCGTCATGGCGGTGGTCCGGGCCGCCGGGGCCAAGCACCCCCCGCGCGAGATCGCCTCCACCGCCCTGGGCACCGCGGCCCTGCACCTGACCCGGCACTTCCCGGGCACCACCGAACAGATCGTGTCGCTCCAGCTCGGCCTGCTCCTCACCGACGGCACCTTCGCCGAAGCGGAGATCGCGCGGGGACTCCACACGCGCCACGGCACCCAGTACGCACCCACCGCCCTCTCCTGAAGGAGGAGTCGATGACCGCCGAAGTCGCGGGCAAGCCCAAGACCACCGACCGCGAGGACATCGCCAAGCGTCTCCTGCGCGGCTCCGCCAAGGCCTCCTACGACCCGCTCGTGGAGATCGACTGGGGCGCCCCCGTCGACCCCGACATGTGGGCGATCCGACCCGAGCGCATCTCCCTCTACGGAACCCACCTGTGGGAGCGCCTGACCGATGCCCAGCGCAAGGAACTGTCGCGGCTGGAGATCGCCAGCATCGCCACCATCGGCATCTGGTTCGAGACCATCCTCATGCAGATGCTGGTCCGGCACACCTACGACAACGATCCCACCACCCTGCACGTCCAATACGCCTACACCGAGATCGCCGACGAGTGCCGGCACACGGTCATGTTCGCGAAGATGATCGAGAAGCTCGGGTGGGAGGCGCACAAGCTCGATCCGGTCGCCCACCAGCTCGGACGGCTCTTCAAGACGATCGCGCACGGTCCGCTGATCTTCGCCGGCGCCCTGTTCGTCGAAGAGGTCCTGGACCAGATCCAAAGAGAGGCCATCCCGGACGAGGAGATCCTCCCGCTGGTGCGCGCGGTCGCGCGGATCCACGTGACCGAGGAGGCCAGGCACATGCGCTACGCCCGCGAGGAGTTCAAGCGCGACTGGCCGCGGCGCGGCGCCCTCAACAAGGCCTACAGCCGTGTCGTGCTGGGCCTGGTCACCTACTACTCCGCGACCCGTCTGATCAACCCCAAGGTCTACGAGCAGGTCGGGCTCGACCCCAAGGAGGCCTACCGGGTCGCCAAGGCCAACCCGCGCTGGACCGACACCAAGACCTGGGCCTCCCGCAAGGTGGTCGACACCCTGGAGACGGCGGGCGCCATCTCCGGACTGGGCCGGTACTTCTGGAAGAAGGCCGGACTGCTCGGCCGCTGACCCCCACCGACACGGCCCCCGGCGCCGTCCGGGGCCACCGTGTCCCCGAGAACGCCGTCGTCGGAAGGCGAAACGCGCCACGTCTTCCGACGACGGTCCCCACGCCGGGGCCCGAGGACGAACGCGCCACGTCCTCGGGCTCCGGTGCCCCTCCCCAGGGAGTGGCATACCTACCGGTCGGTAAAGTGATGTGGCCCGATCGGACCACGAAGGGAAGAGCGACATGACCGAAGAAGCACCGCACTACCGGGTGGCCGTCATCGGCTCCGGTTTCGCCGGCATCGGCATGGCGGTCCGCCTCCGGCAGGCGGGGCTCAAGGACTTCGTCGTCCTCGAACGATCCGACGGCATCGGCGGCACCTGGCGGGACAACTCCTATCCGGGCGCCGCCTGCGACGTCCCCTCCCACCTGTACTCCTTCTCCTTCGCGCTCAATCCGAACTGGAGCCGCACCTTCTCCCCCCAGCCCGAGATCTGGGACTACATCAAGCGCGTGGCCTCCGAGCACGACGTCGACGAGCACGTGCGCCACGACAGCGACGTCAAGGCCACCCACTGGGAACCCGACCGGAACCGGTGGCGGTTGGAGACCACCCGTGGAACCCTCACCGCCCAGTTCGTGGTCAGCGGGGCCGGTCCACTCGCCGACCCCTCCCGCCCCGACATCAAGGGCATCGACACCTTCGAGGGTCGGCTGTTCCACTCCGCCGAGTGGGACCACGACCACGACCTGACCGGACGCAAGGTGGCGGTGATCGGCACCGGGGCCTCCGCCATCCAGTTCGTACCGCGGATCCAGCCGAAGGTCGCCCGGCTCACGCTCTTCCAGCGCACCGCCCCCTGGGTGATGTTCCGCCACGACCGCGACATCACCGGGCCGGAGAGGTGGCTGTACCGGAACGTCCCCGGCGCCCAACAGATCGCCCGCAAGAGCATCTACTGGGGGCGCGAGAGCTACGTCCTCGGTTTCGCGAAGAACCCCGGGCTGCTGAAGGTCGTGGAGCGGCTGGGCCGCGCCAACATCGACCGGAGCGTCAAGGACCCCGAGCTGCGACGCAAGCTCACCCCGAGCTTCCGCGCCGGTTGCAAACGCGTCCTGATGTCCAACGACTACTACCCCGCGCTGGCACGACCCAACGTCGACGTGGTCACCGACGGCATCGTCGAGATCCGCCCGAACTCCGTGGTCACCCGAGACGGCTCCGGCCGGGAGATCGAGCACGAGGTCGACACCATCATCCTCGGCACCGGCTTCCACGTCGCCGACCCGCCCATCGCGCGTCGGATGTTCGACCCCGAGGGGCGTTCGCTCTCCGAGCACTGGGGCACCGACGCCCAAGCCTTCCGAGGCACCACGGTCAACGGGTTCCCGAACCTGTTCGTGCTGGCCGGACCCAACACCGGCCTGGGCCACACCTCCCAGGTATTCATGATCGAAGCCCAGATCCGGTACACGATGCAGGCGCTCAAGTTCGCCTGCCGCAACCGGATCGACCGGCTCGAACCGCGAGCGCGGGCCCAGCGCGCCTACAACGACATGGTGCACGAGTCGATGCGGGGAACCGTGTGGGTGACCGGTGGCTGCGACAGCTGGTACCTCAACGAGGAGGGCCGCAACACCACCCTGTGGCCCACCTTCACCTGGAACTTCGCGCTGCGCACCCGCTGGTTCGACCCGCACAACTACGAGCTGCGGCGGATCCGTTCGGCACGTCGATCCGCCCGGAAGAAGACCGTCGCGGTCTGACCGAGGAGGAACACCATGAGCGGGTTCGACGACGAAGAGGAGTACCAGGGCACGGTGACGGTCCTGTTCTCCGAGGAGGCCACCGAAGGGGCCGAGGTCAGGGCGCACGTCGCCGGCCACTTCTCCCCCCTGACCGGTGACTACCGGTGGACCGGGCGGCTGTCCGCGCACCCGGAGGTCACCAAGGCCTACGAGGACGGGGTGCGGACCGTCGTGGTGCGCACGCCCGACGGCCACCGAGGCGTGGGCGCCCTGTCCGGTCCCAACCTGTGGGGCGGCCACGTCGTCAACGGATCGGGAGCTCCGCCCTACGCCATCCCCGAGATCGTCCTGGAGGACGACTGAGGGGAACCAGAACTTCCCCACTCCCCCCTTTTCCGCACCAACCCCCGAGAGGTGATCCGATGGCGACACGACACGTGGGCCACGCACGGGAACTCCAGGTCCGTTCCGCCGACGGAACCCTGCTGCACGTGGAGGTCCGCGGCCCGGACGAAGGCCCGACCGTGGTCTTCTCGCACTGCTGGGCGACCTCCCTCGCCTCCTGGGGGCGCGTGGTCCGGCGGCTGGACCCGGATCTGCGCGTGGTCCTGTACGACCAGCGCGGTCACGGCCGCAGCCAGACCCCCATCACCCGGGCCGGTTACGGCACCGAGAAGCTCGCCGACGACCTGTGCGCCGTCCTTGAGGCCACCGTCCCCGAGGGGGAGAAGGTCGTGGTCGCCGGGCACAGCATGGGCGGCATGACGATCATGGCCGCCGGCCCGCGTGCGACCTTCCAGGAGAAGGTGGGCGCGGTGCTGCTCACCAATACCGGCAGTACCGACCTGGCGTCCAGGTCGACGGCGATCCCGCTGCCGGGCCCGCTCGGTACCCTCGGCTCGAAGATCTTCCTGACCGCGCCGCTCCCCTTGGGCCCCTCCAGCCCGCTCAGCGAGCACATCTTCCGCTACCTGGTCATGGCCAAGGGCACCGACAAGGCGACCAGGCGGCTGTGCGCCCGCCTGGTCCACGGCTGCGGCAGTGTGCCTCGGGGCGAATGGGGTCGGGTCATGACCACCCTGGCCCTGGACGACTCCGCCCGCCGGATCACCGTCCCGACCGTGGTCGTCGGCGGTTCCGAGGACAAGCTCACCCCGCTCTGGCACGCCCATCACGTCGGTGGACTCCTGGAGAACTGCGAGGAGGTGCGGGAGATCCCCGGTCTGGGCCACATGGGCCCCTTGGAGGTCCCGGACGCCCTCGCCGAAATCGTCGACAAACTCGCCGTCGAGCTCCCCTCGACCCGCTGAGGCTTCGGCCTGTCCGCCCCCTCAGGCGGACAGGCCGGCCTCGACCATGATGGTGTCCAGCTCCTCGATCCCGTGGTCGTCTCCGGCGACGGGCTTGCCGAAGGCGCCTTTCGTTCACCGGAGCCTTCAAAGGGGGTTCGCCCGCTCAGGCCGAGTCGCGCGTCAGGGTGGGGATCACGTGTTCGGACACCTCGGAGTGGACCTGGTGCAGACGGGCCTGGACGGCCCGGCGGAGTTTGGCCAGGCACTCGACCAGGGTGATGTCGTCGCCGACCATGCCACCCTTGGCCACGACCGGGGTTCCGTCGAGTGGGCCCCCGCCGAGGTGACCGTGGATCGCCAACGGCACCACCTCGCCGCCGACGTCGAAGGCGTGCACGTCCAGCTCGTCCAGGACACTGGCGATCAGGTCGCCTCCGGTCAGGTACAGACCGCTGGGCAGAGCGTGGGCGCCCACGGTGTCGGCGAGCTCGTTGACGACGTCGGCGACCAGACCGGCGAGGCGACCGGGGAGCTCGGCCCGTGCCTGTGGTGGCAGGTCTCGGACGTCTTCGGGGGTGGTGACCAGCCGCAGCACGCACAGTTCGGGAAAGCCCGAGGACGACAGGTGTTCGGTGAGCTCCTGGGCGACCACGTCGACGTGGTCGTCGTCGGGGTCCCCGAGCCGGACGGCGTCGACGTCGACGAAGCGCACCGCGCCCGTACGGGCCACGGTGGCCAACTGGCGTCGGGTGAGCTCGGTGGTGCTGCCGGCCACCGCCAGCAGGGGTCCGCGCGAGCCGGCCTGACCGCGCAGACGCAGGGCGTAGGCGAGCAGCGCCCCCGTGGGCCCGGGGTCGACGGCCACCCACACCGTGCCGTCGGAGTGATGCGCGGCGGCGGCGGCCTCGGCGATGTCGGTCAGGTGCTGTTCGGTGGAGGCGTCGCACACCACGACCGGTTCGTCGCCGGCGAGGAGCTCGGCGGTGAGCATCTCCTGGGTGATCCGCCGGATCGGCACGTGCCGGACGGCCAGGTCGGTCTGGGCACCCAGGATGTCGGCGACCACGCTGGTGCTCATCGGGAAGAGCGGGTCCAGGGCCAGGTCGGTGCGTTCCAACGGGACGCCGTTGAGGAGCTGTACCCCGTCCTCGGTGATGCGGCCGGAGCCGGGGAAGGCGGGGGTGAACAGTACCCGCACCCGGGTGGCGGAGGGCACGCGTTCACGGACGGCGTCGTAGGCGGCCTCGACCTCGGCGCCGATGTTGCCGCGCAGGGTGGTGTCGGTGCGCTTGACCACGAGCCCGACCGGCCACACCGCCTCGATGACGTCGGTGACCAGATCGGCCGCCTGTTCGGCCGGGACGTGGCGGCTGTCCAGGTTGGCCACGACCACGTCGTAGTCGCCGGCGACCCTGCTGACGTGTTCGGGGGTCACCGTGGCCACCCGCATGCCGGTGCGGGCGAACCGCGCGCCGGTGGCGTTGGCACCGGTGAGGTCGTCGGCGACCACGAGTACCTGGGCCACGGGTGTCTCCTTCGGGTGCGTGAAGCCTGGACCTTCCTCCTTCCAACATAGAGCCAAGGGCGGGTCGGGGCGTCTTCTCCGAGGTCGGTACGCGACCGTGCCCCGATCGTCGCGGCGATCGGGGCACGGAAGGGATCGGAGCACACCGACGGGTTCAGGCCTGGGAGCGCGGACCCGCCGAGGTCAAGGTCAGGTCGGCGTAGCGATCACCCTCCACCAGATCGGTCAGACCGTCGAGTTCGTGGAGATCGGATTCGGTCAGACGCAGGTCTACCGCGGCGGCGTTCTCGTCCAACCGGTGTGTCCTCCTCGTACCGGGGATGGGTACCACGGGCAGGCCCCACACGTCGGCGCGTCGCTGTACCCAGGCCAGCGCGACCTGCCCCGGGGTGGCGTCGTGAACCCCGGCGATACGGGTGAGCGGCTCCAGGATGCGGTTGTTGTTCTTGATCCGCTCATCGGCGAACCGCGGCTGATGACGGCGGAAGTCGTCGTCGGCCAGATCGTCGGTGGTGGTGATCGTGCCGGTGAGGAAACCGCGCCCCAGCGGGGAGTAAGGGACGAAACCCACCCCGAGTCGAACGCACTCGGGGACGACGGCCTCCTCCACGTCACGGCTCCACAGCGACCACTCGGACTGCACGGCGGCGATCGGATGAACGGCGTGGGCGCGACGCAGTTCGCCGGCGGTCACCTCGGACAACCCGAGGTGACGGACCTTGCCGTGGGCGACCAGTTCGGCCATCGCGCCGACGGTCTCCTCGATGGGGACCTCCATGTCGACCCGGTGCATGTAGTACAGATCGATGACGTCGGTACCCAGGCGACGCAGGCTGGCCTCGGCCGCTTGACGGACGTAGGCGGCGTCGCCCCGAACCGGTCGGGCGTCGGGGTCGTCGGTCCTCAGAATGCCGAACTTGGTGGCCAGGACGGCGTCGTCTCGACGCCCCTTCAACGCCCTTGCGACAAGTTCCTCGTTGGCCCCGCGCCCGTACATGTCGGCGGTGTCGAGGAAGGTGACGCCGGTGTCAAGGGCGTGGTGCAAGGTACGGATGGACCGGGCCTCGTCTCCGGGTCCGTAGAACTCGCTCATCCCCATGCAGCCGAGTCCTTGGGCGGGGACGGTGGGACCGTTGTCTCCGAGAACGGTAGTGCGCACGATGGCTCCGATTTCGTTGATGTTCGTCGTGAACGGATACCCCGGTGAGGGGTCTTACGCCGCGCTTTCTCGCGGCAGAGTACGCATGACCAGCAGACGGCAGGCGACCATGCAGACCAGGAACAGCACGGCCATCGGAAGCAGACTGTCGACCTCCAGCAGGGAGGAACCGAGCATGATGAGACCGGCGAAGAGCATGAGGCAGAAACCGAGCCAGGAGCTGGCCAGGCCGGTCATCTCTGGAAAGCGGGAGACTCCCGCTCCCATGAGGTTGGGGTAGAGGACGCCGGCGAAGAGGATGATCACCGCGGAGGGCACCGTCAGGACCCACAGGTTGGGGTCGGTGAGCGAGGCTCCGGCGACCATGGCCGCGGCGGCCACGACCGATCCGATGGAGGCGATCTGGAACTTGCCCCGGTTGGTGACCGAGGCCGGCAGGAGGCGATTACTGAACACGCCGACGAAGTAGGCGGCGCCCATACCCAGGGCGATCGCTCCGTACATCGCGGGTGAGTACCCCATGACGTCCTGCACCAGGAAGGGGCCGATGAGGTTGAAGGTCAACAGAACGCCGTAGCACAGCCCCATGGACAGGTAGATGCGGGTGAACACTCCGTCGCCGAGGATGGTGGCGGTGCCCGAGACCAGGTTCTTGATGTTCAGCGGCCGGGGGGACTCATGGGTCTCCCGGTAGACGACCCCGACCATGAAGAGCAGCATCGCTCCATAGGCGACCAGGAAGTACAGGCTGTACTCCCAGCTCAGACGGGTGTGGAACCAGGCTCCGATGACCGGGGCGATGATCGGTCCCAAACCCCAGGAGACCACCATGTAGGTCATGACGGTACCGAGGCGGGGGCCGCTGAAGCGGTCCGCCGCGATCGTCTTCATCACCACGGACGCCGCGGTGATACCAAGGCCCTGGATGACGCGAGCGGCGACGAAGACCCAGATCGAGGCGGCGAACAGACTGAGCACGCCGCCGAGCAGGTACAGGGTGATCCCGATGAGCAGGGAGCGCCTGCGACCGAGAGCGTCCGAGAGCGGCCCGTAGAACAACTGGCCGATGGAGAACGCGATCAGGTAGAGGGTCACGCTGAGCTGGACCGCGTTCTGGGTGGTCTCGAAGGCGCCCACCAGGGCGGGCAACGACGGGACGTAGATGTCGATGGCCATCTGGCCGATCGGTGCCAACAACACGATCAGCCAGATGAGGAACGTGTCGCTGTTGGCCCTGGTCCGGCGACGGCCGGTGGGCGAAAGGCCGGGGCCCGACGCGGCCCCGGAACCGGAAGAGGGTCCGGTGGTGGTCATCGACGTTCCTTCTTTCGTTGGGATGGTGATCCTGTGGATGTGTGCTCCCGTTCCAGGAGCATTCCGGTCCAGGTGAAACCGGCTCCGGCTCCGATGAGCAGCACCCGCTCACCCGGTGCCGGACCGGCCTCGCGTGTCCAGGTGTCGAGTCCGGCGATCTGGTCGGCGGTCCCCAGATGACCGACGGTGGCCCCGAACGACCACAGGGAACGGTCCGCTCCGCCGGGGAGCTCGGGGAAGTAGGAGCTCTCCAGCAGCGGCCGGCCGAGGTTGGGATACACGACCGCCCGAACCCCGTCCTTCTCTCCCTCGGGGAGTAGAGCCGTGCGTATGGACGCGACCGCGGCCCGGGTGAGCTCGCCCAGGGCCTCACCACCGTGCCTGGTGAGAAAAGCGCGCTTGCTCGCCCGCATGTCGTGTTCGGCGACCAGACCCTCGGGGGTCTCGGCGACGGGTCGGTCGTCACGGTGCAGGCCCTCCAGCGAGGGCTCCGACACGGAGTGCACGGCACGGACCCGCCAGCCGCGACGTTTCGAGGCGCTGATGACGGCGGCGGCCGCCCCGTCCCCGTAGACGATTCCGTAGTCGCTGGTGAAGCGGTCGAAAGCCGAGCCGGAGAATCGGTCGGCGGCGACGACGAGCACCGCCTCGTTTCCGTCGGACCTGCCTTTGAGGACGTCGGCGGCCACGTCCAGCAACAAGAGCTGGGCGTTGCAGCCCTGGTGGACGTTGAAGGGGACGGCGTTGACGCAGCCGAGCCGTTCCTGGAGCCAGGACGCCGGGGACCACATCCTCCGGTGGCCATGTCGGTGGATGGAGGTGAACACCACCATCCGCACGTCCCCGGGGTCGATACGGGCCTGGTCCAGGGCACGGCGTGCGGCGACCAGCCCCATGTCCCCGGGATACAGTTCCGGTTCCACGCACACGGTCTCGTATCGGTAGGCGAGGACACGCTCCCGTTCCCGTCCGGGGAGATCGTCCACCGCCCGCCGTACGTCGACACGTCGCTCGGGCAGATAGGAGCCGGTCCCGATGATGTTCAGGGCGTCGCTCACCGGACCGCCTCCGTTCTTCGCACCGGGAGCTGACTCCACTCATGGGCCAAGCCGTCCAGGCGCGCGCGCACGAAGGCCCGTTCGGATTCGGTGGTGGCCTCACGCATGGTCTGGAGCAGATCCCCGACACCGGTGCTCCGGGCTATCCGTTGCGCGGTGGGACGTCTGACCGCCTCGTAGCCGTCCAGAAGTTCGGCGGGGGCTCCGGACAGAACCGTCTCCAGGCGTCCGGCCAACTCCACGGCGTCGGCGAATCCGGTGTTCATGGCCTGGCCACCCGCCGGCGAGTTCACGTGCGCGGCGTCACCCGCCAGCAGGGCGCGACCGACACGGAACCGGTCCGCGAGGCGCTCATGCACCTGATAATGGGTGAGCCGGTCGATGGTGGCCATGCGCAACCGGGAACCGAACCCGAGCCCCTCGACGGCCTCGCGGAAGACATCGGCGGACAAGGCCTCCTCCCGCTCCAGGAAGCGAGACGTCACCGGTCCGGCGATTCGCGTCCGGCCCCCGGGAAGGGGGAGCACGGAGACCGCCCCCTCGGGGCCGACGAACATGGCCGACTCATCGCGGGGTGTGGTGAGCTCTTCCGCCGGGAGCCCCTCCGCGAGCAGGTAACTCATCGGATAGGTGGTTCCGGGAAAGCCCACACCCAGATGTGCGCGGACCGCGCTGCCCGCGCCATCGGCGCCCACCAGGTAGCGCGCGCGGACCCGTGTCCTCGTGGTCGCGTCGTCGGCCCGGCCCATCTCGGCCAGGAGGTTCCCGCCGTCTTCCCGGTGCCCCGTGTACTCGACGCCGCGCAACAGGCGACCGCCCAAGGAGAGGTAGAGCCGTTCCAGTACACGTTCGACCTCGGGTTGAGGAACGTTGAGATAGTAGGGGTGGAGCGTGGGCAGGTCGGTGAAGTCGACGGTGTAGTCGGCGCGGTCCAAGAGGTGGAAGACGATTCTTCGCATGCGCAGCGCCATGTCCTCGATCCGGCCACGCACCCCCAGCCCTTCCAGCCATTCCAGGCCGGCGGCGTGCACCATGACGGCACGGGGACGAGGATCGACCTCCAGATCACGGTCCACGATCACGCAGTCGGTACCACGTCGTCTGAGTTCGCATCCCAACGCGAGTCCGGTGGGCCCCGCACCCACAACCAGGACCTCGCAGTGCACGAAGGATGGTGTGTACGGCCTCACCGCACAGCCCTCCGCATCGACCAGTCCGCCAGCACGCATCCGCACCGACAGTCCTCACCGTGGTGGAGGTCGACGGGGGCCGGCGCGCGGGGATCCAGGACCGGCCAGCCACGCTCGGCCGCGTGGGTCAGCAACTCCGGGTCGGAACCGACCACGTGGGGGTGTCCGACCGACTCCAACAAGGGGAGGTCGCTCGGGTGGTCACCGTAGGCGTGGCTGCACCGCAGGCACAGTCCTCGGGCCACGGCGAGCTCCCGTGCCGCCGCGCCCTTGGCCGTTCCGATCATCGGCCGCTCGACCTCTCCGGTGAGCCGCCCCTGATGGACCATGGGTCTGGTCCCGTGTGCCTCGTCCACTCCCAACCCGGCGGCTATGGCGTCCAGGCAAGCGAAGAAGGAACCCGACAGCAGGATCGTGCGCGCCCCCTGCGCACGGTGGCGGTGCAGTGCTCGCACGGAGACCGGCAGGAAGAACCCCGGACGGCCGCGGTTGGCCTCGAACCAGCGCATGCCCTCGCTCGCCAGGGCTTCGTAGGACTCACCCCGATAGAGCCGGTAGTAGGCACGGTTGATCTGTGCGCGTGAGGATCCGTCGGTGGCAAGGTCGCGTAGCTCGGCGGTGAGGCGATCGTAGGCGGAGCTCGGCTCACCACGTGCACGTAGATGGTGGGCGAGGAAGTCGAACATGCTCTTACCCGAAAGAAGCGTCTCGTCGACGTCGAAGAACGCGGCGTGATCTGAGGCTCCGTGTCGGCAAGCGAGCGGTGTACTCATCGTGGCCATCACCCCTTGGCCTTGAGCAGCCCGGCCGGTTCCGGGTGAACGTCCCGGCCACCTCTACCGGAACCGACGAGATAATGGTCGAGGGCACGTCCAGCACGGCGGTGTTCGATCTCGTGGAGCGTCTCCGAGGCGAATGCCGTGAACTCGACCTCGGAGCGTGAAGAACGACGGCCACCCTGTTCGATGTCGACGGTGACGCTGAATCCGAGGCGCGCGGGATCGTCGCAGTCGGCTCGGTTGACGCGGTAGTGGATGCTCGCGTCCAGGGGGAACAGGAAGTTCTCGAAGATGGTGGCCAGCGAGTCGATGACGAAGTAGTAGTAACGGCGAGGGTTTCTGGAGGCGTGGTGGCGCTCGGTGACGGCCAGGAACATCTGGCGTACGGCCTCGACGGCCACCATGCCTTGGACGTGCTGGCCGGTCTGGTGGTCCAAGAGGAGCTCGTTGTCGGCGTGCAGGCGTAGCGAGGCTCGGTACTCGTCCTCGTCGATCCGGACGAGGTCGGCGACCAGGACGTTCTCGCTCCGGCACTTGTGCGCCTCACCACGGCCGACAAGGTCGGGGACCCGATCCTGGAAGAGGACTCGTTCCCACACACCTCGCGCCCGAAGCACGGCGTGCACGTACTCCCACTCGTACTCACCGATTCCCTGGCCCGCCATGATGACGAGTGGGTGGGCGAGTTCGTCGTACTCTCCGTCGCGCACCGCCTTGGTGAAGGCACGCAGGGTGCGGACTCGTTCGTGTGCGGCGAATCCCGCGAAGCGGTCGCCGACGATACAGAGGGCGGTATTGGGCTGCTCGAACATGTTCACGCCTTTCCACTGTCTGATCCGTGTGTCGAACGTGGGTTCATCGGCCCACGGGTGATCGGATCGCCGGGCCATGGGCGAGCATCTGTGCGTTTCAGGGACTTTTCGCCTCCCTCCCGCGAGGGCGAAGACCGACCTCGTTCGGTGGCTTCCGGGGAGTGCTGTGTCAGCATGCAAAACCAACTAGTTGGTTGTCAACGCGAAAAGGCGTGGTTCACCGTCCGAACCCGGCCAGGTGACCTGCGCCACCGGCTTTCGAGGGCCTCGCCGCCCCCGGAAACCAACTGGTTGGTGCCCGGATACCCTGGGGGCATGGGACGAACCGAGGTCACGCGCACACTTCTCCTGGACGCGGCACGGAGGGAGTTCGCGGACCACGGGATCGCCGGCGCACGGGTGGATCGGATCGCCCAGCGCGCCGGCGTCAACAAACAGCGTCTCTACGCCTACTTCGGCAGCAAGGAACGACTCTTCCAACACGTCGTCAACAACGCGCTGGGGGAGCTCTCCACAGCAGTGCAGCTCCAAGGCACCGAGCCTTCCGAGTACGTCCGGCGTGTCCACGAGTTCCACCGCGACAACCCCGACCTGCTTCGGCTGCTGTTGTGGGAGTCCCTGCACTATGGAGACCGCGTCCTACCCGGCGAGGAGGAGCGCGCGACCCTGTACACCCACAAGGCCGACGTCCTCGCCGAGGCCATGGGGGAGGAGCCCTCCCAACACACGCGGCTGCTACTGCTCACCCTCATCGGCGTGGCCGCCTGGCCGAACATCGTTCAGCAACTGTCCCGGATGATTCTGGGCCGTGACCCGCAGGCTCCGGAGACACGAGAAGAGCTGACCGACTTCCTGGCCTCTTTCGTCCACTCCGCGGTCGAGTCCGGACAGGGCGCCGGGGGAACACCCCCCGAAGAACGGACTCCGTGAACACGGCGGCGCCGGCCCACCGGGGCGGCCCGGCACGCGCTCCGGATCAGGGAGCGGGCAGGGGCACCACGGTGCGGGTCCGTGCGCTGTGGCGGGCCGCCTCGATGACCTCCAGCCCGTGGATCACCTCGTGCGGGGCCACCGGAAGCGGTTCGCCCTCGCCGACAGCGTCGCGCACCCCGGCGTAGAACTCGTGGTAGGCGCCTCGCTCACTGGGAACCGGCCGCGACTCCCCGTCGACGCCGAGCGTGCCCCACTCGCCCTCGGGAAGAACGCCCCAGTCGGGGGCCGTGGGGCTCTCCCCCGCGACGAGACGGGCCTCCTGGCCGTCCATGCCGTGGGAGACGTAGCCGCCCCGGTCGCCCAGCACCCGGAAACGGGGGCCGTTCCGCGCGCTCAGTGCGCTCATCCACAGGTGGGAGCGGGTACCGCGGGTGTGCTCCAGTGCGAGGAACACGTCGTCGTCGGCGTTCACCCCCTCGCGGAGGGCGTCCACCTCGGCGTAGACCGAGGCGACGGGGCCGAACAGGTTGACGGCCTGGTCGATCAGGTGCGGTCCCAGGTCGTACAGCAGCCCGGCACCGTGTTCCACGCCTCCGCTCTCGCGCCACGTCCCCTTGGCCTCGGGACGCCAGCGTTCGAAACGGGACTCGAACCGGTGGATCCTGCCCAGGGCACCCTCCTCGATGATCCCCCACAGGGTGAGGAAGTCGGCGTCCCAGCGGCGGTTCTGGTAGACGGTGAGCACCTGGTCGAGGTCGGTGGCCAGGTCGGTGAGGTCGCGTGCCTCCTGGGAGGTGAGCGCGAACGGTTTGTCCACGACCACCGCGAGCCCGGCCGCCATGGCCGCGCGGGCCAGGGGGGCGTGGGTCTCGTTGGGGGTGCTCACGACGGCGATCTCGTAGCGTCCGGCGTCGGCCCACAGGTCTTCGACGGAGGAATACGCGGTCACACCCGGGTAGCGTTCGCGCGCGGCGGCCTGCCGGGCGGGCGATCCGGTGACCACGGCGGACAGCCGCAGTCCGGGGACGGCGTCGATGAGGGGCGCGTGAAAGACCTCCCCGCCCTTGCCGTAGCCGATGAGGGCGACGTGCAGTTCGGGTCCGTCATGCTCGGGGATGCCCTGACCAGGGCTGGTGGGTGCGTCGACCATGCCACCAATGTACTTTTCCCGCCGGTCCGTCTCCGACCCGCCCTCCACACGTAGGTCAGAACGATGAACCTCTTGTACACAAAAAACCAACGCAAGCTTTCGGATTGTTACGCAAGATTTTGCGCGAACTCTGGACATCGGGTCGAAATCCTACTTACATCGGTACACGCATGACCCGGATCACAAGCGCCGCACCGCGCGTGTACGTGCCGAAGGAGACCCCCTTGCCCAGAAGCGGCTACCGCCCCCTGCTCCCCGTGGCCGCCGCCACCGGAGCCCTCGTCCTGCTGGTTTCCGGCTGTGACTACCTCAGCGGTGGTGGCGGCGGCACCGCCGACACCTCCGACATCGACTGCTCCCCCTACGAGCAGTGGGAGGACACCGGTGGCACCGTCTCCGTCTACGCCTCCATCCGTGACGAGGAGGGCGAACGACTGGAGGAGTCCTGGGCCGACTTCGCCGCCTGCGCCGGGATCACCGTCCAGTACGAGGGCAGTGGCGAGTTCGAGGCCCAACTGCCCATCCGCCTGGACGGCGGCAACGCCCCCGACCTGGCCTTCATCCCCCAGCCCGGCCTCCTGGAGCGCTCGGTGGAGGACGGTCACGCGGTTCCGGTCGCCGACGGCGTCCGCGAGAACGTCGAGGCCGGTTGGAGCGAGGACTGGCAGGGCTACGCCACCGTCGAGGACGAGCTCTACGGTTCTCCGCTCGGCGCCAACATGAAGTCCATGGTCTGGTACTCCCCCGCGTACTTCGACGAGAACGGCCACGAGGTCCCCGAGACCTGGGACGACATGATCGAACTCAGCAAGGACATCGCCGCCGAGGGCACCAAACCCTGGTGCGCGGGCTTCGAGTCCGGTGACGGCACCGGCTGGCCCGGCACCGACTGGATCGAGAACACGCTGCTGCGCACCTCGGGCACCGACGTCTACCACGACTGGATCTCCAACGACGTCGCCTTCGACTCCCCCGAGGTCGTCGAGGCCTTCGACCTGGCCGAGGGCGTCCTGCGCAATGAGGACTTCGTCAACGGCCCGTTCGGCGGCGTCGACAGCATCGCCGTCACCTCCTTCCAGGAGGCCGGCCTGCCCCTGCTCGACGGTGGCTGCGCCATGTACCTCATGGGCTCCTTCTACGCCGCCCAGTTCGAGGAGGACGTGAACATCGGCGAGGACGGCGACGTCTACGGGTTCGTGCTGCCGGCCATGGAGGCCGACGGCGAGGTGCCGATCATGGGCGGTGGTGAGTTCACCGTGGCCTACGACGACCGCCCCGAGGTCACCGCCATGCACGAGTACCTGTCCTCCGTCGAGTTCGCCGACAAGCGCGCCTCTCTCGGTTCGTGGGTCTCCGCCCACCAGGACCTGGACCAGTCGCAGCTGCCCGACCCGACCGACCAGTTCACCGCCGAGGTCCTGAGCGACCCCGACACCGTCTTCCACTTCGACGCCAGTGACACCATGCCGTCCTCCATCGGCACCGACGTCTTCTGGACCGCGATGATCGACTGGGTGACCGGATCCGACACCGAGGACGTCCTGGAAACCGTCGAGTCCGCCTGGTAACCCGGGCCCTCGGCCCACCGGGGCGGAGCGGTCGCCCTCGCCGCGTACCCCTTCGCCCCGGTCCCCCATCTCAAGGAACCACCCATGGAGTTCTCGCTCCTGTCCGAGCTGCCCAAGCTCGTGTGGATGCTCATCGGGATCGCCGCGTTCCTCGCGGTCATCGGCCTGATGCTGGTCCTCGTCGACGTCCCCCGCACCCGACGGGACCGTTGGCAGGCCTTCCTCTTCCTCGCCCCCGCGCTGATCCTGCTGGTCGGCGGGCTGGTCTACCCGGTCCTGCGCACCACCTGGCTGTCCTTCCACGATCGCACCGGCACCGAGTTCATCGGTCTGGCCAACTACGTGTGGATGTTCCAGCGCCCGGAGATCCTCCTGGTACTGCGCAACACCCTGCTGTGGGTGCTGTTCGCCCCGATCATGGCCACGGCGATCGGGCTGCTGTACGCGGTGCTCATCGACCGGTCCCGGTTCGAGACGGTCGCCAAGTCCCTGGTGTTCATGCCGATGGCGATCTCGTTCGTGGGCGCCGGCATCATCTGGCGCTTCGTCTTCGCCTATCGCCCCGCCGACCAGGAACAGTACGGCCTGTTCAATCAGATCGTGGTCCGGCTCGGCGGCGAACCACAGCTGTGGCTGCTCGACCAACCCGTCAACACCTTCCTGCTCATCATGGTGCTCATCTGGGTGCAGGCCGGGTTCGCGATGGTGGTGATGTCCGCGGCGATCAAGGCGATCCCCGCCGAGATCGTGGAGGCCGCCCGGATCGACGGTGCCGGCCCTTGGCAGCTGTTCACCCGGATCACCCTGCCGTCGGTGTGGCCGACGCTGTTGGTCGTCCTCATCACCATCACGGTGCAGACCCTGAAGGTCTTCGACATCGTCCGCACCATGACCGCCGGCAACTACGGCACCAGCGTGATCGCCAACGAGATGTACAGCCGGGCCTTCCAACAGGGGCAGGTCGGCCAGGGTTCGGCCCTGGCCGTATTCCTGTTCGTCCTGGTCATTCCGCTGGTCATAGTGCAGATCCGGCGTTCGCGCAAGACGAGGGAGCTTCTGTGAGCCGCCCGACCCCGACCGGGGACACCGCCCACACGATCCCGGACGTGCGGGCCGGCGCCGCCGCCCGAGTACGCCGCCGGTTGAGCCGCGGGGCGGCGAGCCTCGCCGCCCTCGTCATCGCGGTGCTGTGGACACTGCCGACCGCCGGACTGTTCGTCTCGTCGTTCCGCCCGGCCGAGGACATCCGCACCACCGGCTGGTGGACGTTCTTCGCCGACCCGAAGATCACCCTGGACAACTACCGGGACGTACTGTTCGGCAGCGCCAGTGACGGGCGCCTGGCGTCCTACTTCGTGAACTCGATCGCGATCACCCTGCCGGCCACGATCTTCGTGCTGGGCGTGGCGGCCCTGGCCGCGTACGCTCTGGCCTGGATCGACTTCCGCGGCCGGGACTGGTTGTTCCTCGGTATCTTCGCGCTCCAGATCGTCCCTTTGCAGATGTCCCTGGTGCCGCTGCTGCGTTTCTTCTCCCAGGGGGTGACCGTCGCCGGTCTCCAGGTGCTGCCGGCCTGGGAACTGGGCGGGGCCATGGCCTTCACGAACGTGTGGGTGGCGCACACCATCTTCGGGCTACCGCTGGGCATCTTCCTCCTGCACAACTTCATCTCACAGCTACCGAAGTCGCTGTTCGAGGCGGCGCGCGTGGACGGCGCCGGACACGGCAGGATCTTCACCCGAATCGTGCTGCCGCTGATCGCGCCCGCCCTGGTCTCCCTGGGCATCTTCCAGTTCCTGTGGGTGTGGAACGACCTGCTGGTGGCGTTGATCTTCACCGGAGGCGACTCCTCCACAGCCCCCCTGACGGTGCGGCTCGCCGAACTGGCCGGTACCCGAGGAGAGGCCTGGCACCGGCTCACCGCGGGCGCGTTCGTGTCCATGGTGATCCCACTGCTGGTGTTCTTCCTGCTACAGCGGTACTTCGTACGGGGGCTACTCGCCGGCAGCGTCAAGGGGTGAGGAGTGAGGAAGAGGCTCAGCCCGCGCGCAGAGCGGAGCGGGCGGCCTCCAGCGTGGTGGTGCGGTAGGCGGCGCCGAACAGGCACAGGTGCACGAGCAGCGGATGCAGCTGGTGCAGCGCCACCCTGCCGCGCCATCCGGCGGACAGCGGTGCCACCTCGTTGTAGGCGTCCCGCACCCGGTCCAGGTGCGGCAGTCCGAACAGGGCCAGCATGGCCATGTCGGCCTCACGGTGACCACCGTGCGCGGCGGGGTCGATGAGCACCGCGTCCCGTTCACGCCACAGCACGTTGCCGTTCCACAGGTCGCCGTGGACGCGCGCGGGCGGTTCGGCCTCACCCGCCAACCGTGCCACCGCGTCCACGACCCGCTCCACCTCACGGGCGTCGCCCGGGGTGAGCGAACCCTGGTCCAGGGCGCGACGCAGGTAGGGGCGCAGGCGCTGTTCGGCGTAGAAGGTGGGCCAGTCGTCACTCTGGGTGTTGTCCAGCGGCAACGGTCCGATGAAGCCGGGCCAGGCCGCCCCGAACGCGTCCGCTCCGGTCAGATGGGTGCCCGCCAGCTGACGGCCGAGCCGTTCGGCGGCGCCCTGTGAGGGTTCGTCCTCGGCCACCCACGGCAGCACCAGCAGGTGGTCGTCCCAACCCTGCGGGGTGATCACCGGGGAGCCGAAGCAGCGCCCCAGCCACTCCAGGCCCCGCGCCTCGGCGGTCAGCACGCCCATGGCGGGCGACCCTCGGGTCAGGGACTTGACGAACAGACGGGTGCCGTCGTCCAGCTCGGCGTAGGACAGGGTCCAGTCGTGGCTGGTGCCCGCCCGGGCCGCGCGCCGTACCTCCCGACCCAGCAGCGCGGAGATCCGGTCGGCGAGCGTGCCGGTCAACGGGTCACGCCGGCGGGGTCTCTGGGGACCCCGCGGTCCATCCGGCCCGTGTTCTCCGGCTCCGGGGCCGTTTCCCCCGGGGCCGCGTAGGTGCGCGATCGGCTCGCCCTCCACCGTCTCAGCCCCGCAACCGGGTGACGAGTTCGTTGGTCAGGCCCTTGGCGGCGGCCTCCACCATGTTCAGGACCGCGGAGAAGCCGTCGTCGCCCCCGTAGTAGGGGTCGGGCACCTCGGGGTTGGGACCGCCGCCCGGCGCGAAGGAACGGAACAGTCGGAGCCGGGACATGTCGAACCCGAGCTCCTCTCCCCGTTCGTCCACGACCCGGCGCAGGTCGTCGAAGTTGTCCAGGTCCATGGTCAGGATCAGGTCCCGATCGGCAAGGTCGGACGAGTCGAACTGTCGGGCGGTGTGGTCGGTCAGGTAGCCGTGCACGCGCAGGGTGGACGAGGCGCGCGGATCCATCCCGCCGCCAACGTGCCAATCGCCCGTGCCGGAGCTGTCGACCCGTACGAGGTCGCTCATTCCGGCACGTTCGAGGTCCGCGGTGAGCACCTTCTCCGCCATGGGCGAGCGGCAGATGTTTCCCAGACACACCACACTGACACGGTAGGGGCCAGCGGGGTCACGCGGTTCCGGCAGACTCATGCCTCTTACCGTAACGAAGATCCGCCGCGACCACCCGTTCTGGCACGGTGCGTGTGCGCCCCGCCGCCGATTCCTCGCCGTGTCAGCTCTTGGGCAGGCGCACCACGGAGACGAAGAAGTCGTCGATCTGCCGCACCACACGTATGAACTGTTCGAAGTCCACCGGTTTGGGCACGTAGGCGTTGGCGTGCAGGCGGTAGCTGCGCAGCACGTCCTCCTCGGCCTCGGAAGTGGTGAGCACGACCACGGGGATGTGGGCCAGATCGTCGTCGCTCTTGACCTCCTCCAAGACCTCCCGGCCGTCCTTTCGGGGCAGGTTGAGGTCGAGAAGGATCAGGTGGGGGCGCGGGACGTCGGCGAACTCGCCCTCACGACGCAGGAAGCGGAGCGCCTCCACGCCGTCCGAGACCACGTGCAGGCGGTTGCCCAGCTTGTGTTCCTCGAATGCCTCCTTGGTCATCAGGACGTCACCGGGATCGTCCTCGACCAACAGCACCTCGATGGGATGCACCAACATGACCTCGCTCAAGCTTCCAGACCCCTATACGGGCCCCGACCCGTGACCGGGCGGTGCCATACCGCCGGCGTCTCCTGAGGGCGCGGGACTCTCCCCCTCCGGTTCGTTGACCGAGGGATCGGTCTCCGTCTCGGTGACACCGGACTCTCGTGTGGCGGTCGGCGCTTCGTCCGCGGGGGCGGACTCGGCTACCTCGGTGCCCTCGACGCCGTTAACGGCGTCGAGGGCCGGTTCGGTTCCCTCGTCGGTCTCCGACGCGGCGACCTGCTCGGCCTCCGCCTCGGTGTCGACCGGCAGGGTCCAGCATATGCGGGTTCCGGTCCGGCCGGAGTCCGCCTCGTCTGTGGTTTCGGACCCTTCGGGATTGTGCACGTTCACCGAGCTCGTGTCCAACCACATGTGACCACCGTGGAACTCGATGATCTTCTTGCACATGGCCAGGCCGATCCCGGTACCCGTGTACTTGTCCCGTGTGTGCAGGCGCTGGAAGATGACGAAGATGCGTTCGGCGTACTGGGGTTCGATCCCGATGCCGTTGTCGGAACAGGCGAACACCCACTCGTCCCCCTCGCGTTCCACCTCGATGCGCACCTCGGGCGCGTCCTCGCCGCGGAACTTGACCGCGTTGCCCACAAGGTTGAAGAAGACCTGGGTGAGCAGGGTGCGATCGCCCTGGATGGTGGGCAGCGGGTCGCTGGTGACGACGGCGCCCGCGTCCTCCAGGCTCGCCTCCAGACTGCTCAGGGAGTCGTCCAGGGCCGAGTTCAGGTCCACGGTCGCGAAGTTCTTGGTGCGCCCCACTCGGGAGAAGGCCAACAGGTCGTTGATGAGGGTCTGCATGCGCTTGGCGCCCTCGACCGCGAAGTCGATGTAGGAGTCGGCGCGCTCGTCCAACTGCCCGTGGTAGCGGCGTTGGAGGAGTTGGCAGAAACTGGCCACCTTGCGCAACGGTTCCTGGAGGTCGTGCGAGGCGACGTAGGCGAACTGCTCCAGTTCCAGGTTGGACCGGCGCAGCTCCTCGGTCTGGTGTTCCAGGAGGCTGGACTGCTCCTGGAGCTTGCGTCGGGCGGTGGCGACCTCGTCCAGGTCCTGCACGATGCGTTCGCGCATGGCGTCCACGTCGTGACCGAGCTGAACGATCTCCGGCGGCCCGTGCAGGACGATGCGGTGGGCGTAGTAGCCCTCGGACACCTGACGCATGTGTCCGGCCAGTTCCTCCATGGGGCGCAGCACCCACTGCTGGAGCATCACCCACAGGAACACCGACAGGAACACCACGACCAGTCCCACGAGCACGAGCAACGCCACGACCTGCTGGGTGGCCAGGGTGAGACCGCTCTGGGCCTCGGCGATCTCGTTCTCCAGGTGGTTGGTGGTGGCGTCGGCGGCCCGGTTGAGCTCCAGGAAGAGGACGCGCCCGCGCTGGAGGTCCTCCTGGGTGGGCGTCTCACCCGCACGCACCTTCTCCGACACCGGTTCGGCGAAGTCCTCGCTCCACACGTCACCGGCGTCGATGAGCTCCTCGACCTTGGGCGCGACGTCCTCGTTCTCCGCGGCCAGCATGCTGAGGGCGTTGCGGTACTCGGCCAGCGACATGCGCTGTTCGGTGTAGGGCTGAAGGAAGTCCCGGTCCCCGGTGAGGATGTAGCCGCGCAGGGCGTGGTCCTGGCTGAGGTAGGCCGAGCGGGTCTGCTCGACGGTGCTCAGGCCGGGTGTGAGCGACTCCACCTGCAGGGTCAAGGAGTCACGGGCCTGGAAGGCGGCGAGGGTGATCACCGACACGGCCACGACCAGCACGACGGCGACGACCGTCAGCAGACTGGTGACCCGACGGCGCAGGCTCCAGGAATGGCGGGCGGGGTACACGTCCCGGGTCAGGGTGCCGACAAAGGACGAGGAGGTCCCGGTGGATCCGTGTTCGTCCCGCTCCCGGTCGGCCCCCTCCTCACCGTGTTCGGAACCGGTCGAGGGCTCGGTTTCCATGGTGCGGTCTTCCTCCCCAATGGGGCTCAAGCGGGTTCTCCGTGGCTGATGAGCAGCATCGCCACGTCGTCCTGGAGCGGGCCCCCGTTGCTGCGCTCCGCCTCGTCCACGAGGTGTTCCGGCAGGTTGTTCAGGGGCACTCCCTGGTCCAGCACCCCGTTGACCAGGCGGCGCAGGCCGGCGACCTCCAGGCGCATGGGCGGACCACCGTCGTAGGCGTCGACCAGACCGTCGGTGTAGAAGAGCAGGCTGGTCCCGCGGGCCAGGACGACCTCGGTGGACTCGTCCTGGTCGACCGGGAAGACGCCCAGGGGCGGCTGCGGCGGGGCCTGGATCTCCTTGGCGGAGCGACCGGTGACGAGCAGGGGCGGGGGGTGGCCCAGGCTGCGGATACGGGCGCGCTCGCTACCGGTGTCGAGGCTGGCCATGCACAGCGTCGCGTACATCTCCTCCTGCGCGCGCTCGCTGACCAGGAGCTGTTCGAGGTAGGGCAGGACCTGCTGCTCGGCGACACCGCTCATCACGAGGGTGCGCCAGGCGATGCGCAGGCTGACGCCGAGCGCGGCCTCGTCGGGGCCGTGCCCGCTGACGTCGCCGATGATGACGTGCGTGGTGCCGTCCTTCTCGACGGCGTCGTAGAAGTCACCGCCGACCAGGGCGCGCTTGCGGCCGGGCCGGTAGTAGGCGCGGTGGCTCAGGGGCGAACGCTCCAACAGGACCTGGGGCAGCAGACCGCGTTCCAGGCGCATGTTCTCGCGGGCGCTCAGCCGGGCCTCACGCAGCTGACGGGCGTTCTCGTCGGCGCGGCGCCGCTCCAGGGAGTAACGCAGGCTGCGGGCCAGGAGGGAACCGTCGACCTGTCCCTTGACCAGGTAGTCCTGGGCGCCGGCGGAGACCGCGGCGATGCCCTCGTGCTCGTCGTCGAGTCCGGTGAAGACGACGACGGCGGCGGCGGGCGCACTGCCGAGCACCTCGCGCAGGAGATCGAGTCCGTGCGCGTCGGGGAGGTTGAGGTCCAGCAGGACACAGCCGCGGAAGCCCTTGAGGTGCTCGCGAGCGGCATTGAGGGTGGCCACCCAGGTGATGCGGGTGGTGAGCACTGTGTCCGCGAGGAGTTCCTCGGCGAGGAAGGCATCGCCGGGGTCGTCTTCGATCAGCAGGACGTCAACCGATTCGACGGTAGCCTCCACCTGGTCGGTCAGGACGGTGTCGTCACCCAGGGAGGCACTGCCGTCCGTGGCAGCACCTTCGGCGGCTTCGGCCGCTCCATCGCCGATCACCTTCACGGGATCGTGCCCTGTTCTCCTGGTATCCACTCATCGCCTTATGGTTCACGGTCCGTGGGACGCGTCGTCACGCCACCGACCCTAGTGCCGCGTCAGCCGAGGTCCACCCCGTCGCGACGCTCAGCACGGCACCTCGCCGCGTTGGCGAAAAACCCGAATAGGAACCACTATGAGGGCTTCCCGCCGCCTTGCGATGCACCATCCTGAACGCCGCTCCGTAACGGGCGAACCCCGACTGACGCGGCACTGGGCGGACGCCTGGGGTCCTCCTGCGGTTCGGACCGCACGACACCCAAACGATAAACGTCCCACCGACCACTTGACCAGCGGAGGCGACGAGACACATCCGACCCCGGTGAACGACCCCCGTCTCCTGGTGGCTCCGAGAGGCTCTGAGAGGTGGGCGCTATCGGGCACGTCCGGTGGTCCGCGCGGGGTTGTGGCCCGGCTCGTACGTCCGTGCGCGGGCAGATCTGCTTGTGACGCAGTGCACCACCGAAGGGACTTTCGTCCATTTTTTTATGACAGAGTGTCGTATCCGTCTTGACAGGGGCGGACGTCTAAATGACATCATGTCACAAAAGCCCCGAGCGGAAAGAGGGAGAGTGCCGATGAGCGTCACGGCCCCGGCCCCCACGTCGACCCCCGACCCCGGCACGGCCGCAGACACCCCCCGGCCGTTCTCCGAGCGTCTCAAGGCCGCCACCTGGGGCGACCACTCCGCCGCCGAGCACCACGGCTTCACCAAGGCCCTGCTGGAGGGCGAACTCTCCCTCGACGGCTACACGGCCATGGTCGCCCAGCACTACTTCGCCTACATCGCTCTGGAGCGGGTGGGCCTCGCCCTGGTCGACGACCCGGTCGCCGGCCGCTTCCACTACCCGGAGCTGGAGCGGGTCCCCGCGCTGGAGGCCGACCTGGAGCATCTGCTCGGCGCCGACTGGGCGGACCGCGTCTCCCCCAGCCTCGCCACCCGCACCTACGCGGCGCGCATCGAGCAGATGGTCGACCACCCCGAGGGGTTCGTCGCCCACCACTACACGCGCTACATGGGTGATGTCTCCGGCGGGCAGTTCATTCGCCGGATCGCCGCCAAGACCTACGGATTCACCGACGGCGCCGGGGTGGCCTTCTACGACTTCGGCACCCTGGGCAGCCTGCCCAGGTTCCGTTCCGGTTACCGCGAGCGGCTGGACGCCCTGCCGCTGGACGAGGAGGCCGCCGCCTTCCTGGTCCAGGAGACCCGTCTGGCCTATCAGCTCAACACGGAGGTACTGGCCGATCTGGGCCGTCGGCACGTCTGATCCTCGGGCCCCACGGCGCGTTCGACATGCCACCATAGGAGGCATGCCCAAGATCACGGCTCCGACCATCGCCGCTCACCGTGCCCGCACACGGGAGAGCATCATGGACGCCGTCGACGAACTGATCAGGTCCCAGGGGATCGACCGCGTCTCCATGACCGACGTGGCCAACGCCGCGGGCATCACCCGCACCGCGCTGTACAACTACTTCCCGGACAAGCCCGCGCTCCTGCTCGCCTTCACCGAGCAGGTCAGCGCCGCGTTCATGGAACGGTACAAGCGCGAGCTCCCGTCGGGGGTGTCGGCCGCGCGCCGCCTGTCGGCCTTCGTACGCCTCCAGCTGGAGGGCATCGTCGCGCATCCGCACCCACCCGCCGCCGAACTGGGCGCCAGCCTCGGACCGGACGCCTACCAGGCATTGGCCGCGCACGTGGCCCCCATGCAGCGGCTGCTCACCGAGATTCTGGAGGACGGGACCGCCTCCGGGGAGTTCGACCGACTGCCGTGCGAACGCGTCGCCTCGCTCACCCTGTCCATGGTGGGCTCCCAACGCCTGCCCATGGTGAGCGGTGAGGTCGGACTGGAGGAGACCCACGCCCTGGTGACCAGGTTCGTGCTCCGCGCCCTGGGGGTGGCGGCCGAAACCCTCGACACGATCCTGCCGGAAAAGCCCCCGCGCACCACTCTCGGTGAGGACTGAAACACCCTTGGCGATAAGGGTCTGCACGTAAACCCACGATGGCCGTGTGTGGTCGGTGTGAAGCGGCATGAAGGCGTGACGCCCGGGGAACGAGAGGATTCAGCCCGTCTCCCCGGGCCGTCCCCGTCCGCCCTCGACCCCCGTGAGGCCTTCTCAGCCATGTCCCTCGTACTGATCGCTCTCGGCGCCGTCCTGGTGTCGGTCGCCCTGTTCAACAAGATGCCGCGGTTCGTCGCCGAGCGCCCGGCCGTGTACCGCTCCGGAGGCGGGGTCGCCACCGCTCAGCGCACCGCCGTGCCACCCCGGCTGCGCCTGACCGACGCGCGGCTCACCGAAAACGGACGCGCCGTGTTCACCGCCATCGGCGGCAGCGCGCTCATCATCGCGTTCTTCCTGGCCCTGTCCGGGCTCTAGAGAGTGATCGGGGCCGCGCCCCGTGCCCTCCCTCGCCCACCACCCTCGACGGAGCGCTAACGCGCACGGGCTCGAATCAAGCTCGTACCTCGTTCACGGCTCGACTCCTCTTGCGCCGTGTCGAAGCAGACCCAGGCTCTCCGGACCCGAACGGGTGACCCCCGCTCTAGGGGCGGAGGGAGCGGCCACCGGCCATGCGCGCCAACAGGCCGCCCGCGACGGTGGCCGCGACGCCGCCGGTCACCACCGCGGCCCGGCCCAGCCGTTCACGCAGCAGCGACGCGCGCAGAGCGGCGGCCTCGGCCAGCTCGCGCTCGGAGTCGCGGAAGGCGCCGCCGCACAGCAGCGGATCGAGCTCGCGGGTCCGCCAGCGCGCGGCCCACGGCCGCAGCGGCAGCCGCGGACTCGTGCCGGGGGTGGTGCGCGGCTTGAACCGTACCGGGACCGCCTCGGGCGCATCGGCTTGGAGGAACCGGGGCGAAGGGCCGGTGTAACGCAGCTCCCCGGGGGCGTTGGCGATCATCTCCACCAACAGCTCCGCGCAGGCCCGGGCGTCGCCCAAGGCCGTGTGCTGGCCCGTGGGCCAGGCCCCGCTGAGCAGGTGCGAGGCGCGCGGCAAGGAGTAACGGGCCAGGTCCAGCTGGGAGCGCAGGGCCCGCAGCGTGCACAACCCCGACTGTCCGGACGGCAGCCCGGCGGGCACCAGTTCGGCGGCGAGGAACCGCTCCTCGAAGTCCAGGTTGTGCCCGACGACCACCGCCCCGGACAACAGTTCGGCGATCCGGGGAACGATCTCCGCCACCCGTGGGGCGCCGATCAACTCGCCTTCGCCGATCCCGTGGAACTCCTGGCCCCCGATCGGCGCTCGGGGGTCCACCAGGGTGCTGAACTCCTCCACGACGCGACCGTCGCCGTGCACCCGCACCACGGCGATCTCCACCAACCGGGCACCCTCGCGCGGGTCCAGACCCGTGGTCTCCACGTCGATGACCGCGTACTCCAGGTCCGCCGCCCGCGTTCCGACCCGTCTGCGGGTCAGCGCGCCCGTTCGCAGCGTTCCCATCGTGTGCCACCCCTCGAATCAGCCCTCTGTCGCGGTGCTCTCACCGCCGGCAACGACCCTACTGCCCAGGTCCGGCAGCCGGGTCCGTCGGGCCGAGACCCCGGGCCCGCCGTGGAAGGCACACCGAGGTGGGGGAAGAATCGTGCCCTTGTGTACGTTTTGATGCGTGCCCGGCAAAGGTCGGGGGACCCGATCACCCCCAATGGCCCGGGTCCAGTCACCCGATCGGCCCCAACGGCGAGGAGATCCCCACATGACCCAGGCCACGATCCCCGGTTACGTCCCCCTGGCGGAGGTCGTCCGCTCCGGGATGCGCGAGAGCGTCCACTACGGCGCCGTCGTCGGCCTGTCCCCCGAAGGGGAGATCGCCTACGCCCACGGACCCGTCCACGACCCCATGTTCCCGCGATCGGCCGCCAAGCCCTTCCAGGCACTGGCGATGCTGCGTGCGGGCGCCGACCTCCAAGGCGCCTCCCTCGCCATCTCCGCGGGCAGCCACGGCGGCGAGGACATCCACGTGGCCGAGGCCGAGCGCATCCTCGCCTCCGCCGGACTCACCGCCGACGCCCTCGGCTGCCCCGAGGACGTCCCCGGTGGCGCCGCCGCCCGCAAGACCTTCTACGCCGAGGGCCGCTCCCCCTCCCGCCTGTACATGAACTGTTCGGGCAAGCACTCCGGCATGCTCGCCGCCTGTGCGGCCAAGGGGTGGGAGACCGACGGCTACCTCGACCCCGAGCACCCCTTCCAGCAGCTGGTGCGCGAGGCCGTCGAGGACATGTGCGGCGAACCCGTGGCGCACACCGCCGTCGACGGCTGCGGGGCGCCCCAGCTCGCGGTGACCCTGGTCGGCCTGGCCCGCGGCGTGCAGAGCATGCGCCTGGCCCCCGAGGGCACCCCCGAGCGGTCCGTCCTGGAGGCGATGAGCGCCCACCCCGAATACGTCTCCGGCACCGGCCGGATCGACACCGAACTGATGCGCCGCGTGCCCGGCCTGGTGTCCAAGGTCGGCGCCGACGGGGTGCTGGTGCTCAACGCGCCCACCGGCGAGACCGTCGCCGTCAAGATCAGCGACGGAGACGCCGAACTGCGGGCGCGTACGCTGGTCGGCGTCACCGCCCTGAAGGCCCTGGGGATGGACGTCGAACCCATCGCCGACCACCTCACCACCGACGTCCACGGCGGTGGAGGGGTCGTCGGCACGGTCCGCGCCCTGTAGGCCGAGAACGCCCGCGGAACCCGCCGGCCGCACACGATACGAGGGAGAACGCACGGTGTCCGACACCCTGGACCAGATCGTCATCGCCGGCGCGGGGATGGCGGGACTGCACGCCGCCGAGGCCCTGCGCGAGCGGGGTTTCGAGGGTCGCCTGACCCTGGTCGGCGAGGAACCCCACGGGCCCTACTCGCGCCCCCCGCTGTCCAAGGAGGTCCTGACCGGCATCGGTATGGACCCGACCTCCGGCGGCCCCGGATGGCTGGTCGGGCACCGTGCGCTGCGACTGCGCGAGGACGAGGTCATCGAGGGCCTGGACCTGGACCTGCGTCTGGGCACGCGCGCGGTGGGCCTGGACCCGGCCTCCCGCGAACTCCGGGTGGACGGTCCCGAGGGCGCCGATTCCCTGCGCTACGACGGGTTGGTCGTGGCCACCGGCGCACGGGCCCGGCGGCCCGACACCGACCTGGCCGGGGTACACGTCCTGCGCACCCTCGACGACGCCGAGGCGGTGCGCTCCGCCTTCGACTCCACGGGGCGTCTGGTGGTGGTCGGGGCCGGGTTCGTCGGTGCCGAGGTCGCCGCGAGCGCCCGTGCCGTGGGCATGGAGGTGACCCTCGTCGAGGCCGCGACCACCCCGTTGACCCGGGTGGTCGACCCGGTGATCGGCGAGGTCCTCACCGAGATGCACCGGGAGAACGGCGTGGACGTGCGCCTGGGCGTGGGCGTGACCGGGTACGAGGGGTCGAGCCGGGTGGAACGAGTGCGCCTGTCGGACGGCTCGACGATCGAGGCGTCGCTGGTGGTGGTCGGGATCGGTGTGCATCTGAACACCGAGTGGCTGCGCGGCTCGGGGGTGGAGCTCCTGCCGGACGGGGCGGTGCTCTGCGACGAGTACTCCGCGACCTCCGTGCCGAACGTGTACGCCGTCGGGGACCTGGCGAACTGGCCGCACCCCCGCTACGGCGGACGGATCCGGTTGGAGCACTGGACCAACGCGAGCGAGCAGGGTGAGGCCGCCGCCCGCAACCTGCTCGCCGGTTCGGGTCGTGCCCCCTTCACCCCGGTCCCCTATTTCTGGTCCGACCAGTACAAGAAGAAGATCCAGCTTTTGGGACAGGGCGCTCCGGCGGATCAGGTCACCTTCGTGCACGGTTCACCGGAGGACCGAAAGTTCGTGGCGTTCCTGGGGCGCGGGGGGATGCTCACCGGGGTCCTGGGCTTGCGTTCCACCCCGCGCACCATGCGTTACCGGGGCCTGTTGGAGAAACCCACCACGTGGGACGAGGCCCTGGCAGCCGCGGGGATCAGTCCCGCAGCGTGATGGCCTGTTTGGGACACAGCCTCTCCGCTTGACGGACCTTCTCGTGAAGCTCCTCGGAGGGCTCCTCGGTGAGCAGGTACAGGAAGTCGTCGTCCCTGACCTCGAACACCTCGGGGGCCGCCCCCATGCACAGGGCGTTGCTCTCGCACTGGTCGAAGTCCACCTCGACGCGCACGTTCACCACCTTCTCTCGTACTCCGGGGCGTGCGGGCGCCCCATGGTCCACGGAACAAGACCTGGGTCCGGGCCGTCCGTTATCGGGCGAACCGGTCGGTGGCCTCGATGAGCCGGTCGAGGATGCCCGGCTCGCTGACCGCGTGCCCGGCGTCGTCGACGACGTGGAACTCCGCCTCCGGCCAGGCGCGGTGCAGGTCCCAGGCGGTGCGCATCGGGGTGCACACGTCGTATCGGCCCTGGACGATGACGCCGGGGATGTGCCGGATGCGCTCGGCGTCCTCGATAAGCTGTCCGGGGGTGAAGAAACCCCTGTTGTGGAAGTAGTGGTTCTCGATCCGGGCGAACGCCAGCGCGTAGTCCTCGTCGGCGTAGTTCTCGCGCAGCGACGGGTTCGGCAACAGCGTGATCGTCGAGCCCTCCCACACGCTCCACGCGCGGGCGGCCTCCAGGCGCACCTCACGGTCCGGGGAGGCCAGACGGCGCGCGTAGGCGGCGACGAGGTCGTCGCGTTCCTCCTCCGGGATGGGGGCCAGGTAGGACTCCCACAGGTCGGGGAAGAGGTTGGAGGCGCCCTCCTGGTAGAACCAGCGGATCTCCTGGTCGCGCAGGGTGAAGATGCCGCGCACGATCAGCTCGGTGACCCGCTCGGGGTGCTTCTCCGCGTAGGCCAGGGCCAGGCAGCTGCCCCAGGATCCACCGAAGACCTGCCAGGCGTCCACCCCGATCATCTCGCGCAGTCGCTCGATGTCCTCGACCAGTGCCCAGGTGGTGTTGGTGGACAGGTCCACGTCCATTCCACTGGCGTGCGGGGTGGAACGTCCACAGTTGCGCTGGTCGAACAGCAGGATGCGGTACTTCTCCGGGTCGAAGAGCCTGCGGTGGCCGGGGTTGCAACCGCCGCCCGGGCCACCGTGCAGGAACACCACCGGCTTACCCGTGGGGTTACCGCACAGTTCCCAGTAGACGCGGTCACCGTCGCCGACTTCGAGCATCCCGGAGTCGTACGGTTCGATCGGCGGGTACAAGGTGCGCAAGGCGTGGCCTTTCGTGACTGTGGCGGGGATACCGGACCGGGATCAGAGCCGGTCCAGCAACTCCGCCTTCTTGGTGCTGAACTCGTCCTCCGTCAGCAGCCCCTCGGCGCGCAGGCGACCGAGCTCGCGGATCTTCGCGAAGATCACGTCGCCGTCGTCGCCCGCGGTCTCCAACTCGGCGGGTTCCTCCACCGGGACGGTGTGGCTGTTGACGGTGGCCGCCATGAGGAGGGTTTCGTCGCTGCCCTTGGCCCCGTGGGAGACCAGGGTGAAGAAGTCGTTCTCCAGGTCGGAGGTCTCGGTCAGGGTCACCCCGCGCAGGACCACCCGCAGGAAACCCTCGCTGAAGTCGACCTGCGGAGTCCACTGGACGCGGTCGACCTCGGAGAGTCGGTACTCGCGGAACTGTTCGCGTTCCTTGGGGGTACTGGTCATCCACCCGTCCCACTGCAACCGCATCCGGTCCCCGTCGAAGGACGCGGAGCCCTCGGCGGTGCGCACCTGCAAGGGCGGCCGGGCCACCAGCCCTCGGGCGATCACGGCGGGGTCCGGCTGTTCCTGGGCCGTCTCACGGGCGAACCGGGTGGAGGCGGCGAGCTGTTCGGAGAAGTACTCGGCCACCAGTTCCTTGTCGTGCGCCCCGGTGAGCAGCAGCGGGGTGGACGCGGTCCCCGTGGTGTCCAGTTCGGTGTACGGGTCGGCTCCATCCACCAGGCGCAGCCGCAACCGCCAACCGCGTTTGCGATCGCCCGGGTCGAACTCCACGTCGCGCACCGCGACGAGCGGCACCGTGCAGTGGCCCAGCGCCCTGAGCAGCTGGGGGACCTTGCGCCCGGTCCCGAATCCGAATCGCACCCGTTCCTCGTCGAAGCGCCAGATCGCGTGGTGCCCGTGTAGCTCCTCCATGGTCCACCACCCTAGAGGGGACGACTCGTGGCACAAAGCCCGCGTCGGCCTGCTTCCGGGCGGCGATCGGCCCCGTGTCCGGTGGTGTCGGGGAGGCCGCCGAGGCGTCACGGCTGCTCGTTGCGGGTAGAACCGCAGGGGCACGCCCCGACCCACCGCCCCCACGGCGGTGGCGGCCCGTGGTCGGCGCGCGCCGACCCCGAACCGGAGGACTTCGATGTCGAAAGAGATGTCCGAGGGCGCGCGGGAGTTCCGCGCCGCACGGGACCTGCTCCTCCAACACCGGGAGGACCAGGAGACCGCCCACCGCGAGTTCGTCTGGCCCCGGCCCGAGCAGTTCAATTGGGCGCTCGACCACTTCGACCACGTGGCGGCGACCCGGCCGGACCGGACGGCGTTGTGGTTGGTGGAGGAGGACGGTTCCGAGACCCGCCACACCTACCGGCGGCTGTCCGAGCGCTCCGACCAGGTGGCGAACTGGCTGCTCGCGCAGGGGGTACACCACGGTGACCGGATCATGGTGGCCTTGGGGGACCAGGTCGAGCTGTGGGAGATCACGCTCGCCGCGATCAAGCTCGGCGCGGTGGTCTGCCCCACCTCACCGGCGCTCTCGGAGGGCGACCTGGTGGATCGGCTGGACCGGGGCGACATCTCGCACGTGGTCTGCTCCCCCACCGAGACCGAACGGTTCGACCCGCTCAAGGGCCACTGGACGCGGATCTGCGTGGGCTACATGGACGGCTGGCTCAGTTACCCCGACTCCGAGCACGCCGGGCTGGAATTCCGGCAACCCGGACCGACCGCCCCGGACGATCCGCTGCTCATGTACTTCACCTCGGGGACGACCGCCACCCCCAAGATGGTCACCCACACGCAGCGCTCCTACCCCATCGGTCACCTGTCCACCATGTACTGGCTGGGGGTGCGCCCCGGGGACATCCACCTCAACGTGTCCGCGCCCGGGTGGGCCAAGCACGCCTTCAGCAGCTTCTTCGCCCCGTGGAACGCGGAGGCGACCGTTCTCGTGGTCAAACAGGCGGAGTTCGACCCCGCGCGGTTCCTGGACGCGGTGGTGCGCTGCGGGGTGGACACCCTGTGCGCCCCGCCCACGGTGTGGCGGATGCTCGTCCAGGCCGGACCCGGATCATGGGACGTGGGCCTGAGCGAGGCCGTGGCCACGGGCGAACCGCTCAACCCCGAGGTGATCCGCCGCATTCAGGAAGCCTGGGGGATCACCGTTCGTGACGGGTTCGGACAGACCGAGACGACCATGCTCGTCGGCAACGGCCCGGGACAGCCGGTGGTCACCGGTTCCATGGGCCGCGCGTTGCCCGGATACGACATCGTGCTCGTCGATCCGGCCACGGAGGAGCCCGCCGACTCCGGCGAGATCTGCGTGGACCTGACCGACGACCCCGTGGGCGCGATGCGCGGCTACTCGGACGACCCCGAACGCACCCGCCGGACCACCCGCACGGGCCTGTACCGCACCGGGGACATCGCCTCGATGGATTCACGCGGGCACATTACCTATATCGGCCGAATCGACGACGTGTTCAAGGCGTCGGATTACCGGATCTCACCATTCGAACTGGAAAGTGTTCTGGTCGAACACGAATACGTGGCGGAGGCGGCCGTGGTGCCCTCCCCCGACCCGCTGCGGCTGTCGGTGGTCAAGGCGTACGTGGTGACCGTCGACGGGGTGGCGCCCGACGCCGAGAGCGCGCGGGCGATCCTGCAGTACGCGCGCGAGCGACTCTCACCGCACAAGAGGGTCCGCCGCCTGGAGTTCGGCGACCTGCCCAAGAGCGCCTCGGGTAAGATCCGACGGGTGCGACTGCGCCGGGCCGAGGCCCAACGAGGTACGGTCACCGACGGCACGCGCAACCCGCGTGAGTTCTGGGAGGAGGACCTCCCCGGGTTGAAGGAATGATCCCTCCTCACCCGCACGGGCCCCGAATAATGGCGGCCACGCTTTTCGTGTCTCAGTACATGAGATGACGTTCAGGCCATTGCCCGAATGTGTCCTTTCCCATCCCCGCGATCCGGTGGAACGACTCACGTCACCGTGCCGGCACGGATGTGCCGCGCTACGGTTTCACTGCTGCACCAAAACGACCGGACAGGAACAGGGAAACGATGACGAGCACCAATGACACACGGGTGGCGAGTTACAAGCCGCTCATCGCGCCCCAGGACCTGCTCACGGAACTGCCCCTCAGCGACGAGAGCACCGCCCTGGTCGAGAGCTCCCGCGCCGAGGTCGAGCGGGTCCTGAACGGGGAGGACGACCGGCTGTTGGTCGTCGTCGGTCCGTGCTCGGTGCACGACACCGAGTCCGCCATGGACTACGCGAACCGCCTGGCCGAGTTGGTGCCGTCGATCAGCGCCGACCTGTGCGTGGTCATGCGCGTGTACTTCGAGAAGCCCCGCACGACCGTGGGTTGGAAGGGTCTGATCAACGACCCCGGGCTGGACGACACCTACGACGTGCACCGGGGTCTGCGCACCGCCCGCAAGCTCCTCCTGGACATCAACGCGCTGGGGCTGCCCGCCGGGACCGAGTTCCTCGACCCGATCACCCCGCAGTACATCGCCGACGTCGTGTCCTGGGGCGCCATCGGCGCCCGCACCACCGAGAGCCAGGTGCACCGCCAGTTGAGCAGCGGCCTGAGCACCCCGGTCGGATTCAAGAACGGCACCGACGGCGACGTGCAGGTCGCCGTGGACGCCGTGGGCGCCGCCGCCGCCTCGCACACCTTCTTCGGTGTGGACCCCAGTGGCGCCGGTTCGGTCGTGGAAACCGAGGGCAACCCGGACTGCCACGTCATCCTGCGCGGCGGGCGCAGCGGCCCCAACCACGATCCGGCCTCGGTGGGATCGGCCTTGGACGTCATCGGCAAGGCCGGTCTGCCGCGGCGGCTGATGATCGACGCCAGCCACGCCAACAGCGGCAAGGACCACGTCCGCCAGGTGGGTGTGGCCCAGGAGATCGCCGACCAGGTCGCCGAGGGCCAGAAGGGCATCATCGGTGTGATGCTGGAGAGCTTCATCGAGGAGGGCGCCCAGAAGCTGGGCGACCCGGCCGCGCTGACCTACGGCCAGTCCATCACCGACAAGTGCATGGGTTGGGAGACCACCGAGGGTGTGCTGACCAACCTCGCCGAGGCCGTGCGCCGGCGTCGCAAGAACGCCGCCTGACCCGCGACCCGTACGACCACGAGGGGCCCGACACGGATGTCCGTGTCGGGCCCCTCCTTCCGGCACCGGTTCAGGCGCCCGCCGCGCTCGGCGGAAGCGCGTCGAGCTCCACCAGGAAGTCGCGCCCCAGCGATTCGCGCAGCTCGGTGTCGGTGTCCTCCGCCATGTCCAGACGCAGCGCGAACGTGTGCAGGTCGTCCCCGCTCTCCACCCAGCCGACCCACCAGCCCGGTGCCGGGTCGGTCTCCGCACCGAGGCCGGTCCGGCCGTACAGGGCGTAGTCGTCGGTGCGCTCCAACTCCACCAGTTCCCGCAGGGCCTCCTGGTGCTCCACCTGCACCGGCAGGTCGGCGCGGGCCAGCGCCGCCAGGAACGTGGTCTGTTCCACCGCGGAGATCTCCAGCGGACCCTCCACCCAGAACCGGCCCAGTTCGCCGTCCTCGCCCACCGTGCGGTTGCCATAGTCGAACCGGTCCACCCAGGTGGACATCCGGTCGTAGCCGATCCATTCGGCGACCTCGTGGTGCACCGACACGTCCGACGTGGGCAGCGCCTCCCGCAGGCTCAGATCCTCATCGTCCTCGGGGGAGACCACCTCGTCGATGTCGGTCACCACGCCCGTCTCCAGGGCGATGAGGGTGTTCGGGAGCTTGAACGTGGACGCCGGGACCGCCCGCTCGCGGGCCTCGTCCGCGCCCACCACCACCGCGGAGCCTTCCCGCACGTCGTGGAGCACGAATGTGCCCTCCACCCCCGCCTCCTCGAACAGCGAGACGAGGTCGGGGCGCTCCACCGCCTCCAGGTCACCGAAGGCGACCGGGGTGCCGTCGCTCTGGGCGGCCCGATCCGCCCGTTCCGGTCGGGGTTCCCCCTCGCCGCCCGCGCACGCCGCACCCGCGAGCAGGACGAGAGCGGAACCGGTGGCGACCAGGGCACGGCGCGGTGTCCTGAGGGCCCGGGCGGGGTCGGTGTCGATACGCACTCGGTTCCTCCAGCGGTGTTCGAGGGAACGTCCGATCCCAAGCTAGGTCATCTTCCCTCGTTGGTCTCCACCTTCCGAAAGGTCGGTCCACAACCCGTCGACCGGTCTTGGGCGCTCTATGTCACCGCTGCTAGGCTGGCCGTGTTGCTGACCCCGTACGGGAGAGCGCCCACGTAACCAACGCGGGCCGCCGAAGGAGCAATCCCTCCCCACAGACAACCTCTCAGGCACACGGACCGTACGGGCGAGACCACTCTGGAAAGCAGGGACGAGACTCCCTCGCCGAAGGTGCAAGCCACACCGCGCGCGTGGCGAAGCTCTCAGGCACCCATGACAGAGGGGGAGGATGGCAACGCCTCAATGCGACAACCGACGCCCATCCTCTCGGGAGTGCCCATGTCAGAGCCCACCTCCACGCCGCGTCTGACGGCGTTGCACAAGACCCACGAAGAGGCCGGGGCCACGCTCGTCGACTTCGCGGGGTGGCTCATGCCGCTGCGCTACGGCAGCGAGACCGCCGAACACACCGCGGTCCGTGAGGCCGCGGGACTCTTCGACCTCTCCCACATGGGCGAAATCCGCCTGACCGGCCCGCAGGCCGACCAGGCCCTCGACAACGCCCTGGCCGGCCACCTCTCCAAGTTGAAGGTCGGCCGCGCCCGCTACACCATGCTCACCTCCGAGGACGGCGGCGTCCTCGATGACCTCATCGTGTACCGCCTGGGCGAGGAGGAGTACATGCTCGTGGCCAACGCGGTCAACGTGCCCGTGGTGGCCTCCGCCCTGGCCGAGCGCGCCGTCGGCTTCGACGTCGAGGTCGTCGACGAATCCTCCGTCTACTCCCTCATCGCCCTGCAGGGGCCCAAGGCCGTCGAGATCCTCGCCCCGCTCACCGACGCGAACCTGGCCGAGATCCGCTACTTCGCCGGATACTCGCACAGCGTCGCCGGGGTCCCGGTGCTGCTGGCCCGCACCGGTTACACCGGCGAGGACGGCTTCGAGATCTTCATCAAGCCCTCCGACAAGGCGCCCGAGATCTGGGCCGCCCTCATGGAAGCGGGCGCCGAGCACGGGCTGGTCCCCGCCGGGCTCTCTGCCCGCGACACCCTGCGCTTGGAGGCCGGGATGCCGCTCTACGGCCAGGAACTCACCGCCGAGCTCACCCCCTTCGACGCCGGACTGGGCCGCGTGGTCAAGTTCGAGAAGGGCGACTTCGTGGGCCGCGCCGCCTTGGAGGAGGCCTCGCGCACCGCGCGCGCACGGCGCCTGGTCGGGTTCGTCGCCCGCGGCCGCCGCCCGCTGCGCAAGGGCCAGGACGTCCTGCGCGACGGCGCCGTCGTCGGAACCATCACCAGTGGCGCCCCCTCCCCCACCCTGGGCCGCCCCATCGCCATGGCCTACGTGGACGGCGACCTCGACACCACGACCGGCACGTTCACCGTCGACGTGCGCGGCCGCGGCGAAGAGGTCGACGTGGTCGAACTTCCGTTCTACCAGCGGAAGTCGTAGGAGCGGGGTCCTCTTCGGACCCCGCAGCACCTGCACGCGCCACCGCCCGGATCCCCACGAAGGACCGGCACGGTCGGGGCGTGACCAGGCGTAGGTCGGGTCGAGCCGGGGCGTCCGACGGGCGCACGGCACACAACGGACGAGCATCTCCAAGGAGAGTTGAAGTGAGCGTTCCCACGGAGCTGGGTTACACCGCCAAACACGAGTGGGTCGTGATCAAGGACGGGGTCGCCACCGTCGGCATCACCGCGTACGCGGCCGAGTCGCTGGGCGACATCGTCTTCGTCGAGCACCCCACCGTCGGGGAAGAGGCCAACACGGAGGACCCGGTCGGCGAGGTCGAGTCCACCAAGTCCGTGAGCGAGATCTTCTCGCCGGTCAACGGTGAGATCGTCGAGGTCAACGAGGCCCTGGAAGACGCACCCGAGACGATCAACTCCGACCCCTACGAGGGCGGTTGGCTGTTCAAGGCCCGGGTGTCCGGGGAATCCACTGACCTGCTCTCCGCCGCGGAGTACACCAAGCTGATCGAAGGCGAGAACTGAAGATGACCAGCGACAACCTGCTCAACCAGACCCTGGGCGAGTTGGACCCCGAGGTCGCCGCGGCGGTCGACGCCGAACTGGCCCGACAGCGCGACACCCTCGAAATGATCGCCTCGGAGAACTTCGCCCCCCAGGCGGTTCTGGAGGCCCAGGGCACCGTCCTGACCAACAAGTACGCCGAGGGGTACCCGGGCCGCCGCTACTACGGTGGCTGTGAGCACGTCGACGTGATCGAGCAGCTCGCGATCGACCGCGCCAAGGAGCTCTTCGGCGCCGAGCACGTCAACGTGCAGCCGCACTCGGGCGCCCAGGCCAACACCGCGGTGTACTTCGCCCTGCTCAAGCCGGGCGACACCATCCTCGGCCTGGACCTGGCCCACGGTGGTCACCTCACCCACGGCATGCGGATCAACTATTCCGGCAAGATCCTCAACGCCGTGCCCTACCACGTGCGCGACGAGGACGGCACCGTCGACTACGACGAGGTGGCCGCCCTCGCCAAGGAGCACCGGCCGAAGATGATCGTCGCGGGCTGGTCCGCCTACCCGCGTCAGCTCGACTTCGAGAAGTTCCGTCAGATCGCCGACGAGGTCGAGGCGCTGCTCATGGTCGACATGGCGCACTTCGCCGGCCTGGTCGCGGCCGGACTGCACCCCAACCCGGTGCCGTTCGCCGACGTGGTCACCACCACCACGCACAAGACCCTGGGCGGTCCGCGCGGCGGCATGATCATGGCCAAGGCCGAGTTCGCCAAGAAGATCAACTCCGCGGTGTTCCCCGGCATGCAGGGCGGACCGCTGGAGCACGTGATCGCGGCCAAGGCGGTCTCGTTCAAGGTCGCCGCGAGCGAGGAGTTCGCCGAGCGTCAGCGCCGCACCATCACCGGCGCCCGCATCCTCGCCGAGCGGCTGACGCGTCCGGACGCGACCGAAGCGGGCGTCAAGGTCCTCACCGGCGGCACCGACGTCCACCTCGTCCTGGTGGACCTGGTGGACTCGCCGATCACCGGCAAGGAGGCCGAGGACCTGCTGCACGAGGTCGGCATCACGGTCAACCGCAACGCGGTGCCCAACGACCCGCGTCCGCCGATGGTCACCTCGGGTCTTCGGGTCGGCACCCCGGCCCTGGCCACCCGCGGTTTCGATGAGGACGACTTCCGCGAGGTCGCCGACGTCATCGCGGAGACCCTCAAGCCGGAGCGGGACATCGCCGCCCTGCGCGCGCGGGTCGACGCCCTGGCCGCCAAGCGACCGCTCTACCCCAACCTGTAGCAGCGCCCTCGCCGTGGGGCCCGGCCGGGCCCCACGGCGCCCATCCCCCACGGCCCGAACCCTGTGCTCGACGAGGAGGACAGCCATGGCCATCAGTACCTTCGACCTGTTCAAGATCGGTATCGGACCGTCCAGTTCGCACACCGTCGGCCCGATGAAGGCCGCGACGACCTTCGTGTCGAGGTTGGCGGCCGACGGACCACTCGACCGGGTCGCGCACGTGCGGGCCGAGCTGTACGGTTCGCTGGCACTCACCGGTAAGGGGCACGGCAGCGACACCGCCGTGATCCTGGGGCTGATGGGACACACCCCCGAGGGGGTGGACGTGGACACGGTTCCGCGCATCGTGGACGAGGTCCGCTCCTCCCGGACCCTGCGTCTGGGCGGCCCCGACGGCCCGGTGGTCACGTTCGACCCGGCCGTGGACGTGGACTTCCGCCGCAAGGAGAGCCTGCCCGACCACCCGAACGGGATGCGGTTCGTGGCCCTGGACTCCGTGGGGATGGAGCTGGCCGCCAAGGTGTACTACTCGGTGGGCGGCGGGTTCGTCGTGGACGAGCGGGCCGCGGGCGCGGACCGGATCAAGGCCGACGACACCGAGATGCCCTACCCCTTCGACTCCGCCGAGGAGCTGCTGAAGCTGTGCGAGGGGACCGGCATGTCGATCAGTGCCCTGATGCTCGCCAATGAGCAGGCGTTCGGACGCACCCCCGAGCAAATCCGGTCGGAGCTGCTGGAGATCTGGGCCGCGATGCGCCAGTGCGTGCGGCGCGGGGTGATGACCGAGGGCAGTCTGCCCGGCGGCCTGAAGGTGCCCCGTCGGGCGCACCGGCTCTACCGCCAACTGGGCGGCAACTGCGACGAGCACGGGCTGCTCGCCCCCACCCACGTCGACCCGGACCCCATGCGCGGCAGCGACTGGATCAGCCTGTACGCGCTCGCGGTCAACGAGGAGAACGCGGCGGGCGGGCGTGTGGTGACAGCCCCGACCAACGGCGCGGCGGGCATCGTCCCGGCCGTGCTCCACTACTACCTGCACTTCAGCCCGGGCGCGGGTGACGAGGGCGTGGTGCGGTTCCTGCTGACGGCCGCGGCCATCGGCATCCTGTTCAAGCAGAACGCGTCGATCTCCGGCGCCGAGGTGGGTTGCCAGGGCGAGGTGGGTTCGGCGTCCTCGATGGCGGCCGCCGGCCTGGCCGAGGTGTTGGGCGGTTCCCCGGCCCAGGTGGAGAACGCCGCGGAGATCGCCATGGAGCACAACCTGGGCCTGACCTGCGACCCGATCGGTGGTCTGGTCCAGATCCCGTGTATCGAACGCAACGCGCTCGCCTCGGTGAAGGCCATCAGCGCCACCCGCATGGCACTGCGCGGCGACGGCAGCCACTTCGTGAGCCTGGACAAGGTCATCAAGACCATGCGCGACACCGGCCGCGACATGCACGACAAGTACAAGGAGACCAGTCGCGGCGGCCTCGCCGTCAACGTCATCGAATGCTGACCTGCATTTTCCCCTATCACGAACAAAAACGTGACACATTCATTCTTATAAATTACGGCCGGCTCCATGCACATTGGGCGTTCGTGGTAGAAATGCATTTCGTGAACTCCTCTACCATTTCCCCCATCCTGCGCCTGCTGGCACCCATGGCCGCCCTCACCCTGATGGCGACCGCCTGCGGCTCCTCCCCCGACGACACCCCGGATGACGATGAGCAGGCCTCCGCCGGGGTCGAAGAATCATCCGAAGGGAACGAGACCGAGGCAGAGGCAGAGGCGCCGGAACAGTCCTCCATGGGCGCCCCGGGCATCCTGACCGCGGAGTGCGACGGCCGCAACAGCGGCGACCTCGGTCTCATCGTCACCCTCTTCTCGGCCGAGGACGGCAGCGAGCTCCACAAGGTCGATTTCTCCCCTCCGCTCGCTGAACACGCGGAATCCGAATTCCTGTCCCACGGACGCGCGGCGCCGCAGAGCTCGGAGATCTCCCTTTCCGACCCCTGCGGCGACAAGCCCGGGGCGTACCTCCTCGAACGGGGGATGCTCGTAGCCGCCATCACCGAGAACGTGAACGGCAACGACATCTCCGGATTCGGGGTCCTGCACGAGAGCGGCACGTTCACGACACTGAGCCCCGACCAAGAGGTGTCGGACTTCGCCACCCCGATCAACTACCTCCACCCGGTCGCCGACTCCGAGGGCGACCGCATCCTCTTCGTGGAGGACGACGGCGAGAACACGACCGCGCAGTCCATGGACCTGGAGAGTGGGGAGATCACCGAACTCGGTCCCTGCGACCCGATGCAATGTGGAAAGCTCACGGCCCTGCCCGGACTCGACAGCGCGGTCTTCGACGACAGCAGCCTCCGCGACCTGGTCCCGGTTCTCGATGGATCGGCGTTGATCGGTAGCGCGAACACGCAGGTTCTGCACTACTTCGAACTGGGGGATCAGGCCGGGGACGACCTGATCGACCTGATGGAGCTGACCAAGCGAACCGACCTCTTCGCTGATGGGGGACCCCAGGTGAACCTGGAGACCCATGGCAGGATCCAGGTCATCGACGACAACACCCTGCTCATCGCCGACAACGTCATGAGCGTTTGGGAATTCACCGCGGCCGTCTTCGAGGACTACGAGGCCGAGAACGAGGACACCCTCCAGTACTCGCGGGAGCCCGTCCCGGCCACCCGGACCCTGGTCCCCGAGGGCCCGCGCGAAAACTCCCACCCGCACGTCTCCCCCGACCACACCGAGATCATCTTCCGCTCCGAAGCGGAGGCCGGTGGCACCAAGTGGTACCGGGTTCCCGTGGACGGTTCGAGTGAACCGGAGGAGTTCCCGGGTCTCCCCCTTCAGAAGGTCATCGCCTGGCAGTAGCCCGCACACGACCGGGGCCGGCACGCCGCTCGACGCGCCGGCCCCCATGTGGTTCTCCGGCCGAGCTCCCGTTCCAACGCTCGATCCGTGACCTGCGACACCCTCGGATTCGGCGGGAATGGATCGGGACCGACGTGGGTTGTATGGAAGGCACGGCCGAGGACCTGGCTTGAGCGCTTCCACCCGCTCGCCGATTCACGGCCGTCACCCCGGGTCTGGTGGCTTGAGCTCTGCTCGCCACCAGACTCGCCCCATCAGGCCAGAACGCGGCGAGGGTTCTTGGCGGGGGTGGTCATCGACATCCGGATGACCGCCGGGACGCTCTCCAGGTCGAGTGCGCTCCTCAGGTTGGCGAGTGCCTCCTCCCGCACCCGATGCCACACCCTCGCCACATCGGCGTCCTCGTCCAGCGTGAGCGCCAACCGCAGGTGGGGTTCGTCGCCGGACTCCGTCAGGCGTGCCTTGGCCCGGCGCACCCCCGGATACTCGGCGATCTCCTGTTCGAGGGCGCCGCGGGCCGCGCTCTCCGACATCTCCACGTTGCCCCCATCACCGTGCTCCAGGCGTAGGCGGCCCACCGTGTCGTTCATGCCCTGCACCAGCAGCCAACGAAGGGCCAGGAAACCGGCGACGAAGGCCACCGCCACGGCCACGTAGGGGACCCACTGACCGGTCAGCACCTCATTGACGGTGTCGCTCATCAGGGGCGTCCCCGCCGGTCCCGAACCGAAGAGCCCCTGCCCGGCGGCGAAGGCCGCGGCGCCGGCCGCGAGCAGCAACGTCCCCACGATCATCAGACCCAATCGGTTTCCCCGGGCCGACCTGCGGTACCTGTCACGCGCCATCGCTAACCTTCCGCGTATCGAACGTTCGTGACGATCCGCATGCTGCGCAACGGCGCGAGCTCCTGCAACCGCCGCTCCACGGACCTGGTCACCTCGGTGGGCAGGTCACCGGCCTCGCGCATTCCGGTGCGCACGTGGACCCGAAGCCTGTTCCCGCGCACCGTGACGTGCGCGTTGTCGACCCCGCTGACGTCCTGCGCGGCAGCGGCCACGGCGCGGCGCAGCGCAGGACGGGTCAGGCCCACCACGAGCGCGGGGTCATCGGTGCGCAGCGCGGTCCAACGGCTGCGTCCCGGGGCGAGCGCCGCCACGATCAGTGCCAAGCCGATCAGCGCCAGCACCGCCGAGGCGATCTGCACCGAGGGTTCGGACCAGGTGGTGGCGGCCGCGTAGTCGGTGGCGGCTCCCACCGGGAAGAGCCGCAGCGGGTTGCCCGCCAGCGCGGCTATGACCTCGGCGGCGGCGACCACCGCCACGGCGAGGACCAGGAACCCGGTGATCACCGCGGGCCATGAACGACGTGGCCGGAACGTGTGGACCGCGACCCGCCTGGCTCGGCGGTCCACGCTCTGGGCCGGACGGCCGAGTGCCTCTTCCACGGTGGTCATCGCACCAACTCCACGATCTCTATGTCGATGTGGTGGACCTGTTTGCCGGTGATCCGCTCGACCTGGTCCTTGACGTGCTCGCGCACCGCCCCGGCCACCCGGCCGACCGACCGTGGATAGTCCACGTCGATCCGTAGTCGCAGCAGGACCACCTCTCCGCTGACGCGTGCCCGGGCCGACCGGGAACGGGCGGCCCGGGCACCGGCGATCTCTCCGGCGGCCCGACCCGCGGCCTTCTCTATGACGGATCCCGAGATGTCGACGCGGCCCCCGGGGTCACGTACGCGGGTGGAGCCACTACCCGACTCGCTCCGTGGGACGGGCACCCGTTGCTGAGGAACCGTGTCACTGCGCACCCCGACCACGTCCACTCTCCCGTCTAGGCCGAACGCCGCGTGAACATCTCGGCCAGGTCGAGTTCGCCCTCCATCGCCCGGCCGGCGACGAACCCGACCAGGCCCAGGACCAGAACCAGCGCGAAGGCGGGGAACCCGCCGAACGCCGCCGCCAGCCCCAATACGGTCCCGTAGGACAGTCCAACGATGGGCCACATGGCTTCCCCTCTCATCAAACGCCCTGCCTTTCGATCGGTGTTCAGCCGGGCGGGACCACGTCGTTGCCGAGCCCGGCGACCACGTCCTCCACGGACACGTGGACGGCGCGGCCGCCGGCCAGCGGGGCCAGGCCCCGACGGATCTCGGTGGCGATCTCCGGCAGCGGACGCCCGTACCTGACCACCACTCCGACCTCGATGTGGTCTTCTCGCACCGCGACGCCGCGAATCCGTCCACCCCGCGCGGCGGTGCTCAGGGTTCCGAAGGACCCGGAGGACGGTTCCACCACGTCGGGGAAGAGAACCAGCGCTTCGACGATCTCCAGCGCGATCTGTTCGGGTGCGTCGCCACCGTCCATGGCTACTGGACCCTGGGCTCGGAATCGCCGTTGTCGGACTCGTCGTCCCCCGGCAGGTGGATGTCGTCCACCTTGATGTTGATCTCGGTCACCTCTAGCCCGGTCATCCGTTCGACCGCGCCGGCGACGTTGCGGCGGACCCCCGAGGCCAGGTCCTGGATGGCGGCGCCGTACTCGACGACGAGGCTGATGTCGATGGCGGCCTGGCGTTCACCGACCTCGACCGAGACCCCCTGCGTGACCGATCCGGAGGAGTTTCCTCCGCTCACGGCGTCGCGCACGGCCCCGACCATGCGTGAGGCGCCTCCGCCCATGGCGTGGACGCCACCGATCTCTCGCGCGGCCATACCGGCGATCTTGGCGACGACACCGTCGGCGATCTGGGTGTGTCCCTGTTCGCTGCTCGCACCGTCACGCCTACCGCCGGACTCGCGGGCGCTCGGCACCGTGGACTGGCTCTTCATGTCCGACACTGGTCCCCCTCCGCAGTGTGCAAACCGTTCTGGGCGTCGCGTTCGAAGGTGGCGTTGCCCTCGCCGACCGCGTCGTCGAAGCGCTTGCCCATTTTTCGTCCCCTGGTCTGAGCCCATTCGGCTCAGAACGTGTGGACCGAAACCCGCGCCTTCGCCGATGTGCGGAGGTCGCGGTGATTCGACCTCATCACACCATATAGCCACTCTTCGCATCTACCAAGACACTTAAAGTAATGATCAGCAGGTCGGAAGGGTCATGGTTCTACCATCCCTGCCCCAAACCCACCCCAGAGAACCCTGCTTCGGGCAAGAAGAACGCCAAGGGTACCGGTCAGTACCCCTGGCGTCCGAAAACAGATTCTCCGGTCAGTCGAAGATGACCGTCTTGTCCCCGTTGAGAAGGACCCGCCGCTGAGCGTGCCAGTTCACGGCTCGCGACAACGCCACCGACTCCAGATCGCTACCGATCGCGGTGAGCTGCTCCGGGCTGTGGGTGTGGTCGACCCTGGAGACCTCCTGCTCGATGATCGGCCCCTCGTCCAGGTCCGCTGTGACGTAGTGGGCGGTGGCGCCGATCAACTTCACGCCGCGCGAGTGCGCTTGATGGTAGGGGCGTGCGCCCTTGAAGCTCGGAAGGAAGGAGTGGTGGATGTTGATGATGCGACCGGACATCTTCGCGCACAGCTGTTCGGAGAGCACCTGCATGTACCGGGCCAGCACCACCAGGTCGACGTCGTAGGAGTCGACCAGCTCCAGGATCCTGCGCTCCTGCTCGCCCTTGCTCTCCGGTGTCACCGGCAGGTGGTGGAAGTCCACCTCGTAGGACTTCGCGAGGAACTCCAGGTCCGGGTGGTTGGAGACCACCGCGGCGATGTCGATGTCGAGCAGGCCGCTGCGCTGACGGTAGAGCAGGTCGTTGAGGCAGTGCCCGAACCTGGACACCATCACGATCATGCGCGGACGCACGTCCCGGGCCTGCAGGGTCCACTCGACGAACGACCCGCCCGCACTCTGTCCGAAGTCCCCGGACAGAGCCGCGAAGGCGCCGCGCAGAACGTCCTCGCTCGTCACACCGGAACCACCGTCCTCGGCCATGAACTGCATCCTCATGAAGAACCGTCCGGTGTAGTGGTCACCGTACTGCTGGCTCTCCGTGATGTTGCACCCGTGGTCGGACAGCAGATTGGCCACCGCCGCCACGATGCCCCGACTGTCGGGACAGGACAGGGTCAGGACGTACTCACGCTCGCTCATCGGTGGAAACTCTCCCGCAGATCGTCGGCCGAACAGCCTGACGGCCCAGGATATCCAGGGCCTTCGCCCCTTGGGGTCGTTCCGGACGTATCCCATGTCACCTGCGAGGACACCCGGGCGCTCGGATCGGTCCCTTCGGACAATATGAAAGAGATTCATGTTCTGGCATGCTCGTTTCCATGACAAGCCCGCGTGAGAAGTACGAGGCCGCCACCCGCGAGCTCCAGGCACCCTTCGCCATGGTCGACCTGGCCGCCTTCCGCGCCAACGCCGTCGACCTGACGCGACGCGCCCACGGCCGCCCCATCCGGATCGCCAGCAAGTCCGTGCGCAGCCGCGAACTCCTGCGCACGGCCCTGGAACTTCCCGGATACGCCGGGATCATGGCCTTCACGCTGCCCGAGGCGCTCTGGCTGGCCGGGACCGACCCTCACCTGAGCGACGACATCCTCGTCGCCTATCCCACCGCCGACCGGCCGGCCCTGGCCGAACTCGTCCGCGACCCCGTGGCCGCCCGCTCCATCACCCTGATGGTCGACGACATCGCGCACCTGGACCTGATCGTCGCCGCCGTCCGAGCGGCCGACCGCGGCGCCGACGCCCCCCGCGTCCGCGTGTGCCTGGACATCGACACCAGCTGGCAACCTCTGGGCCCGAACATGCGGATCGGTTCCTACCGCTCCCCCGTCCGCACCCCCGCCCAAGCCACGGAACTGGCCCGCGCCGTGGTCGCGCGCCCCGAACTGGAGCTCGACGGCATCATGGCCTACGAAGGTCAGATCGCCGGGGTGGGCGACGCGCCCCCCGGCAAACCCCTCTACGGGAGCCTCCTGCGCTTGGTGCAGCGCCGCTCCGCCATCGAACTGGCCAAACGTCGAGCCGCCATCACCCGTGCCGTCCGCGCCATCGCCCCACTGCGTTTCGTCAACGGCGGCGGCACCGGCAGCCTGCACACCACCGGGCGCGAAAAGGCCGTGACCGAGTTGGCCGCGGGTTCCGGGCTGTACCAACCGCACCTGTTCGATCAGTACCGGTCCTTCCAGGGCAGACCGGCGGCACTGTTCGCCCTGCCGGTCGTGCGGCGCCCCGCCCCCGGCGTGGTCACCGTCCTGGGCGGCGGCTACCCCGCGTCCGGGCCGGCCGACGCGCACCGCCCGCCCGTGCCCTACCTGCCCGAGGGGCTCTCCTACAGCGCCAACGAGGGTGCCGGGGAGGTGCAGACCCCGCTGATCGGGGAGGCCGCCCGCGGGCTGTCCATCGGCGACCGGGTGTGGATGCGCCACGCCAAGGCGGGCGAACTGTGCGAACGCTTCGACGCCCTGCACCTGATCGACGCCGACACCGGCACCTACGAGGGATCGGTCCCCACCTATCGCGGTGAGGGGCGCACGTTCCTGTGAGACCCGAGCCGGGAATCGAGAACGGGACGGGGCCCGCGCGATCTACGCGCGGGCCCCGTCCCGTGGTTCCCAGGGGTGGGGGAACCTACTTCCGCTTGCGGCGGACCGCCCAGGCCACCACGCCCACGACGACGACCGTGCCCACCCCGGCCGCCAGGATCAGCGCCTCGGGAGGCAGCCGACCGCGCGACTGGTAGGTGGTCACCACCTTGTCGTCGCCCCTGAGCACGATGCTGCCCTCTTCGGGGTGCACCAGGTGGCTCTCCACACGGACCGCTCCGCCACCGACCACCAGCGCACGGGCCTCGTCGAGGATCCGCGTACCGCGTTCCTTGACCTTGGCCACCTGGCGTCGGGCGATGTTGGCGGGACGGGCCTGCACACCGAGTTCGTCCAAGGTCTCGGCCAACCGGCGCTGTTCGCGGTCGATCTCGGCCTGGATCTCGGCAGCGGTCTGGCGCGGTTCGGTGTCGCCTGCCGTCATTGAGTGCCTCTCTCCACTAGCGCGCGATTGTCTGAGAGCCCGAGTCCGAGCCGGTGTCCCGGCCCTGCTCCTCCGCGCCGTCGGACGGACCGGAGAATCTCAGCGCGCCATCGATTCCGTCGACCACACGGAAGAAGTCCCGTGTGGACAACCACAGTTTATAGATGATGGCGATCTCGAAGGCGAGTAGCAAAACACCCACAAAGGCGGTGATCCAGCCGATCACGGGCGGGCCGAACAGAACCGTGGCCACCGGCGCCACCACGAAGACGGCCACCTGGAACTCGATGCCGCCCACCAGGTGGGTGCGGATGCGACGCGCGTTCAAGGCCGCCCAGAACCGTTGATACCAGGGGAAACGGGTCCGGAACTCCTGGTGCAGATCGACCTTGGGAAGAGTCAGGTCCGGCTGTTTGCCGGCCGTGCGCTGGTTGCGGGCCTCACGCTCGTTCTGGCTGCGCAGGATCTGTTCCAACACGCCGATACCGTGCCGCAGAACCGCCTGCTCGCCGCCGTCGCTCATCGTGCGGCCACCGCGACCGGTCGCCTCACCCGTGTCGTCGCCCTCCGGCTCCAACATCGACAGGGCGGCCCGGGCGCGCTCCAACGCCGCGGCCAGGTGCGAACGCATCTCCCGCCGCACCTTGTACACCTGCAACGCGTTCAGGTAGCGCAGCATGTCCAGGAAGACCACGGCCAGCGCCAACCAGACGAACACCACGTGCCCGGTCTCCCGGTACTGGCCGCCCATGAGCGCGACCACGCACACCAACACCCGGAACCGGTCGGACACGTAGTCCATCCAGGCGCCGAAGATCGTCTCCGTGTCGGTGAGCCGGGCCAGCTTGCCGTCGACACAGTCCACGAGGAAGCAGACGTAGTACAGCACCGCGCCCAGAATGAGCAGCGGCCAGTACCCGAACGCGAAGCACACGGCGGCGCCCAGCCCGAGGAAGAGCGCGACCACCGTCAACTGGTTCGGGGTGATGGCGGTGCGGTTGGCGAGTGAACGGACCATCCGGACCGCGATCGGGTCCACCAGGTACACGGTCCACCAGGAATCGCGCTCCTTGAGGGTGCGGGTCCTGACCTCGTCGAGTGTGAAACCGGACATCGGCGCGAACTACTCCCAAAGAGAAATGGATGTGCTCCGGCCCAGCTGCGATACCGGACATGCCGTCGGGTCACCGGCGACCCGCGCACGCTACGGCATGAGGTCCAGAACCGGCCAACCGAGAGCGTTCGGTCAACAATAGGTGATGAGAGCGTCGGCCACCCCCAATGCGGATGAACCGAACCGGAATCGCAACCGAAGCACGCACGCCACCCGCGACCACCGCCACTGATGCGGCCACCCACCCGCACCCCGTGCCGACTTCGACATCTCGTACTGTGAGGCGTGCAGAACACGGGCCGGGTATGCCCGGCCCACCAGCAGCGGAAGGAAGACACCACGTGAGCGAGACCATCCGTCTGGAGCCCGGAGACCAGGCCCCCGACTTCACCCTCAGCGACGCCGACGGCGAGTCCGTCACCCTGAGCAAGGTCCTGGCCGACACCGGCAAGAGCGTCGTGTTGTACTTCTACCCGGCCGCGATGACCCCCGGGTGCACCACCGAGGCCTGTGACTTCCGGGACAACGTCGCCGAGTTCGCCGACGCGGGCTTCACCGTCCTGGGGGTCTCCCCCGACGAGCCCGAGAAGTTGGCGCGGTTCCGGGAGAAGGAGAGCCTGACCTTCACCCTGCTCGGCGACCCCGGGAAGGACACCCTGAGCGCCTACGGTGCCTTCGGTGAGAAGAAGAACTACGGCCGTGTCGTCCAGGGCGTCATCCGGTCCACCTTCATCGTCGGCACCGACGGCAAGGTGCAGAAGGCCTTCTACAACGTGAAGGCCACCGGCCACGTCGACCGGATCAAGCGCGAACTGGGGGTGTGACCCCGCATCGGTCGTCCGGTCACCACGGGATCGGACGACCGGTGACCCCGGTTTCCCGCGCACCCCACCGATCCCGGTAGAGTTACTCCGTCGGGGCCGTAGTCCAACGGCAGGAGACGGCAGCTTTAGGTGCTGTACAGTGCGGGTTCGAATCCCGCCGGCCCCACTCCACTCGAGAACGACCCTGCTCGTGCGTGAACGCACTCGCCGGGTCGTTCCGTCGTTTCACAGGCCTAGCAGAGCCCACATCATCAGGGCGAGCAGGGCGAGCACGCCCAGCCCCACACCGGCGACCACCGGAAGTCGGCTCTTCTCCGCGTGCTTGCCCGGGCTGGTCAGTCCCATACTGTCCGTGGACTCGCGGATCGACATCATGATCGAGTTCATCGCCTCGGGGCTGTTGTGCAGCCGCTCGCTGATGGACTCGGCCAGCACCTTCGCACCCGCTCGGAAGTGCTCACGGGCCGACTCGCGCTCCTCGGGGCTCTCCCCCTCCTCGCCGGCCGTCGTGCTCTTCTCCGGGTCCTCCGGCGACCAAGGCGCGAGAGCGGCGATCCGCAACATCTTGGTGGCGTTCTCCGCGGTCAGCCGCTCGGAAGGCTCCACCTTGAGCAGACCGGCCAGCACCGGAGCCAGTGGCCCGGCGTTGGCGGCCACCTTGGGCTCGTGCAGGGGCTCCTGGCGCAGGATCTTGATGTAGCCCTTGCGGTCGTAGGGCGGATACCCCTCGACCGCGGCGTACAGCGCGGCGCCCAGCGACCACAGGTCCGACTCGGGCCCCACGGGACCGGCTTTGGCCCGCTCCGGCGGAATGTAGGCGGGCGAGCCGATGATGCGACCGGAGGAGCTCAGCGCGGACTCACCGTTCCAGGCGGCCAGCCCGAAGTCGGTGAGCACCACCCGACCGGCGGCGCTGATCATCACGTTCTCCGGCTTGACGTCACGGTGGACGATGCCCTCGCCGTGCGCCACCTGCAGGGCGTCGATGAGCTGGAGGCCGATCTCGGCGACCCGCTGGTAGGGCAGGGGTCCGCCGACCTGGATGATCTCCTCCAGGGTGGAGGCCTCGACCAGCTCCATGACGATCCACGGCCGCTCGTCCTCGTCCACCACGTCCAGGACGGTGACCAGACTGGGGTGGGTGAGACGTCCGGCCACCCGCGCCTCGCGGGTGGTGCGCTGCAACAGGGTTTCGCGCTCGGAACGGCTCAGGTCCGCGGGCAGGCGCAGTTCCTTGACCGCGACCTCACGTTTGATGACGAGGTCGGTGGCACGCCAGACGGTGCCCACACCGCCCCGGGCGATCTCCGAGGTCAGTTGGTAGCGACCCTTGAGAAGCCGGCCGGCGGGCTCAGCCACCGCCGTGTCCGGACGCGCGGAATCGAGCGACGTCTCTGGCCGCTGTGTGTGGGGGTTTTCTAGGGAGGACACGGTTATCCACGGGTCCATTCACTGGCCATGGTGGCCTCCTGCGGAGCATTGCGGTCGCTGTCACCACGTAGGTGCACGGAACACTCGTTATACCAGTATGACGCGGGTAGCACGCCTACGGTTAACCGATGAGTGACACATAGGTTCGGTTTCGTTATGTCCGAGCTGGGACGACACATGCCGTGGGGAGAATCTCCCTTGCGAACCCTTGACTCGGACGTGGGTTTCGTGCACGCGCCGTTGCGCGTGCACGAAACCCACAGAGATCAGCTCCAGAGGGACTCCGGGGAACGCACCTCGACCGGACCGATTCCGGTCTTGGTGAGGGGCTCGCGGAGGCTGTCGGCGTCACCGACCACCACCACGACCGACTCCTCGGGGTGAAGGTGATCGACCGCGGCACTGTTCAGGTCCTGCGCGGTGAGCTTCTCGTAGCCGGACCGGACCCGGTCGACGTGGTCGTCGGGCAGGTCGTGCACGACGATGTCCACCAGGGCGCCGGCGACCGCGCGGGCCGTGGAGAAGGCGACCGGGAGCCCCACCGTGTTGGACTCGCGGACCGTGGCCAGCTCGTCCTCGGTGACCCCGTCCTCGCGCAGCTTGTTCATCTGCTCGAAGGAGGAAGTGACCGAGTGCGCCGTGGTGCTCGCCTCCACCTGGGTGCTCATGAAGAACACACCGCTGTCGCGACGCAGGTCGAAGCGGCTGCCCGCGCCATAGGTGTAACCCAGACGCTCGCGCAGTTCCATGTTGAGGCGGGAGGTGAACATACCGCCCAGGACCTCGCTGATGCCCTCCACGCGCGGCAGGTCCACCTGCGAACGGGAGGGGGCGCGGTGCGCGATGACCAGGGCGGACTGCACCGACCCGGGACGGTCCACGATGAGCACTCGGGGCAGCTCGCCGGGCGGCGGCGCGGGCTCGGTGATCTGTCGCTCGGGGGTGGCGGCGGCGTCACCGAAGACGCCGCGTCCCAGCTCCTCCAGGTCGACCCCGGCCAGGTCACCGACGACCACGAGGGTACCGGCGACCGAGGCGAGGGACTCGGCGTGGAAGGCGGCCACCCGCTCGGGGGTGATGTCGGCGAGCTTGACCGGGCCACCCGCCAACGGGGTGGCGTAGCGACCGCTGAACAACTGCCCGCCGAGGCTGCGCATGGCCAGGGTGGAGGCGGAGGCCGCCTCCAGCCAGAAGCGCTCCAGGAGCTGTTCACGGCGTCGGACGATGTCGTCGGGGTTCAGCGCGGGGCGGCGCACCGCGTCGGTGAACAGGCGCACGGCCTCGCCGAGGCGGTTGGTCGGCGCGTCCAGGCCGGTGATGAAACCGTCCCAGTTGACGCGGGAGATCCACTCCGCGCCGTAGCGCTCCAGAGCGGGGGCCAGCGAGCTGTTGCCGTCGGGGCCGTCTTCGAGGACCTCGCTGGTCAGAGCGCCGACACCCATGGCGTCGAGGGGCTCGACCGCGCCGCCCGACGGGTGGATGAGGCGGAGCGAGGCCAGCTTCTGGCCGGGCAGGTCGACGGCGACGACCGTGCCGTTGCCGACACGGATGCGCTGGGGTTCGGGGAACGTGTAGGACGCGGCGGCACCGAGGTCCGGGCGGGTCTGCTGCATGCTGCGGCTCTTTCTGTGGCTGGGAACGACGGGGCCTGCGGTCACGAACGGGAGGCGTCGGCGTCGGCGTCGGCCCCGGTTTCGGGATCGAACCGCACGACCAGCATGTTCTCGTCGACCAGTAGCCGCGCGGCGGCGGCACGGACCTCTTCGGCGGTGATGTCGGCCCAGCGCTGGGGCCAGGTGAAGGCGAGCTCGGGGTCGTCGAACAGCTGCGTGCAGCTGCCGATGGTGTCGGCGAGCCCGGAGGGGCCGGCGATGTGGTGCAGGTGCTCGCGTTCCAGGACGGCGCGGGCGCGGTCGAGTTCCGCGTCGGTGACGCCGTCGGCGAGCTTGGCGATCTCCTCGCGGATGGCCTTCTCCAGCACGTCGCCCTCGACGTTCTCGCGGGCGAGCATGTTCACCAGCAGCAGGCTGTCGGTGTAGCGGAACGGCAGGATGTCCGCGGCGCCACCGCCGTCGTCGGCGGCGATGGGGCGGTCCACGACCAGTGAACGGTACAGGCGGCTGCCCTGGCCCTGCCCCAGGACGGCGGCGGCCAGCTGCGCGGCGTCGTGCTCGCGTTCGCCGTAGGAGGGCACCCGGTAGCCGATGAAGACGCCGGCGGCGGGGACGGTCTCGGTGACCGCGTCGCGCACCGGGCCGCCCAGGCCGGTGGTCAGGGTGGAGTCGGGGACCTCGGGGGTCTCCTCGCGGGCCGGGATGTGGCCGAAGAACTTCTCCACCCGGGCCAGGACGTCGTCGGTCTCCAGGTCGCTGACGATGGTCAGGACGCAGTTGTCCGGGCCATAGTGCAGCTTGTGGAAGGACTTGACGTAGGCCAGGTCCGCGGCGTCCAGGTCGGCCATGGAGCCGATGGTCGGATGATGGTAGGGGTGCCCCTCCGGGTAGGCCAGGCGCAGGATGCGCTCCAGGGCCGTGCCGTAGGGCTGGTTCTCGTACCGCTGGCGGCGCTCGTTCTTGACCACGTCGCGCTGGTTGTCCAGGACCTCCTGGGTCATGCCCTCGCGCAGGGTGGCCAGACGGTCGGACTCCAGCCACAGGATGAGGTCCAGGGCGTGGGTGGGGACCGTCTCGAAGTAGTTGGTGCGGTCGGTGGAGGTGGAGGCGTTGATGTCGCCGCCGAGCCGCTCGACCGCGTCGAAGTGGTCGCCCTTGTCGGTGTTTCCGGTCCCCTGGAACATCAAGTGCTCGAACAGGTGGGCGAATCCGGTGCGCCCGGGCACCTCGTGGCGCGAACCCACTCCGTACCAGAGGTTCACCGCGGCGACCTGACCGGTGGAGGCCGGCGCTGTCACAAGACGCAAACCGTTGTCCAGCGTGTACTGCTCGACCCGCCCGGACGTTCCCATGGTGGTCACCTGCGCATGCACCCCATCAAGTTGCTTTGACTGCTTCACCGAACACGAGCCTATGGCCTCAGGGCACTGTCAGGACACGAGGTTCGGGCAATCCGTAGGGGTTTTCGCCGGTCCCGCCGGCCGATACCGAGACGGGCGTGACACGAGGGACCTCAGGAGTTCGCGCGGTAGTCGGTGGTGTCCATCGACGCGGCGATCTCGTCGTAGAGGGCGTCGTGCTGGGCGTCGACGGACCACACGTACAGCATCACGTCGCTCTCGGGCAGGAACCACATGCGCACCTCGAACTGGTCGCCGTTGGCGCAGGTGACGTTCCAGATCGAGTGGTGGGACTTGAGGGCGTCGGCGTGCTCGAAGACGTTTCCGGTGCCGTTGACGAGGGTCGCCTCGTCCACTCCGATGTTGCCCGAACCGGCGGTGTTGAGGCTGCGGCAGCCGTCGGTGTTGTCGGCCCAGCCGTCGTCGTCGTGGAAGGACTCGTCCTTCTTGGGCCAACTCTGGGGATGATCGGCGGCCTGATTGGGGACCAGCAGGACCGAACCGTAGGCGCAGGAGCTCTGTCCGGGCGGGGTCAGGCACACCTGACCGCCCTCGTTCTGGACCTCCCAGTCGTCGGGGGCCTCGATCTTCACCCCGGCGACCTCGACGTTCTCGAAACCCTCCGGACCGGGCGGATCGATCGCGGGCATCATGCCGCTCTCGCCGCGCTCCAGTTCGGCCTCCGTGGATTCCCCGGAGCCGCAGGCGCCGAGGGTCAACAGGGCCACCGCAGCGATCGCGGCGGCTCGGCCGCCTCTTCGCACACGCCGCCGCACCTGGTCCTTCGCGCTCGCCATGGCCCGTCCCGCCCTTCTCTATCGTCTCCACCGCCGTGGGGGTCCTCGCCGGCTCGGAGCACAGTCGACCCTAGCGCTATCCACAGGCCCGACGCACAGCGGAACCGTCGCGACTACCCTGGGCCCATGGTGGACCTCGCGAAGATCACTGAGCCCTTGTCCCTCAATCGTTTCGGCCCGCGACCCCAGCGTCCGCTGGTGCTGGAGCTGGATCTGACGGAAGGGATGGTCGACGAATCGCCGGGCGACCCCCTGAGCCAGATCATGAATCGACGCAAACAGCAGTACCTGGAGGTACTGGAGGGTATCCGTCGGGGCGCCCGTGATCCGGAGGTGGCCGCCCTCATCGTTCGGGTGGACGCGCGGTCCCTGGGTCCGGCCAAGGTGCAGGAGCTGCGCGACACCGTCGCCGACTTCCGATCCACCGGCAAGCCCGCGGTGGCCTGGGCGGACACCTTCGGTGAGGCCGGTGACGGCAACCTCCCCTACTACCTGGCGACCGCCTTCACCCGGATCGCCGTCTCCCCCACCGGCCTGGTGGGGCTGAACGGCCTGATGATGCGGACCATGTTCTACAAGGGCGCCCTGGACAAACTCGACGTGAAATTCGAGGCCGGTGCCCGCCACGAGTACAAGAACGCCATCAACTCCTACACCCAGACCGGGTACACCGGCCCGCACCGTGAGGCGTTCGGTCGGATCGTGGAGTCCATGAACGACCAGATCGTCGACGCGGTCGCCGAGACCCGCGGCATCACCGCGAAGCGGGTGCGCGAGCTCATCGACACCGCCCCGATCCTGGCCGAGGAGGCCTTGGAGGCCGGCTTGGTGGACCGGCTCGCCTACCGGGACGAGGTCTACGACGACCTGATGAAGGAGGTCCGGAGCGAGGAGGAGAAGTCGCCCGAACCCGCGCTCCGGTTCGTCGTGCGCTACCACCGCGGGCACGTCACGCCGCCCAAGCCCAAATTCGTCGACGGCGACGAGCACATCGCGCTGATCTCCGCCTCCGGCGGCATCACCCTGGGCAAGAGCCGCCGCTCCCCGCTGGGCGGCGCCTCGATGGGTGCGGACACCGTCTGCGCGGCCTTTCGGGCCGCCAGGCAGGACCCCCGGGTCAAGGCCGTGGTGTTCCGCGTGGACAGCGGGGGCGGTTCGGCCATCGCCTCGGACCTGATCCGTCGCGAGAGCCAACTGACCCGCGAGGCCGGCAAGCCGGTCATCACGACGATGGGCGAGGTCGCCGGTTCCGGCGGCTACTACGTGGCTTTGGGGTCGGACGCGATCGTCGCCCAGCCCGCCACCATCACCGGTTCCATCGGCGTGCTCACCGGTAAGCCGGTGTTGGGCGCCCTCCAGGAGCGTTTCGGCATCACCTCGGACTCGGTGCGTCAGGGTGCCCACGCCGCGATGTTCACCTCCGAGAAGGGCTTCAGCGAGTCCGAGTGGGAGCGGATCAACACCCTGCTGGACACCATCTACGACGACTTCGTCACCAAGGTGGCCGCCGCCCGGGGAAAGACCTGGGACGAGACCCACGAGGTCGCCAAGGGCCGGATCTGGACCGGCGCCGACGCCAAGGAGCGCGGTCTGGTCGACGAGCTGGGCGGTGTGGAGACAGCGGTGCGGCTGGCCAGGGACAAGGCCGGAGCCGGCGCGCTGCCGGTGCGTTCGTTCCCGCGCACCCACCCGCTGGACCGGTTGCGCCCGCACGAGTCCAGCGAGGACATGGCCACGGAGCCCCAGACGGTCCTGAGCGCCTGGGGCCCACTCGAACACGTGGCGGCCCGTCTCGGTCTGCCCACCGCCGGCCCGCTGAGCATGCCCGGGACGTGGGAGATCCGTTGAGTGTGGACGGTGGCGACTACCTGGGCGCCATGGCGATGTTGCCGACCGGCGTGACGGTGGTGACCATCGCGGACGGGCGTGACGACATCGGGGCGACCGTGAGCGCCCTGGTGTCGGTATCGGTGGACCCCCCGGTGGTCATGTTGAGCGTGGACTCCGAGGGGTACGTCGCCGAGGTCGTCGAGGAGGTGGGCGCGTTCGCGGTGAGCGTGCTCTCCGCCGATCAGCGCGCCCTGGCCGGTCGGTTCTCCGCCGAGGGCCGCCCCAGTGCCCGCCTGCTGGTGTCGGGGCAACCACACCACCGGGGCGAGCGCACCCGGGCGATCGTGTTGGACGAGGCCCTGTCCGCCCTGGAGTGCTCGGTGCGTCAGAAGGTGGAGGTCGGCGACCACACGGTGTTCTTCGCCGACGTGGTGGGCCTGCCGAAGGTGGGCTCGGACCATCCCGGCACCGCGATGGTGCGCTGGGCCGGCCGCTACCACTCCGTGGAGCCCTAGGGCCGAAACCCAGGACGGTGGGCGGGGCCGGTCGGCCCCGCCCATCGTTCTTTCATTCCGCGGCGACCAGGGCCCGGAAGTGGTCGGTCAGGTGCTCGGGGTCCGGGGTGAGCCCGGTGATCAGCGCGAAGGCGTCACCGGCCTGGTGGACCGCCATCCCACCGCCGTCCAGGGTCGCGCAGCCGCGTTCGGCGGCGGCCGCCAACAGCGCGGTGCGCAACGGCCGATAGACCACGTCGGCCACCCACAGCCCGGGATGCAACAGCTCCGGATCCAACGGCAGTCCGGGGTGGTCGGCCATCCCGGTGGGGGTGGCGTGGACCAACCCGTCGGCCTCGGTCGGCCCGAGCCGCGGGTCCCCCGGTTCCGCCGTCCGAACCTCTGCTTCGGGGAACACCCCGGACAACCGTTCGACCAGGGCGGTCGCCTGCTCCGCCGACGTGTCCACCACCGTCAGTCGCCGGGTGCCGGCCCTCAGCAGGGCGTAGGCCACGGCCGCGCCGGCACCGCCCGCCCCGAGGAGGACGACGCGTTCCTTGACGGCGCCGGGAAGCCCGCGCCGCAGCGCCGTGGCGAACCCCGACCAGTCGGTGTTGTGTCCGACGGCCCCCTCCGGCCCGAAGACCACGGTGTTCACCGCGCCCAGGGCCGCGGCCTCCTCGGAGAGACCGTCCAGGAAGGGCATCACCAGCCGCTTGCACGGGTGGGTGACGTTGAGCCCGTCGAAACCCAACCGCCGCGCCGACTCCACCAGTTCGCCCACCGACTCCGGGGCCAGCCGCAACCGGTCGATGTCGATGGTCCGATAGACCAGACGGCGCCCCAGCCGCGCGGCCTCCCGTTCGTGCATGGGCGGGGTGAGCGAAGGCCCGATCCCCGCCCCGATCAACCCGGCCAGGAAGGACCGTTCCCGCGCGTGGTCGCTCACCTTCGTCTCCGTCCCCCGCTCGTCCACCCGTGTCAGCACCCGACCTCCGACCGTTGCGCGGCCATGCGCACGGCACTGTTGGCGGACCCGTACCCGTCGTATCCGCCGATCCGCTGGACCACCTCGAAGAAGAGGCGTCCGTCGACGGTGGCGGTGTAGAAGTGCCAGAACTCGCCGTCGTCGTCCCGGTCGTACAGGACACCGTTCTCCCGCATGCGTTCGAGCGTGTCGGGACGCAGGTCGGTGCGGCAGGCGAGGTCGTCGTAGTAGTTGTCGGGGATCGGTAGGGGCTCCACGCCGGTGGCGCGCATGGCCTCGGCCGCGGCGAAGACGTCCTCGCAGGAGAGGGCCACGTGCTGGGCTCCCCCTTCGGCGTCACCCTCGGCCCCCCTTCCCAAGACCGACACGTTGAGGACCACGCGCGGCCCCGTGCCCCGGCCGGCCAAGGCGCGACTGCGCACCAACCCGTCGGGCCCGGCCATCTCGACGTTCTCGTCGGGGGTCAGCCCGAACAGGGAACGGTAGAACAGCGAGGCCTCGTCGAAGTGATCGAACGGCTGGAACAGGCCGACGTGGTCGATGTGGGCCGCCCCGGGAGCCGCCTCCTCGACACGGTCGTGGACCGCGGGCGCCGAGAAGTCCGCGGTCCAGTCCGGGCCGCCCTCCCCCTCGGCGCAGAAGAACACCGCGGTGCCGTCCGGCGCGGCGACCGCGCGCAGCTCCGACTCCGCCGGGTCACGGCGGCGGGGCAGCGCCGGGGCGAGCAGCCGACCGGCCCGCTCCACCGCCCCCTCCGGATCGGGGACAGCCACACCCAACGCGGTCACGGACGCGGGCCCGCTCCAGGTGTGCCCCAACCGGGGATCGGTGGAGTTGAGCAGGACGCGCGCGTCGCCGTGGCGCCACAGCTGGACGGGTTTGGAACGGTGGTCGTGGGTGTGCGCGAAACCCAACGCCGACAGGATCGTTCGTACCCGCCCCGCCGACGCGGCCCCGGCGGCGACCTCCACGAACGCGTACCCGGAGGGGCGTACGGGTTCGGGAAGCCGGCGCGGTTCCACCTTCGGACGCGGACCCTCGGGGTCACGGCCCAGCGAGTCCTCCAACAGCGACAGCGAACGCATGGCGTCGGCCGCGGTGCGCCGCGCGTCCGAGGCGCGGAACACGTCGTTGAAGACCTCCAAGGACAGCGGGCCGGTGTACCCGGCGGCCAGGACGTGGTCGGTGAACCCGGTCAGGTCGAACCCGCCCTGACCGGGGAAGCACCGGTAGTGCCTGCTCCACTGGAGCACGTCCATGGCCATGCGTGGGGCGTCCGCGAGCTGGAGGAAGAAGATCTTCTCCCCGGGGATGTCGCGGATCCCCGACGGGTCGTCGTCCCGGGACAGGATGTGGAAGCTGTCCAGGCACACCCCCAGGGAGGGGTGGTCGGCCATCTCCACGATCCGCCAGGAATGCGCGTACCGGTTCACCGCCCCACCCCAGGCCAGCGCCTCGTAGGCGACCCGGACGCCGTAGCGTTCGGCGGTCTCGGCCAGCAGCCGCAGCTGGGCGGCGGACCTGGCGTCGTCGTCCACGGCGTCCGGTGAGGCGTTGGAGCAGACCAGGATGGTGTCCGCGCCCAGCTCCACCATGAGGGCGAACTTGGCCTCGGCGCGGCGCAGGTTCGCCTCGACGCGGCCGTCCTCCACCCCCTCGAAGTCCCGGAACGGTTGGTACAGATCGATCCCCAGGCCGAGCGACGCCGCCAGGTCCCGGACCTCGCGTGGCCGCAGCGGCGAGGCGATCAGGTCGTTCTCGAAGATCTCGACGCCGTCGAACCCGGCGTCGGCGGCGGCCTTGAGCTTCTCCTCCAGGGTTCCGCTCAACGACACCGTGGCGATGGAACGCCTCATGGGCGCCTGCCTTCCTTCTCGTGCTCGTGTACGGGCCGCGCGTGTCAGGAACCGGCGTGCAGGGACTCGTAGAGCTCGTGCTGCTCGGCGTCGAGGTGGTCGGCGAAGTAGGCGCGGACCTGCTCACGGAAGGCGTCGACGTCCACGTCCTCGACGACCTCGATGGTGCCGTTGGCGGCCCAGTCCTGGACGATCTCGGCCTCGGCCTCCTCGACGCAGGCGCGGTTCTCCTCACGGACCTCACTGACCGACGTTTGCAGGGCGTCCTGCTGGGACTCGTCGAGCCCCTCCCAGCTCTCACCCGAGACGACGATCATCTGGGAGCCCACCTGGTGACTGGAGAGGCTGATGTGGCTCTGGACCTCGTCGAAGCTGTCCGCGGACACGGTGGGGATCGGGTTCTCCTGGCCGTCCGCGGTGCCCTGTTGCAGGGCGAGGTAGACCTCCTCGAACGCGACGGTGGTGGGCGTGGCCCCCATGGCCTCGGCGTTGGCCAGGTAGATCGGGGAGTCGGGGAAGCGCATCCTCAATCCATCGAGGTCGTCGGGGGTACGGATCGGCTGGTTGGCGGTGAAGTGGCGGTCGCCGAAGTACCAGACGTCGAGGATCTTCACCCCGGTGGCCTCCTCGAAGTCGCTCTTGAGCGCGGTGGACTCCTCGGAGTCGAAGTAGTCGAACATCTGGTCGACGTCGTCGAAGGCGTAGGCGGCGTCCAGAATGCCGATGGGGTCGTGGGCCGAGCCGAGCGCGGCCGAACCCTGCACGTCCATGTCGATGTCGCCCGACATCACGGACGCGAACGTCTCGGTGTTGTCACCGAGCTGGCTGTTGGGAAAGGTGTCGACGGCGAGCCCGACCCCGGCCTCCTCGACGCGTTCGGCGACCATGTCGATACCGCAGCGGGTGTGGGGGTGGTCGTTCGTGTAGCTGTTGGCGAAGGACAGGGTGACGTCGGCGTCGGAACCGTCGGAGCCGCCACAGGCGGTCAGACCGAGGGCGAGGACGGGAACGAGGACCGTCCAGCGGTGGGGGTGTCGCATGGGGTTCTCCCTGGTTTCGGTGTGCGGGGTCAAAGGCCCAGGTACCTGGGCAGGAACAGGACGAGGTCGGGGGCGACGGTGAGCAGGCCCAGCACCACCAGCAGCGGGATGAGGAACGGCCCGGTGCCGCGGAAGACCTCGTGCATCGGGGTGCGGGTGGCCGAGCCCAGGACGAACAGGACCCCGCCGATCGGTGGTGTGAGCAGGCCGATCATGAGGTTGACGATGACGATCACCCCGAAGTGGACGGGGTCCACGCCGAACTGCACGGCGATGGGCAGCAGCACGGGCACGGTGATCATCAGGGCGGCGATGGGTTCCAGCACGGTGCCGATGAGGATGAGCACCACGTTGACCAGGACGAGGAAGACGATCGGGTTCTCGGTGAGGTCCAGGAGGAAGGACGCGATGTCCTGTGGGACGCGTTCGCGCGCCAGGACCCAGCCGAGCAGGCCCGACGCCGCCAGGACGATCGCGATCGAAGCGGTGGTCGTGGCGGTCTCCACGATGATCCGCCACAGCGAGCGCAGGTTGAGCCGTCGGTAGAGGAAGCCGAGGGCCAGCACGTAGGCGGCACCGACGGCGGCGGCCTCGGTCGGGGTGAAGAAGCCGCCCAGGATGCCGCCGAGCAGGATCACCGGGGCGCCGAGCGGCCCGATGACCCTCAGGGTGGCGGTGCGCGCCTCGGCGAAAGTGGGTTTCTCCCCCACCAGTTCGGGGCGTTTGCGCCCCCACAGGTAGACGGCGAGGGCCAGCCCCGCCGCCACGAGGAAGGCGGGCACGACCGCGGCCGCGAACAGCGCCGCGGTGGAGACCGCCGCCACCGAGGCGTAGACGATCGCCGGGATGCTGGGCGGCATGATCGGGCTGATCAGGCTGGAGGCCGCGGTGAGTCCGAGGGCGAAGCGGCGCGGGTAGCCGCGATCGGTCATCGCGGGCACCTGCATCTTGCCCATGCCGGCGACGTCGGCGAGCGCGGTGCCGCTGACCCAGGAGAACCCGACGCTGACACCGATGTTGACGTAGCCGAGTCCGGCGCGCACCCGGCCCAGGAGGACCTGGGCGAAGGCGAAGATGCGGTCGGCGATGCCGGTGTGGTTGGCGGCGACGCCGACCATGATGAACAAGGGGATGGCGAGCAGGGGGAAGCTGTTGATCTCCTGTGCCGCGGTGCGCAGGGCCAGCCCACTGGACTGTCCGGTGGAGGCCATGTACACCAGGCAGGGCGCGAGGATGGCGAAGGCGATCGGCACGCGCACCGCCAGCAGCACGACGATCCCCAGGATGACGAGTCCGGCGCTCATCGGGTGGGCTCCTCGGGGGTGTCGGCGGGTGCGGTCGGGGGCACTTCGGGTTCGGGCGGGCCGGGGAGGAGGACCGCGTTGAGCAGGGCGCGCAGCGCGGCCAGAGCCAGTCCGACCATCGGGATGACGTACGTCCAGGTCAGCGGGATTTCGAGGACCGGTGTGGTCTGGGGCGAGGGCCCGAAGACCTGGTCGGCGGCGCCGAAGGCGAAGAAGGCGCAGGTGGCGGCCACGACGAGGTTGGCCAGGATCCACACCGCGCGCATCACCCACCCCTTGGCGACGAAGTCGACGAGCTTGAGGGTGATGTGGTCGTCGCGACCCACCAGGTATCCGGCCAGGGAGAAGGCCAGCCACACCAGCCCGAAGCGGGCGAGTTCGCCGACCCACACCCAGCCGTCCATCGGCAGGTGGCGTTGGGACGCCTGGACGAGCATCAACACGAAGATCATGAGGAGCAGGAGGCCGCCGACGAGCAGCTCGAGGGCCTCCAGCCACCGGATCGTCGCCGGACGCGAGTGGGGTGGCTCGCCTCCGTTGTTCCTGAGGGGGTCGGTCATCCGGAAGGCTCCAGTCCCAATGTCGAAGGGTCACATCAGCACAGGTCAGGCCCCTGAGTGACCGGGGTCTCATTTCGTTTTCGTGAACTCTAGGTTTGCATCGAGAGGAATGGCAAGCGATTGCCAAAAGTTGCCATCGGCCCTACAAAGGGGGACATGAGTCCCGCCAAGCGCAGTACCGTCTACGACGTCGCCGCGGAGGCCGGTGTGGCCGCCTCCACGGTCTCCCGCTCCTTCAGCAACCCGAGGCGGGTCAACAGCGCCACCCGCGAGCACGTCCTGGCCGTCGCCGAACGACTCGGTTACCGGCCCAATCCCCTGGCCAGCGCGTTGCAGTCGGGGCGTACCGCCACCGTCGCGCTGTTGGTCCCCGACATCACCAACCCGCACTTCTTCGGCACCATCCGGGGCGCGGAACGGCGGGCCAACGCCTCGGGGCTGACCTTCATCCTCAGCAACACCGAGGAGTCCGGCGACAACGAACGCCGGCAGATCGAACGCCTGGAACTCTCGGTGGACGGTTTCGTGCTGGCGGCGGGACGGATGAGCGAGCGGACCACCGTGGAACTGGCCCGAGAGCACAACCTGGCCCTGGTCAACCGGCGGATCGAGGGGCTGCCCAGCGCGACCGTGGACGACGGGTCCGGGAGCCGACAGATCGTGGAACACCTGGCCTCGCTCGGGCACCGGTCCCTGGTCTATCTCAGCGGCCCCAAGGAGTCCTGGCACGCGGCCGAACGGTGGCGGGCGCTGAGCGTGATGGCGAGCCGGCGTGGGCTGCGCGCCACCCGCTTGGGCCCGTTCTCACCCAGGATGGAGAGCGGGGCGGCCGCCGCCGACGCTGCCTTGGTGGACGGGGCGACCGCGTTGGTCGCGCACAACGACCTGCTCGCCATCGGGGTGCTGCGACGGCTGGCCGAACGGGGCCTGGACGTGCCGCGCGAACGCAGCGTGGTGGGCTACGACGACATCTTCGGCGCCGATCTGTGCGTGCCGGCGCTCACCACCCTGGCGGGACCGCACGAGGAGGCGGGCCGCATGGCGGTGGAACTGCTGTTGGAGCGGGTCACCCGGCCGGGCACCCCGCCCCGACAGGTGGTACTGCCCGCGCACCTGGTGGTACGCGGCTCCACGGGACCGGCCCCGGGGTGAAGAGGCTCAGGCCAGGCCCTGCTCCTCCAGCCACTCCTGGGCGACATCGGCGGCGCTCTCGTTGTCGACGACGATCCGCTTGTTGAGCTCGGTCAGCTCCTCGGTGGTGAGGCTGTTCGACACACCGTCGATGATCCCCCGGGCGGTGTCGTCGACCTGCTCGGAGTTGATCAGCGGGGTGATGTTCTGCGCGCCGAAGAGGTTCTCGGGGTCCTCCAGGGCCACGAACCCCTCCTCCACGATCTGCGGGTCGGTGGTGAACAGGTTGGCGGCCTGGATGTCGTCGTCCGAGAGCGCCTGCGTGAGCAGAGCGACCTCCAGCGAACGGAACTCGCCGAACTCCACTCCGTACACCGACTCCAGCCCCATGACCCCCTGCTGTCGGGTCTCGAACTCCGGCGGCCCGCCCAGCACCAACTCGTCCGCCACGGCGGCGAGGTCGGTGAGGGAGGCCAGGTCGTGCTCGTCCGCGACCTCCCGGGTGACGGTCACCGAGTCCTTGTTCTCGGCCTCGGAGGAGGCCAGGACCTCCAGGCCGTCGGGCAGTGCCTCTTCCAAGAGGGCGTTGGTCTCCTCGGAGTCGGCGCTGGGCGCCTCGTCGTCCAGGTAGGCCAGGATCGCGCCGTTGTACTCGGGGAAGAGCGACAGCGCTCCCGCCTCGATCTGGTCGTAGTACACCTCGCGGCTGCCGATGTTGAGCTGATAGTCCACGGGGACGCCCTCGGCCTCCAGGGCACGCCCGTAGACCTCGGCGAGCAGGGTGCTCTCGGGGAAGTCCGCGGAACCGATGACGATGGAGTCACCGTTCTCGCCACCCTCGGCGTCACCACCTTCCTCGAAGGGGTCGCTGCCACCGCAGGCGCTCAGGAGCAGGACCAGGGGGAGCCCGGCCAGGGCGATTTTCTTGCTCATGTACAGGTGCCTCTCTTGGGATCAGCGTGTGGCGGCGGCCTCGGCGCGCAGCCCCGGGGCGACGAGAAGACGCCGCATTCCGGCGAACAGGAGGGTGGTGACCACGGCCAGTCCCACCACCAGGACGGATCCGCCCAGCAACATGGGCAGGTCCTGGCGGGCCTGCCCGTCCACGATGTAGCGGCCCAGACCGCCCACGCCCACGTAGGCGGCGATGGTGGCCGTGGCGACGACCTGCACGGCGGCGGTGCGCATCCCCAGGAGGATGAGCGGGGTCGCCACCGGCACTTCGAGTTTGAACAGGACCTCGCGACCGCGCATGCCCATGCCCACGGCGGCGTCCTTCAACCGGGGATCCACGCCCCGTACCCCCTCGTGGGTGTTGACGAGGATGGGCGGGACGGCGAGGGCGACCAGCGCGCACACCACCGGGACCAGGCCGATCCCGGCCAACAGCACGATGAGGAACAGCACGCCGATGGTGGGCAGGGCGCGGGCGAAGTTGGCGAGGCTGGTGGTGAGGAACCCGCCGACGCCGGTGTGTCCCGTGAACAGCCCCACCGGGACGGCGATGACGGTGGACAGCAGCAGCCCGAGCAGCGAGTAGTAGACGTGTTCGCCGAGTCGTACGGGGATCCCGGCGGACCCGGTCCACTGGGCGGGGTCGCTGAACCACTCGACCAACAGGGTCAGGACGTTCACGGCGACTCCCGGTGGTCGGAAACGGTGCCGGAGGTGACCGCGGCGTCGCCGGCGACGGCCGTCGCCTCGGCGCGGGCCGCCCGTTTGCGGGCGAGAAGCCCCTTGCCGGCGTGCGCCCACGGGGTGAGCAACCGCTGTGCGATGACCAAGAGCGCGTCGGTGACCAGTGCGAGCACGACGGTGAGAACGATGCCGACGACGATGGGGTCGTCGAACCGGCGGCGGAAACCCTCACTGACGATCAGCTGTCCCAGGCCGCCCAGACCCACCAGGGAGGCGACGCTGACCATGCTGATGGTGGCCACCGAGGCCACCCGCAAACCGGCGATGATCACCGGGACCGCCACCGGCAGCTCCACGAACACCAGACGACGCATCGGCCCGAAACCCATGGCGACGGCGGCCTGGCGCACGTGTTCGGGGACCTGGCGGAGCCCGTCCACCACGTTGGGCAGCAGGATCACCAGGGTGTAGAGCGCCAGCGGGATGATCGCCGTCCAGTCGCTGAACCCGGTGTAGGGCAGCATCAGGAAGAACAGGGCGATGGAGGGCACCGCGTACAGGACGTTCACCCCGGTGAGCACCGGAGGGTAGACCGGACTCCAGCGCACACAGGCCACGCCCAGCGGCAACGCGATGACCAGGCCGATGAGGATGGACACGTACGACAGGCGCATGTGCTCCACCAACCGGGCCAGGATGCCGCGGTCCGGTTCGCCCGGATGGCTCCAGTCGCCGACCGCCCAGTCGACGATCCCGGTCGCCCACTCCCAGGCGTCGATCATTCGCTCACCGACCAGATCGCGGTGCCCAGGTCGTCCTGGGAGACCACCCCGAGGACGGCCCCGTCGGGGTCCACGCCTACCGCGCGTCCGGCCGGGGAGAGGACCGCGGCGTCCAGGGCGGCGCGCAGGGAGTCGGTGGCGACATTGAAGATGTGGCCGTAGGGCGCCAGCTCCAACGTCCCGAGGGTGATCCCGGCCGGGGACTCCGCGAGCTGTCGCGCGCTCACCCAACCCAGGGGCACGCGCCCCTCGTTCACCACCAACGCCCAGGGCTCCCTACCGGAGGCCACGGCGTCGCGTGCCCGTTCGACCCGGTCCTCGGTGTCGAAGACCACGTCCTGGCGCAGTGAGAGACCGCTGGCGGGGAAGAAGGACAGGCGACGCACCCCGCGGTCGTAGCCGACGAACGACTCGACGAAATCGTCGACCGGTTCGGCGAGCAGCCGCTCGGGGGTGTCGTACTGGGCGAGCCTCCCACCGGGGCGGAAGACGGCGATCCGGTCGCCCAGACGCACGGCCTCGTCGATGTCGTGGGTGACGAAGACGATCGTCTTGCGCAGTTCCCGCTGGAGTCGCAGCAGCTCCTCCTGAAGGCCGGCGCGCACCACCGGGTCGACCGCGCTGAAGGGTTCGTCCATGAGCAGTACCGGCGGGTCGGCGGCCAGCGCCCGAGCGACCCCGACCCTTTGCTGTTGGCCGCCGGAGAGCTGGTGGGGGTAACGCTTGGCCTGGGACGGTTCGAGCCCGACCAGTTCCATGAGTTCGATCGCCCTGGCCTTGGCCTTGGCGCGACGCCATCCCAACAGCAGGGGGACGGTGGCGATGTTGTCCACGATGGTGCGGTGCGGAAAGAGCCCGGCCTGTTGGATGACGTAACCGATGGAACGGCGCAGCCGGGCGGGGTCCTGTTCACGGATGTCCACTCCGTCGACGCGGATGGTTCCGCGCGTGGGTTCGACCATGCGGTTGATCATCCGCAGCGAGGTGGTCTTGCCGCTGCCGGAGGGACCGACGAAGACCGTGGTCCGCCCGGTCTCGACGGTCAGGTCCAGCTCGTCGACGGCGACGGTGCCGTCGGGATAGATCTTGGCGGCGCCCTCGAACGTGATCATGGGCTCTCCTTCGGGGGCGGGGCGATGCCGACCGGCGCGGGGACAGGGGTCGGGCAGCCGGCCCGAGACCGTAGCGACGTTACCCGAGCACACTGGGGACAAACCGTCGCGACGCGGCCCGTGACCGAATCGCACTCCTGGCCTGGTGGTCAGCCGGTGTTCCGGGCGGCGGCCCAGTCGGCGATCTGGTGGAGGTCGTCGGCGATCACGTCGGCACGCCGCGCCTCCGGGGCGGCCGCGTGCCGGTAGCCGTAGATGCCCCGACGCAGCAGGGCCGCGGTCATACCGGCGGCCAGCGCGGGCAGGACGTCGTTGTCGACCCTGTCGCCGACGTAGAGGATCTCTCGCGGCTCGATGTCGGGGGTGCTCTCGCGCACCAGCTCCAGGGTGCGTTCGAAGAACTCGGGGCGGGGCTTGGCCACGCCCCAGGCGTCGGAGATGCCGATGCCGGCCACGGGCAGGCCCATCGCCGCCAGCGCGGCACCGGCCTCGACGGGCTGGTTCCCCGCGATGACCAGGTTCAGCCCGGCCGCACGCATGGTGTCGAAGGCCGACCGCACGTCCGGGTACAGGTCGCTCTCGGCGAAGTGCTCGCGCTCGCCCCCGGGTTCCTCCTCACGCCAGCGTGCGCTCTCGGCCGCCAGGTCGAACCCGGGGACGAGGAGGCGGAAACCGTCCGTGAGAGTGCCCCCGGAGGCGATCACACCACCGATGGTGCCGAAGAACGCCATGTGCGGGATCCCGAAGCGGTCCGCCCAGCGCGCGAAGATGCGCGTCTCGTCGATCAGCGTCTCGCCGACGTCGAAGACCACAGTACGAATTGTCACGATCAGCGAGTCTACCCAGGACGGGAACTACGCCTGGCCGGGCGGGCGCAGAACAGCGAAGGCGTCGGTGACCTCCATCTCACGGGCTCGGAACCGGAACAACGCGGCCGGGCGTCCACCGGAGCGTCCCGAGGGCACCGAATGCCCCGTCTCCTCGATCTGCCCGCGGCGCAGCAGCACCCGACGCAGGTTGGTCGCGGCCACGTCGTGGCCGAGGGCCGCGCGGTAGTAGCCGGACAATTCCGACATGGTGAACTCGGGCGGCGCCAGCGCGAAACCGACGTTGGTGTAGCTGAGCTTGGAGCGCAGACGCCGGCGCCCCGAACGCACGATCGAAGCGTGGTCGAAGGCGATCGCAGGTAGGTCGACGGTCGGGTGCCAGCCGGTGTCGTCGGGCACGACCGGGTCGATGTGCGCGGGGACCAGCCCCAGGTAGGCGGTGGCCAGAGTCCGCCGTTGCGGGTCTCGTCCGGGTTCGCTGCGCGTCTCCAGCTGTTCGAGATGGCTCAGGTCGCGAACGTCGACCTTCTGGGCCAGTTGGCGGCGGATCGAGGCGCCCAGGTCCTCCTCGGTGCCGAGTCTGCCTCCGGGCAGTGCCCACTCCCCCTCACAGGGCGGTAGGGCCCGCCGCCACAGCAGGACGCACAGTTCACCCGCACGAATCTGAAGGACGACCGCCAGTGCCTCGTGCGCCGAGAGCATGGCCTGTCCGTTTACCTCCGGGATATCCACCCTGTCCCTTCCGTTCCCTGCCATGTTAAGCTGCACCAGGTTTGTGCCTGCCAGACAAAAACCTGGTATCCGCAACGCCCTCCCACGGCACGGCACCCGTACGCCGAGCCCACAGCCTCAAGGAAGTAGTAGGACATGGCAACGGTCACCGAGACGGCGGACACCATGACCAGGCAGGAATGGGCCGCCGAGGTCCACCGCCTGGCGGAGGAGCGCGACGCCGTCATCCTCGCGCACAACTACCAGCGCCCGGAAATCCAGGACGTGGCCCACCACACCGGTGACTCTCTGGCCCTGTCCCGTCTGGCGGCGAGCGTCGACGCGAGCACCATCGTGTTCTGCGGTGTGCACTTCATGGCCGAGACCGCCAAGATCCTCGCGCCGGAGAAGACCATCCTGCTGCCCGACCCCAACGCGGGCTGCTCGCTGGCCGACACCATCAACGCCGAGGACGTGCGGAACTGGAAGGCCCAGCACTCCGGAGCGGTCGTGGTCGCCTACGTCAACACCACGGCCGCGGTCAAGGCCGAGACCGACATCTGCTGCACCTCCTCCAACGCCGCCGACGTCATCCGGTCCATCCCGGAGGACCGGGAGATCCTCTTCCTCCCCGACCAGTTCCTGGGTGCCCACGTCAAGCGGGTCACCGGTCGCGACAACATCCACGTGTGGATGGGCGAATGCCACGTGCACGCCGGCATCGACGGCCACACCCTGCGCGAGCGCGTGGCGGCCGAGCCCGACGCCGAGGTGTACGTGCACCCCGAGTGCGGCTGCGCGACCTCCGCCCTCTACCTGGTCGGCAGCGGCGCAGTCCCCGAGGACCGGGTCAAGGTCCTCTCCACCGGCGGCATGCTCACCGCCGCGGAGAACACCACCGCCTCGAAGGTCCTGATCGCCACCGAGACCGGCATGCTGCACCAGCTGCGCAACGCCAACTCGAACACGACGTTCGAGGCGGTGAACTCCCGCGCGGAGTGCCATTACATGAAGATGATCGACTCGGACAAGCTGCTGAACTCGCTGCGCCACGGCACCACCGAGATCACGGTCGACGCCGAGACCTCCGAGCGCGCCCGCCGTTCGGTGGAACGCATGGTCGCGATCGGTCAGCCCTCGCGCGGCGGGGAATGAGAACACACCCGCCCCGTTCAGGCCGGGTAACAGAAGCCTCACCTTCAGGACACAGCTGATCGATTCCCGCACGCCACGGTCCTCCCCTCGCTAGCGTCACCACAGACAGCGGGGGGAGAATCGTGATCAGAGGTAACGAAAGAGACGAAGCGGCAGGCCCGGTCGAGGCGCTCCACGACGCCTACGCGCAGGCGCTCTACCGGTACGCGTGGTCCCTGCTCGGTGGTGGCGCCCCGGGCGATCCGGAGGACCCGGTCACCGAAGCCGTCCACGAGGGGCTCGTCGCCGGAGTGCTCCTCGAAAAGAAGCTCCGCGACCCGGCCGACCGCGGTCCCTGGCTCTACGCCCTGGTGCGGGCGGCCTGTCAGCGCCGCGGCTTCGCGCACACCTGCCCCTACACGCGACTGGCCACCATGCCCGCCGAGACCCCGGTGGCGCACATGTTCTCCCGGCTGCCCGCCAGCCACCGCGAACTCGTCGAACTGAATCTGCGCCACGCGATGCCCGCCTCCGCGGTGGCCCGGGTGCTGGGGCTCGAATCGCGGATCTGCGGCGAACTCTCCCGTTCCGCGATCCGTCGCGCCGCGGAGGGCCTGAACCGGCCGCCCGAGTCGGGCGAGACCCCCTCCTGGCGGAACCAGGTCCAACAGGTCTCCTCCGCCCTGTCCCTCCTACGTCCGCCCGGCGCCCCGCCCGGCCTGCGCGAACGTGTCGTGCACACCTGTCTGGCGCCCGAGGCCGCCGAGGAGCGCAAGCGGATCTCCGCGGCCATGCACCCGCTCACCGAGGACGGCTACCCGGCGCACCGCGCCCGCGCCGCCGGCGGCGTTCCCATCGAGGAGGAAGAGCCGGACGAGGCCCTGGTCCCGATGCCTCCCACCACGCCGCGCCCCCTGCCGGGCGACCGGATCACCACCCAGGACCAACCGCTCCACGAGGACACACGCGCACCACTGCCCGCCCCCGACCACGACCCCGCCTCCGAGGCCCTGCCGGAGCGGAGGCGCTGGTCGCTGCCGGCCGTCTCCGGCCTGGCCACCGTGGCGGTCGCCCTGGGATTGTGGTGGTGGGCCGGGATGGCGGGCGCTCCCCCGATGACGATCGACGCCGGCCCCGCCGAGACCGGACGCGGCCACGACGGTTCCAAGACGGAGACGGTCTCCACCGCCTCCGAGAACAAACCCGGCGTCGACCCCTCCCCCGAGGTCGAGGCCGCTCCCACGTCCCCCGACCCGGAGACCAGCACGGGCACGGCGCCGCGGTCGACCGAACCGGACTCCCCCGTCGCCCCCGAGGACGGGCAGGGGCCCGAAGACGGCCCGGGGCAGGAACCCGATCCGCAACCAGGTCCGCCCGAGGCCCCGGAGGACGAGGACGACACGGCCCCGCCGCCCGAGGACGACGAAGCCCCCGATGAGGAACCCGGGGGCGAGGAGCCCGGCGACGGCTCCGGCGGTCTTTTGGGAGGGCTGTTCGGGCTGCTCTTCGGCGAGAAGTGACCCGTGGGCGGGATCAGAAGGAGACGAGGAGGCGTTCGGCGGTCACGTGCAGCCGCTGCTCGACCTCTTCCAGGTCGCGCCGACCCTTGAGCACCTCCACCAGCTCGAAGATCCACACGCTGGTCAGCGAACCGGCCAGGACGTACTCGGTGCCCTCACGGTCCACCTCGTCCACGGAGGTGGTCTCCTCCACGGTGTCGGCGGGACGGGCGGCGACGAGGTTTCCGGTGGCAACCCGCCACACCAGGTCGGTGATGCGCACGTCCAGCTCCATCTTGACCTCGGCCATGATCAGCGAACGCACCAGCGCGTCGGCCAGCTCCGGCTCGCGCATGAGTCCGCGGGTGGCGCGCAGCAGCACGTCGACGGCACGACCGGCGGCGGTGTCCGAGATGGGTGGGCGGCGGACGATGCCGCCCTCCAACAGGTCGAGTTCCTCGGTGACCACGGCCACGACGAGGTCCATCTTCGAGGGGAAATAGCGGTAGAGGGTGCCGAGGGCGACCCCGGCGCGCTCGGCCACCGAGCGCATCTGCATCGCCTCGACGCCGCCGCGCACCGCCAGGGCGGCCGCGGTCTGGACGATACGCCGGCGACGCTGTGTCTGGTTCCGCGTCATCGTTCCGATCGGTGCCTGCACCGCCACTGGGTCTCTCCCCTTCATCATCGATCCACCACGAACGCGGTGACCGAGAGCCGCCTCAAGGCCGGCGAGACACCGCCGACCGTCATGAGAACACGTTATCTAACGCTTTCCCTCGTAGGCAGCCGTTCGAACCCAAGATCCACACCTCATCGCCCGACGTGACAGAGGCAATACGAGATCATGACGGAGATTTTCGGGTCGATCGCCCACCAAGGTAGAATATGTTCTACTTCGTCGAACACCTATCGGCTGGACCACAATCGCCCGACTTTGTCGGCACTCCGCCCGAAGGCCCCGGGATCCCCTTCCCTAGAATCGAACCAGATTCGGTTTCCAGCGGAAAGGCCGTGCCCACAATGCGCGAGGTTCCCCCGGTCGAAGACCTGGGCGAGGGGTTGTGGAGCATCCCCGTACCCGTCCCCCACAACCCGATCGGCTTCACTTACGTCTACGTCCTCTCCGCCACCGGCGGCCCCGTCCTCATCGACACCGGTTGGAACCACGACGACTCCTGGACCGCGCTGGTCGAGGGCCTGGCCCGGACCGGCCACGGCGTCGACGAGGTCCAGGGCGCCGTCGTCACCCACTTCCACCCGGACCACTCCGGCCTGACCGGCCGCCTGCGCGAGGCCTCCGACGCGTGGATCGCCATGCACCCCCGGGACATCGCCATCCTGGAGAACCTGGCCGGACAGGCCCCGGAAGAGCGCGCCGCCTCGATGGTCGCGCAGATGACCCGCGCCGGGTTCCCCGCCGAGGACGTGGACGCCTTCCGGGCCTCCCCCACGGTCTTCCGATCCCCCGCCATCCCCGACCGGACCCTCGGCGACGGTGAACCGCTCGACATCCCCGGGGTGGCCCTGCGCGCCGTGTGGACCCCCGGACACACCCCCGGCCACCTGTGCCTGCACCTGGCCGATCGGGACCTGTTGTTCACCGGCGACCACGTCCTGCCCCGCATCACCCCGCACGTGGGCCAGTTCCCCCTCGACTCCACCAAGGGCGACCCGCTCGGCGACTTCCTGTCGTCCCAGGCGCGCACCGGACGCCTGCCCGACGCCGAACGCCTGCTATGCCTTCCCTCACACGAGCAGCGCTTCACCGGATTGCCCGAGCGGACCCGGGCCATCATCGACCACCACGAGGAGCGCCTGGCGCGGATGGCGGACCTTCTCCGCAAGGGCCCCACCACCCTGTGGGAACTCACCTCCGGCCTGGAATGGCGCCGCTCTTGGGAAGACATGCGCGTCTCGGCCCGACACATGGCCACTTCCGAGACGGCCGCCCATCTACGCACCCTGGAGGAGCGTGGTCTGGTCGAACGGGACGGTTCGATGGAGCTGCCCCGGTGGGCCACCATCACCTGAACCGACCACCGGGAATAGGATCCCTCTAGCCGAAGCCCGGCGCCGACCCTGAGTGAACTCGCGAGTAACATATGGGTGCGCCCACACAGACCCGACGGCGACCATCCGACGGGCGAGACCCGCGACCGGCCCGAAGGCGAACGGCGGCTGCCGGGCACGCGACCCAACGAAGAGGTGGACTCTTGACCCAGTCGGGCACAAGCACGGGACCGACCCCAGGGCCGTCCGGCGGGCGCCGCCCCCTGCGCGTCGCCCTCCTGTCGTATCGGAGCAAACAGCACGTGGGCGGACAGGGCGTGTACGTACGCCACCTGTCCCGCGAACTCGCCGCACTCGGCCACCAGGTCACCGTCTTCTCCGGCCAGCCCTATCCCGTCCTGGACGAGGGCGTCACCCTGGAGAAAATCCCCTCTCTGGACCTGTACAACGACGCCGATCCCTTCGCCACCCCGCCCCTCCGCCAATGGCGCGACTGGATCGACGTCCTCGAAATCGCCACCATGTGGACCGCCGGGTTCCCCGAACCGCTCACCTACTCGCTGCGCGCCAACCGCGAACTCCGCCGCCGCCTCGACGAGTTCGACGTCGTCCACGACAACCAGACCCTCGGATGGGGCCTGCTCGGCATCCAGTCCGCCGGCCTGCCCCTGGTCACCACCATCCACCACCCCATCAGCGTCGACCGCCGCATCGAGCTCGCGGAGGCCAAAGGCCTCCAGAAACTCTCCAAGCGACGCTGGTACGGGTTCGTGAAGATGCAGGCCCGCGTCGCCCGCCGACTCGACCCCATCCTCGTGCCCTCCCAATCCTCCGCCGACGACATCGCCCGCGAGTTCGGGGTCGACCCGGCCACCATGGAGGTCACCCCGCTGGGCGTGGACACCCGTTACTTCCACCCGCGCCCCGACGTGGAACGCATCCCCGGCCGCATCGTGTGCACCGCCAGCGCCGACAGCCCGCTCAAGGGTGTCGCCGTCCTGCTGCGCGCCGCCGCCAAACTCGCCACCGAACGCGACGTCACCCTGACCATCGTCAGCAAGCCCCGCCCCGGCGGTCCCACCGACCGTCTCGTCGACGAACTCGACCTGCGCGACCGCATCCAGTTCGTCAGCGGCATCGACGACGAGGAACTGGGCCGCCTCATCGCCGGCGCACAGATCGCCGTCGTCCCCTCCTTCTACGAAGGCTTCTCCCTGCCCGCGGTGGAGGCCATGGCCTGCGGTACCCCGCTCATCGCCAGCCACGCCGGAGCCCTGCCCGAGGTCGTCGGCACCGACGGCGACGCCGGTCGCCTCATCCCCCCTGGCGACCCCGAACTCCTGGCCGCAGAACTCGCCTCCCTGTTCGACGACGACGCCGAACGTGAGCGCATGAGCGCCGCCGCCTGGCGCCGTGTCCAGGAACGGTTCACCTGGAAGGCCGTCGCCGAGCTGACCGCGCAGCGCTACGCCTCCACCATCACCGCCGTCAAAGGGACCGGCCCCGGCGACGACCACCGACCCACGCCCGTGCGGGCCCGCGCGAACGGCGCCTGACCCGGCAGGTCGCGCACACCCAGACCCGCAGCACCATCCCTAGGGAGCCTCCACTGATCACCGTCGACTTCAACCTGTTCCCCGTCGGCCCGGGCCAACGCGTTCTCGACCTGGGCTGTGGTGGTGGCCGCCACGCCTTCGAGGTCTACCGCCGCGGCGCGGACGTGGTCGCCTTCGACCAGAACGTCGACGATCTCGCCGAGGTCGAGACCATGTTCGCGGCCATGGCCCAAGAGGGTGAGGCCCCCGCGTCCGCCAAGGCCGAGACCGTCAAGGGCGACGCCCTCGACATGCCCTTCGACAACGACGCCTTCGACCGCGTCGTCGCCGCCGAGATCTTCGAGCACCTGCCGCACGACACCGCCGCCATGAAGGAGCTGTACCGGGTCCTCAGGCCCGGCGGCATCGCGGCCGTCACCGTGCCCAGCTTCCTGCCCGAACGCATCTGCTGGGCGCTCTCGGAGGAGTACCACACCAACGAGGGCGGCCACATCCGCATCTACACCCGCGCCGAGCTGGAGGCCAAGCTCAAGGCCACCGGCTTCGAGATCGGGCCCCACCACCACGCGCACGCCCTCCACGCGCCCTACTGGTGGATCAAGTGCGCTGTGGGCACCGACGACAACGACCACCCGGCGGCCAAGGCCTACCATGACCTGCTGGTCTGGGACATGCTCCAGGCCCCCAAGGTGACCCGGATCGCGGAGAGACTCCTCAACCCGATCATCGGCAAGAGCGTCATCGTGTACGTCCGCAAGCCGCTCGCGGCCGACGTGTCCGACTGATGGCCACCGCACCCGCGCCCAACGACCCCGACGCCCTCCACCTCCCCGGGATCCTCAGCACCGAACAGCTGTACCGGTCCGCGGACTACCTGGTGCACGCCCAGGAGCCCGACGGCGCCATCCCGTGGTTCCCCGGCGGCCACGCCGACGTGTGGGACCACGTGGAGTGCGCCATGGCCCTGACCGTGACCGGGCTGCTCGTGCCCGAACACGCCGAGGCCGCTCGGCGCGCCTACCGGTGGTTGTCGACGAGCCGCCACCCGAACGGCGGTTGGCCCGCCAAGTTCCGCCAGGGAAGTCCCGTCACGGGGCTGCGCGAGGCCAACCACGCCGCGTACCCGGCCGTGGGCGTGTTCCACCACCTGCTCACCACCGGCGACACCGCGTTCGCCGAGGAGCTGTGGCCTACCGTGGAGAGCGGGCTGGAATTCGTGCTGGCGTTGCGCGGCGACCACGGGGAGATCCTGTGGGCCCGCGACGAGGACGGATCGCCCGGCGACCACGCCCTGCTCACGGTCTGCTCCAGCGTGCACCACGCCCTGCGTTGCGGCGCCTCGCTGGGCGCCCGACTGGGTCGGGAACGGCCCGAGTGGGACGCCGCCGCCGACCGGCTCGCCGTCCTCATCAACGACCGTGAGGAACTGTTCGCCGACCGCTCCCGCTTCTCGATGGACTGGTTCTACCCGATCCTGGGCGGAGCGGTCCGGGGGGACGACGCCAAGGCGCGCCTCGCCGACCACTGGGACACCTTCGTCGTGCCCGGTCTGGGCGTGCGCTGCGTCAGCGACCAGCCGTGGGTGACCGCCGCGGAGTCCTCCGAGCTGGTGCTCACACTGACCGCCATGGGTGAGACCGACACCGCGGTGCGCATCCTGCGGGAGGTCCAGCACCTGCGCGACCCCGACGACGGCGTCTACTGGACCGGCTACCAGTTCGCCGAACAGGTGCGCTGGCCGGTCGAACGCAGCACCTGGACGACCGCCGCGGTCGTACTGGCCGTGGACGCCCTCACCCGCACCACCCCCGGTTCACGGGTGTTCCTGCACAGCTGGGACACCGAATCGGTGGTCGTCTGAGGGTTCACACGACAACGGCGAGGGCCCCGCACCGATTCGGTACGGGGCCCTCGCCGTGTGCGGACGCTAACCGTCCTCGCTACGGGTCGTCGGTGGCATCTCGGGGATACCCGGATCCTCCGGCCATCCCGGGTCCTCCGGCACTTCCGGGATCTCCGGATCTTCAGGGATCTCCGGGATCTCGGGCTCCGGCGGCTCCTCCGGTTCCTGCGGTTCCTGAGGTTCCTGCGGCACCTGAGGTTCCTGGGGTTCCTGCGGTTCCTGGGTGGCCGGGTCCGGCGCCCAGTTCTCCGTGGTGCCGTCGAACGCCGGGTCCGGGAACGAACCCCGGTCGTACCCCTCCATCGCGCGGCTCATGTACGAGTTCCACATCGATGCGGGCAGACCGCCACCGGAGATGTTGTGCCCCGGGATGCTGAAGCTCTCGTTGTTCCCGCTGTACACACCGACGGCCGTCGACAGCTGTGGGGTGTAACCCACGAACCAGGCGGCGACGCTGCCATCGGTCGTACCGGTCTTGCCCGCGACCGGGTGGTTCGCCAACTGCGCGGCGGTACCGGTACCGCCGTTGACGACCCCCTCCAGGGCGTGGGTGACGTCCGAGGCCGTGGTCTCCTCCAGAGCACGGTTCTCGGCCACCTCGGGCCGCTCGTCGTCGCCCGCCTGGTTCACGACCTCCTTGACGACGTGCGCCTCCATGTGCACACCACCGTTCGCGAAGGTCCCGAACCCGCTGGCCTGGTCGACCGGGCGGACGCTGCTCGCGCCCAACGGCATGACCGGCACCAGCTGGTTGTCGTCGATGCTGCCCTCGGGAAGACCCACGTCGTAGGCGGTCTGTCGGACTTCCTCGAAGCCGACCTCCTGCGCCAGTTCGACGAAGCCCAGGTTGTTGGAGACCTGGGTGGCCTGGGTCAACGTCATGACCCCGCCGGGAGCGTTGCCCGCGTTCTGCACCCGGGACCCTTGGACGTCCTGCGGACCACGACCGTCCACCGTGGAGTTCAGGCCATAGCCCTGTTCCAGGGCGGTGGCCAGCACGTACGGTTTGAACGCCGAACCGGCCTGCGCGGCGCCCAGGAAGGCGCTGTCGTACTGGTTGGCGACGTAGTCGTGACCGCCGTAGAACGCCTTGACCTCACCGGTGGCGGGGTCGATGGTGGTCAGACCGATGTTGACCCCCTCCGGGAGGGTCTCCGGTGCCACCATCGCCTCGACCGACTCATAGGCCGCGTCCATCATGCCCTTGTCGAAGGTCGTGACGATCTTGTAGCCCTGCCGGTTGATGTGGTCCTCGGTATAGCCGAGGTCCTCCAGTTCACTCAGCGCTTCCTGGAGCATGTAGCCGTTGTAGCCGCTGATGTCGCCGCCGGCCATCGGCTTCTCCGGCTCGGGCGCGGGGAACTCCATCTGGTCGGCCTCGGCCTGGGTGATGGCCTCTGTCGTGACCATGCCGTTGATGACGTACTGCCACCGGTTCTCCATCGCGGGCGTGGTCTCCACGTCCGCCTGACCGAACCGGGTCGGCTGCTGAATGGCGGCGGCCAGGAAGGCCGATTCCTCCGCGGTGAGCTCGCCGACGTCCTTGTGGTAGTACGCCTGAGCGGCGGCCTGGATGCCGTAGGCCTGACGACCGAAGTAGATGGTGTTGAGGTACTGCTCCATCACCCACTCCTTGTCCTCGTTCTGGTCCACCTTGATCGCGATGATGATCTCTTGGACCTTGCGGGCCACGGTCTGCTCCAGGGACACCCCTTCGTAGTAGTTGCGCACCATCTGCTGAGTGACGGTCGAGCCACCCTGCACCTGCTCACCGGTGACCGTGGACCACACCGCGCGCGCGGTACCGCTCACCGACACACCCGGCTCGGTCCAAAAGCCCCGGTCCTCCGCGGAGATGACCGCTTCGACGACGTGGTCGCCACCGGCGGTCATGTCCTCGTAATCGACCACCTCACGGTCAGTACCGCGGTAGGCGAACTCCGTCTCACCATCGGCGAAGTAGAACGTCGATCCCTGCTCGACCGCGTCGGCCTTGGCCGCGTCCGGGATCTCCACCGTGGAGTAGAAGAACGCGAACACGCCGCCGGCCACGATGATCATCAGACCCGTGACCACCAGGAACACGCGCAGGATGCGCCACCACAGCGGCTTCTTGGGCTTCTGCTTCTTATCGTCCTTGGATCCCTTGTCACCGGGGCCCTTCGGACCACCCGGACCGCCGGGTGGGCCCTTGGGCCCACCGGGGCCGGCCGGGCCACCGGGACCACCGAGACCGCCGGGAACGGCATGTGCCGAGGCGGGCGAAGCGGCCGCGCCGGCGAGCCCGCCCGCGGCGGCGGCCGAGGGGTCATCGTCCTTGCCCTCGCGGTCCGACACGTAGTCGGAGAACCGCCGAGGCTGCGGCCAGATCTCGTCATCGACCGGAGCCGCCTGTTGCTCGGTGGTCCGGTCGGTGTCCTCGGGAACCTCCGGCTTCTCCTCCGGTGGAGGAGCGGAGAAAGCGACCGCGCCGGCACCGGGCGCGGGCATGGCCTCGGTCCGTTGGTCCTCGTCGTCCGCTTTGGATTCGGTCCCCACCGCTTCGGTGGCCGTACCCTCGTCTGGTTCGACGTCGGTCTCTTTGTCGAGTCCGTCGTCGGATCCGGTCTCCGAGGGCGGAGTGAAGGGCAGCGTCTCGGGCCCGGCGGTCGCGTCGGCCGCGGCCAGCGGAGAATCCACCCCGTCCGGCCCCGTGGGGCCCTCAGCGACCTCCCCGGGTTCGGGATCGTCTGTCTCGCCCTCTTGTGCGGGGCCCTGCTCCTTCGGCTCCTCAGCAGCGCTTTCGGCGCTCTCGCCACTCTCGCCGCTTTCGGCGTCCGTCTCGCCCTCGTTCGCCTGAGCGAGGTTCGGGAGCGGGAAGACACCGGTCGCCTCGTTGTCGGGATCCGTGGTTTCGGCGCTCTCCGTGTCCTCCGTGTCCTCCGTGTCCTCCGTGTCCTCCGGGGCCTCGGCCGCGAAGGGGGCAGCGGAGGTGGAGGGCTCGGAGTCCGAGTCGCCAACGGCCTCAGTAGCGGTGTCGGAGTCGGCCTCCTCGGAGTCACCGGCCTCCGGGGCGTCCCCGGGTTCGGTGTTCAGCTCGGAAGATGGAACGTCGTCCATTCCGTAACCCTGGGAGGCCAGGTTCTTGGCCACCCGATCACGGAAGAATGTTCCACTGGTCTTGAATGCGGAGGCCCCACCGGCGATGAATTCCGGTTCGGGAGCGTCATCCCCTCCGGGATCCGCCTCCGGTTCTGCGGGGGGAGACCCCTCGGATTTGTCATCACCGGTAGTGGGTACATCACCCTGGGGCGTCGCTTGACTGGACAGTTCCTCTGCAGAGGCATCGTTCGTCTCCGGCGTGTTCGAGTCGGGACGCTGTCCATCCGTCCCGCCCTCGCCGTGTGTGCTCTCGCTCAGCTCCCCGCCCCCATGACAAATCACGTCCGGCACCGTGCCGTCCTGGTGTTTGACGCGCGAGTACCCCTGATCGGTTCAGTTCGAATCAGGACTGAAGCGGTATCCCGGGGAAAATCGCCACCATCGCTCCACCCTCACCGCTACGATACCCGCCCGTAACTGTGTCAAGGTCGAATCCGTAACCGCACGGTGACTTCTTACCGAGGGCTTACCCTCGACCGGCGTGTCACATGGTGTTGGACGGATCACCATGTGCTCCAAGGGGAGAACGCCCCCTTGGATCCGCGAGAACCGCGTCGGATCAGGAGGTACGTTCCAGGACCCGCATGGAACCGACCAGGCGGATCTCCTTGAACCGTCCGGTCTCCAGGGCGCGGCAGTAGATGTTGTACGGCGGACGCCCCCCGTCCTCCGGATTCGGGAAGACGTCGTGGATGACCAGCACACCGCCGACCGCGATGTGCGGGGTCCAGCCCTCATAGTCGTTCTGGGCCGCCCGCTCACTGTGGCCACCGTCGATGAAGAGCATGCCGATCTCCGTGCCCCATACCGTCGCGACCGCCGTGGAGGCCCCCGCGATCGCGATGACCTCCTCGTCCAGCCCGGCCCGGGTGATCGTCCGCCGGAAGTGCGGGAGCGTGTCGAACTTCCCCGTCTCCGGGTCGATGAGGGTGGAGTCGTGGTACTCCCACCCCTCCTGGTGCTCCTCCGACCCCCGGTGGTGGTCCACGGTGATGACCTTGGCACCCGCCATCCGAGCCGCCGCACCGAGGAACACGGTGGACTTGCCGCAGTAGGTGCCGATCTCCACGATCGGGCCGTGGCCGGCATACGCCACAGCCGTCTCGTACAGGGCCAGGCCCTCGTCCGTGGGCATGAAGCCCTTCGCCGCTTCAGCGGCCGCCAACAGCTCCGCCGGGATTGTCTTCGTCATGCCGCGATTGTCCCATTCCCCGCCCCCACCCCGATCCCGTTATCCACAGCCCGAAACTCCGACCTGGCCCCGAGAGCGTCCGACATGGTCCTCTTGTATAGGGGGGACCTCGGTTTCCACCGACTTCGTGCTGCCCAAAATCTGGCTTGGAGGCGGCGTCAGGCGCCGGGCGCCGGGCGCCGAGTGCCGGTGCCGGATGCCGAGGGGTGGACCTCGGGTGAGTGCGTGATGCGTCTGAGGAGGCCGAGAGACCTGAGGTTGTCGGGCGTCTCATGGGTGTCTGGTGGGGACGCCTGAGGTAGAGCCCCTTGGGGTTGTGGGGTGGGGTGGGGTGAGCGTGTGGGGCGACTGGGGTCGTTTTCCTGGAGGTTGTCGGGCGTGTGCCGGGTTGTTGGTGGTGCGCCTGAGGGGGTGTCCCTGCTGGTT
>NZ_FRFF01000184.1 GCF_900143625.1 Nocardiopsis sp. JB363
CCCACCCACCAACCCACCCGACACCGCGCCCGACCAGTGGAAGAGTCCATCACCTCAGGCGCCGCACCTCAACCTCAGCATGAATCGTTTTAAGTTTGTGTAGAACCAAGACCGGAACCGGCGCGGACACGACTCTCCGAGCGACTTCCCCTTGCCCTCCCCCGCAGGACTCCCCACCTGCCGTCCCACACGACTTCCAGGTCAGGGCCGATGCGCCGCCGTCGACCCCCGCAGGACGATCTCCGGGGTGAACAACCGCCGCTCGTGCCGATGCTCGGGGTTGTCGAAGTGTCCCTGGAGCAGGCTCATCGCGGTGCGTCCCAGCTTGTACTTGGGCTGGGCGACCGTGGTGAGCCCGGGGTGCACGAGGGCGGCGACGTCGATGTCGTCGTAGCCCATCACCGAGATGTCGTCGGGGGCGCGCAGGCCACGTCGTCCCAGGCCCTTGAGGAAACCCAGGGCGAGCTGGTCGTTGGCGCAGAACACCGCGGTGCAACGCTGGCGCGGCCCACCGGCCAGGACGGCGTCGACGGCCTTCTCGCCCTGCTCGGGGTTGAGCTGGGGCACGTGCACCAGGTCGAGGGCGGTGTCCGGGTCCAGACCCGCCTCGCTGACGGCCTGGGTCAGGCCCAGGTGGCGGCGGTGGACCTGGTCGATGGAGAAGGGGCCGGTCAGGAACGCGATCCGTTCGTGGCCGAGTCCGATGAGGTGGCGCCCGGCGGCCAGCCCGCCCGCCTCGTTGTCGACGCTGACGCTGCATCCTTCCTCGGTGGGCACGTCACCGCGGTCGAGAGCCACCCAGGGGATCCCCTGCTTGCTCAGCCAGCGCAGGTCGGACAGGTCGTCGTCGATGGGCATGACCACCGCGCCGGCGGCGCGCTGTCCGGCGAGCAGGCGGAGGTTGCGCTCCTGTCTGGTGTGCTCCTCGGCGGAGTTGAGCAGCAGTACCGCCAGTCCGGCGTCCACGGCCTCGTCCTCGACCCCGCGCGCGACCTCCGTGAAGTAGGGGTTGGTCACGTCCAGGACCAGCAACCCCACGCAGTCGCTGCGTCCGGAGCGCAGGCTGCTGCCGGAGGAGTTGCGCACGTAGTCGAGTTCGCGGATGGCGGCTTCGACGCGTTCCCTGGTCTCCGTCGCCACCCGTTCGGGCCGGTTGAGGACGTTGGACACCGTCCCGGGCGAGACCCCCGCGTGGCTGGCGACCTGGGTGATGCCGACGGAACGCCGGGTCGCGGTGGGGTTCGGGTTGTCGGGCACGTGCGGTACTCCCAGCCTGAGGTGTGGAGGATGAGCTCATGGTCACACCGTGATTGAAACGTGTCAATGACAATCGTACAAGCGGGTCCGGTGCCGTGGGCGCTCTTCTCGGTTCCGAGCGGTGCCGGTTGGCGTTCGGAGCCTGCCGCTCGTTTTATCAGGTTGTTTCCTGGATGCCTTGACGGCTGTCTGTGTTCTAAATAACATCACCCTCACCTTAAAACGTTTTGTTCGTCGGTCCGATCCGGCGTGTCGACCTCAACGTAAGTCCTCAACGGAAGGAGGACAGCATGGCGGTACGAGGCCCCACCGGTCCGCCCGTCCTCTCCCTCGCCGACGTGAGCAAGGCCTTCGGTAACGTCCGCGCCCTTCGGGACATGTCCCTCGACCTGCACGCGGGAGAGATCCACGCCCTGGTCGGGGAGAACGGGGCCGGTAAGTCCACCCTCGTCAAGATCCTGGCCGGGGTGCACCGCCCCGACAGTGGACGTCTCTTGGTCGACGACGGCCCCGTCGCGTTCACCGCGCCCGTCGACGCCCAGCGTGCCGGGGTCGCGGTCATCTACCAGGAACCCACCCTCTTCCCGGACCTGTCCGTCACCGAGAACATCTTCGTTGGTCGCCAGCCCCGCACCCGTTGGGGCACCATCGACAAGGCCCGCATGCGCCGACAGACCAGAGAGGCCTTCTCCCGTCTGGGTGTGGAGGTCGACCCCGAACGTCCCGCCCGCGGGCTCTCCATCGCCGACCAACAGCTCGTGGAGATCGCCAAGGCCCTCACCCGCGACGCCCGGGTCCTGATCATGGACGAACCCACCGCCGCGCTGTCCGGTGTGGAGGCCGAACGTCTGTTCCGGGTCGCCCGTTCCCTGCGCGACGCCGGGGCGGCGCTGCTGTTCATCTCCCACCGCTTCGACGAGGTCTTCGCCCTCAGCGACCGGGTCACGGTCGTGCGCGATGGAGCCTTCGTCTCCTGCGACCCCACCGATGACCTGGACGTGGACATCGTGGTGCGCCGCATGGTCGGCCGCGACGTCGACGACCTCTATCCCAAACAGGAGGCGTCCATCGGCGACACCGTCCTGGAAGTGGAGGGACTCACCCGGCAGGGGGTCTTCGCCGACGTCTCCTTCACGGTGCGCGCCGGCGAGATCGTCGCCTTGGCCGGGCTGGTGGGCGCCGGACGCAGCGAGGTCGTACGCGCCGTGTTCGGGGTGGACCGCTACGACCTCGGCTCGGTTCGCGTATACGGTCGGCGGCTGCCCGCGGGCCGGCCCAAGGCCGCCATGGCCGCCCACATGGCCCTGGTCCCCGAGGACCGCCGCCAGCAGGGGCTGGTCATGGAGTCCTCCATCGCCCGCAACGCCACCGCCACCCGTCGCCGTCCGCTCAGCCGCGCCGGCCTGCTGACCTCGCGGGCCGAGAACGAGGCGGCCCACCACTGGGGTGAGCGCCTGCGCCTGAAGTTCGGCGACCTGGCCGACACGGTCTCCACTCTGTCCGGCGGCAACCAGCAGAAGGTCGTCCTGGCCAAGTGGCTGTCCACCGAACCGCGGGTCCTGTTCGTGGACGAGCCCACCCGCGGGATCGATGTGGGCACCAAGGCCGAGGTCCACCGCCTGCTCACCACCCTGGCGGGGGAAGGGGTGGCGGTGGTGATGGTCTCCAGCGAACTCCCCGAGGTCCTGGGCATGGCCGACCGCGTCCTGGTGATGCACGAGGGCCGCGTCACCGCCGAACTCGACCGTTCCGAGGCCACCGAGGAGTCCGTCATGTACGCGGCCACCGGCACCACTTCCGGGAAGGGGGCGACGTGACGGTGTCCGACACCCAGACCCCGGCCGCCACCACCACGACCGAGCGCGTCCGACGTACCCGCAGGGTCCGTGAACTCGGCGTGCTCCTGGCCGTGGTCCTGCTCATCGCCGCCACCTGGCTGAACAACCCCGGGTTCCTCTCCAGCCAGGGCGTACGCGACCTGTTCCTCGGCGCGACCGTGCTGTCCGTCCTGGCCGTGGGCCAGGCCCTGGTCTTGATCACCAAGAACGTCGACCTGTCGGTCGGTTCGGTCATGGGTTTGGCGGCGTTCGGCACCGGCACCCTCTTCGTCGCCTTCCCCGGGCTCCCCATCCCCGTGGTGCTCTTGGCCGGGGTGGCTCTGGGCGCTCTGTGCGGCCTGGCGAACGGCTTCCTCGTCACCTTCGCCCAAGTGCCGGCCCTGGTCGTCACCCTGGGCACGCTCTACGCCTTCCGCGGGATCGGCCACTGGTGGGCGGACGGCGGCCAGATCAACGCCCACGACATGCCCTCGGCGTTCCTGAGCCTGGGGCGCGTGAGCGTCCTCGGCGTGCCGCTGCCCGCCGCCGTCGCCATCGTCGTGGTCGTCGGTGTGGGTCTGTTCCTGTCCCACTACCGCTCGGGCCGCGAGCTGTACGCCATCGGCTCCAACGGGGAGGCCGCACGCCTGTCCGGCATCCCCGTGAGCCGTCGGGTCCTGGCCGCCTTCGTCGCCAACGGCGCACTGGCCGGCCTGGCCGGGGTGCTGTTCGCCGCCCGCTACGGCACCGTCGACTCCACCGTCGGTTTCGGCATGGAGTTGCAGGTCGTGGCCGCCGCGGTCGTGGGCGGCGTGGCCATCGCCGGGGGCGTGGGCACCGTCTACGGCGCGGCCCTGGGCGCCATCCTGCTCACCACCATCACCGCCGCCCTGCCCATCTGGCAGATCGACCAGTTCTGGCACCAGGCCGTCGTCGGCGCGCTGATCCTGGCCGCCATCGGCCTGGACCGGCTGCTGGCGCTGCGCTCGGCGCGCAGGCTCCGAGGAGGTCCCCGTGGCTCTTGAGACCATCGCCAAGAGGCTCCGGGCGCGTGAGGCCCCCGTGGTCGGCGCGTTGCTGGTGGCGCTGCTGTGCGCGTCGATGTTCGTCGACGTGTTCGCCACCGGACGCAACACGAGCTTCCTGTTGCTGAGCGTGGCCGCCATCGCCCTGATGGCCCTGCCGATGACCCTCATCGTCATCACCGGGGAGATCGACCTGTCGGTGGCCTCCACCTTGGCCCTGACCAGCGCCACCCTGGGTCTGCTGTGGGAGTCCGGGGTCCCGATCGAGACGGCCCTGGTGATCTGCCTGGTGGTCGGCGCGCTGTTGGGCGCCCTCAACGGGGTCCTGGTCACCGTGATGGGGTTGCCCTCCCTGGCGGTCACCATCGGCACCATGGCCCTGTACCGGGGTCTGGCCTATGTGCTGCTGGGCGATCGGGCCGTGGCCAGCTATCCGCAGAGCTGGGTGAGCGGGGCCCGCGCACCCTTTCCCGGCGTCGAGGGATTGCCCTGGATCGCGGTGGCGATCCTGGTGCTCGCCCTGCTGTTCGCCGTGTTCCTGCACGCCACCGGGGCCGGCCGTTCCCTGTTCGACATCGGCAACAACGACGAGGCCGCCCGGTTCTCCGGGGTCCCGGTCAAGTGGACCAAGTTCTGGCTGTTCACGCTCAGCGGCGTGGTCGCCTCCTCCGCCGGGGTCTTCTGGACCCTGCAGTACGGCACGTCCCGCGCCGACACCGCCTTCGGCCTGGAACTCCAGGTCGTGGCCGCCGTCCTGCTCGGCGGGGTGTCCATCTTCGGTGGGGTCGGGTCGATCCTGGGCGTGATGAGCGGCGTGCTGTTGCTCGGCGTCCTGCGCAACGCCCTGCAGCTGTTCGGCATCAGCAGCGACGTCCTGCTCATCGTCACCGGCGCGATCCTCATCGCCTCCGTCGTCACACCCAATCTCGCGGCCCGGGTCCGATCCCGGCGCGCACGCCCGCTCACGTCCCGTACCTCCAAGGGAGACACACCATGACCGATCCGCGACGCCACCTGTTCCTCGCCGCGACCGCGGCGGCCGTGTTGCTGGCCACCGCCTGCGGCGGCACCACCATCGACGACGCCCAGGACGAGGGCGCCCAGGGACCCACCGGTACCGCCGACCCGGACGCGGAGATCCCCGAGGGCCTGGCGATCGACTTCCTGCCCAAGCAGCTCAACAACCCGTTCTTCGACCTGGTCAACGCCGGGGGAGAGGAAGCGGTCGAGGCGGTGGGCGGTGTGGCCACCGAACGCGGCGGCACCGAGGCCACCGCCGACTCCCAGGTGGAGTACATCAACGCCGCCAGCCAGGCCGGCAGCGACGTCATCGTCATCGCCGCCAACGACCCCGACGCCGTGTGCCCGTCCCTGAACGAGGCGCGCGACAACGGTGCGGTCATCGTGGGCTACGACTCCAACGCCAACTGCACCGACGTGTTCGTCAACCAGTCCAACAACCAGCTCATCGGGCAGACGCTGGTGGACATGGCCGAGGAGCAGCTCGACGGCGAGGGCACCTTCGCGGTCCTGTCGGCCACTCCCAACGCCACCAACCAGAACGCGTGGATCGAGGAGATGGAGCAGATCCTGCAGGAGGACGAGTACGCCGACCTGGAGTTGGTGGACACCGTCTACGGCAACGACGACGACCTGGAGTCCTTCCAGGAGATGCAGGGGCTGATGCAGTCCCACCCGGACCTGGACGCGGTCGTCTCGCCCACGACCGTCGGTCTGGCCGCCGCGGCCCGTTACGTCAGCGACTCCGAGTACCAGGGCGAACTGGTGGTGACGGGCCTGGGCACGCCCAACCAGATGCGCGAGTTCGTGCACGACGGCACCGTCGGGCAGTTCGCGCTGTGGAACCCGCACGAGCTGGGCTACCTGGCCGGGTACACCGGTGCCGCGCTCAAGGCCGGGCAGATCACCGGCGCGCAGGGGGAGACCTTCACCGCCGGTGACCTGGGCGAGTTCACGTTCGAGACCGACGGCGAGGTCGTGCTGGGCCCGCCGCTGGTCTTCGACGCCGACAATGTGGACGACTTCGACTTCTGACCCGGGAAGGGGACGCATGCGACGAGTGTGTTTCGTGCTGAAGGTGCGCCAGGACCGGTTGGCGGAGTACCGCGAGCGTCATGCCCAGGTGTGGCCCGAGATGCGTCGGGCCCTGTCGGAGAGCGGTTGGCACAACTACTCGCTGTTCGCCGATGAGCGGGGCATGGTGGTCGGCTACCTGGAGACCGAGGACTTCGACGCGGCCCGTGCGGCCATGGCGAAGACCGAGGTCAACGCCCGCTGGCAGGCGGAGATGGCGCCCCTCTTCGAGGGCCTGGACGGTCGCCCCGATGAGGGGATGCTTCCCCTGACCGAGCTCTTCCACCTTCCCTAGACAGCCGTACGCCCCGGTCGGGCCCGCCCGACCGGGGTTTTCCCGTGTCCGTGGCGTGAGCGCTAACAAGCCGGGTGGAGAACCCATACTTCCAGACCTTCCCGACCATTGCCCCGGGAAAGGCGGTGGAGTATGTTAACGCCCACCAACCCCGGCAAGGAGTTTTTGGGTGGACCATACTTCCCCGCCCGTCCGGGTGAACCGCGACCCCGCGATGACGGACGTCGCTCGGCTCGCCGGTGTCTCCCACCAGACGGTGTCCCGTGTGCTCAACGGGCACCCCAACGTCCGTGAGCAGACCCGGTTGCGTGTGCGCGCCGCCATCGAACAACTCGGTTACCGCCCCAACCGGGCCGCCCGCACCCTGGCGACCGGGAAGTCCCAGCTCCTGGGTGTGGTGGCGCAGAACTCCACGCTCTTCGGGCCCTCGTCGCTGCTGGCCGCCTTCGAACTGGCCGCCACCGCGCGGGGGTTCGTGGTCAGCGTGCGCCGGGTCCGGGTCCTGGACCACGGTTCCATCGCCGCCGCGGTGGAACACCACCGCGAACAGCGGGCCGCCGGGATCGTGGTGATAGCCCCCACCGGCGCGGCGGACGAGGCCCTGGCCGAGGTGCCCACCGACGTTCCCGTGGTGACGGTGGACGGCGACCCCGAACGTGACGGCACCCTGGTGACCGTGGACCAGGAGGCCGGGGCGCGACTGGCCACGCGGTGTCTGCTGGAGGCCGGACACGAGACGGTCTGGCACGTGTCGGGCCCGGCGGACTGGTTCGACGCCGCCGGGCGACTGCGCGGCTGGCAGCGGACCCTGGAGGAAACCGGCGCGGAGGTTCCTCCGGTCAGCCAGGCCGACTGGAGCGCCGCCTCGGGCTACCGGGCGGGGCTGATGTTGGCCCGAATGCCGGAGGTCACGGCGGTGTTCGCGGCCAACGACCACCTGGCCCTGGGGATCCTGCGAGCGATGCACGAACGCGGTCGTTCGGTGCCCGGCGACGTCAGCGTCGTGGGTTTCGACGACGTGCCCGAGGCCGCCTACTTCATTCCGCCGTTGACCACGGTGCGGCCCGATTTCGACACCGTGGCCACCGAGGCGCTGAGCGTGTTGTTGTCCCGGGTCTCGGGTGAACGGACCGGTTCCACGCGAAGCGTCATCACCCCCACCCTGGTCGAACGCGACAGCGTGGCGGCGCCGCCGCCGACTGCCTAGGGCGTGTTCCGCCCCTCGCCGGCTAAACTGAGCGCCGTCGAACGCAGGAGGCGGCCGGGGAAGACGCCGCCAGGGGCACGGAGGCGTGAGGATGGTCGAGGGCGCGGAGACCGTGGCGGGGGCGCGACGTCGTGGCGCCCGGGTCTCCATGGCCGATGTGGCCCGGCTGGCCGGGGTCTCCTCGCAGACCGTCTCGCGGGTCTCCAACGGCAGCACCAGTGTGGTGCCCGAGACCCGTGAACGGGTGTTGGCCGCCATGCACGAGCTCGGTTACCGGCCCAACAGCGCCGCGCGCGCCCTCAAAAGCGGCGAGTTCCGCACGCTCGGGGTCATCGTGTTCACCTTGTCGACCACGGGCACGCTGCGCACCCTGGAGGCGATCGCGGGCTCCGCCGCCCAAGAGGGATACGCGATCACGCTCATCCCGGTGGCCGTGCCCACCCAGGACGGGGTTCTGGGCGCCTTCACCCGGTTGGGCGAGCTGGCCGTGGACGCCGTCATCGTCATCATGGAGGTCCACCTGATGGACGCGGCCGACGTCCGGTTGCCGCCGGGGTTGCACGTGGTCGTGGCCGACTCCGACGCCGACGACCGGTACGGCATGGTCGACACCGATCAGAGGGGCGGGACGTGGACCGCGGTGTCGCACCTGCTCGACCTGGGACATCGGACGGTGCACCATCTGGCCGGTCCCGAGGAGTCCTTCTGCGCCGAACGTCGGGCCCGGGCCTGGCGGGAGGGGCTCGGGGAACGGGGGTGCGCCGTCCCCGCACCGGTCTACGGCGACTGGTCGGCGGAGAGCGGGTACCGGGCGGGGCTGGCCCTGGCAGCCGACCCCGAGTGCACGGCGGTGTTCGCGGCCAACGACCAGATGGCGTTGGGTCTGCTGCGCGCGCTGCACGAGCGGGGCCGGTCGGTCCCCGAGGACGTGAGCGTGGTGGGGTTCGACGACATCCCGGAGGCGGGATCGTTCCTGCCGCCGCTGACCACCATCCGGCAGGACTTCCACGAGGTGGGGCGCCGACTCGTGGCCCGTGCGCTGCGTCGGCTGCGCGGAGAGGCGGACGGACCCGGGGCCTCGCTGGTGCCCACCGAACTGGTGGTACGCGCCAGCACCGCGCCGCCCCCGAGGTGAACCCCGAAGGTTTCCCACCTCCGCCCCCTTGACCCCCGGGCAACGCCGGTGCAACACTCCCGACATCGCAATGTTTGCGTAAACATCGCTCGGTGTCCACCCTCCGCCCCCACCCACCAGGGGCGTCGCCGCGGTCGACACGGAGTGCTCGACGAGGGACCCCCATGACGCCGACGACCGCACCCACCTCACCCTCACCGAACAGGCCGTCGGCGCGCGGCCGACCCCGACGACGCTGGACAGGGTGGGGTTTCCTCGCCCCGTTCATGACCGTCTTCGCGTTGGTCTTCGTGGCACCGATCCTGTACTCGCTCTACCTGAGCGTGTACCGCGACCAACTGGTCGGCGGTACCTCCTTCGTGGGTCTGGAGAACTACCGCGGCGCCCTCACCGATCCGGTGTTCTGGGACTCGGTGTCCAGGGTGACGCTCTTCCTCGCCGTTCAGGTGCCGATCATGCTGTTCCTGGCGCTGCTCCTGGCCTTGGTCCTGGACAGCGGGCGACTCTACGGGCGCGACTTCTTCCGCATCTCGATCTTCATGCCCTACGCCGTCCCCGCCGTGGTGGCCACCCTGATGTGGGGCTTCATGTACGGCACCCGGTTCGGGCTCGTGGGCAACGTCAACGACCTGCTGGGCGTGACCCTGCCCGACCCGCTCGCCCCCGGGGTCATCCTCGCCGCCATCGGCAACATCGTCACCTGGCAGTTCGTCGGCTACAACATGCTCATCCTCTACTCGGCCCTGCGCACGGTCCCGCACGACCTGTACGAGGCGGCCGAGGTCGACGGTGCCGGCCAGCTGAGGGTGATCGCGGCGATCAAACTCCCCGCCCTGCGCGGGGCCATGGTGATCGCCGCGATCTTCTCAGTCATCGGCAGCTTCCAGCTGTTCAACGAACCCAGCATCCTGCAGAGCCTGGCGCCCAACGCCATCACCTCGGGCTACACGCCCAACCTCTACACCTACTCGTTGGCCTTCTCGGGCCAACAGCAGAACTACGCCGCCGCGGTGGCCATCATCATGGGGCTGTTGACCATGGTCATCGCCTACGCGGTCCAGCTGTTCGGCATGCGAAAGGCCGCGTGAACCATGGGCACCCCCACCCCGATCCGCTCACCCCGGCTCCGCCGCCCCGCGCCCGGCCCGTCGCGTTCTCGCCGCAGCATCACCCTGACCCTGGTCACCGGGCTGGCCCTGCTGTACTCCCTGGTGCCCCTGATCTGGTTGTTCGTCAACGCCACCAAGGGCCGGGAATCGTTGCTGGACAGCTTCGGTCTGTGGTTCGGCTCCGACTTCGCGTTGCTGGACAACATCGCCGCCACGCTCGCCTACGACGACGGGGTGTTCGTGCGCTGGCTGCTCAACACCGTGCTGTACGTGGTGCTGGGCGCGGGCGGAGCCACCCTGCTGGCGATGCTCGGCGGCTACGCCCTGGCCAAGTTCGACTTTCCCGGGCGCCGCGCCGTCTTCGCCGTGGTCCTGGGCGCGGCCGCGGTACCCGGCACGGCGCTGGCCGTGCCCACGTTCTTGATGTTCAGTCGGATGGGCCTGACCGACACCCCGTGGGCGGTCATCGTGCCCTCCCTGATCTCACCCTTCGGCCTGTACCTGATGTGGGTGTTCGCCGCCCAGGCCGTGCCCACCGAACTCATGGAGGCCGCGCGCATCGACGGCTCCGGGGAGCTCCGCACCTTCTTCACCGTGGCGTTGCCGCTCCTGGCCCCCGGAACCGCCACGGTTCTGCTCTTCACCATGGTGGCGACCTGGAACAACTACTTCCTGCCGCTGATCATGATCCGTGACCCCGACTGGTTCCCGCTCACGATCGGCCTCAACGCCTGGAACGCCCAGGCCGCCACGATCGGGGGCGAACCCGTCTTCCACCTGGTCATCACCGGATCGCTGTTGACCATCGTGCCGTTGATCGCCGCCTTCCTGATGTTGCAGCGCTACTGGCGGTCCGGTCTGACCGCCGGAAGCCTCAAGGGTTGAACACCGACCACCACGACCGAGGAGACCCCCCATGAACAGCAGAGCACCCCGAGTCGCCGCCGCGGCGGGCGCCTTGTGTCTGGCGTTGACCGCCTGCGGCTCCGGTGACGGAACCGACCCCGACATCGGCGCCGAGGACGTCGAGGCCGCATTGGAGGAGGGCGGAGAGATCACCGTCTGGGCCTGGGAACCCACCCTGGAACAGGTGGCGGAGGACTTCGAGCAGGCCCACCCCGGGGTCACCGTCGACGTGGAGAACGTCGGCACCGGAGACGACCAGTACACCGCGTTGCAGAACGCGCTTTCCGCCGGATCGGGGTTGCCCGACGTCGCCCACATCGAGTACTTCGCGCTGGGTCAGTTCACCATCGCCGGGAACCTGGTCGACCTGGCCCCGCTGGGAGCGGCGGAGCTGGAGGGGGATTACACCCCCGGCCCGTGGGAGGCCGTCCAAGGCGAGGAAAGCGCCATCCACGGTCTGCCCATGGACTCCGGACCCATCGCCCTGTTCTACAACCAGGACGTCTTCGACGAGCTGGACGTGGAGGTCCCCACCACCTGGGAGGAGTACGTCGAGGCGGCCCGGGAGATCCAGGAGGCCGACCCCGACGTGTACGTCGCCGCCGACAACGGTGACGCCGGCGCCACCACCACCGGGATCTGGCAGGCGGGCGGACAGCCCTACCAGGTGGAGGGGGAGGAGGTCACCGTCGACTTCACCGACGAGGGCACCGCCCGCTACGTCGACACCTGGCAGCGGCTCATCGACGACGAACTGCTCCTGCCGGTGACCTCCTGGAGCGACGAGTGGTACCAGGCGTTGGGCGACGGCAGTGTCGCCACCCTGGTCACAGGCGCGTGGATGGGACTGAACCTGGAGTCCGGGGTCCCCGAAGGGGCCGGCTCCTGGCGTGTGGCCCCGCCGCCCGCCTGGGAGGAGGGCGAGACCTCCAGTGCCGAGAGCGGCGGCAGCGCCCTGGCCGTTCCGGTGGGCGCGGAGAACCAGGCGCTCGCCTACGCCTTCATCGAGTACGCCAACTCCGGTGACGGCGTCCAGGCCCGGATCGACCAGGGCGCCTTCCCGGCGACCGTTGCCGACCTGGAGTCGCAGGAGTTCCTGGACAACGAGTCCGAGTACTTCGGTGGGCAGACGGTCAACCGGGTCTACGCCGACTCCGCCGCCAGTGTGCTCCAGGGGTGGACCTACCTGCCCTACCAGGCCCACACCAACTCGCTGTTCAACGACACCGTCGGTCAGGCCTATGTCTCCGACACCACCCTCGCCGAGGGGCTGGCCGACTGGCAGGACGCCTCGGTCCGCTACGGCGAGGAACAGGGCTTCACCGTCACCACCGGCGACTGACCGCGCCGCGACCCGTAGGGGGGCGGCCTCGGCCGCCCCCCCCCCCCCGTTGTCCTTCGAAGGGAACCATCATGACCGACGCCGGTTCGCTCGACTGGCCGCGTTGGCCCGACGAGCCCGCCCGCCCCCGCTTCGGCTACGGCGCCGACTACAACCCCGAGCAGTGGCCGCGCGGGGTGTGGGAGGAGGACCTGCGCCTGATGCGCCGCGCCGGGGTCAACATCGTCACCCTCGGGGTGTTCTCCTGGTCCCGGCTCCAACCGGCATCCGACATCTGGGACTTCGGCTGGCTGGACGAGATCATGGACCGGCTGCACGAGAACGGCATCGCCGTCGACCTGGCCACCGCCACCGCGTCGCCGCCCGCCTGGCTCACCACCGCCCACCCCGAGATCCTGCCGGTCACCCGCACCGGCGAGACCGTCTGGCCCGGTGCCCGCCAGCACTGGCGCCCCACCTCACCGGTCTTCCGTCGCCACGCGCTGGAGGTGACCACCGCCCTGGCCGAACGCTACGGCGGCCACCCCGCTCTGGCCGCCTGGCACGTGTCCAACGAACTGGGCTGCCACAACGTCCACGACTACTCCGAGGACGCCGCGACCGCCTTCCGCGCCTGGCTGCGCGAGCGCTACGCCACGGTCGACGGGCTCAACCACGCCTGGGCCACCGACTTCTGGTCCCAGCGCTACACCGACTGGGAGCAGGTCCTGCCGCCCCGGTTGGCCGCATCGCACGTCAACCCCACCCAACAGCTCGACTTCGCGCGCTTCTCCTCCGACGCCCTGCGGGACCACCTACGGGCGGAAAGCGCTATCCTGCGTCGCCTGTCGCCCGGCGTCCCCATCACCACCAACTTCATGGTCATGGGTCACGTCGCGGAGATGAACTACGCCGACTGGGCCCACGAGGTCGACTTCGTCTCCAACGACCACTACGTGCGTCCCGAACCCGGCGGCGCCGACGAACTCTCCTTCAGTGCGAACCTCACCGGGGGTCTGGCGCGCGGGCGCCCCTGGTATCTGATGGAGCACTCCACCGGTGCCGTCAACTGGCGGACCGTCAACCCGCCCAAGGCCCCCGGCGAGATGGCACGCGACTCCCTGCTGCACGTGGCGCACGGCGCCGACGCCGTGAGCTTCTTCCAGTGGCGCCAGTCGGCGGCCGGTGCGGAGAAGTACCACTCGGCGATGGTGCCGCACACTGGAGCCGAGAGCCGGATCTTCCAGGACGCGGCCGAGCTGGGGCGGGTCCTGGCCCAGGACCTGAGGGAGGTCGCCGGATCACGCCGGCTGCCCGCCCGGGCCGCCATCGTCTTCGACTGGGAGTCCCGATGGGCGGTGGGTCGCGACTCGCTGCCCAGTTCGCTGCTGGACGTGCACCGCGAGGCCCTGGACTGGTACACCGCGTTCCTGGAGGCGGGCGTGCGCGTGGACGTGCTGCCCACCGACGCCGACTGGGAGGCGTACGACCTCGTGGTCGCGCCCCTGCTCCACGTATTGCCCGAGACCACCGCCAAGCGTCTGAACGACTACGCCACGGGCGGCGGCCACCTGGTCACCACCTACTTCTCCGGGATCGTCGACGAGAACGACCACGTGTACCTGGGCGGTTATCCCGGGCCGTTGCGCGACCTGTTGGGTCTTCGGATCGAGGAGTTCGCGCCCCTGCCCGAGGGAGCCCGCGTGAGCCTGGACGACGGTTCCACCGGAACGGTGTGGTCGGACCGGATCACCGTCACCTCGCAGGAGACCGAGGTCCTGGCCCGCTACGCCGACGGTCCCCTGGCGGGGGGAGCGGCGCTGACCCGGCGTCCGCTGCCCGGCGGTGGTGGCGCCGCCTACGTCTCGACCCGTCTGGACGAGATCCACCGTGTCTCCTTGCTGGGCCGGTTGCTGGCCGACGCCGGGATCGACGGCGAACTCCCCGAGGAGCTGCGCGGCCGGGTGGAACTGGCCGTGCGCGTCGACGAGGACGCCCAGTACCGTTTCCTGACCAACCGCACCGACGAACCCGTCGAGCTCCACGGCCTGCCGGGCAGCCCGTTGACGGGGGCCACCACGTCCGAGGAGGGGACCCACGTCCTCCCGCCGCACGGCATCACCGTGTGGCGCTTGTCGGCGACATGAGGAACAGACTCAGTAGGAGATGTCGGGGACGAGCAGGCCGAAGGACACGGCGAACCAGCCGCAGCCCGCCAACGCGGCCAGGACCAGCACCCCGCCCGCGCACCGGAGCCATCCGGCCCGGCGGCGCACGTCGTCGAGGACCACCATCGCGGCGGGGACGACGCCGAGCACGCCCACCGCCTGAGCGACCTGGACAGCCCTCAGCGTCAGCGGGGACACGTCCCGCAGGTCCATGATCGTCATGATGGCCAGGACCCAGCCGGCGCAGGCGGCCACCGTCGCCGTCACCGCGATCCGGGTGATCACACGTGCCGGGCGTCCGGCTCGGTCCCGCCCGGGCAGGGACAGGCGCCACCGTGTCAGCGCGCCGATCGACCAGGACAGCAGGGCCAGGACCAGCACTCCCACGGAGAGGAACAACACCGGCAGGGCTATCGCCGCCGACCGCTCGGGTTCGACCGGCAGCAGGCTGAAGGCCGAACCATAGCCGAGGGCCTCGACCTCGCCCTCCGCCACCCGGGCGGTCAGGATCCGCTGGCCTTCGACCTCGCGCCACACCCAGGGCTCGATCTCCTCGTAGGCGGTGGGCCGCCCGGTCTCGGGGCCGGGGGAGACGAGGATGCTCAGGTCCATGCGAACCGTCACCTCGGTCTCCTGGAACACGTCGAGGGCCTTCAAGAAGGTGCTCCGCGTCGACCCCGAACCGTTGTAGGAACCCGCCACGGCTCGGGCACGCTCCTCCGGCTCCGGGGAGACCAAGCCTCCGGCCGGCGGATCCTCCTCCTGTTCCTCCTCGGGGAAGTAACGGTCGGCGAAACCGAACATGAGGGCCTCGCGCAGCCGCAGCGTGGAGGTCTTCTCGTATCCACTGCTGTTGAAGGCGACGAAGATCCCGGTGCCCTCCTCCGGGTAGATCTGCGTGTGGGTGTGGAAGGGGCCGATGTCGCCACCATGGCCGATGATCCGCTGCCCGTTGCGGTCCTCTTCGAAGAAGCCCAGGGTCATCCGCGGACCCTCGGCCAGTCCGCCCAACGTGTCCTCGTCCAGGGCCGGGGCGTGCATGAGGTCCAGGGTTCGCCGTGACAGCACGGAGGGATCGCCGTCGTCTCCCGCGTCCAGGTGGGCGAGCATGAAACGGGCCATGTCGGTGGCGGTGGTGGACAGCGACCCGGCGGGTGCGTTCGCCATGGTCTCGAACCCCTGGGGCCTGCTGTCGTCGGTGGCGTAGCCCACGGGCATCGACTTCAGTTCGTCGAGGAGCGGATACCAGGTGGTGGAGGTGTCCATCCCCAGTGGGGCGAGCACGTTCTCGTCGACGTACTCCTGGTACGGCACACCTCCGGTCGCCTCGACGACGTATCCGGCCAGGGCATACCCGTAGTCGGAGTAGGAGGGGACCGTCCCGGGCTCGTAGACCTGTTCGGGGGGAGCGTCGACGACGTCGGCGCGCAGGTCCGGTTCCGACCCCGAGGGCACGACCGTGTCCGCGACCGTCTCCTCGAACCCGGCGGTGTGCGTGAGCAGGTGGCGCAGGGTGACGGGTTCGTCGAAGGAGGTGTTCAAGGAGAAGTCGACGTACTCGTTCACGTCGGTGTCCAGATCGAGCTCACCGGCCTCGACCAGCCGCATCACCGCGGTGGCGGTGAAGAGCTTGGTGACCGCCCCAGCTCGGAACATGGTCTCGTCGGGGTCGACCGGTGTGGTCACGATGTCGGCGGCCGCGGTCTCCTCGTACTCGTAGCCCACCCCGGTGTCGGAGTTGCCATAACCACGGCTTGTGAGGATCTCGCCGTCGTGGACCACACTCACGGCGGCGCCCGCGATGCCCTCCGTCTCCAACGCGGCGGGCACGAGCCCATCGAGCCAGGCGTCGACGTCCGTCTCGGTGAGTTCTCCCTCGGAGGCGGGACCGGTGACCGGGGGCGCGGGGGAGGTTCCGGGCATGGTGTCGCCGCAACCGGTGATGAGGGCGATGACCGCGCCGGCGGCGGCGAGGAATCGAAGAGACGGCAGCCCCGCCCGAGAACGTGCACGGGCGGGGCTGGAGGCCGTTGCGTCGAAGGTCAAAGAGGTCCTTATCGGATTCTTCCGGGAGCGAGAGTGTCAGGCCTGGACATTCTCCTCGGTTTCCTTCGTGGTCGGGTCCTCGACCGCGGGCACGTACCCGAGCCTGCCCTTGGTGGTGATGAGGATGACGACGGCCGCGATACCGAACGCGAGGAGCATGACGTGGGCGCCCAACACCCGGGTGTCGATCGAGGGGAACATGGGGCCGTAGGCGATCGACATGAAGTTGTTGACACTGGCGTGCAGCAGGATCGCTACCGGCAGGCTCTCTCCGGTGCGGTTGAACACCCAGGTCATCACGATGCTGATGGCCACGCACGAGATGGTGAACTCCACGGGGGAGAGCCAGGTGACCTCGTCCGGGTAACCGGCCCACTGGGTCAGGAACAGCGGGAAGTGCCACAATCCCCAGATCAGACCGAGGATGACGGTGCCGAGCAGCGGACCGAAGAGGGGCTGCATCCGGGGCAGGGCGAAGTCGCGCCAACCCGGCTCCTCGGCGATACCGGTCGTCAGGAACTGCAGCACCAGGCCGGGAATGATCATCAGGAACATCATGGTCGGCGGTGCCTCGATGGCCCCACCGGAGAACACGAGGCTGCGCAGGATGAGCGCGGCCGGGACGCCCAACAGGGCCAGCGCGTACCAGCGCGGACCGACCCGCCACTTGAACAGGCGACCCACCCACTTGCGGACACCCTCTCGTCCGTCGGCCACGGCGGTGACGAGGAAGGCGGAGAAGATCGGCCCGAGGTAGGCGCCGGGCAGCATCAGCAGGATCTGAGCGGTCCCTGGGTCGCCGACTCCGATGTTCTCGATTCCCAGACCGTGGCGTCCTTCCTGACGCTCGCGCTCCAGTTCGTGCACTGCCTTCCGCAGACCAAACGGATGCGCGGCCTGTGGACACTCGCGGCCCAAGCGGCATTGTTCCCCTGGAGCGAACCGAAGGCCTTCCTGGCCGCCTCGGTGTTGCTGCTCGTCCCCGGTCGCGTGCGCTGGGTCCTCTTCGGGGCCGTGGCCGTCGCGGCCGGAGCGCTGTCGTACACCGACTTCTACGTCGCCGTGAGCGCCGCCGGGAACACCCTGATCCTGGGGCTGATCATCTTCGGCCTGACCCGGCTCAACGACCTGCACAGCGAGTTGCACGCGGCCCGCAGGGAACTGGCCGCGCAGTCGGTGGCCGCCGAACGCGAACGGATCTCCCGCGACCTGGACACCGTTCTCGGCACGGCCCTGTCGAAGGTGATCGACCTGGCCACGAAGAGGAGCCCCCAGGAGATCCTCGACGTGACCCGCCGGGCGAGCGAACAGGTCCGACGCATCCCCACGACCTCACCGCAGGACGTGCCCCGCGCCGACATGACGCCCAGGCCCGCCCTACCGATCGTCCTCAGCGGACTGGCCATCCGGATGTCCGGAGCCGTGGTCTTCACGATCGTGGATCCCACCCCGACCACCACCATCGGCTGCGCGATCGCGCTGTCCGTCGTGGGTCTGTACGTCCACCACCTGTTCCCTCGAAAGGGGGAGGACACCCGCGGTACCTGGCCCTGACCCTGCCCCTACAGCTGGGGCTGGCACTGGTGCCCCTGGTCCGAGCCGAATTCGATCTCGTCCACAACCTGGCCAGCCTCGTGGTGGCCTCGGCCCTGAACACCGTGTCCCACAGGGTGATCCGGTGGGGCCTGGTCGCCGCCATCGTTCTGATCGAGTTCCTTGTGCTCGTGGCGGTCAAACCCGACCCCGTCGTCGTCATCATGGTCGTCTCGGTCGTCAACATCTCCGTCGCGGTGATGTTCTACGGCCTGGCGCTGCTCACCAAACTCGTCGCCCAGGTGCACGAGACGCGACGGGCGCTCGCGGCGATCGCCGCGACCAAGGAACGCCGCCGCATCACGGCCGACGTCCACGACCTGCTCGGCTACGGTCTGGCCGCCATCACGGTCAAGGCCGAACTCTCAGAGCCAGCCCGCCTCGGTCGCGATACGCACCGCGTCCAGGCGGTTGCGGGCGTCGAGCTTGGTGACGACCGTCCCGAGGTAGTTGCGCACGGCACCCCGGGCCTCGGGGTCCACGACCCGCTCCCCGGCCGCCACCCGCCGAATCGCCTGGGCCAGTTCGGCCGGGGGAGCGTCCTTGAGCATGAACCCCGAGGCCCCGGCCGTCAAAGCGCGGCGCAGTACCTCCGGGCGTGCGAGCCGGGTGAGGATCAGGGTTCGACAAGCGGGTACGCGGCCGAGGATCCGCGCCGCCGCGTCGGTCCCGTCCATCCCCGGCATCTGGACGTCCAGGACGGCGACGTCGGGACGGTGTTCGAGCGCGACGGGAAGCACGTCGTCGCCCGTGCACACGTCCGCGACCACCTCGATGTCCGGCTCCATGCCGAGCAGCGCCCGCAGCGCCCCCGGATCATGTGCATGCCCTCGGCCAGGAGAACTCTGATCATGCCACTTCCTTCACACCTTGCTCACGAACCACGACATGTTATGGCTCCGGTGAGGGTCGGCGGTGCGAGCGCAGCTTCGGCATGATCGGCGTCGAACCGCCTACGCGGCGCTTGTTGTAGATGTCGAAGGCCACCGCCAGCAACAACACCAGGCCCTTGATGAGCTGCTGCCAGTCCACGCCCAGCCCGATCAACGACATGCCGTTGTTGAGCACGCCCATGACCAGGGCGCCGATCACCGCGCCGACGACACTGCCCACCCCGCCTGCCGCGGAGGCACCGCCGATGAAGGCCGCCGCGATGGCGTCCAGCTCGAACATGGTGCCCGCGCCGGGGGTCGCGGCGTTCAATCGCGCGGTGAAGACCAGCCCGGCCAGGGCCGAGAGCACACCCATGTTCACGAACACCCAGAACGTGGTCCGTTTGGTGCGGATCCCGGAGAGCGCGGCGGCTCGCTCGCTGCCGCCCACGGCGTACACGCGCCGGCCCATGGTGGTGGAGCGCATCACGAACGCGTAGCCCACGATGAGCGCGATCAGCAGCACGCCCACCAGCGGAAGCCCGTTGTGATCGGCCAACACGTAGGTGAACGCCAGGATGGTGGCGACCATCAGCGCCGACCCGACGGCGGTGACCGTGACCGGTGCGACCGGCAGGTCGCGGGCGCGTGAACGGGCCCGCGAACGCCACTGGATCCACACGATCATGGCGGCTCCGGCTACCCCGAGGAGGAGGGTGGGAAGGTGCGGCCCCTCGCTTTGGCCGGGCAGGAAACCGCTGGCGATCACTCGCAGCGACTGCGGCAACGGGGCGATGGACTCTCCGCCCAGCACCGCGAGCGTGGCGCCGCGGAACACGAGCATTCCGGCCAGAGTGACGATGAACGCCGGCACCCCCACGTAGGCGACCCAGAACCCCTGCCAGGCGCCGATGAGAGCGCCCAACAGCAGCGCGGCCGGCACCACCACGACGGTCGGTAGCCCCCACGAGTTGAGCATGATCGCGGCCATCGCCCCGGTGAAGGCCACCAGTGAACCGACGGAGAGATCGATGTGTCCGGTGATGATCACCAGCATCATCCCGATCGCCAGGATCAGGATGTAGGAGTTCTGCATGATCAGGTTGGTGACGTTGAGCGGGGTGAGCAGCAGCCCGCCCGTGAGGACCTGAAACAGGATGATGATGGCCACCAGGGCGATGGCCATCCCGTACTGGCGGGTACGGCCCTGGAGCAGTCCCCGCAGGCGGGGGAGAGAGGAGGTCGTTCGGTTCACTTCTTTTCCCCGGTTCGGGTCATGAGTCTCATGAGGGTCTCCTGGTCGGCGTCGGCCCCGGCGACCTCGCCGGTGATGCGTCCCTCGCACATGGCGTAGACGCGGTCGCACATGCCGAGGAGCTCCGGCAGCTCCGAGGAGATGAGCAGCACGCAGGCCCCCTCGGCCGCCAGGCGACGCACGATCAGGTAGATCTCGTACTTGGCGCCGACGTCGATGCCACGGGTGGGCTCGTCGAGGATCAGCAGCTCGGGCCGGGTGAACATCCACTTGCCCAGCACGACCTTCTGCTGGTTGCCGCCGCTGAGGGTGCGCACCGTCTGGTCGACCCCGTGGCTGCGCACCCGCATGTGTTCGCTCATCCATCGGGCCTCCACCGTCTCCAGGCCCGGGTCGATGACCCCCCGGGTGGAGATCCGCCCGAGCGCGGCCATGGTGGTGTTGTGGCGGATGTCGTCGTCCAGGACCAGCCCCAGGGACTTGCGATCCTCGGGCACGTAGGCGACCCCGGCGGCGATCGCGTCGGCGACGTCGCCCACGCGCAGTTCCTCGCCGTCCCGCGACAGGGACCCTCGGACGTAGCGACCGTAGGAGCGTCCGAACAGGTTCATGGCGAACTCGGTGCGCCCGGCGCCCATCAGGCCGGCCAGTCCCACGACCTCACCGGTCCTGATGTCGAGATCGGCTCCGTCCACGACGCGCCGTCCGACCTGGGTGGGGTGGTCCACGGTCCAGTCGCGCACCTCGAAGCGGACCGGGCCGATGGTGCCCTCGCCCTCGGGGTAGCGCTGGTCCAGGTCGCGGCCGACCATGCCGCGGATGACACGGTCCTCCTCGACCGAGGGACGCCCCTCGGCGTCGCGTTCCACCGTCAGCGTCTCCACGGTGCGGCCGTCGCGCAGGATGGTGATCTCGTCGCTGACCCGCATCACCTCGCCGAGCTTGTGCGAGATCAGCACGCAGGCCACACCCTGGTCGCGCAGGTCCAGCAGCAGCTCCAACAGACGTTCGCTCTCGGTCTCGTTGAGCGCCGAGGTCGGCTCGTCCAGCACCAGCAGTCGCACGTTTTTGGCCAGGGCCTTGGCGATCTCCACCAGCTGTTGGGCGCCGATGCTCAGCGCCGATACGGGCAGAGCGGGGTTCTCGTCCAGACCGATCCGTAGCAACAGCTCACGGGCGCGGGAGTGGGTGGCGCCCCAGTCGATGACCCCGTACCGGGTCTCCTCGTGGCCCAACAGGACGTTCTCGCTGATGGACAACTGGGGGATCAGCGCCAGTTCCTGGTGGATGATGGCGATCCCGGCGCGTTCGGCGGCGGCCACGTCGGCGAAGGCCCGTGGTTCACCGTCCACCTCCACCGATCCGGTGTAGGAACCGGCCGGGTGGACCCCGCTGAGCACCTTCATCAGGGTGGACTTGCCCGCCCCGTTCTCACCCATCAGGGCGTGGACACTGCCGTGGGCCACGTCCAGGGAGACCCGGTCCAGGGCCCGCACCCCGGGGAACTCCTTGCGGATGTCGCTCATCCGCAGCAGTGGCCCCGGGGTGTGGGGCGTGGTGTTCACGGTGCTCATTCGAGCTCGGACTCCTCGTAGTAACCGCCCTCGACCAGGACCTCGTGGTAGTTGTCCAGGTCCACCGAGACCGGCTCCAACAGGAAGGAGGGCACGACCTGGACCCCGTTGTCGTAGGACTCGGTGTCGTTGACCGGCACCTCCTCGTCGTTGAGAAGGGCCTCGGCCATGTCCACGGTCTGGGAGGCCAGGGCGCGGGTGTCCTTGAAGACCGTCTGGGTCTGCTCCCCGGCGACGATGGAGCGCACCGACGACAGGTCGGCGTCCTGACCCGTGGTGACGGGAAGGGGCTGCTCCTCGGTCGCGTAACCCACCGCGCGCAGGGACTCGATCACCCCCAGACTGATGCCGTCGAAGGGCGACAGGACCGCGTGCACCTCGTCATCGGAGTAGTTGGCGCTGAGCAGGTTGTCCATGCGGGACTGGGCGATGGAGCCGTCCCAACGGGTGGTGGCGATCTGCTCCATGGAGGTCTGGCCGCTCGGGACCTCCAACGTTCCTTCGTCGATGTGGGGTTGCAGGACCGACATGGCGCCGTCGTTGAAGAAGTAGGCGTTGTTGTCGTCGGGGGCGCCGCCGAACAGCTCGATGTTGAACGGGCCGTCCTCGTTCTCCAAATCCAGGGTGTCGACGATGTACTGCCCCTGGAGGACGCCGACCTCGAAGTTGTCGAAGGTGGCGTAGTAGTCGACGTGCTCGCTGCCCATGATGAGCCGGTCGTAGGCGATCACCGGGATGTCGCTGTCGTCGGCCATGTCCAGGACGTCGCCCAGGGCCTCACCGTCGATGGAGGCGATGACCAGGGCGTCCACGCCCCGGGTGATCATGTTCTCGATCTGGGCGACCTGGTCCTCGACGATGTCCTCGGCGTATTGCAGGTCGGTTCCGTAACCGCGGTCCTCGAACTCGGCGACCATGTTGTCACCGTCGTCGATCCAGCGTTCGGAGGACTGGGTGGGCATGGCGATGCCGATGACGCCGTTCTCGCCGTCGGGGCGGGCGGCGTCGCCGACACCGCCGCAGGCGGTCAGCAGCAGTGCGGCGCCGGAGAGGGCGGCGGTGACGGGCAGGAGTGGTGGTCGGGGCATCGGAGGGCCTTCTTCCGTACTCGGGGGGTGGCGCCGGTCGCTCAGACCGGGACGTACTCGATACCGGCCAGTTCGCACAGGACGCGCCAGTCCTGGGCGATGTGGCCGGAGTTCATGACCATGTGGTGGGTGCCGCCCGCGCGCAGCCAGGCGTCCATGCAGCCTCGTACGCCCGACGCGGGACGGAACTGTCCGTAGGGCATCTCCAGGGCGGGGAGTTCGGGGGAGTCCAGGACCTCGCCCTCGGCCACCACCAGGCGGAACCGCTCCCCGCCCAGGAAGACCAGGGACGCCAGCGTTGCCGGGCCCGGACGGTAACGGAACATCAGGGTGGGCGGGTCGTCCAGACCTCCGATGCCCAGCGAACGTTTGATCAGCCGCACCGGTTCGTCCTCGCGGGCCAGCCGCCAGTTGCCCTCGCCCATGTGGCTCATCAGGATGGAGTCGCTGGGGAAGTCCATCGCGTACATCTCGGTGAAGTGTCCGTCCCCGGCGAGCCGGTGTCCGGCGTAGACGACCGAGGCCGCCAGGACGTCGCCCTCTCCGGCGAAGCCGTACCCCTGCGCCATCAGGGTGGAGGCGGCGGCCATGGGCAGCCGGGCGAAACGCCCGTCCTCACCGATGGCGTCGAAGTGGGTGGAGTAGGCCCCGCACCCCGACTCCACCAGGAGCCGTTCGATGCCCAACTGCATGCGGACGTGGTCCTCGCGCTCTTCCTCGGACAGTCGGGTGTCCACGTCGAACACCTCGTCCTCCCAGGAGAGCAGCTCGCGCACCTCCTGTTCGGGCAGAGCGGCCATGGTGCGGTGCAGGGCGCCGGGCGCGATCACGTGCACCTCGGGGCCGAGTTTGCGCAGCAGTGTCGACTCGTCCACGCGGGCGTCGCCCATGCCGTTCATGGGGTACCCGAACACGCCCACCCTCAGCCGGCGCAGCGCGCTGACGGTGTGGGCGGCCCGTGCCCAGCGGTCCACCCGCGCGACGAAGTCCGGGCTCTGCCACTCACCGGTGATGACGTCGAAGTCGACCCCGGACCGGACCATCGCGTTGGCGGTGTCCTGCGCCCCGTGGATGCCCTGGTTGTAGGTCATGTCGTCCATGTCCCAGGAAGCGCTGACCGCGGGGTCGGGCTGGATGTTGGCCAGGGCGACCGGTAGCCGCAGCTCGGACAGGGCGCGTGTGACGCGTAGCGAGGGGCCGTAGGTGAGCATGACGACCAGGACCCCGTCGAGTCCGTCGGCCTCGAAGGAACGCAGGACGCGTTCGGCGTCCTCACGTCCACGGACCGGGGGAGCGACCGTCCACTCGGCGACGTCGGACAGGTGCTCGGCGACCCGGTCGGCGTAGGCGGCCTGGTGCTCGGTGATCCCGGGGATCATGTCGTCGTAGAGCGGCTGCATGATGCCGAGCAACCCGACACGGGGCCGGTGTGCGCGCACCGCCGGGTTGTCGGTCGCGGGGGGTGTGGGTAGGGGCACGTCGCTTCCTCACTGTCCGTAGGCGTTCTGGTAGCGGTGGTAGAGGGCGTCGACGTCCTCTTGGGGCAGGCGTTCGACGGGGCCGCCCTGGCGGGCGAGGTGCACGGTGCGCGCCACGTCCTCGCACATCACCGCGGCCTTGACGGCGGCCTTGGCGGTGGCACCGATGGTGAACACCCCGTGGCCGCGCATGAGGACGGCCGGGGAACGATGCCCCTCCAGGGTCCGCACGATGCCGCGCCCGATGGAGTCGTCGCCGATGCGCGCGAAGGGGCCCACCGGGATGTCACCGCCGAACTCGTCGGCCATCGCGGTGATGGCGCAGGGGACGGGCTCGCCACGGGCGGCCCAGGCCGTGGCGTAGGGGCTGTGGGTGTGCACGACCCCGCCGATGTCGGGGCGGGCCCGGTAGACGTGGGCGTGGGCGTCGGTGTCGCTGGAGGGTTTGTGCCGACCCTCGACCAGGTCGCCGTGCAGGTCGCACACGACCATGTCCTGGGCGGTGAGGTCGTCGTAGGAGACCCCGCTGGGTTTGATCACCATCAGGTCGGTGCCGGGCACTCGGGCCGAGATGTTGCCGCTGGTCCAGGTGACCAGGTCCCACCGGGTCAGTTCGGTGTGCAGGGCGCACACGTGCTCGCGCACGCGCTCCACCGCGGCGCGATGGTGCGCCGACCGGTCCCGGAGGTCGTCTGTGGAGGTCATCGCGTCCCCTCTGTGGCGTGGCGGGTGGTGAGCGCGTCGTGTCGCAGGGCCCGCAACCGGTGCAGACCGTCGGTGCCGCCCCGCCCGAAGTGATCGTGGAGTTCGGTGTAGACCTCGAACAGGGCGTCATAGGCCGTGGCCCGCTTCGGGTCGGGGTCGACGGTGTCGGGACGGACCCGGCCCATGGCCGCGGAGGCGGCGTGGACGTCGGGGTGGGCCCCCGCGGCGACGGCGGCGTGGACGGCCGCCCCCACGGCGCAGCTGTGTTCGGTCGCCACCACCCGCAGGGGGCGGTTCAGCACGTCGGCGTAGATCTGAAGGACGAAGGGGTTGCGCACCATGCCGCCGCCGATGGTGAGGTCGTGGACCGGGACTCCGGAGTTGGTGAAGGCCTCGACGATGGTGCGGGTGCCGAAGGCGGTGGCCTCCACCAGCGCCCGGTAGACCTCCTCGGGACGGGTCGCCAGCGTCATGCCCACCAGCACACCGCTCAGGGAGTGGTCGACCAGCACCGACCGGTTGCCGCTGTGCCAGTCCAGGGCGACCAGACCGTGCGCGCCCACCGGGGCGTCGGCCGTCTTGACCGAGAGCAGGTCGTGGACGGACACCCCGCGTTCGGCGGCCTCCTCGTGATAGGCCGGGGGCACGTGGGTGTCGACGAACCAGGCGAAGATGTCGCCCACGCCGCTCTGCCCGGCCTCGTAACCCCACATGCCCGGGGTGATGCCGCCCAGGGCCATGCCGCACATGCCCGGCACCTCGGCCAGGACCTCGGAGTTCATCACGTGGCAGGTGCTGGTGCCCATGATGGCGAGCATCCGACCGGGCGCCGTGGTCTGCGCGGTGGCGGCGGTGACGTGGGCGTCGATGTTGCCGACGGCCACAGGGATGCCCTCGGCCAGGCCGGTCCAGTTCGCGGCCTCGGCGGTGAGTCCACCGGCCCGTTCGCCCAGTTGGGACAGGGGGTGGTCGAGTTTGTCGGTGGCGAAGTCGGCGAAGCGGGGGTCCAGCGCGGCCAGGAAGTCCTTGTCGGGCCAGGCGTCGTTTTGGCGCAGGCCCTTGTAACCGGCGGTGGCCACGTTGCGGGTCTCGTGTCCGCACAGTTGCCACACGATCCAGTCGGCGCCCTCGATCCAGCGGTCGGTACGCCGGTAGACCTCGGGGTCCTCGCGCAGCACCTGGAGGGCCTTGGCGAACTGCCATTCGGAGGAGATCCGCCCGCCGTAGCGACCCAGCCAGGGTTCGTCGCGTTCGGCGGCCAGGGCGTTGATCTCGTCGGCCTCGGGTTGGGCGGCGTGGTGGCGCCACAGTTTGGGCCAGGCGTGCGGGCGACCGGTGAGGTCGGGGGTCTCGCACAGGGGGGTTCCGTCGGCGGTCGTGGGCAGGACCGTGCAGGAGGTGAAGTCGACGCCGACGCCGATGACCCGTTCGGGCGCGATCCCGCTCGCGCGCAGGGCGGCGGGGACGGTTTCGCGCAGGACCCGCCGGTAGTCCTCGGGGTGTTGCAGGGCGGTCTCCGGTTCGAGGGGTTCCTCGCGGCCGGGCAGACGGTCGGTGATGACACCGTGCGGGTAGGCGTATTCGGCCGTGCCCAGCTCCGTGCCGTCGAGGACCCGGACCACGACGGCACGTCCGGAGAGGGTGCCGAAGTCGATTCCGACCACTACGGGATCGGGTGGGAGTTCCGTGGAACCGGGTATGTGGGCGTTAACATTCGTGGCCAAGGAGAGGTCCCTTCTCGGCTGCGCGCACTGAATGACCCCCTTGCGCCAGGTGAGGGACGAGGTCGTCAAGGGGAGGTAGTGACCTGGCCAACATTGTTGGCGTTAACAAACGGGGAAGTCAACCCCCGTAGGTAAACGGTTTCCACGGCGAAGCGCCCGTGCCCCGGGACGGGACACGGGCGCTTCCGGGGAGGGATCAGTGGCCGAGCGCGGGTTCGGTGGCCGCCTCCCGCTCCGTCGATCCGGAGCGGTCCAACAGCCCCGCCATGACCGCGATACCCAGGCCCACCACGGCCAATACCGCGCCCAATGCCGCGGGGGAGGCGTAGCCCAGACCCATCGCGATGCCCGCACCGCCGACCCAGGCGCCACCGGCGTTGGCCAGGTTGAACGCGGAGTGGTTGGAGGCCGAGGCCAGGCTGGGCGCGGTGCCCGCCCGGCTCATCACCAGTACCTGCAACGGGGCCGACACCCCGAAGCCGACGGCCCCCAGGACCACCACACCGATCGCGGCGGTCCAAGGGTTGTGCACGGCCAGGGTGAACAGCGCCAGCACGGCCGCCAGGCTCGCCAGGGAGACGTAGATGGTGGGGCGCAGCCAACGGTCGGCCAGCGGGCCGACCAGGAGCGAACCCAGGGTCATGCCCACACCGAACAGGGCCAGGACGACCGGTACGCCGGAGGAGGGCATGCCCGCCAACTCGGTCATCATCGGTGAGATGTAGCTGTAGACGGCGAAGACCCCCGCGAACCCGAACACCGCGGTGAGCAGGCCGAGGACTACCTGTGGCCTGGCCAGGGCGGAGAACTCCCCGCGCAGGCCACCGCTGCGGCCGATCGGCACGTGCGGCACCCAGCGGGCCACACCGAGAACGGTCAGGCCGGCGATGGCCGCCACGACGAGGAAGGCGGCGCGCCAGCCGGCGATCTGTCCCAGCAGGGTGCCGGCGGGCACCCCGACGATGTTGGCGATGGTCAGTCCGAGCATCACCCGCGTGACCGCGGTGGCCTGCCTGCCGGGACCGGCCAGATGGGCGGCGACCAGCGCGGCCACGCCCAGGTAGGCACCGTGGGGAACACCCGCCAAGAAGCGGGAGACCAGCACGGTCTCGTGGGAGGGAGCGAACACGGTGAGCAGGTTGCCCAGCAGGAACACACTCATGAACAGCAGCAGCGCGGTCTTGCGCGGCAACCGGGTGCTCAACGCGGTGAGCAGGGGTGCGCCCACCACCACACCCATGGCGTAGGCGGAGATGAGGTGCCCCGCGGTGGGGATGGGCACGCCGAGGTCGGCGGCGACCTCGGGCAGCAGGCCCATGATGACGAACTCGGTGGTTCCGATGGCGAAGGCCCCGAGGGCCAGGGCGAACAGGGCCAAGGGCATGGCTGTGCCTCCCTCTTGCGCAGAGGTGGGTAGGGCGGTGGGTGAAGTGTGCGGCCGGGCCGCGTGGGAGCGGACGCGCGGCGGGCGCGGGCCGGAATCGGGGGCTGTGCAGTGATGCGGAAAGCAGATTTGGCACGTGCTAAATCAAGAATGTCACCGATGTCCGCTGATCGCCAACGGTGCGGCACGTGATCTGCCTCGCGTCGGGCACGGGGTGTGGTTCGGAAACGGGGGAGAGGGAGAGGGGGGAAACGCGTGTGACTCGGGTAGGTGCGGCTCAGAGGGTCACGGGCGCGGGGGAGCGGTGCTGTCGCGCACCGTCAGCGTGGTGGGCAGCACCACGTGTGTGCTCTCGGTGCGGCCCGCCTCCAGGCGTTCGGCCACCGCCCCGAGGGTGAGCTCGGCGATCCGGGTCACGTCCTGGCGGACCGAGGTCAGCCTCAGGAACGACAACCGCGCGGCCCGGCTGTCGTCGTAACCGACCACGGACACGTCCCCGGGCACGGAGCGGCCCGCCCTGAGCAGCGTCTCCATGAGACCGCGCGCCGACTGGTCGTTGCAGCACACCACGGCGGTGGGCAGCGTCTCCCGGGCCAGCAGCGCGGTCGCGGCGTGAGCCCCCGCCTCCTCGGTGTAGGCGCCCGGAACCAGGTCCACGTACGCGTCCAGTCCGTGCCCGCGCATGCCCTCCAGGTAACCGGTCCGGCGCTCGGGGGCGCTGGGCAGGTCGCCGCCGTACACGTGCGCGATGTGCCGGTGGCCCAGGCCGACCAGGTGGTCGACCGCCTGGCGCACCCCGGAGACGGCGTCGGTGCGGACGCTGTCGGTCCCCGCCGCGTTGGTGCGCTGCCCGATCTCCACCACGGGCACCCGTTCAGCGACCCTGGCCAGGTCCTCCGGGGCCTGCGCGGACATCCCGATCAGCACCAGCGCCTCACAGCGCAGCCCCACGAGCTCGTCGATCGCCTGGCGTTCGGTGCGGTTGGCCAGCATGGCGCTCAGGGCCACGCTGTAGTCGAGCCGGGCCGCCTCCGGGTACAGGGCCTCGACCAGGTCGGCGTCCATCGGATGCTCCATGGTGAAGAGCACCCCCACCTGGCGGCTGCGCGCTCGGCGCAGCAGCTGGGCGGCGGTGTCGGCACGGTAACCGAGATCCTCGGCGGCGCGCAGCACGCGTTCGCGCGTGGCTGCGCTGGGGCCCGGCCGGTCGCCCAGGACCATCGAGACCAGCTGTCGGGAGACCCCCAGGTGCGCCGCGACGTCGGCCATCGTCGGACGTCCGCCGGACGCACCGCCGGCTCTTCCACCACTCGCCACTCGGGTCCCCTCTCACGCAGGCGAATCGTACCGCCGGCAGTCAGCACCGGTGATCATCCGGGCAACGAACCCGAGCCGCCGAACCTACGGCGACCCACACGAACCTTCGATGACACAGCGGCATCAGACTGTCCTGGGCGAGTTCCCCCGACTCACCTCTCCGACCGATCTCCCCCGAAGGGCTCCGATGTCCACTCCCCCTGACACAGTCTCTCCGATCCCCGGGCTCTCACCGTTGGAGCCGGGCGATCCAACCACGATCGGCCCCTACCCCCTGGTCGGCCGAATCGGTGCGGGCGGTATGGGAGCCGTGTACGGGGCCTTGGACGTGTACGGGCGCTGTGTCGCGGTCAAGACCGTGCACGCCGACTTCGCCCGCCAGGACCGGTTCCGTGAGGCCTTCACCCGTGAGGTCGAGATGTTGGGGCGGGCCGACGGGATCAGCACCGCCCGCCTGCACGCCGCCGACACCAGCGCGGCGGTGCCGTGGCTGGCCTTCGACTACGTCCCCGGCCGCGACCTGCGCGCCCATGTACGCGCGTTCGGTCCGCTGACGGGCGCGATGCTCCGGGTGTTCGCGCTGGGGATGGCCGAAGGGCTGGCGGCCCTGCACACGGCCGGGGTGGCGCACCGCGACATCAAACCGGGCAACGTCATCCTCTCCCCGCAGGGACCGAAGATCGTTGACTTCGGGATCGCCGTGGAGATCGGCACCGAACGTTCTCAGGACGCGGCGGCCTCTTACGGCACCCCGGGGTGGGCGGCCCCCGAACGCCACGACGGCGCCGTCGCCGACCCGTCAGCCGACGTTTTCGCCTGGGGCGGGCTGGTGGCCCTGGCCGCCACCGGACACGAACCCTTCGGCTCGGGGGAGACCCAGGAGCGGATCCGGCGCGTGCGCGCGGGGGAGTACGAGGTCGACGGGGTCCCCGACGACCTGCGCGGCCTGGTCGAGTCGGCTCTGGCAGTGGACCCGGCACGGCGGCCGGACGCCGAGGAGCTGGTGCGCGCGCTGCTGCCCGACGACGGGGCGGGCAGGACGCACGGCGTCGCCGAGACCCTGCGCCGGATGCTGGGCGACTACTGGCGGGGGGTGGACGACGCCGGACACGACCCGACCCGATGGGCGGGCGTCCTGGCCGCGGTCTCCGCCGCGGGCCTGGGGGCGACCGTCTCGGGCGGCGGTGCCGGGGCCGGTATCGGAGCGGGTGTGACGGTGGCCGGTACCCCGGGCATGGCCGCGGGCACCGCGCCCACAGCGGCAGCGGGCACCTTCGGTGGTGGAGCCTCCACCAGCGGGGTCATGAGTGGACTGGCCGGTTCCAAACTCGCCATGACCGGCGCGGGGGTGCTCGCCGTGGCCGCTCTCACCGGCGGCGGCTACTTCGTCTACGAACAGGTCGGCACCTCTCCTGAAGAGTGGGTGACCACCGCCGCGCGGACCCTGGAGGAGGGAGCGGGGTTCACCGCCACAATGGAGCGCGTTCCCGTCGAGGGGGGAGATCCGATCAACGAGGAGTACCTGTACTCGGCCGCGGACCAGAGCTTCCTCATCCGGGGAGCGGCGATGGGCCCGGGTACCACGGCGGTGGCCGACCACCAGGGCGAGATGTACGTGTACGCGCCACGGGAGGAGGACCCCGGGCTGTGGTCGAACTCGCCCCAGCGGCTGAGCGTCGTCTCCGCCGGGGTGAGCCTCTCCTTCGGAGAGGAGGGGGACCACGGGCTGTGGCAGGACTCCCCCGAGTATCTGGAATCCGCTCTCGACGTGGAGGCCGACCACATCGACCCCACCCTGATCACGGCACCGCTGCGGTCTCTGGCGGAGATGGGCGGAGCCGAGGCGGTGGAGGGAGAGGGACGGATGTTCGAGGGGCCCGCCGTGCTCCCGGTCCTGGACGAGGGCGTCCTGACGGAGGAGCAGGCGACCGGCCGGGTCGAAGTCGACGAGGAGGGTGTGCCGGTGCGTGCCGAGTACACCACCGAGCGTTGGGAGGTGCGGGTCGACTTCGAGGAGGTCGATATCGGGGCACCGATGGAGGACCCCCAGGTGTGGGCCGCTGACAACGACGGGTTCGGCTGGTCCGTGGTGCACGCCCCGATCTGCGGAACCGTGTACTTGCCGGAATCGGTGGCGGCGAACGAGGGTGGACAGAAGGAGTGGGACGTTCAGGCCAGTGGTTGGGACATGGACTGCGACCACGCCATGGATGTGGCGCGGCTGCGGGAGGACCGGCTGAGCGACCCGGACCGGGTCGAGACGCTGCACGCCTTCCGGGGCAGGAGGAGTGACGTCTCGCAGTTCGATGATGAGATGGCCTGCGGCATCTTCTGGAGCGAGGACGGGACCGGGGCCGACGGGTACCCCGAGGTCTCCTACACCTATGGTCCGTGTCAGGAGTCCACGGTGCTTTCTCTGGGTGTCGATGGGGACCCCTACAAGGAATCGGAGGTCGAGTTCGGCCCCGCGACCCTGATCGACTTCCACGAACGGGCCTGACCCGGGCACAGAAAAGCGGGGGCGCGCCGTGCGGCGCGCCCCCGCGAAGTCTGGTCGGCCCCACGTCCCCCAACGTGGGGACCGACCGCGCGGCCTACGCACCGAGAACGGTGGGGCCGCTGGGAAGCGAATACGGTGATGGTTTCGTGTCGGAAACCCCCATTTACGACACGAGCACTCGTATTCGCCAGGTCTGGGCCGGGTCCCACGTCCCCCAACGAGGGACCCGACCGCGCGGCCTACGCACGGAGTGCGGTCTGGCCGCTGGGAAGGCGGATGCAGCGATGGTTTCGTGTCGGAAACCCCCATTGCCGACACGAGCGCGTGCATCCGCGCATGGTCTGAAGGTGGTGTCGAAGCCTCTCACGGACTCTGGTGGGTTTTTCGGGGTCGGGGATTCGGTCTGTGATGCTTCACCTGTGAGAACGCTTCGTACAGTTGAAGTGTTCCCACCTGTGGTACCGAATGTACGGGGTCATCGGTAAAAACCGTGTGCATGATGGGGCACGGGTTGTCCATACTCGCCCTGGTCGGGGATTCCGGTTGACGGGAGTGGCCGCCGAATCTGCCCGAACAGCCCATCTTCCACCCGGTCCTGCCGGTCCTGAACGAGGACCACGCCGTTCGGATCGCTCGGGAGTGGAACCTGCCACGCGACGGCGAGGGACACGTCACCCGCTTCCGCGTGCGGTGCCGCCTGGGGAGCTCGCCGAGTTCAACGCCCACATCCACGGAACGATCGAGTCGGGGTGTTCCTTCCTTCGCGCGCGGGTCCTTCAGCGTGGCTCGGCTGCCGACTCGCGTTCTTGGAGGGTGAGCAGGACCTCGCCCAGGGCGTCGGCGAGCACCACAGGCTCTCGGGTGCGCTCCGTGGTGTGCTCCGTGGGCTCCTCATCGGGAAGATGTGGGCGACGCTGTCGGGGCACCGCGCCGTGTGGTGACGGTGAGGTGGTGGTGGGGTGATGGGGCTTCCGTCGGGGGTCGAGGGTCGTGGACATGGGGGTGTCGGGCGCTTCGGGGGCGCGCCCTTCTCCTTTCCCGCACTCGTTCGGCCGGTCGGTGGCCCGCCGTGACGGTGACTTCGCCTGTCTCACCAGGGGTATCACGCGAGAGTGACATTTGGTGGATACGGAGCGTGCCTGTGGATGAACGCGGGCCCTCCGAGACTCGATGGAATACCTGGACCCACGGAGTGGTTCTGCATGATAGTTTCATAGTAAATAATTTCCTTGGAAGCTAGTTGGATCGGGGAACGGCCATGCAGTTCGGAATCTTCTCGGTCAGTGACGTCACCACCGACCCCACGACGGGACGCACTCCGACCGAGCACGAGCGGATCAAGGCGATGGTGGCCATCGCGCGCAAGGCGGAGGAAGTGGGCCTCGACGTCTTCGCCACCGGGGAGCACCACAACCGCCCCTTCGTGGCCTCCTCGCCCACGACCATGCTCGGTTACGTGGCCGCGCAGACCGAGAAGTTGATCCTGTCGACCTCCACCACGTTGATCACCACCAACGACCCGGTGAAGATCGCGGAGGACTTCTCCATGCTGCAGCACCTGGCCGACGGCCGGGTGGACCTGATGATGGGTCGCGGCAACACCGGCCCGGTCTATCCCTGGTTCGGTAAGGACATCCGCGAGGGCATCCCGCTGGCGCTGGAGAACTACAACCTCCTGCACCGTCTGTGGCGCGAGGACGTGGTCGACTGGGAAGGGAAGTTCCGCACCCCGTTGCAGGGCTTCACCTCCACGCCGCGACCGCTGGACGACGTGCCCCCGTTCGTGTGGCACGGCTCCATCCGCAGCCCGGAGATCGCCGAACAGGCCGCCTTCTACGGTGACGGCTTCTTCCACAACCACATCTTCTGGCCGCCCACGCACACGCGTAAGCTCATCTCGCTCTACCGTCGCCGCTTCGAGCACTACGGCCACGGCAGCGCGGACCAGGCGATCGTCGGGCTCGGTGGCCAGGTGTTCATGCGCAAGAACTCCCAGGACGCCGTCAAGGAGTTCCGTCCCTACTTCGACAACGCGCCGGTCTACGGCGGTGGCCCCACCCTGGAGGAGTTCACCCGCGAGACCCCGCTGACCGTGGGCAGTCCGCAGGAGGTCATCGACCGTACCCTGGGCTTCAGGGAGATGTTCGGTGACTACCAGCGCCAGCTCTTCCTGATGGACCACGCCGGTCTGCCGCTCAAGACCGTCCTCGAACAGCTGGACCTCCTCGGCGAGGAGGTCGTCCCGGTGCTGCGCGAGGAGTTCGCCGCGAAGAAGCCGGCCCACGTGCCGGACGCCCCCACCCACGCCTCGCTCCTGGCCGCCAAGGAGCAGACCGCCACGAAGACGGAGGAGACCCGATGACCCGGAAGCTGGTGACCGTCACGGCGGGGCTGAGCAACCCCTCCTCGACCCGCCTGCTCGCCGACCGGCTGACCACCGCCGCCGAGGAGGCCCTGGTCGAACGCGGTGAGGAGGTCCGGACGCGCGTCGTGGAGTTGCGCGACGTGGCCCACGACATCATGAACGCCATGACCACCCGTGTGCCCACCGGGGAGCTCACCGGTGTCCTGGCCGACATGGCCGAGGCGGACGGGGTCATCGCGGTGACCCCGGTCTTCAACGCCTCCTACAGCGGCCTGTTCAAGTCGTTCTTCGACGTGATCGACCCCGGCACGCTGGACGGCACCCCGGTGCTGGTCGCCGCCACCGGCGGCAGCCCGCGCCACTCGCTGGTGCTGGAGCACGCGCTGCGGCCGATGTTCTCCTACACCCGCTCGGTGGTGGTGCCCACGGGCGTCTACGCCGCCTCCGAGGACTGGGGCGCGGGGGACAGCGGTGGGCGTGAGCTGTCCGAACGCATCGGGCGGGCCGCCCGTCAGCTGGCGCTCCTGGCCACCGAGCACACCTCGGACGCGGTCGATCCCTACGAGGAGCCCACGCCCTTCGCGGACCTGATGTCCGGTCTGGGCGCCTGAACGGGGTCGATCCCCGAGAACACGACGTGTGGGCTCCCACGGGAGCCCACACGTGTCCTCCGTCCACCTCAGCCGTGTTCTCTCCGACGCTTCCCGCTCTTCTTCTCCCTGGGGCGGTCGCGCATCTCCACGTAGGGCTCCTCGTCGGGGGGTTGTCCCGCCTCCTCCGCGCGCCCGCGCTCGATCTCGGCGTTGAACTCCGCACCGAGCAGGATCGCGATGTTGCTGATCCAGAGCCACACGAGGAAGATCACCACGGTCGCCATGCTCCCGTAGGTCTTGCTGTAGGAGGCGAAGTTGGCGACGTAGAAGGCGAACGCCAACGAGGCGACCAGCCAGATCAGCACCGCGAGCAGACTGCCCGGGCTGACCCAGCGAAAGCCGCGTTTGGCGTTGGGCGAGGCCCAGTACAGAAGAGCGATCATGAAGGCCATGAGGAGCAGCAGCACCGGCCACTTCGCGATGTTCCACACCGTCACCGCGGTGGGGCCCAGACCGATCAACTGCCCGACGCGCTCGGCGACCCCGCCCGAGACCGCGACGGCGAGCACGGTGACGGTGATCAGGACGACCAGCGTCAGGGTGACGCCGACGCGGATGGGCAGCGTCTTCCAGATGGGGCGTCCCTCCGGTACGTCGTAGACGACGTTGGACGCACGCATGAAGGCGGCGATGTACCCCGAGGCCGACCACAGGGCCACGGCCAGGCTGACGATACCGACGAGACCGGCGACGCCCTGACTGCCCTGGAGATTTTCGATGGCGGTGTTCACCAGCCCGGCGATGTCCGGGGGCAAGAGCGCGGAGGCGTTCTCGGTCAGTGTCCGAGTGGCGTCCGGCCCGGCCAGGCCGAGCAGCGACACCAGCACCAACAGCGCCGGAAAGAGCGAGAGAATCGCGTAGTAGGTCAGCGCGGCGGCCAGGTCGCTCACGTTGTCCGCGCTGAACTCTCGGAACGTCCTGCGCAGGGCACCCCACCACGAGGACTTCGCCATGCGGGTCGGAGCCGTGGCCTCTTCTGTCGGAGCGCGCTCGCCGCCCCGTTTCCGGTCGCTCTGTCGGACCATCGGTCACTTCCCTTCTCCGCTCTTCGCCCTCTCCCCGACGTCGTCGACTGAAGGGCGTGGTCGCGCCCCACCGCCTCGCCCACCGCGGCCGAACCGGGTGGGAAGACGGTGGGGGCGCGACCGGCGGTCGGAGCCTCCCGCGCGGATCAGGAACCGCGCATTTCCTCCGACGCGCTCTTCGCCTCGTCCTGGGCCTGCTCACCGGTGGAGCGCGCCCTCTCCGAGGCGCTCTCCTTCAGGTGCTCTCCGGCGTCGCGGGCCGAATCGGTGGCCTGTTCCTTCACGCGGCCCACGGACTCGGAGACCGCCTGTTCGACCGGCTCGATCATCGCGCCCGCACGGTCCTGGATCTGCCGGGCGGCCCTGCGCTCCGCCCTGCTCTCGGAGATGAGCGAGGCGGCCAGCAGACCGGCGCCGAAGGCGATCAGTCCGGCGGCGAGCGGGTTGCCCTGGGTCTGCTGGACGGCTTGCCGAGGAGCCGACTTGACCGTGTCGGTCATCTGTTCGGCGTTCTGTCGGATCGAGCTCCCGGTGGAGCTCCCACCCGACCCCTGAGACGGAATCGATCCCATGACGCGATCCTTCACTTCCCCGGCCTTGCGGCGCATCCGGTGGGTGCGACGGTCGATCGCCTTACGCGGGTTGGCGCGGTCCACCAGGCGGTCGGTGTCGTGGGTCAGCTCCGCGCGCGTGCGCTCGATGTCCTGCCTTATCCGGTCGGATGTTTCACCCATTGGGCGTCCTCCTTCAGAGTCTCGATGGTGCGCTCGGGTGTGGGTGAGACCTCGCGCATCCGGTTACGTCCGATGACGAACATGACCGCACCCGCGATCCCCCACAACACCGCCACCACCAGGGCGGACCAGCCCAGTCCGATGAGCTCGGCGAGGCCGAACACCGCGGCGAAGCTGAGCAGGATCACCGTCATGTAGCCCGCGAATCCGGCTCCGCCGAGCAGCCCCGCGGCCTTGCCGGCCTTGGCGCCCTCCTCACGGAGTTCGGCCTTGGCCAGGTCGATCTCCTGGCGGAACAGCTTCTGGAGGTCGGACGTCACCACCCCGACGAGTTCGGACAGGGACCTGTCGTCCTGGTCCCACTCCCGCCGGATCCGGTCCTGTGTGCCCGGTGTGGGCCTGGGAACCGTCGCCATCTCAGATTCCTCCTCCTTGCGGATTTCGGCCCAGCCTCTCGGAGGCCACGTCCGGAGGGATCGTCTCGCCCGCGGACGGGCTGCCCTGCCTGGGCAGGGAAGCGGGCTCGCGGCTCCGGGCCGAGGAAGAGCCTCGCTCCGAGCCCTCGGAACCGCCCTGTTCGGAGTCCTCGGGGGACACCTTGAGGATGCGTCCGAGCGCGAACCCTGCCACCGCGGCCCCCACGAGGAAAGCCATCGGCTGGCGCCTGGCGAAGCCTCGGGCCTCGTCCAACAGGCCGTCCACACCCCGCTTGTCCAGGAAGTCCGCGGTCCCGCGACCCCCTTCCGCGACCTGGCGCACCACGTCGCCCACAGGTGAGTCAGTGTCCGAGTGTTCGGCCATGGACTCCAATTCCCGCGACCACTCGCGCAGGTTCCCCGAAGCCTTCCTGGTCCGGTCCTCGGCCTCTTCCCGGAGGCGACCCTGGACGTCGTTCATGACGTGCCCTGTCTCCGAGCGGGCCTCACCGACGAAGGACCGTGCCTGATCCTTCGCGGTGGACGCGACCTCGCCCGCGGCCGCGCGAGCCGCTTCGGTCTTCTGGCCGCCGCCGCTGTCGGGTCCGCTGGACCCATCCTGCGAGTGCATCACCACAACCTCCTCGGATCGGCTGGTCATGCGGTGTGGGAGCGCGCCTACCCTCGCGCTCGTACCGGTACGCATGAGAGGACCGCGGATGTGCATTCCGTGACTTCTTTTGGCATGTGCTTTCCTTCGGGGAGACGAACCGGTGAGGGGGGATAGACCTCGACGAGACCCTGGCCGCGAGGGAAGGTCGAGACAGGGAACCTCGCCGGGGCCGGTGGGCCGGGCCTGTCCCTAACAGTGTTAGGTAGGCTCGGACGATGGACTCCTCGCTCATCTACCAGCAGGCCCAAGACCGTCTCGTCGCCTTGGCCGCCGGCCTCGACGAGGCCTCTCTCGCCACCGTCGTCCCGGCCTGTCCGGCCTGGGACGTGCGCCAGACCTACGCCCACATGGCCGGCCTCTGCGTCGAGGTCGTGCAGGGCCTGGTGACACCCCCGGCCAGTGACGAGGTCACCGCACGTCAGGTCGCCGACCGCGCGGACAAGCGCATCGACGAGCTCACCGCAGAGTGGGTCGAGGCCGCGCCCGCCCTGCTCGAACTCATGCGCACTCGGACCCGGCTGCGCTACTCCCTGCCGGCACTGGACACCTGGCACCACGAGAACGACATCCGCGGCGCGCTGGGGATGGGACCCCAGACCGAGGGCGCCGACCAACTCGCCGACTTCGTCCTGGGCGGCCTGACCCGGGTCTGGTCCACCGACCGCCCCTCGGTGCACGTGAAGGCCACCGACACCGGCCAGGAGTGGCGCCTGGGGGAGGGCGACGCGGAGAAGGGGGCCGACCTCACCCTGAGCGCGAGCGCCTTCGAGCTGGCCCGGGCGATCACCGGTCGGCGCAGCCTCGCCCAGATCCGCGCCCTCGACTGGAGCGGTGACCCCGCCGGGGTGGCGCACCTGCTGCCGACCCTGCCCGCCCCGGAGAAGGACCTGGCGGTCTGAGAACGGTCATGGCGGATCCGTGGAGCCAGGCGGTGCCACGGATCCGCCGCGTCACTTCCAGGTGCCGGTCGTGGGAGCGTTCCGATTTTTCTCCGGTCACACCCATTGTCGAGCCACATCAATGGTGTTAACTTTTCGGCACCGCTTATGGGAGCGCTCCCGAACGGGGGGAGCCCTCCCATAGGCGGCGGACCACATCGACGCCCACACCACGTTCCACGTGCCCGAACGGTCGCGCCAGGCCCCGCCGCGGCCGCATGCGGATCCGCCACGCATTCTCAGACCCGCACCCCCTCGGTCCCCCCGCAGCCGCGCCGAGGCGCCCTACCCCTGGGCCTTTCGCACGGTCCGGAGATAGGTGCCCACCCACGGTTACCGGCAAGGGCATCGAAGGGTCACCTCCGAGGAGAATGATGTGATCAATCAGAAAGCAGGGCGCCGACACGGAAGGCTCCTCGCCCTCCCCGCGGCCATGGGCACGACGCTGCTGACGAGCGGCTTCATGGTCGTCCCCCAGAACACCCCCGCCACCTACCCGGACGGCGGACCCTCCCCCGAGTCCACCCACCACCGCTCCTGGTCGAAGGTCGACGTGGCCACGGCGCCGGCGTCGCACGGCGCGCTGTTCGGCGACGAGGACGACACCGAAGAGGAGGGCGCCGAGGACTGACGTCCCATCGGCCCCGCGACCCTTTCCACCCCCCCCGCCCGGCCGCGTGAACACCCCCCGCACGCGGTCGGGCCCCGTACCGAAGGGACACACGCCATGCGCACACCCACCATCCTCGGGACGGTCGCGACCGCCGCGGCCGTCGGCGGCATCGCCGTCGCCGGGGTGCTCGTCGCCCTGCCCGACACCGCCGAGGCCCACGGCGCGTTCACCTACCCGGCCAGTCGCACCTACGCCTGTTTCGACGACGCCACCGGCGGCACCGGCGGAGGCGCGCTGGACCCCACCAACGAGGCCTGTGCCGATGCCTTGGCCGAGGGCGGGGACTACGCGTTCTGGAACTGGTACGGCAACCTCGTCCCCGACTCCGACGGACGACACCGTGAGTACGTGGCCGACGGGGAACTGTGCGGACCCGGCGAGGACTTCGCCGCGTTCAACACACCCCGCACCGACTGGCCCACCACACACCTGCCGGCGGACGAGACGGTCGAGTTCCGGCACAACGCCTGGGCCTCGCACCCGGGCACCTTCTTCACCTACGTGACCGAGGACGGCTTCGACCCCGAGGCCCCGCTCACCTGGGACGATCTGGAGCTCATCGACGAGGTCGTCGACCCGCCGCTGCGCAGCGGCGGCGACGCCGGAGCCGAGTACCACTGGGACGTCGACCTGCCCGACAAGGAGGGGCGCCACATCGTCTACGTGGTGTGGGAACGCTCCGACAGCCCGGAGGCCTTCTACAACTGCTCCGACGTGGTCTTCGGCGACGAGGAACCGGCACCCACCGACGGACCCACCACCGAACCCTCGGAGGGGCCCACCGCGGAACCCGAACCCACGGAGGCGCCGGCCGAGGAGTACTGCACCGCCGAGTACACGGTCGTCGACCAGACCGACGACCGGTTCGAGGTGGAGGTCGAGGTCACCGCCGGACCCGAGGGCGTGGACGGTTGGATGGTCGACTGGGTGTTCGCCAACCGCCAGGAGATCCTGGACATGACCGGCGCCACCTGGGTGAACCACGGCGCCCACTTCGAGGCGACCGGGACCGAGGAGCACAGCGCCCTGGAACCGGGGGAGAGCACTGTTTTCGAGTTCGCCGGGGCCCACCAGGGCGTCAACATCGAACCCAGGGTGGCCTGCCAGGAACCCGTCGACCACGAGCACGACCACTAAAGCCCCGGGGGCGCGCGCACGGGGCGCGCCCCCGGCCCCTTCGGGCGTCCGGCCCGCCCACTCCTCCACGGGTCGGACGCCCACCACAGGGCGCGGTTTTCGAGGCCGAGGACCTCAGGGATGGTAGGGCAGGCGGTCGATCGCCCGTACCTCGCCCAACGTGGACCACTCGTTGCGTCCGAGCCGGGCCAGGGGTCGCAGCAGGGTGACCTCCGGGCGCCCGTCCGCCAGGGCTTCCGGCGCCACGGCGATGCGCAGCACTCGGCCGAACACCACGGTGGAGTCGCCCAGTCCCACGGTGGAGTGCAGCCGGCATTCCAGGGCCGCGGGTGAGGCGGCGACCCGGGGCGGACGCACCTGCGCGCTCGCCTCCCGCTCGATCCCCAGCGCGTCGAACTCGCTGGTGTTCGCCGGGTAGGAGGTTTATTCGGTTCGCATCACACCCGAGTATTCCGTGTGCGGCGACCGGACGGGGGCATACTCGCCGCATGCGACTGGTCTCCGTCGAGGACGTCCGTGCCGCCGCCACCAGGATCCAGGACCATGTGGTGCGCACACCCCTCACCGCCGGGCCGAGCACCGAACGGCCCTTCCTGCTCAAACCCGAGAGCCTGCAACCCACCGGAGCCTTCAAGCTGCGAGGGGCCACCAACGCCGTGGCACGGCTCAACGACACCCAGCGCGAACGCGGGGTCATCACCCACTCCTCGGGCAACCATGGTATGGCCTTGGCCCACGCCGCCGCCCGGCAGGGGGTGGCCTGCACCGTGGTGGTGCCCGAGGGCGCACCGCGGATCAAGGTGGAGCGCATTCGGGCGATGGGCGCGCGGGTGGTGCCCGTGTCCCCGGCCGAACGCCTCTCCGCCGCCGAGGACCTGGTCGAACGCGAACTCCTGGCGTTCGTGCCGCCCTTCGACGACGCGCGTGTGATCGCTGGTCAGGGCACCGTCGGCCTGGAGATCCTGGAGGACTCCCCGGAGGTCACCACCGTGGTCGTGCCGGTGGGCGGGGGAGGGTTGGCGTCGGGGG
>NZ_FRFF01000084.1 GCF_900143625.1 Nocardiopsis sp. JB363
ACCTCGGCCGACCACCGCGTTGCGCCTGCGTTGGTGCTGTCCGGGTGGGTGCGCCGGTACTGGGGGATCGAGAACAAGCTTCACCACGTGCGGGATGTGACCTACGACGAGGACCGCTCCCAGGTGCGCACGGGCAGCGCTCCGCAGGTTATGGCGGCTCTGCGCAACACCGCGATCGGGCTGCTCAGAGCAGCCGGGTTCGACAACATCGCCGAGGCCAACCGTCACATGATCCGCGACGAGGCTCGCCCGCTCAGACTCCTACAGACCTGACTTTGCCGGGGCCCTGGTTCAACAGGAAGCTTCAGTACGCCCCATCACGACCCAAAGTAGGGCAGGCGCCTCTCCTCGACCATCTTCGGGAAGAGACGACTTCCAAGGGCGTCTTCGGTACGTACAACGCTCTCGCGGTCATCGCCTACCTCCTCCCGTCGATCGAGACCGAACCGCACTGGAACCAGCAACTGGTCGCCTTGTTGCAGACGTTCCCGACGTCATATGCGCTGTCGCTAGGATCGATGGGAGTTCCTCAGGGTTGGGAGTCGCTCGACCTCTGGCATACGTGACGGACTGCCCCCGGTCGAGCGAAAACTTTCGAGACGCTCCCGAAGATCGGCGCCGGCCTGTGCCAAGGGGACGCGGTTCACCCCCAGAGCATCCAGGCTCTCGGCCAAGGCCAGGACGATCTCGGCGTCGGCCAGCGGGGAGGACGAACCCACCGTGTCGATGTCGCACTGCACGAACTCCCGGAACCGGCCCTCCTGGGGGCGGTCGGCCCGCCACACCGGGCCGATGGCGTAGCGCTTGTAGGGGTTGGGCAGCTTCGCCCCGTGGGTGCCGATGACCCGGGCCAGGGGAACCGTGTGGTCGTAGCGCAGCGCCAGATCGGGCTTGCCCGAGGCCTCGTGGACCCCGCGACGCAGGATCTTGAACAGGAGCTGGGAAGCCTCTTCGCCGTACTTACCGGTCAGCACCTCCAGCCGCTCGAACGCGGGGGTCTCCAGCGGATCGAACCCGTACCGCTCGAAGACGTCGCTGACGGTGGCGAACGCCGCACGACGACGACGCAGGTCGTCGGCGAGGAAGTCCCTCGTACCGGAGGGGGCTGCTGACTTGGCCATGTGAACGCTACTCCTGCTGTGACTGCACGGTTCCCGGGACGGCGTCAGACTACTGTGGGTCAGGATCGTTGACCGGCCAGTCAGGGAAGTGCCGGGCCAGGAGCTCGATCAGCGATTCACGGTCCTCGGAGCTGCCGTGACCAGTGTGCAGAAGCGGTGTGCCGTCGACGGCCTCCAGCTCCTCCCAACCGTTGAGCAAGTCCATGAGCGTGCGCACCCCCGTCATCAGTGACAGGGACATCTGCGGCACGATCGCGTCCAAGGCGTGTGCCTGGTAGTAGATCGAGGAGCGCCGGGACTCTCTGCGCGGTCTCGGCGGAGGTCGCGACGGCCACCGCGTGGCGAAGATCGAGCCCGGCTGGCACCTTGGTCACGCGGGTTCGACGGGTGACCGCCACGGCGGCGAAGGCCCCCGAGTCCGCGAACCCGACCACCTGATCCCCAGTGGACAGGTCGTCGACACCCTCGCCGACCGCCAACATGGTGCCGGCCATATCGGTGCCGATGACGGTCGGCAGGCTCGGTGACACCATCTCGGCGAGGTGGCCGTCGCGGATCTTCCAGTCGAGCGGGTTCACGGCGATGTGTTCGACACGGATTGACCTCGCCGGGGCCGACCTCCGGTTCGGGCACGTCGGTCAGGGTCATGCCATCGAGCCCATAGTTGTGCAGAACGTGGGCTCGCATGGTCCTACTTCCTTTCGATCGTGTCGGTCGTGGAGAACGTCGTTCAGAGCACCGGCAGTTCGCCGGCGAGGGTGGGGTAGTCGGTGTAGCCCCGGTGATCGCCCCCGTAGGCGAGGCCGAGATCGGGCTCGGCGAGCTCGGCGCCGGCGGCGAGCCGGGAGACCAGGTCGGGGTTGGCGATGAACGGTCGGGCGAAGGACACGGCGTCGGCGTCGCCATCGGCGACCAAGCCGAGACGGTCCGCCCAGCCGGATCGGGCGGTGTCGGCCGGGTTGAGGATGAACGCACCGGACCAGGCACCGCGCAACACCGGGGTCAAAGAGGGATCTCCGGCTTCGACCAAGTGCAGGTAGGCCAGACCGAACCCGTCGAGTTCGGTGACCAGCCGGGGGTAGAGCGTGCGGTGATCGTCCTCGACGGTGTCCCCCAGGCCGTTGGCCGGAGAGAGCCGGATGCCGGTTCGGTCGGCTCCGATGGCGGCGGCCACCGCCTTGGTGACCTCGACCGTGAAACGCATCCGGTTCTCCGGCGAACCGCCCCAGTCGTCGGTGCGCCGGTTGGCGTTGGTGGACAGGAACTGGTGCAGCAGGTAGCCGTTGGCTCCGTGGATCTCGACGCCGTCGAATCCGGCGGCGACGGCGTTGCGGGCGGCACGGGCGAAGTCCGCGATCGTAGCGACGATCTGTTCCTCGGTGAGCTCATCGGGGACGACGTGTTCCTGTGGACCCGACGGAGTGAAGACCTGGCCCGCCGCCCGTACCGACGAGGGACCGACGGGGTTCAGCGCGCCGTTACCGACCGCCTTCGTCGTGCTGGGATGGCCGATACGCCCCGTGTGCATGAGCTGAGCGACGATCGTGCCACCGGCCGCGTGCACGCCGTCGGTCACGGCCCGCCATCCGTCGACCTGTTCGGCGGAGTGCAGGCCGGGCGTGAACGGGTAGCCCTGACCGATCGCCGAGGGCTGGACCCCCTCGGTGACGATCAGGCCGGCGCTCGCGCGCTGGGTGTAGTAGGTGGTCATGTCGGCGGTGGGAAGCGTGCCGTCCGCGCGGCTGCGGGTCATCGGGGCCATGACGATCCGGTTGCGCAGCTGGAGGCCGCCGGCGGTCAGTGGGGTGAAGGCGGTCGACATCGAGACTCTCCTGAATATCCGAGGTGGGCTTATAGTTAGCCGAACAACTAAAACGCCGGCGCAAATTCCTTAGCCGGACAACCTTTTTTCTGGAGGTGGGAGCATGGACATGCCAGAGGAGGAATCGAAACAGGTCACAGGGCTCGATGGCGGCTCGGTCAGCCACGCGATCTTCCGGGTGGCACGGCTCCACAAGTCGCTCGCGGGCAGGTTGCTACGCGAAACCGGCCTGCACCCGGGTCAGGAACTCGTGCTGATGACCCTGTGGTCCGGGGGACCACAGCGACAGGTCGACCTGGTCGCGTCCCTGGAGTCGGACGCCCCCACCATGACGCGCAGCATCTCCCGGCTGGAGAAGTCGGGGCTGGTGCGTCGCACGCCGTCCCTCACTGACCGGCGCGTGATGATCGTCGAGGTCACCGAGGCCGGCCTGGCCCTGCGCCCAAAGGTGGACCGGATGTGGAGCGAACTGGAGCGCCTCACCATCGAAGGGCTCTCCGAGGAACAGCGATCCGGGATATCAGCGAGCCTGGGGCTCTTGGAGTCCACCCTGGAATCCGTCGACCGCTGACACCCCGCCAGATCATGGGTTGAACCCACCCGCACCTCGTAGAGGTTCATGGCCCCGCGCCCCGCACGATCCACCACGGAAACGACGAACACCGCGCCACCCACCGAACGGTGGATGGCGCGGTGTTCGTCAGGTCAGCCCTGCGCGCTGGTCTGTGCGCTGGTCTCGCTGGTCTGTGTGCTGGTCTCGCTGGTCTACGCGCTGGTCGGGGTGGTGGCGGTCTGGGCGGTGTCGTTCTTGAGCAGACGCTTGGTGGAGCGACGGAACGCCCACACGATCACCACCGCGCCCACCGCCGTCAACGGAAAACCCGTCACCGTGTCAGCGACCGCGAGCCAGGTCGTGGAATCAGCCAGGTAGAGCCACTGCCGCACAGCGAACCGGCCGGCGAGAATCACCATCACCGCGAAGGTCGCCAGATCGTGCCCCAGCAACACGCCCCGCTCCTCACGCCAGGGGTTCTCACCACCATGGAAGGCGTTCCAGATGACCCCGGTCAACGGCCGACGAACCACCAACGTCACCAGCAGGATCACCGCCCCCACCAGCGACGCCCAGATCCCGATCAGGAAGAAGTCGTTGGCCGACCCGGTCGCGGCCGACACACCGCCGGCCACAGCCACACCGAAGACCCCGCCCAACGCGGCCATGACCTGCTCACCACGCCACAGCCGATACCCGGCCAACACCAGAGCCACAGCGATCGCAGCCCCGATCGCGGCCAACAGCGAAAGGAAGGGAACGGCCATCGCGAAGACCACGACCGGCAGAACGGAGTAGATCATCCCCGAGGTGCCGCCCAGGCCCTTGAGCACTTCCTGCTTGATGTCCACCGGCTGCTCGGAGTGCACGTCCTGCGACTCCTGCGCGTTCCGGTCTTCCTGCTCGAAGTTCGTGATCGCGGTCTGGTGACTCATGGGGGCTTCTCCTGCCTTCGGAAGTTTTGAAAGGGGCGGTTCGGCCTGTAAGCGGTTGCTCCTCTGCTTTCCTTCTCCTTTATTCAAGCCGTTGGAGAGTTGGCCCGGCAGTGCCCTCACGTCAACACCCGCGCATGACATTCCTGGGGGCGCACCCATGACGTGGTGTCACTACCCCCGGCTCCGCCCCTGGTCATCAACGCTCCGCACACACGCGAACACCCGGACGGGTGGATCCGTCCGGGCGTTCGGTTCTCCGCGGGCGCTCAGCCCTGTTCTGCTAGGCCTGTTCGGTCCGTCCTCCCAGGTGCTCGGCGAGGAAGCGCTCCGCGGAGTCGAACATAGTGATCAGGTTCTTCGGGTGCACGAACCCGTGCCCCTCGTCGTCGAAGACGATGTACTCGATGTCCACCCCGCGGGCGCGCAGCCCTTCGGCGATCTGGTCGGACTCGTCCCGCACGACGCGGGAGTCGTTCGCGCCCTGGACCAGCATCAGCGGTGTGCGGATCTCGTCGATCCGGCTGATCGGCGAGCGGGCGAGCATGTCCGCCTCCTGCTCCGGGACGTCGGGGTCGCCGACGTAGCGGTACCAGTTGTTGACCAGCGCGGGACGGAGGAACACGGGCTGGGTCCGCATGTAGTTCGCCAGGTTCGAGACGCCGACGTAACCGACGGCCGCGGCGAAGCGGTCCGGGGTGAAGGTGACCCCCACCAGAGTCGCGTAGCCGCCGTAGGAACCGCCGAAGATCGCCACCCGGTCCGGGTCCGCGTAGCCCTGCGCCACCGCCCAGTCCACGCCGTCGATCAGGTCGTCGTGCATCTTGCCCGCGAACTCACCGATCGCGGCCTCCATGTGGGCCTTGCCGAACCCGGTCGATCCGCGGAAGTTGACCTGGAGCACCGCGTAGCCACGGTTGGCGAGCAGCTGCACGGAGTGGTCGAACCCCCAGCTGTCCCGGGCCCACGGTCCGCCGTGGACCAGCAGCACCATGGGCAGCCCCACGGGGTCCAGCCCCACGGGAAGTGTGAGGTAGGACGGCAGCTTCAGTCCGTCGCGCGCGGTGATCGTGACCGGCCGCATCGGTGCCAACACCTCAGGGTCCAGATGCGGGTAGGGCCGGAACAGCAGCCGGCTCTCGCCGGTGGCGTGGTCGTAGAACCAGGTCACCCCGGGGTCGCGGTCGTGGGTGAAGGTGACGACCCACCGCTGGCCGCTCTCGTCGGTGGACATCGCGGAGAGGTCTCCCTCGGACAGCTTCTCCAGGTTCTCCAGGACCTCGGCGAAGTGCGGGTCCAGTGCGTGGATCACCTGCCGTTCCCCGAGGTAGCGCACCCCGAGCAACTCTCCCTGCCGGTCCTGGATCAGCGGTGGGGGGAGTGTGGGGAAGACCAGGGACCGGGTGTCGATGTCGTGGGTCGGGTGGCTGTCGACCTCGGTCCCCTCCCCGGTGGCCAGATCGACCCGCACCAGCCGGGTGCGGTCGGTGCCCAGGTGGGAGCCGATCCACATCCCGGTGCGGTCCGGTGTGATCGTGGTCGGGAAGACGCCCAGGGGGTAGTCGGTGCCGTCGAGCCACTCGCTCTCCTCGGCCATTCTGAGGGCCGCCAGGTGCTCGGGATCCTCCTCCATCGACACGATCTCCCCGGAGGCGATGTCCAGCTCGTGGGTCTCGATGCTCCCGGCCGCTCTGCCGATCACCAGCTTCCTCTTACCGGGGCGCCCGGCGACGGGCTCGAAACTGATGACCCTGTCTCCGGGGAACGGTGTGAGGTCGACCGCGTCAGCGTCCGGAGAATCCAGGTCCACGCGGTACAGATGCCAGTTCTCGTCGCCGCCGACGTCCTGGAGGTAGAGCAGCCAACGGGGGTCGTCGGCCCACTCGTAGCGGATCACGCTGCGGGTCTCGTCGTTGGTCACGCAGCGCGGCTCGGTGTCGGTGTCCAGGTCCTGGAGCCAGACGTTGAGTTGGTTCTTCCACGGAGCCAGAAAGGCGACCTGGGCGCCGTCCGGCGAGATCAGGGGCCGGGTGCGCTCCGGTGAACCGAACATGTCCTCGACCGAGATCAGTGCCGGCAGTGCCATGTCGTTCCTCTCGTTGGTGTCCGGAAGTCGCGGTCCGGAGCCGGCGGCGCCGGGCCGACCGCGGGCCCGGGACGCTCCGGCTCGACCACCGCGTCCACGACACAGTCTTTTGCGCATCGCGTGTGTCCGACAGTGATGCCGCGTCATGACTTGGACGCCACGAATGTCACGGGCGGGAGGTGACACACCGCTACTGGGCGAAGCACGGGTCGAGACGGGAGAATCGTGGGGGGCAGGACACCACCGCGGGCACCCCTCACCCGGTGGGGGCGGGGCTCTTCGAGCCGGAAGGGCTGCTTGTCCAGACCAGACCCGGGCCTACGCGGGGAGGCGCCATCCGGGCCATCGGCCCCCCGGAGCCGCGAGCAGGGGGCTCTGCGCCCCGGTGGTCGAGGAGGTGCAGCGAGGCCCCAGGCACGCGAAAACCCCAGGTCGAGCACGTTGAATACGTACTGACCTGGGGATTTCTGGTGATCCCCCGGAGATCGAACCCCGACACCACAGATGAAAAGTTCACGGGGCCGGGGGATTTCACGTCGCTATGTGGCGTTTTGTCCCAGCCGGGCCGGGCCCTGTCCTGTTACCGGAGACCCACCAGCGAGGGCCGGTCTCCACCGAGCCCGGCCCCGGTCCCGTCCGCGGACGTGCACGGCTACGCCCCCGCGCTCCGTTCGACGGCGTCCATGTGGTGCCCGTATCGGGAGAGTCCTCTGTTGCACACCGCTCCCAGCACACACATGGCCACCAGGTAGCCCACTACCGACCACGGCGAACCGGTCAGGGCCAGCAGACCCGTGGCGACCAGCGCCGACATGGACCCGAAGATCATGGCGCACAGCTGGTAGGTCAGCGAGATACCCGTGTAGCGGGTACGGGCGGGGAAGGACTCGGCCAGGACCGAGCCCACCAGACCGTAGGAACCCGCCATGCCGATGCGGACGACGCACATCACGCCCCAGATGAGCACGACGCTACCGGTGGCCATCAGTCCGAACAGGGGAATCGACGCGACCGCCACCAGGAGCATGCTCCAGCCGATCACCCGGCGCGCGCCTATCCGGTCGCCCAGCAGAGCCAGGACGGGGACGGTGAGGAACTCCGCGAGCGAGGCCACGGTGATGGCGTTGAGGAGCATGCTCTCGGACAGGCCGAGATCCACGGTGCCGTAGGTGATCACAAAACTGGTGACCACGTAGTAGCCCCCCACCCCGACCGAGAGAAGGCCGATACCCATCAGGATCTGGCGCCAGGAACCGCGGACGGCCTCGACCGCGGGGCGCTGTGAGACGCCCTCGGTGCGTTGGAGTTCGGTCATGACCGGTGACTCGTCGACCTTCATCCGGATGGCCAGGCCGATGACGACCATCACCGCGCTCAGGAGGAAGGGGATGCGCCAACCACCGTTGATCAGGAAGTCCTCCCCGACCAGGCTCAGCAGGGCGAACGATCCGGTCGCCAGCAGGGAACCCGCGGAGGAACCGAGTTGGGCGAACGAGCCCAGGAAGGTACGACGCCGCGCGGGTGCGTGCTCGACGGCCACCAGTACCGCGCCACCCCACTCGCCGCCGACGGCGAACCCCTGGAGCAGTCGCAGGGCCACCAGGATCACGGGGGCGGCCATGCCGATCTGCTCATAGGTGGGCAGCAGACCGATGAAGAAGGTGGCCACGCCCATCAGGAGCAGCGTGGTGACCAGGATCTTCTTGCGTCCGACCCGGTCGCCCATGTGCCCGAAGACCAGAGCGCCCAGGGGTCGGACGAAGAACCCGACCGCGTGCGTGGCGAAGGCCGCCATGACCCCGATGAACGGGTTCTCGCTGAGGGGAAAGAAGAGGGGTCCCATCAGGAAGGCCGCGGCGATGGTGAAGACGTAGAAGTCGTACCACTCGACCGTGCTGCCGATGAAGGACCCGATGGCGGCCCGGCGCGACGAACTGGTGACCTTGTCGGAGGATGTGGTGGCGGTCATCGACTCTGCACCGTCCGTCCGTGATCGTCGGTCTCGAAGGAGGCCGCGGGAGACCAGGCACCGGTACCGCTGTCGTAGTCGGGCCAAGGCAGCTCGGTGGGCGGCATGAAGTCCGCGGCCAGCAGGGCCGGGGTGTCACCGCGCTCGGCGCGACGCTGGTCGAACTCCTCCTTGGCCCGGACCAGGGTCTGGGGGTCGCGCATCAGATCCAGCAGTGTGCCGGCCACGGTACGGCCGGCGGTGTCGATGGTGGGGTCGATGGCCTCGGGCATGCCGCCCAGGGCGTTCATCACCCAGGACGGGTAGCCGGGCGACCCCTCGGGCACCTTGAGCGCGGGGCGGGCCACGTAGAAGCGCACCGTGGGGGCGTACCAGGTCATCTCGACGTAGTCGTCGCTGGTCCAGTTGGTCTGCCAGGACGGCATGTGCTCACGCAGCGCCCGCTCGGCCTCCTTCGGCTCGATCAGGCTCTGGCACTCGTCCAGGAAGGGGTCTTCCATCGGTTCGAAGCCCAGACCCTTCTGGACCATGCGCGCCGCCTCAACGGCCTCGGGGCCGTAGGTCGGGGCGCCGACCTCCGCCAGGTTGCGGTACGTGGCCTCCGCGAGGGTGTGGTTGGTGATGCCCGGACGGTTGCGGGCCACCCAGCGCGTGGCCAGGCGTGAGTGGGAAGCCTGGGCGGCGTGCTCGGCGTTGCGGTCCAGGACGCTGAGCACGCGTTCGGCCATGTCCAGGTCCGGGCAGCGCCACGAGTACTGGATGGAGGCCACCCGTGCGGGGAGGTTGTCGGCGGTGGCCTGACCTGCGGGGAGCAGCGCCTCGGTCAGGGACCAGCCGCCGTGCGAGGGCAGCATGGACTCCTGGGTGGTCTTGGTCAGTGAGTACATCGTGAACAGGGCGGCGTTGGCACCCGGAGCGCGTGCGGAGGAGTGCGAGGCCGGGATGGGACTGGCTTCGTCGGCCGCCAACCAGGTCTCGGGTTCGTCGCAGATGAAGGTGTACACGCGGCTGTAGTAGGAGCCGCACTGGGTGTCCCACCGCGTGGTGTTGCACAGGGGGAGCATGTAGAAGGGGTGGAAACTGATGATCGCGTCGACATCGTCGTAGTAGCCGCGCAGGCCGTGGACGACCTTGGAGCCCTGCACCTTTTCCGCGGGCTCGCCGGTGTAGCGCAGGGTGCCGCCGATTTCGTTGCGCTTCATCGCGTCCTGTGCCGCGAGCAGCCCCGCCAGGGTCGACATGCCCAGGGCGGAGTGGGGGTCGGTGTGCCCCGGCGCGAACTCGCTCTGGCCTTCGCGCGGCTCACGGTTGGCCACGGGCGCCTGGGAGTTTCCGGGAACCGCGTCGTACTCGGCGTAGGTCAGCAGGGTGGGGCCGGGTCCGTTGCTCCAGGTGGCGGAGAAGGCCGTCGGCATGCCACCGCTGCCCTCTTCGACCTCGAAGCCGTGCTCGCGCAGGGTCCGCACGTACCAGGCACTCGATCGGTACTCACGCCAGGCGGGCTCGGCGTAGTCCCAGATGGTGCGGTGCCACTGTGACAGGTGCTCCTTGTGGGCATCCATCCAGGCATGCGCGTCGCGTTTGGCGGTGTCCATGGGTGTTCTCCTCCGGTGTGTCGAGCAGCACAAATGACATGTCGACACACTGGAAGGTATCCAGTGGATGAAAAGTTTGGCAAGTCCTATCTGTGCAAAGTTTTCATCTACCAAAGTCGGTTTCATAGGTTTCTTTGGCCAGGTGCAGGTGCATCCATGACTCGATCAGCCTCACCCCGGGCGTCGACCGGAGCCGGTCCAGTTCCTGGAGCACCTGATCCAGGGAGGCGCCCATGACGGTGCCCACCGCGTCTCCACGGCCCATGCACCGAGCCAGGAACACCGTCGACTCCGACCTCGCGATGCCCGAAAGGGCCTCGCCCTCGGGATCGTCGACCGCCAGGAGGAAACCGCAGAGGAACTCCACACCCAGGGCGCCGGGCACGACCATGGCGCCCACGTGCACCACGCCCGCTTCCAGGAGCCTGAGCACGCGAGCACGTGCGGCGGGCGCGGACAGTCCGGCGCTCACGGCCAGTTCGGAGAAGGGCATCCTGCCGTCCTGCTGGAGTTCCCTCAGCAGTACGTGGTCGGTCGTGTCCAGCTCCGTGGGCGTGTAGGGGCGCTCCGCCTGGAAGCGGTCGCGCAGGATGGCGCTGTAGACCAGGGTGTCGACGTCACGCACCATCGGTAGCGCGCGGATCCGCCCCACCACGTCGGCGAGCCGTTCCATCCCCGTGGTGCGCAGTTCCGCGGCCAGGGGGTACCGGCCCGCCGCCACCGCCAGGTAGACCACGTCCGGGACCTGGGACAGGGCGCTCGCGGCCTTCTCGGCGGAGCCCTCGATGGCCACCGACACATGACCGACCGTGGTGGCCCCGGTGACCTCGGGTCTGACGACTCCGCGGACCCGGATCCGGCCGCTGTCGAGCAGCTTGTTCGTGCGCATCCGGGCCGCGGTACGGGAGAGCCCGACCTCCCGCGCCAGGGCCTCGTAGCTGGCGCGTCCGTCGCGCTGGAGCAGGCGCAACAATCTCAGGTCCGTGTCGTCGAGCACCATGGTGTCCCATCCAGCCTCATGTCGGTCTTACGGGCTCCACAGTGCCAGCCCGAAGCGTTCACCGCGTCGAGGTGACAGCCGGGGTGGTGGCCGTGGCCGGACGTCCCAAGTACCCACGGCTGCGGTAGAGTTGTCGCGGCGACGGCCCGGGGTCAGGCTCCAGGGCGTACGCGCGGGCCTCTAGCTCAATCGGCAGAGCAACGGACTTTTAATCCGTGGGTTCGGGGTTCGATCCCCCGGGGGCTCACCCTTCATGAACTGGGCGTTCCTCATCTTCGAGGGGCGCCCTTCGTTGTTTCCGGGGCGTTGGGAGCCCCTGGGGAGGCCCCAGAGTCCTCGGGCACGTCACTCCCGCCCCTGGCGTGCCTCCCACCCTGCGGTGTAGTCCTCCAGCAACGTCTCCAGGCGCCCCACCATGAAGCGGTAGTACTCCCGCATCTCGATCAGCCGATCGCGCTGTTCCTCCGGCATGGCCGCGCCCCGGGCCTGTGCGCGTTCGGCCAGTTCCCGCAGTTCCGTGGTCGAGGCGAGGACGTGCTGCAGGCAACCGATCCAGGCGTCGTCGCGCCACCGGTACACGAACTGCCGGCTACCCGGCTCCTTGAAGCGTTCCACCGTGCCGTTGGCGATGAGCAGTCGGGTCATCTCGGACACCGAGCCCTTGCTCGCGTCGAGCTCCTCCTGCAACTGCGCCATCGTCAGCGGCCTCTCGCTGAGCATCAGCACCCCTGCGGCCCGGCCCGCCATCGGTGGCCAACCCATCGCGCGACCGATGTGCGTACCGAACTCCTCGACGAGTGCGTCATGCGCGTCGAGACCGCCGCCGTCGCCGTCGTCGGCTGTCGAGGACACGCGAACCCCCCTGCATTCATTGAAAAATGAACATTCACTCTTGACTGAACATGAGACGTGGAGCACAATTCCAGCTCAGGGCAGTCAAGGCGGTATGAGCCTACGGCCGATCACCCTATGGCGGGAGACGAAGCATGACGAGCAACGGTTGGGACGTCATCGTGGTGGGCGCGGGCTCGGCGGGCGCGGCGCTCGCGGTCCGCTCGGCGGAGAAGGGCAAACGGGTCCTCCTGTTGGAGTCGGGACCCGACTACCGTTCCGCGCAGATGCACGAGGCGTGGCGATCGCCGAATCCGGCCGTCGCGCTGATGGACCCCACGGCCGCCGAAGGGTTGGTCTGGACGGGCCTGAACTCCTCGCGGACCGACAGGCAGCAGCAGGCCCCGTACTGGCGCGGTCGGGGCGTCGGCGGCAGCTCCTCGGTCAACGGGCAGATCGCGATCCGTCCCCCGATGGCGGACTTCGAGGACTGGGTCGCCCTCGGATGCTCGGGATGGGCACCGGACGACGTCCTGCCCTACTTCGCCAAGCTGGAGGACGACGAGGACTTCGGCGACGAGGCGTATCACGGTCGCGGCGGCCCGACACCGATCTATCGGACACCACGGAGCCGGTGGGGAGGGGTGGACATCGCACTGGCCGATTCCGCCCTGGCCGCCGGGTTCTCCTGGGCTCCGGACGTCAACGCACCGTCGGCGACGGGGGTCTCGCCCTACCCGATCAACTCGCGTGACGGGCGGCGGGTGTCGGTCAACGACGCCTACCTGGAAGGGACCCGTGAGCTGGGCACCCTCACCATTCGCGGAGACGCGCTGGTGGACCGGGTCGTCTTCGATGGCGACCGCGCCACGGGGGTCCGGTTCGTGGCCGACGGTGCCACGGTGACCGAGCACGCGGACACGGTGGTCCTCAGCGCCGGTGTCATCCACTCCCCCGGAATCCTCATGCGCTCGGGCATCGGTCCGGCCGCACACCTTCGCTCCCTCGGCGTCGAGGTCCGTCAGGACCTTCCCGTGGGGCGCGGCATGCAGGACCACCCGATGGCGATGGTGTCGCTCCCACTGACGGATGAGGCTGCTGTCGCAACGCCGAACGACCGGCACACCAACGTCTGCGTCCGCTGGACCAGTGGCGCCGACGCCCCGGTCAACGACCTGATGTTCGTCTCCATGAACCAGAACGTGCTGTCCATGGCGAACGCCTCGACCGGCACGGCCTCGGGCGCCTTCGGCGTGTGGCTCAACCAGAACCACTCCCGCGGCGTTCTGACGCTGACCTCGACCGACCCGATGGACCAGCCCTTGGTGCGGCAGAGGATGCTCTCCGACGAACGGGACCTCGCCCGCCTGCGCGAGGGCGTGCGGACGCTGGTCGACCTGGCGCGCAGGCCCGAGACCGCCGCGATCACGCGGGGCTCGTTGGAGAGCGCGAACCCGGACCTGTTCGCCGCACTCGACGACGACGGCGCGCTCGACGACCACCTGATGGCGACGGTCTCCGACGCGCAGCACGGCACCAGCACCTGCCGCATGGGATCTCCCGATGCCGCCGACACGGTGGTCGACCCCGCGTGCCGCGTCCTGGGCGTGGACGGACTGCGCGTGGTCGACGCGTCGATCTTCCCTCTCGTCCCCCGGGCCAACACCAACCTGGCCGCGATCATGACCGGTGAACTCATGGCCGACCGCCTCGACTGAGTCCCCGTTCCCACCTGCTTCCACGGGCCGTGCCACCGCGCGTCCCACCCCGTCAGAGGAGTCCGTTCGGATGAAGACCCTGCAGAACCTGATCGATGGCACCTGGGAGGACTCCCGGAGCGGTACGTCACTCGACGTCGTCAACCCGGCGACCGAGGAGCTGATCGCGCGGTTGCCCGGCGGCTGCGCGGACGACGTCGACCATGCGATGACGGCCGCCGTGCGGGCACAGCCGGCATGGGCTGCCCTGCCGCTCGCCGAACGTGTGGCGCGGATCCACGCGTGGGCCGACGCGGTCTCCGAGCACGTCTCCGAACTGGCCGAGCTGGAGTGCCGGGAGATGGGCAAGCCGGTCGGGCTCGGCCGCTCGTTCATCGACGGCGCGGTGGCCGGTCTGCGGGTCGCGGCCGATCAGGCGCTGACGTACCCGTTCGAGGAGACGGTCAGCCGGCCTGACGGCAGCCGGTCCCGGATCCTGCGGCACCCGCTGGGAGCCACCGCGGTGATCACGCCTTGGAACTTCCCGGTGCCGATGGTGCTCGGCGCCCTGGGTCCGCTGCTGGCGTCGGGCAACACCGTGGTCGTCAAGCCCTCGGAGCACTCGCCGTTGTCGACGGTACGGCTGTTCGAGCTGCTGTCCCTTCCGCCTGGCGTGGTCAACCTCGTCCTCGGGGACGCCCGCGCCGGAGCACCGCTGGCCGAGCACGAGGAGATCCGGCTCGTGCACTTCACCGGCTCGGTCGAGACCGGACGCCGGATCGGGGCCGGAGCCGGGGAACGGCTGCACCGGTCGGTACTCGAACTCGGCGGCAAGGACCCGGTCGTGGTCGACGCGGGGGTCGACGTCCGCGCCACCGCGACCGCCGTCGCCTTCGGCGCGTTCGTCAACACCGGACAGATCTGCACCTCGATGGAGCGCGTCTACGTCCACCGGGACGTCGCCGAGGAGTTCGTCGACGCACTCGTGGCGGCGGCGGGAACCTACACGACCGGGAACGGCCTCGACGAGGACACCGTGCTGGGGCCACTGGTCGACGAGCGGCAGCGCGACACCGTCCGGCGGCACGTCGCCGACGCGGAGGCGCGGGGCGCGACCGTCCGCACGGGCGGGATCGAACCGGAAGGCAAGGGCTTCTTCTACCCGGCCACGGTGTTGACCGACGTGGACGAGTCGATGCTGGTCATGACCGAGGAGACCTTCGGGCCGGTCGTCCCGGTCTCCGTCGTCTCCTCCTTCGAGGAGGGGCTGGAGCGCGCGTCGCGGTCCCGGTTCGGCCTCGCCGCGACCGTCTACACCGAGGACCCCGAGCACATCACCGCGGCCGCCCGGATCCCCGCCGGCATCACCTGGGTCAACCAGTGGCAGGGCGGCGGCCCCGAGGGACGGTACGAACCCGCGGGGGACAGCGGGATGGGGGCGACCGGGGCGCACGCGTCCTACGACGCCGCCACCCGACCGGCCACCGTGCACATCGCCGCGCGTCCGGGAGCGTGAGGTCGACTCCCATGAACCACAAGAGCGAGGTCGAGCGGCGGGTCCGGGCGGCGGAACGGTCCCTGGTGGACCTGTCCCACCGGATCCACGCGCATCCCGAACTGGCCTTCGAGGAGGTCCGTGCCAGCGCCTGGGTGGCCGAGGCGCTGGACGGTGCCGGTTTCTCCGTGGAGCACGGCTGCTACGGCCTGCCCACCGCCGTCCGCGCGACCGTGGGTTCGGGGCCGCTGCACGTCGGGATCTGCGCCGAGTACGACGCGTTGCCGGACATCGGTCACGCCTGCGGGCACAACGTCATCGCCGCCGCTGCGGTGGGCGCGGGTCTGGGGCTGGCCGGACTCGCCGACGACCTGGGGCTCACCGTCACCGTGCTCGGGACACCCGCCGAGGAGGGGGGTGGCGGCAAGATCCTGATGCTCGAACGCGGGGCCTTCGACGGACTCGACGCCGCCATGATGGTGCATCCCACCCCCGTCGAGACGGCGACCATGCCCGGATCGGCGATCTCCATGTTCGACGTGTCCTACCGGGGCACGCCCTCCCACGCCGCCGCCTTTCCGGAACTGGGGGTCAACGCCGCGGACGCGATGACGGTCGCCCAGGTGGCGATCGGCCTGCTGCGTCAGCAGACCACCCGTAGCGAGCTGATCCAGGGCATCGTCACCGAGGCCGGGTCCGCGCCCAACGTCATCCCGGACTCCAGCCGCGGCCGGTGGATCGTCCGGGCGCAGACCTCGGACGCGCTCGCGCCGCTGCGGGAACGTGTCCAACACTGTTTCGAGGCCGGAGCGTTGGCCACCGGCTGTGAGCTGTCCACCGACCAGGCCTGCCCGGACTACGCCGACCTGCGTCCCGACCCCCGCATGTTGGCCCTGTACCAGGCCAACGCCGAGGCTCTCGGTCGGGTCTTCCCGGACCTGCCGCAGGGCGCGGCCGTCGGCGCCGCCACCGACATGGGCAACGTCTCCCACGTCGTGCCCACCATCCACCCCACGCTCGGGTTGGACTGTGCTCCCGCGGCCAACCACCAACCCGAGTTCACCGCGGCCTGTGTCACCCCGACCGCGGACCAGGCCGTCGTCGAAGGCGCGATCGCGATGGCCTGGACGGCCGCCGACCTCGCCGGGTCCGTCTGACGTCGATCTCTCGTGCAGGTGCCGTGACCGGAAACGTTCGCCCGGATCGACTCATGGGTCCCCATCCCCCGTGATCTTGCTACCAGAAGCGAAGAAAAGGCTTTCCTCGCTTCTGGTAGCAAGATCACGGGGACAGGTCGAGCCGGTGAACCTTCGCGGTCACCGCACTAGGCGCCCGGATCGGGTTCGGTCGTGCCGTAGGTCCGTTCCATACGCAGTCCTTGCGCCTCCCAGGCCTGCTCTTCCTCGGGGGTGAGGGGAGCGTTCTCGGGGTCCTCGCCTTGCTGCTGATCAGGCACGAGTACTCCTCCCGGGGTGGAAGGTGTGGCCGGCCGGCGGTCCGGGCGGGTGGCCGTGGTGCTTGCGGAGGCTGGCCTCCAGGAGTTCGGGGGTCGGCTCGATCTCGGTTCGCCAGTGGGAACGGCGGTCGCGGTGCGTGGCCAGCCACAGCTTCCCGGTCCACGCGATCCGGTGGGTGCGGCCCCATCGCGCGGTGAGGCGCAGCAGGGTCTGTCCGGGCGGTTCCCAGGTGTTGCCGGCGGCGTCCATGTGGTCGCCGTCGTGGTCGACGTCAAGGCAGCAGGTTCGAGTGGATCCGTGGCTGTTGAGGCGCGCTTCGGTGCAGGACGGAGGGAACACCTCACGCCACCTCCGGGAGTCGGTGGAGTCCGGCCAGGACCCGGCGGAGCAGGTCGAGGTCGGTGGTGTCCACGGGCCGTCGGGGTTCCGGAACCAGCGGGGGACGCGGAGGCTGCGGGGCAAAGGCGCGAACCCGAGCGGCTCGGCGCGGCCTACGCCATCGGGTGTTCTCAGCGGCACGCCATCGGACGTAGACGAGTTCACTCGGGTTCAGGTATCGGGCGGCCACGGGCACGCACCTCCTGGTTCGGATGCCGGATGGGGGGCCAGCGGCTGTTCAGGTAGTGCCATGCTGCCCCATCAAACGCTTATCTGCAATATCCATGTCAGATGAATATTAAGATCCTTATGCACTAACCAGCAAAAGTGAATGATGCGACAAATGTCAGGTTTTCATGCGCGGAGCGTAGGATCAGGAGTCCGGATGAGCCGTCCCAGAGGGAGCGTCGACACCTTGGCCGCCAGCCCTACGCTGCGAAGAAAGCGCCTGTCCCGGCAACTCGACGCACTCCGGTCGGCAAGCGGTCTCACCGTGGACGCCGTGGCCAAGAAGGCGAAAGCGCTCCGTCCCGACCGGCCGTGGTCCGCCGCCAAGCTCACTCGGTTGGAAACCCAGCAGTGGAAGCGTCTTCACACCGACGACCTACTTGCACTCCTGGACGTCTACGGCGTGATCGACAAAGCCGAGCGGGCGTCCTACGTGCGCACCGCCACGGAGGCATCCCAGACCGGATGGTGGGTGAACTACTCCGATGTGCTCGGCTCAGGCGCTTACGTCGACCTCGAAACCGAAGCCACCCGCATCCGCACATACGAGGTCTCCTTCATCCCAGGTCTTCTCCAGACCGAGGAGTACGCGCGTGCACTCATCAGCTCGGGCGTCCCCAATGACCGGGAGGTAGAGCGACGCGTCGAGGCGCGCATGATGCGCCAGACCCTCCTCGCTCCTGAGGCCGGCCCTCAGTTGTGGGCGGTCCTCGACGAAGCAGTGTTCCACCGCATCCCCGCCGATGTTCTCCCCGGTCAGGTACAGCGCCTCCTCGACGCACAGCAGCCCGACGCCCGAGTACGGATCCAGGTCCTCCCGTTCTCTGCGGGCCCGCACCCGGCGATGACCGGCCAGTTCGTGATTCTGGACTTCCCCATGGACCCTTCCACGGTGTACTTGGAGCAGTCCGTGAGCGGGCTGTTGCCGGAGGACCCGGTGGTCATGGACCATTACGAGACGCTGTACGACCGCGTGCACGCCCAGGCACTCAGCGTCGAGGCATCACGTGACTTCCTGAAGGCCCTGATCGACTAGAGGACCGCCATGCCTACCGCAACCCACCTGGCATTCCGCAAGAGCAGCTACAGCAGCGCGACCGGTCAGAACTGCGTCGAGGTCGCCGATGCCCCAGGGGCGTCCGCCGTGCGCGACACCCAGAACAGGGAGCAGGGATACCTACTGTTCCCGGCTTCCGAGTGGGCGGCTCTGCTGTCCACCACCCAAACCCACGATCTCTAGCAACAACAACGACGGCCCGCTGGTCTGAGACCAGCGGGCCGTCGTGTGCTGTACCTGAACAGCATTCCCGCGACGACTGTACCCTGCCCGGGGCGACGACCGGTAGAGGTCGGGACGATTCCCCCGCCGACCTGACCGGCACCAATACCCTTGAGGCATGCCCGAAGACCGGCGACGGGCACCCCTGAGCAGCGAGCTCGCCCAGCGGGTGGTCGACCTCATCGCACCCACGATCAGCCACAACATCAACGTGATGGACGAGCACGGCACGATCATCGCCTGCCTCGACCCCTCCCGCGTAGGCAGCCTGCATCGGGGCGCCCAACGTGCCATCTCCGAACGTCGCCGGGTCCTGGTCACCACGCCCGAACCCGACACCTCGGACCGGCCCGGCGCCAACGAACCCCTCTTCATCGACGGAGAACTCCGCGGCGTGGTGGGGGTGACCGGCAGCCCGCGCGATGTCGAACCACTCGCCCGGGTGGTCGCGCTGACCGTCCAACTGCTCATCGCCCAGGAACACGAACAGGACGCGGTGAGCCGACGGCACACCGAGGCCCGGGACCTCATCGCGTCCTTGAGTTCCGGCACCACCCGTGGGGAAGACGCCCGGGCCCGCCTCATGGCCGCTGGGCTGAAACCACCGTGGTCGCTGGCCCTGTGGACGGCGAACACCCCACGGCAGGACGGCGGCGCCTCCCCACCATCACCGGCCGAGACCGCCGTGACCAGGGTCAACGGCAAGGGCTCCCGACGAGCCGCAGTGCTGCACGGCGCCCTGTGGGTGATCGGTTCGGGCCGCACGCCGGCACCCAACGGCCTGGGGCTGTCCTCCAACAGCAAGCACGCGCAGACCCCGCTGACCGACGACGTGGAGACCCTCCTGTCGTACGCCGAGGAATCCCGAGCGCTGTGCAGGTACGCCGCCCTACTCCCGAGCCTGGAAGACCCCGAAAGCTGGTCGCGGGAGGTCGCGGTGGCGGTGGCCCACCTACCCCGCCGTTCCCTGACCCGGATGGCCGCGAGGGCCACCCCACTGACGAAGGGCCAGCGCCGCACGGTCGAGGCCATGGCGTCCTCCGCCTCCATGCGCGAGGCAGCCGACACGATGTACGTCCACCGCAACACCCTGCTGCAACGGGTGGAGCGGATCCGGGCCACGACGGGGTTGGACATCCGTCGCCCGGATCACCTGACCACACTGCACATGTGTCTCTACGCGGAGACGGCACTGGGCATTTAGCACATAGACCCCGAACAAAGGCGCAGGAAGACTGGGCGCTACGCCGTCGAAATGCACCGAACTGGATTCTATGATCTGCGTCATGTCCCAGGAGTTGCACGAACATGACGAGTCGGCCGTCGCACGCGTCGCGGTGATCCCCGACTCGTTCAAGGGCAGTGCGTCCGCCGTCGAGGTGGCCGAGGCCATGGCCCAAGGTGCCCGTGAGGCGTTCACCGAGCAGGACCTGGCCGTGACCGTCCACACCCTGCCCTTCGCCGACGGCGGCGAGGGCACCCTCGACGCCCTGCTCGGCGCCTGGGGAACCGACGCCCTCACGGTGGAGACCACCGACGCGCTCGGCCGCCCCACCCGCGCCCGCTTCGGCGTCTCCGACGACGGCCGGACCGGCGTGATCGAGGCGGCGGAGGCCAACGGCCTGCCCGGTGTCTCCGACGTCGAACTCCGACCACGCGAGGCGAGCAGCCGAGGCGTGGGCCGTCTGGCCACCGAACTCCTCGACCGCGGGGTCGAGGAGATCCTGCTGTGCATCGGCGGTTCCGCGTCCACCGACGGCGGCACCGGCATGCTCGGCGCACTAGGGGCGCGCTTCCTGGACGCCGAGGGCACCGAACTCCCCGACGGGGGCGGCCACCTCCAGAACCTGGCCGACGTGGACCTGTCCGGAGTCGACCCGCGCGCCCGCGAGGTCCGGTGGCGGATCGCCTGCGACGTCACCAACCCGCTGGTCGGGGAACGGGGCGCCGCCGCGGTCTTCGGACCACAGAAGGGCGCCGGCCCGGAGGACGTCGAGGTGCTCGACGCCGGTCTGGGCCGGTTGGCCGACGTGCTGGCCGATGTCACCGGCTCGTGCCTGCGTGACGTGGAGGGTATGGGCGCCGCCGGCGGCATTCCCGCGACCCTGTCATCGGTCCTGGGCGCCGAACTCCTCCCGGGTTCTCAGATGGTGGCCGAGGTCCTCGACGCGAAGCGACTGCTGGGCGGGGCCGACCTGGTCCTGACCGGCGAGGGCCGGTTCGACAGCCAGTCCCTCGGCGGGAAGGTGGTCGACGCGGTGCGCCGACTCACCCCCGCCCACGTGCCCGTCGTGGTGATCGCGGGCAGCGTGTCGGTCACGGCGGACGAACTCCACCGCTCAGGGGTCACCGCGGCCCTCTCCATCGCTCCGGGCCCCCGGACGCTGGAGGAAATGCGGGACGAGGCCCTCCCAGAGATCATCTCGACGGCCTACCAGTGCTGTCGGCTCCTCACCCACCCCGGACTCCCGAGCACCGTGCGACCCGTGCCGGGCACCACTAAGGAACCACGACCGTGACCGCACTCCTCATCCTCGTTCTACTCGTGGCGGGCATCGTGCTCGTCACCGCGCGGTGGAAGGTCAGCCCCTTCCTCGCGCTGATGGGCGCCGCCATCCTGGGCGCCTTCGCCTTCCGACTGCCGCTGGCGGACATCGTCACGACGGTGACGGAGGCGTTCGGCAGCACGCTCGGCAACATCGGCCTCGTCATCCTGTTCGGCACCATGATCGGTGTGATCCTGGAGCGCTCCGGCGCCGCGATCGCGATGGCCGAGGCGCTGATCAAGGTGATCGGCACCCGATTCCCGAACCTGACGATGTCCCTGATCGGCTACATCGTCTCCATTCCGGTGTTCTGCGACTCCGGTTACGTCATCCTGAACTCGCTGCGCAAGGCCATCACCGTGCGCACCGGGGTGTCCGCGCTGGCCACCTCGATCGCGCTGATGACCGGCCTGTACGCCACGCACACGCTGGTGCCACCGACCCCGGGTCCGCTGGCCGCCGCGGAGAACATCGGCATCACCGACAGTCTCGGGCTGATCATCGCCCTCGGTCTGCCGGTCGCGGCCGTGGCCGCGATCGCCGGTCTGATCTACGCGAGCACGTTCGCGCGCAAGGAGTTCACCCCGATCCCCGCCTCCAGCGAGGAGGAGATCGACACCCGCTCCTACGACGAGCTGCGCGAGAGCTACGGCAAGCTGCCCAACGCCTTCCTGGCGTTCCTGCCGATCCTGCTGCCGCTGCTCCTGATCTGCTTCGGTTCGGTCGTCAAGCTGCCCTCGCAGCCGCTGGGCGGAGGCACCCTGTTCGAGGTGGCGTCCTTCCTGAGCACCCCGGTGATCGCGCTGATCATCGGCCTGGCCGCCGCATTGACGCTGCTGCGCGGCAACGGGAAGCTGGCGAGCTTCAACGAGCAGATCAACGACTCGGTGACCATCGCCGCGCCGATCCTGCTGATCACCGGTGCCGGCGCGGCCTTCGGCGCGGTGCTGGCCGCCTCCCCGCTGACCGACTTCCTCGCGGACAACCTCAGCGGCCTGGGTATCGGCCTGGCGGTGCCGTTCCTGATCTCCGCGGCGCTCAAGACCGCGCAGGGTTCGTCCACGGTGGCGATCGTCAGCACCTCGGCGCTGCTCGCCCCCATGCTGGGTTCGCTGGGTCTGGACTCCACGATGGGCATGGTGCTGTCCGTGCTCGCGGTGGGCGCGGGCGCGATGGTGGTCTCGCACGCCAACGACTCCTACTTCTGGGTCGTCTCGCAGCTCAGCCGCATCCCGGTGGCGACCGCCTACCGGACCCTGACGGTGGCGACGGCCATCGAGGGTGTGGCGGCCTTCGGCGCGATCATGGTCCTGAGCGTCTTCCTCTTGTAGGAGATAGGACCGTGGGGCCCGGGTGGTGATCCACTCGGGCCCTTTCTGCTGTCCGCATGCGGTCACACGGGTGGTCTTGAAGGCGTCGTGCACCCTGACCTACAATTATGAACAGTGTTCAAGGATGCACGCGAGAGGCGGGGACCGGGATGACAGAGGGCAGCGTGGCAGGGACCGCCACGAAGAAACGACTACTCGCGCCGGACTTCGCCCGGGGCTCGATGCTGCTGATGATCGTGCTGTCGAACACGGCGATCTTCCTGTACGGGGGCACCCACGAACGATCCGCCAACTTCTCCGAACCGACCACGGCGGCGGACAGCGTCACCCAGTTCCTGATGATCGCGCTGCTGGACGTGCGCTCCTATCCGCTCTTCGCCTTCCTGGTCGGATACGGGCTCGTGCAGGCCCTCAACGGCCGGCTGGCCCGCGGCGCCTCGAACTCGGAGGCGCACACCGTCATCCGGAGCCGCAACCGGTGGCTGCTCCTGTTCGGGTTCGTGCACGCGGCCCTACTCCTGGGCTCGGAGGTGCTGGCCGCCTACGGGATCATCGGCCTGGTCCTGTGCTCCCTGTTCCTCGGCGGAAGCGAACGGCGGCTGCGCGGCGGGATCATCCTCGGCGTCACCCTGCTGTCCCTGGTGTTCGTCCTGGCGGTCGCCACCCTGGTCACGCTCCTGGTGGTGGACCCGTCCGGTCCCGCCATGGCGACGCGACCGGACGAGTTCGGCGGGCTCAACGGCAGCGGCGAGGAGAACTACCTGGCCTCGATGGTGGTCCGGCTGATGTCGTGGGTGTCGCTGCTCTTCATCAACGCCTTCGGCGTGGTGCTGCCCACCGCGATGCTCATCGGGTTCTGGGCGGCTCGGCACCGCGTCATCGAGGAACCCGAGCGCCACCGCCGGCTGCTGCGCAACACCGCCCTCTTCGGCATCCCCCTAGGCCTGGCCGGTTCGCTCCCGGCGGCCCTGCACCACGTGGGCGCCTTCGAGGTCGCACCCTTCTACGGATTGTCGAGCGCCGCCTTCGGCGGGATGGTCTGGACCAGTGGTCTGGCTCAGGGTCTGGGTTACGCCGCGCTGTTCGTCCTGATCTCCACCCGGTTGGAGCGCCGGGGTCGGCCCCCGGTGGTCATCACCTCCGTGGCGGCCCTGGGCAAGCGTTCGCTGAGCGGCTACCTGACCCACTCGATCATCATGGCGCCGATGCTGTCCGCCTGGGGGCTGGGGCTGGGCGGCTGGTTCACCAACTCCACGATGGCGCTATACGCCATCGCGTTGTGGCTGTTCACGGTGGTGATCGCCGCTCTGATGGAACGCCGTGGAGCGCAGGGGCCGTTCGAACGGCTGCTGCGCCACCTGACCTCTCGAAAGACACCGGCACGGACAACCGTCGAAGTATGACTAGATTGGGCTGATGGTCACGACACCCGGAACGGAACCGGCCCAGGGGGCCGGCCGGGGCCCGGCGGGTCGTCGCACCCCCGGGCCCCGTCGACGCTTGTCCATCGAGCTCATCGTGGACACCTCCGTCGCGTTGGTGAAGGCCGACGGGCTGCGCGCGCTCACCATGCGCGCCCTCGGTGAACGGTTGGGGGTGGCCCCCGGGACCCTGTACACCTACGTCAAGGGGCGCCAAGCCTTGGAGTCCCTGATCCTGGACACGGTGGTGGCCCGAGACGGGCTTCCCCACGAACACCCCGGCACCTGGTTCGAGAAGTTGGAGGCGTGGGCCCGACAGGACTGGGTGACCTTCCGGGAAGATCCGTGGGTGCTGGAGTTGCGCCTGTCCGTGCGCGAGTACGGTCCGTCCATGCTGACCTGGCTGGACTCGGCGCTGCGGATCTTCGATGGCACTGACCTGAGCGCGCAGACTCGGCTGGACATGATCGACGCCTTGGACGCCTACGTGCGCGGGGCGGCCACCGTCGCCGTGCAGACCGCCTTCGCGGAGGGGGTGGGCGACCCGATGAGCGACCGGGGTCAGGAGATCGAGGCGGCCTACCGCAGCTCCGAGACCCTTCAGTGGGCCCTGGCCGAAGGGGGGATCCTGTTCGGTGGAACGGGGTTCGAGTTCGGGTTGCGTTCCCTGATCGCCGGGTTCCGGGCCATCGCCGACGAGGAACTCACCACCCGCGAGGACCGGTGAACCTCAGGGCTGCCAGTCCCGGTTGATCCGGTGGAAGAGGTGGTGGTCGCGCCACTTCCCGGCGATGCGCAGATACTCCGGGGCGACACCGAACCGGGTGAAGCCGTTGCGTTCCAGGACGCGTTGGGACGCGGCGTTCTCCGGGAGAGTCTCGGCCTGGAGCCGGTGCAGGTTCAGCTCACCGAAGGCCAGTTCGACCGCCTCGGCGAGCGCCCGGGTCGCGAGGCCGCGCCCGTTGCTGTCGGCCGCCACCCAGTAGCCGACGGCCGCCGACTGTAGACCCCCGCGGGTGATCCCGCTCAGGCTGAGCCGCCCGACGATACGCCCACCGTCGAGGATCACGAGCGGTAGCCGCCGCCCGTTCCCATGATCGGTGAGGGCGCTCTCCAAGAGCGCGCGCTGCACGGCGAGGGTGAAGTGGTCGTCGTCGTGCAACGGCTCCCAGGGGGCGAGGAACCTCCGGTTGCGGACCAGCAGCGCGGTCAGTTCCTCCGCGTCGTCCATCGTCACCAGCCGGATCGTCTCCACGGGCGCTCCTAGATCAGCTCGCCGGCCCCTGGGTTCCGATGATCTTGCTCGTAGCGCCCATTCGGGCGCCCAACATGGCGCTACGAGCAAGATCATCGGTAGGGAGCCCGGCGCTTGTCGGAACACAGGACTCTAGCGCCTGCCCTCAGGGACCGCCGGCTCCGATGGCTCACCGCCGACCTGTTGGCGGGGATCGAGAGCCGCGCCAAGGCCTGAACACCGCCGCTCCGCACCCCGAGGTCCTCCTTGAGGACGACGGTGGTCTCCTCCCACGGGTAGACGACTCCGACCCGTCCGAAAAGCCACACTGCGACCGTGTCCAACGCGATCATCACCCATGACCTGAAGAAGACCTACGGAAAGCGGACGGTCGTCCACGACCTGCACCTGCGGGTACCGCAGGGCTGTGTCTACGGCTTCCTGGGACCCAACGGTTCCGGGAAGTCGACCACGATGAAGATGCTGCTGTCGCTGGTGCGCCCCACCGCCGGCGAGGTCCACGTCCTGGGCCGTCCGATGCGACGGTCCACCCGCCGTGAACTCCTGGGCGAGATCGGTTCGCTGATCGAGGCCCCACCGGCCTACGGCCACCTCACCGGCGCCGAGAACATGCGGCTGGTGCGGCACCTGCTCGACCTGGACCAGGGACAGGTCCAGCGAGCAGTACAAACCGTCCGCCTACAGGACCACCTCGACAAGCGTGTGCGCGAGTACTCCCTCGGGATGCGACAGCGCCTGGGCATCGCCATGGCGCTGGCCCGAGAACCGCGCGTGCTGATCCTCGACGAACCCACCAACGGTCTCGACCCCGCCGGGATCGAGGAGGTGCGGGACCTGCTCACCCGGCTGGCCGCACGGGGGATCACCGTGATGGTCTCCAGCCACCTCTTGGGCGAGATCGATCGGACCGCGAGCGTGCTGGGAATCCTGGCGGGCGGACGCATGCTCTTCCAGGGGACCCGGGAGCAACTGTTCTCCCGTTCCACCCCCGACGTGCTCGTCGACACCCCGGAACCGGAGCGCGCGACCACCCTGGCCGGCCGGTGGAACGCGGTCCGTGACGGAGACCGCGTGCGCGTGCCCGGACTCGACCACGCCGCCACCGCGCACCTGGTGGATCGGCTGGTCCACGAACGAATCCCCGTCCACGGAGTGCGGCGGGAGGAACAGTCCCTTGAGGACGTGTTCATGGATCTGACCGGGGGGCGGGGTCTGTGACCGGTCGAGTCGTGGTCGCCGAGTTCGCCAAGATGCGACGCCTGCGCACGCTGCCCGTGCTCGCCGTCATGGTCGTCGGCGTGGTCGCTTTCTCCTCATTGACGTTCACCGCCCCCGGTTTCCTGGACGCGGTCGACGATCCCGACGCGCGCCCCTGGCAATGGCTGCTCGGAGGGCCGGCGTTGGCGGTGGCCCTGATCTCTCCCCTCCTCTTGGCGATCGTGGCCGGTCGGCAGATCGACATCGAGCACCAGGGCAACGGCTGGTTCCTCTCCCAGACCTCGGGGGTGACCGCGGGCGGGTTGTGCCGTGCCAAGTTCGTCGCCACGGGTTCCCTGGTGGCGGGGGCGACGCTGGCGCAGAGCGCGCTGGTGGCCGCCCTGGGATGGGCGGTCGGTATCTCCGTCGACTTCCCCACGGGGCAGTGGCTGGGCCACACCGCCTCGGTGCTGGTGATCAACCTGGTGCTGCTCGCCCTGCACATCCTGTTGTCGGCGCGCGTCCCCAACCAGCTGGTGAGCCTGGGCGTCGGTGTCCTGGGCACGTTCGTGGCCCTGACCGGAACCGGGCTGCCCCCGTGGATCGGGCACCTGCTGCCCCCGTGGAGTTACTACGGGCTGGCCATACCCGTGGACCTGACCGAAGTCGGTGTGGTCGACCTCGACCCGCACCATCCGAGCGTGATCGTCCTGGGTGTGGTGGGCGGGGCCGTGTTCCTCGCCCTCACCCGGTTGTTCGACCGACAGGAGGCCCGATGATGGGGGCGATCCGTGCCGAACTCGTCAAACTGCGACGCTCGCTGAGCTGGGCCGTGGTGCTGTTCCTGCCGCTGATGGCCGTGGTCACGGGCGTGGTCAACACCCTCGTCTCCGGGCAGCCGCCGGGCGACGGTTGGCACACCCTGTGGATGCGGATCGTGGTCTTCTACGGCCTGTTCCCGTTGGCCGCGGGGGTGGCCGTGCTCGCCTCCCTGGTGTGGCGGGTAGAACACCGAGGCGGCAACTGGAACGCGCTGATGGGGCGCGTCACCTCCAGTCTGGACATCGTGGTCGCCAAGACGACCGTGACGGCCGCGTTGGCGGCGGCCCTTCAGGCGGTCCTGGTGGTCGGCGTGATCGTGGCCGGGAAGCTGGTGTTCGACCTGCCCGGCCTCCTACCGCCCCGGTACCTCGCGGTCAGCGTGGTGATCGTCGTGGCCTGTCTCCCACTGGCCGCCCTACAGTCCGGCCTGTCCATGCTGATGCGGTCCTTCGCGGCCCCCGTCGCCGTGGCCCTGGCGGGGGCGACCGTCGGCACGCTCCTGCTGCTGACCCGGGTGGAGGCCCCGTCGTTGCTCCTGCCGTACGGCCTGGTGAGCCGGGCGACCCAGGTGGGGACCGGTGCCTTCGCCGACGACGGCTCGGTCGCCCTTCCCGCGTTGGGCGTCCTTGTGGCCGTGGCCCTCGCGCTCACGGTCGCGCTGGTGGCCGGTGCGGCGGTTCTCCTGGACCGACGCGACGTCCGCTGACCCGCCCGTCTCCGCCAGGCTCGATCAGACCGATCTCGTAGGCCAGGACCACGCTCTGGACGCGGTCGCGCAGGTCGAGTTTGGTCAGGATCCGACGCACGTGGGTCTTGACCGTCGTCTCGGACACGTACAGTCGGCCGGCGATCTCGGTGTTGGAGTACCCACGGGCCATCAGCACCAGAACCTCCCGCTCGCGGGGCGTGAGGGAGTCCAGGGATCCATGACGGTCCTCTTCCTCTCCCCCGGGCAGGCGGTCGGCGAACCGGTCGAGGAGGCGTCGCGTGGCGCTGGGGGCGACCACGGCGTCGCCGGAGTGAACGGAGCGGATCGCCGACAACAGGGCGGAGGACGGCGCGTCCTTGAGCAGGAATCCGCTGGCCCCGGCCCGCAGCGCCGCGTAGACGTACTCGTCGAGGTCGAAGGTGGTCAGCATCAGCACCCGCGGACCGCCGGCCGTGGCACGGAGCCGGCGTGTGGCCGCCACCCCGTCCATGCGGGGCATCCGCACGTCCATGACGACGACGTCGGCCGCGACGGTCTCCAACAGACGCAGGGCCTGGGCCCCGTCCCCGGCCTGGCCCACGACCCGCATGTCGGGTTGAGAGTCCAGGACCATCTGGAAGCCGGTTCGCACCAGCTCCTGGTCATCGACCAGGACGACGCGGATCGTCTCCCGGGGCTGTTCGTCCGGTGCGTTCACTGCTCTCCTTCTCGGCCTCTCGGCTCACCCGGTGTCGGACCGCAGCGGCAGTGACGCCACCACCTCGAAGCCTCCGTCGGCGCGGGGCCCCGCGCGCACGCTACCGCCGTACACCGAGACCCGCTCGCGCATACCGATCAGACCGTGTCCACCGCCGTCGCCGTCCACGGCCCCGGATCCGGCCTCGGACCCGGCCTCGGGTTCGACCTCGGGCTCGACCTCGGCGACGGACCCGCCGCCCCGACCGTCGTCGCGGACGCTCAATTCCAGGGCGTCCTCGCCGTAGCGCACCCGCACCAGGACCCGGCCCACCTCGGGCCCGGCGTGCCTGAGCGTGTTGGTCAACGCCTCCTGGACCACGCGGTACGCGGCGAGTTCCACCCCGGCCGACAGCCCGCGCCGGGGTCCGTCGACGGTGAACTCCACCGGCAGACCCGCTTCGCGGACCCGCTCGACCACCTGTTCCACCTGCTCCAGGCCGGGCCGCGGGGCGTACTCCTCCTCGTCACCGCCCTCACGAAGGACCCCGAGGATTTCGCGGACCTCCGCCAGAGCCGACCTTCCGGTCGCCGCGATGGTCCCCAGGGCGTTCTTGGCACGCGCGGGGTCCTGGTCGATCGCGTACGTGGCGCCCTCGGCCTGCACCACCATCACGCTCAGGTTGTGCGCCACCACGTCGTGCATCTCGCGGGCGATGCGCTCGCGCTCCTCGGCCACCGCGACCCGCGCGCGGGCGTCCCGCTCCCGTTCCAGCCACCGCGTCCGTTCCTCCAACCCCGCGAAATGGCGCCGACGCGCCTTCACGTAGAGACCCACCACCCAGAAGAGCAGGATGAGGCAGGTGTACAGGGCGAAGGTGTCCCAGTCATCCCAACCGACGTACTCGGACCGCAGGAGGGCGACCAGGAAACCGGCCTCGACCATCACCAGCGCGGCGACCGCCCGGACCGGATCACCGCGTGCCGCGACGGTGTACAGGGCCACCAGGAGCGCGAGGTCGGCGACGATCAACCCGACCGGCGAGACCATCTGCATCGCGGCCACGACGGCGATGACCGTGAACACCGTCATGGGCAGGGTCCGCCGCAGCACCAGTGGCAGCAACAGCGCGACCGCGAAGGCCACGCGGAGGAGCGAGGTGTTCGAGGGGTCCGCGGCGATGGCCCCGAGGTACGAGCCCACGGCCAGCGACAGGAAGGGAGCGACGCTGATCGTGTCGACCAGCACCACGTGTTCTCCCAGCCACTTCCTCACCTTGTCGAGCACCTTCGACATTGTAGGTTTCGGCGCGTCGACCGTGTCGGGGAAAAGAACTTCCCCGGGTCGGAGTCACGTGAGAGGTTGGGCGCATGTCCGATCCCCGACGTGACCTGCTGCGCGACCAGTACGACTTGACCTGGGCGCTGTTCGAATACCACCTGGAACGCCTGAGTCCGGAGGACCACCTCTGGGAACCCGGCCCGCTCTGCTGGACCGTGCACCACCGAGCCGACGGCCGTTGGCACCCGGACTGGGCCGAGACCGAACCCGACCCGGTGCCGGTACCGACCATCGCCTGGATCACCTGGCACATCGGCTGGTGGTGGTCGGTCACCCTCGACCACGTCCTGGAACGCCCGGTACGGGAACGCACCGAGGTGACCTGGCCGGGCGAGGAGGGGGCCGTGCCCTGGCTGCGCGAACTGGGGGCGGAGTGGCGCGAGGCCCTCGAAGGGATCGACCTGGACGCTCCCACGGCCTTCCCTTGGCCGGAGGGACGGACCCGGGTGGACACGGCCTGGTGGGTCAACGCCGAACTGATGAAGAACGCCGCCGAGATCGGACAGCTGCGCATGCTGCGGGCCGCTCGGGGGTGACGCGTCGGACCCTCGGTCCACCTCGGCCCGAGGTGGTCGAACGAGGCCACCTCGGCCGGGCGACCTCCGGTTTCGCTCCCCGCCGCCCCAGGTGAACAAGGGCACAGCGGCGGTACGGAAGAAAACGCGGTCAACTATCGTCACTCAAGTGGGGACCTACCGGCGGGTATGAGGGGCCCTACGGCCCGTCCGTACCCGCCCGAGGACGAAAACCTGGAGAGTGCACAGTGCGACACCACACCCGGGCCGAGGGCGCCCGGCCGACCACCGTGGAACCGCGGTGACCGCCGGGATCGAGGTGCGCGGCCTCACCAAACGTCACCCGGGCGCACGCCTGGACCGTCCCGCGCTCCAGAACATCGACCTGGAGATCCCGCACCGCCAGTTCGTCAGCCTCATCGGCCCCAGCGGATGCGGAAAGTCCACCCTGCTGCGCATCCTCGCCGGGTTGGACCGCGCCGACACCGGACAGGTCTCCCTGCTCGGCCGGAGCCCGAAGCAGGCGAGCCGACGCAAGGCCATCGGCCTGGTCTCCCAGACCCCGGCCCTGCTGCCCTGGCTCACCGTCCGCCAGAACGTCGCCCTGCCGGGGAAGGTCAACCGCCGCGCCGGTTCGAAGATCGACTCCCCCGACGAGCTGCTGCGCGCCGTCGGGTTGGAGGAGTCCGCCGACCAGTACCCGCACGAACTCTCCGGCGGCATGCTCCAACGCGTCGCCGTCGCCCGCGCCCTCGGTCTGCGCCCGGACGTACTGCTGATGGACGAACCCTTCTCCGCGCTCGACGAGTTCACCCGCGAGGCCCTTCAGTACCAACTCCTGGGTCTGTGGCAACAGCGGGCGACCACGGTCGTGTTCGTGACGCACTCCGTCCGCGAGGCGGTCGTGCTCTCCGACCGGATCGTCGTGATGTCGGCCCGCCCCGGCCGCATCCACGAGGTCCTCGACGTCGACCTGCCCCGGCCTCGTGACCGGAAGGTCGTGAAGGGCCCGCACATGCACGACCTGGAGGACCGGGTCCGCGCCTCGCTGCAGAGCGCGTGGAAGGCCGGCGCCGCCCCCGACGACCTCGTTCCGCTGTGAGAGAGGAGGCGGGTATCGCCACCCGCGTCACCGACGAGGCGGAGGGCACCGGTTCGGTGCCGCCGACCCCGGTCCCCAGCGCCACGGTCCCACCCGCGCCGGAGCCCGAGGCTCCCGCGCCCGCGCGGGGCTCCCGTCGACGATCGGTCCTGCACCCCAACACATGGCTGCCCGCCACCGTGGTCCTGGTCGTGCTCGGCCTGGCCTGGTCGGTGGTGGCCCAAGCCCATCCGTACATCCTGCCGGGACTCGGCGAGGTCGGCACCGCCCTGGTCGGCGACCCGCTGCTGTTCCTGGAGAACGCCTGGGCGACGCTGAGCATCGCCCTGGTCGGTGTGGGCGTGGGCGCGGGCAGCGCGTTCCTGCTGGCCCTGCTGATGTCGGAGATCCCGGTGGTGCGCCGAGCGGTGATGCCGTTCGCGGTGGTCCTGAACGTGACCCCGGTCGTGGCGATCACCCCCGCGTTGGTGGTCGCGTTCGGCTTCGGCATGGCCCCCAAGGTCATCGTCACCGCGATCATCACGTTCTTCCCCGTGCTGGTCAACGTGGCCACCGGCCTGCGTTCGGTGCCGCTCCCCGTCCTGCATGTCTTCCGGACGTTGAACGCCTCCCGCTGGGAGGTGCTGCTGCGCCTGCGCGTCCCCAGCAGCCTGCCCTACACGCTGGCCGCGCTGCGTGTGGTGCTGCCGCTGTCCCTGGTGGGCGCGGTCGTCGCCGAGTTCGTGGCCGCGGGGTCCTCCGGGGGTCTGGGAACGATGATCCGCAACTCGGCCTCCACCGCGCGCCTGGACCACGTCTACGCCGGTGTCGCCTGCCTGGCGGCGATGGGCGTGCTCCTGCTCACCCTGGTCACCCTGGTGGAGAAGCGCCTGCTGTTCTGGCACGACTCCCGACGTCCCACCCGCGGATGAACCACCCGCCACGGCGGAACCGGCCAGAGGGCCGGCGACGAACGAAAGAGAACCACCCGATGCCCGTCCCTTCCCAGCGCCGCTCCCGACTCCTCGGCCCGGCCGCGGCACTGGCCGCCACCGCCCTCCTCGCCACGGCCTGTGGCGGGGACGGCGACGACGCCCCGGAGGTCGCCGTCGCCATCGACCAGGAGCGGTGCGACACCAACCGGGAGGCCGGGCCGATCACCTTCGTGACCGGCTACCACTACCAGGCCTCCGTCACCCAACTGGAGGTCATCGCCGCCGACGCCCTCGGGTACTTCGACGCCCTGTGCCTGGACGTGGAGATCCAACCCGGCAACGGCGACCTGATGGGCAACGCCCAGTTGGTATCCGCGGGCACCGCCCGTTTCACCGCGATGAGCAACGAGGCCGAGGTCCTCCAGGCGGACACGCGCGACCACGGGATCGTCGGCGTCGCCACGTACGGGCACGTGCCGATCTCCACGCTGCTCACCGGATCCGGCATCGACGACCTCACTGAGTTGGAGGGGCGGACCCTGGGCCACCAGAGCATGCTGCCCGCCCCCGTGGAGGCCATGCTGGTCGAAGCGGGCGTGGACGTCGATTCCGTCGAACAGGTCGAGGCCGGCTACGACCCCTCCGTGCTGCCGCGCGACCAGGTCCAGGCGCTCACGGGTTTCCGTTCCAACGAGCCGCACCGGCTCGACGACCTGGGTGAGGAGTACACCCAGTGGCTGCCCGAGGACTTCGGGGTGGTCGGCTCCTTCGGGGTGATGGTGACCGGCCCCGCCTGGGCGGAGGAACACCCCACCGCCACCGAGGACTTCCTACGGGCCGTCGGCCACGCGTTCGACCACTGCCAGGACGCCGGAGAGGAATGCGTGGGGTACGCCGCCGAACTGGACCAGGCGGGCTACGACACCGAGCACAACCTCAAGGTGTGGGAGACCGAACGCGAACTGGTGGTCTCCTCCACCCCCGAGGGCGAGCCCCGGGGCTTCGTCGACCTCGACCTGACCGAGCGGGAGGCGGGGACCCTCGTGGACAACGGCGAACTCGACGAGATCCCCGAACTGACACCCCTCTTCGACACCCGTTACCTCGAAGCGGTCCACGAGGGCTCCGACCTGGTCTGGCCCGAGTCGAACTGAGGATCCGGGGCGCGGAGATCCTGGCCGCGCCCCGGAAAACGGCCGTTCACATGAGCACAAAGCCAGCACGGCAAGCTTTCCGTGCACTACCGTCCCACTTATGACGGAACTCACACAGGCCCCCTCCGGCCACCCCACACCACCCGTGCTCAAGATGATCGAGGCGCTCTCCACCGAGTGCGGAACACGCCTGTCCCCGCACCGCTTCACCCTGCCCGGTGGCGTCCGGGTCGGGATCGACGGGGCCGACCGCGACCCGCCCAGGGTGCTGGTCCAGGCCACCCGAGCGAGCGGGCGCGTCAAGTCCGCGCATCGCAACAAGGTCATCGCGGACGCCTTCAAGCTCGCCTGGCTGCGGGACTCCCACTTCCCGGACGCGACGCTGATCCTCGCGCTGAGCCCGGACCTCTCCCCCCTCCTCAGCCAGGGGAGTTGGCTGTCCGCGGCCCTCGAACAGAGACGGATTCAAGCGATTCTGGTCGATGACCGCGGAGGAAGCACCCCGCACGATATCCCCCCGTGACCGACCGTTCACCCAACGGTAATGGGGCACTCCTACCTTTGACGGGTCAACGACCCCGCGGGCCGCCGACGTCCTTTGCGCTTCCGCCCGCACTCCCCTTGACGTCCTTGGGACTTCCTACCCGAGCACGCCCCGGAGGGTGCATGGAAACGCATGCCCAGATGAAAAACGCTCCGTCCTCTTGGGCGGACGCACTGTGACCAGCGATGATATCGAGATACGCCACCTCACCAAGCGTTACCGGGGTGGCGCCTACGACAGGCCCGCGCTCCAGGACATCGACCTGGAGATCCCGCACCGCCGCTTCGTCAGCCTCATCGGCCCCAGCGGATGCGGAAAGTCGACCCTCCTACGGGTCATGGCCGGACTCACCGTCCCCGACCACGGCCGAGTGTCCCTCTTCGGCCGTACCCCCCGTGAGATGTGCCGACGCAAGGCGATCGGGCTGGTCCCCCAGACCCCGGCGCTGCTGCCCTGGCTGAACGTCCGCCAGAACATCGCCCTGCCCACCCTGGTCAACCGGCGTCGCGGAACATCGCACGAGTCCACCGACGACCTGCTGCGCGCGGTCGGGCTGGAGGACTCCGCCCACCGGTACCCGCACCAGCTCTCCGGGGGCATGAGCCAACGCGTGGCGATCGCCCGCGCCCTCGGCCTGCGCCCGGACGTACTGCTGATGGACGAGCCCTTCTCCGCCCTCGACGAGTTCACCCGCGAGGCCCTGCGCATGCAGCTCCTGGAGTTGTGGCAGCGGCGGGCCACCACCGTCGTGTTCGTGACGCACTCCGTGCACGAGGCGGTCGTGCTCTCCGACCGGATCGTCGTGATGTCGGCCCGCCCCGGCCGCATCCACGACGTACTCGACGTCGACCTGCCCCGCCCCCGCGAACGCGAGGTCGTCTCGGATTCGCGCACCCACGAGGTGGAGGGTCGGGTCCGTGCGTCGTTACGCAGCGCCTGGAGCTCCGGGATCAACCCCACGGAGCTGGTGGCGCCATGAACACCGAGGTGATCGGCCCCTCGGCCACGGCCACTCCCCCCGACCCCGAGCGGGCTCCGACCGAACGGCGCTTCCGAGGCCGTTCCGTGTTCCACCCCTTCGTGTGGCTGCCCACGACCGTGCTCCTGTTGATCCTCGGCGCCGGGTGGACGGCGGTGGCCGAAGCGCACCCGTACATCCTGCCGAGGCTCGGCGAGGTCGGCAGGACCCTGTTGGAGAACCCCGCGCTGTTCCTCGGGAACGCCTGGGCGACGCTGAGCATCGCCCTGACCGGTGTGGCCGTGGGCGCGGTCTCGGCCTTCGTCCTCGCGGTCCTCATGTCGGAGGTACCGGTGGTCCGCCGTGCCCTCATGCCGATCGCCGTGGTCCTGAACGTCACCCCGGTCGTGGCGATCACCCCCGCGCTGGTGGTCGCGTTCGGCTTCGGCATGGCCCCCAAGGTCATCGTCACCGCGATCATCACGTTCTTCCCGGTCCTCATCAACGTGACGACCGGCCTGAGCTCGGTCCCCCCGACCGTGCTCCAGGTCTTCCAGACACTGAACGCCTCCCGTTGGGAGGTCCTCTTGCGACTACGGCTCCCCGGCAGCCTGCCCTACACACTGGCCGCCCTCCGAGTCGTCCTGCCGCTGTCCGTGGTCGGCGCGGTGGTCGCCGAGTTCGTCGCCGCCGGTTCCTCCGGCGGCCTCGGGACCATGATCCGCAACTCCGCCTCCACGGCCCGCCTCGACTTCGTCTACGCCGCCGTCACCTGCCTGGCGGCGATGGGACTCACCATGCTCGCGCTGGTCACGGCGATCGAACACCGAGTGCTGTTCTGGCACGAGTCCCGACGACATTCCTCCGGATGAACCCCACAGAGAACGGAAAACCCCCCACGATGACCCCCCTGAACCGTCCGATCCGTCCCGGACTCCTCTCCGCGGCACTCCTCACGGTCGCCCTCCTGGCCTCGGCGTGCGGCCAGGAAACACCCGAGCAGGGCGCGTCCGCGGCCGTCATCGACAACGACCGCTGCATGGACAACCAGCGGGCCGGGACGATCACCTTCGTCACCGGCTACCACTACCAGGCCTCCGTCAGCCAGCTGGAGGTCATCGCGGCCGAGGCCATGGGTCTGTTCGAGACGCTCTGCCTGGACGTGGAGATCCAGCCCGGCAGCGGCGACGTGATGGGCAACGCCCAACTGGTATCGGCCGGGACCGCCCACTTCACCCCCGCCGGCAACGAGGCCGAGATCGTGCAGGCCAACGAACGCGACCACGAGGTCGTCGGCATCGCCACCTATGGGCACGTGCCCATCTCCACCCTCCTCACCCAGCAGAACGTGGAGCACCTCACCGATCTGGAGGGGCAGACCCTGGGTCACCAGAGCATGCTGCCCGCCCCGGTGGAGGCCATGCTGGTCGAGGCCGGTGTGGACGTCGACACCATCGAACAGGTCGAGGCCGGCTACGACCCCTCCGTCCTGCCACGCGACCAGATCCAGGCGCTCACCGGTTTCCGCTCCAACGAACCGCACCAGCTCGACGCCATGGACGAGAAGTACACCGAGTGGCTGCCCGAGGACTTCGGAGTGGTCGGCTCCTTCGGGGTGATGGCCACGAACCCCGAGTGGGCAGAGGAACACCCCACCGTCGTCGAGGACTTCCTGCGCGCCGTCGCCCGGGCCTTCGACCACTGCTCGGAGAACGGCGAGGAGTGCGTCGGGTACGCCGCCGAGCTCGACGAGGCCGGATACGACACCGAGCACAACCTCAAGGTCTGGGACACCGAACGCGAACTCGTGGGCGGCTCCACCCCGGACGACCAGGTCAACGGCTACATCGACCTCACCATGACGGCGGAAGAGGCGGAGACCCTCAAGGACAGCGGCGAACTGGACTCGGTGCCGGACCTGGAACCCCTGTTCGACCCCCGCTTCCTGGAAGCGGTCCACGTGGCGACCGAGGTCGTCTGGCCCGGCGACGAGTGAACCCGAGAGGAACCGAGGTACCACGATGACGAACACCACGACGCCCGGGACCGAGTACGGGATCTTCCTGCCCATCGGCAGCGGCGGTTGGATCGTGTCCGAGACGGCGCCCCACCCGAAGTCCGACTACGCCTACAACCGCCACTCCGCCGCCCTCGCCGAGGAGCACGGCTTCGACTTCATCATGTCCATGGGCAAGTGGCGCGGATACGGCGGCGCCACCGGCCACTGGGACCACACCCTGGAGTCGATGACGATGATGGCGGGGCTGGCCGAGGCCACCGAGCGGGTCGGAGTGTGGGCGACCATCCACGCCAACATCTTCCACCCGGCCCTGGCCGCGAAGATGTTCACCACCCTCCAGGAGATCAGCGGCGGACGCGCCGGGATGAACATCGTCGTCGGTTCCTACGCCGACGAGTTCCGGCAGATGGGTCTGTGGCGTGAGGACATGGAGCACGCCGACCGTTATCGGTACACCGAGGAGTGGGCCACGGCGCTGCGCCGCCTGTGGACCGAGGACTCGGTGACGCTGAACGGCGAGTTCTTCGACTTGGAGGACTGCCGTTCCCTGCCCCACCCCGCCTCGCCGCCGACCATCATCGGCGCCGGACGGTCCCCCGCGGGGCTGGCCTTCCAGGCCCGTCACTGCGACGGGTCGTTCCTCACCGCCCAGGACCTGCCCGGGCTCCGCGACGCGTGCCGGCGGGTGCGCGCCGAGTCGGCCCGGGAGGGCCGCACCATTCGCACCTACTCGATGCTCACCGTGATCATGGACGACAGCGACGCCGCCGCCGAGGCCCGTCGCCTGGAGTACGGCCGTGGCGCCGACATCCAGGCCATCGTCAACATGAAGCGTTCCTGGGGACTTCCCCCGGACAAGGCCCTGTCGCTGACGGCCGAGCGCCCGGAGGACGAGGCGTTCCAGACCCCGTTCGTGACGGGGTCGCCCGCCACGGTGGCCAAGAGGATCAACGAGATCGTCGCGGAGGCCGAATTGGACGGGCTGATGCTGATCTTCCCCGACTACCACGCGGACCTCGCGGCGTTCGGCGAACGTGTGATGCCGATGCTGCGCTCCACGGCGGAGGCGCCTGCGTGAGCATCGACGTCGCCGATGGGACCGGGCGCCCCCGCCCGGTCCCATCGGCGCGGGAGGAGGCCGCGCTGGTGGTCGTGGACGTCCAACGGGACTTCTGCGACCCCGGCCAGCTCCCCTGGCTGGACGAGGAGGCGCGGTCCCGGGTGTCAAGCGCCGTCACCCGGGTGTCCTGGCTGGTCGAACGGGCTCGCGCCACCGGTGTGCGTGTGGTCTGGGTGCGGCTGGAACAGGACCCCGAATCCCCTTGGTGGTCCTCGCTCTGGCTCCGGGGGCTCCTCGATGCCTCCACCGCCGGACGGCTTTCGCGGGAACCCTGCGTGGCGGGGACCACCGGCGCGGAGTGGTTCCGGGTCTCCCCCGCCCCGGGCGAGGACGTAGTGGTCAAGCGACGCTACTCGGCCTTCCACGGCACCGGACTGGACGTGCTGCTGCGTTCCCGAGGGATCACCTGGTTGGCGGTGTGCGGTCTGACCACCGACTGCTGCGTGGACGCCACCGTGCGCGACGGATTCCAGGCGGGTTACCGCACCTTCCTCATCGCCGACGCCACCGCCTCCTACCTTCGCGAGTCCCAGGAGCACACCCTGTCCGTGCTCGCGAAGCACTCCGCCTCGGTGGTCACGGCCGACACCGTGGCCCAGGTGTGGGAACGCGCGCGATTGAGCGGCGGTGGCACAGGGTAGCCCCACCGTTGTCCGTGCGGGTCCGGTCGATCCCGCTCCTCGGGGCGGTGCGACCGGGCCCTTCCACCATTTGGGGGGGGGCAGTGATGGGTGTCGAACGCGGTTTGGAGGGGCTCCGGAACGTCCTGGAAGGTATGCGGTTCCCGGTGACACGGGACGCGGTGGTCAACGCCGCCCTGGACGCGGAGGCGGACGAGGAGATGGTGAGCGCCCTGCGGGCCATGCCGGCCGCCGAGTTCAACGAGGCGAACGAGATCCTGCGCGCGGTGCCGTTGCCGGAGACCGAACCGGACTCGCATACCGAGGCGGCCCGCGTCCGCGAGCGTGACCAGGACGCCTGAGCCGGCACTTCAGCTTCGGGCGGGTGTGCTCGCGCGCAGGGTGGCACCCGCTCGGTGCAGGTGGGTGAGCGCCTCCGCGTGCGAACGGACGAAACCCGTCTCGTGGTAGGGCACCCCGATCTCCGCGCAGTAGTCGCGCACGATCGGCTGCGCCTTCGCCAGATGAGGGCTGGGCATGTTCGGGAACAGGTGGTGCTCGATCTGGTAGTTGAGCCCACCGAGCGCCAGGTCGGTGAAGGCCCCACCTCGGACGTTGCGCGAGGTCAGTACCTGCTTGCGAAGGAAGTCGAGTTTCTCGCCCTTCTTCAAGGTCGGCATCCCCTTGTGGTTGGGCGCGAAGATGCAGCCCAGGTAGACCCCGAACAGGCCCTGTTGGATCACGATGAACACGACCGCCTGGAGCGGATCCAGGACCACGAAGACCACCCCGAGGTAGAGCACGAAGTGGGCGGCCAACAGCACACCCTCCAGAACACGATGCTTGGTGGAGGGGCGCAGCAACGCGCGCACACTCCCGTAGTGGAGGTTGAGCGCCTCCAGCAGCAGGACCGGGTAGAAGAGGAAGGCCTGATACCGGCCGAAGAACGCAGGAAGGCCCCGGGCCCGATCCGCCTGGTCCTGGGACCACACGAACAGTTCCGCTTGAACATCGGGGTCGAATTCCTCGTGGTTGGGGTTGGCGTGGTGCCGGGTGTGCTTGTCCTGCCACCACCCGTAGCCCAGGCCGATCCCGAGGTTGCCCACGAGTCGACCCACACCCTCGCTGAGGCGACGACCGTCGAAGATCTGTCGGTGCGCGAGTTCATGGGAGACCAGCCCTACCTGGCCGAACACCACCGCCAGGGCGACGGCGGTGACCAGTTGCCACCATGACGCCCCGATGAGAACGAAGGCCGTCCACCCACCGACGTAGGCCAGAGCGATGAGTGTCAACCGGATCGTGAAGTAGACGGGCGTGCGTTCCATGAGCCCGGCTTCACGGATCCGCAGGGAGAGCCGCGAGAAATCGCTACCCCTTCTGCTCTTCGGTGGTGCCGTGCTGCCTTCTGGCATAGGACCGCTCTTTTCCTGGGAGACCCGGCGTCGACCGGTGGCCTCCGACGTTAGTCGGTGTGAGCGCGCGAAGCCATGGAACCCGTACGTCACACAAGAGGGGCGCCTGCACCCGTGTTTCTCGGCGACACGTACTTTGCTACCCGCGGGTCGCTCGGAACATTCCTTCGCCGGTGGTGGTGGCGCGGTGTTCGGTCGACCGGACGAGCACCGGACCGTCGGCGAACTCGCTGGTCAGAGCGGCATGAAATGAGGAGAAGGTCTCAAAAGGGGATCCCCCGCCCACTCCACAAGAAGGTTAGGTTAGGCTCCCCTACGTCAAGAACTCGTAAGGGAGACCTCCATGAAGCCCGTCCGTCCGTTCGCGGCACTCTCACTGACCCTGGCGTCCCCCCTGGCCCTCTCCGCCTGCTCCGCGGGCCAAGAGGAGACCGAAGACGCCGCCGCATCGAGCGGCACCGTCGAGGTCGAGGACAACAACGGCACGCAGACGGTCAACACCCCGCCCGCCTCGGTGGTCGCCACCGACAACCGCACCTTCGAAACCCTCTCGGACTGGGGCGTGGAACTGTCCGCCGGTGCCGTGTCGCTCATGCCCGACACCATCGACTACACGCAGGACGAATCGATCATCGACCTCGGCTCGCACCGGGAGCCCGACCTCGAAGCGATCGTCGCCGCCGAGCCGGACCTGGTCGTCAACGGACAGCGCTTCGCCCAGTACCACGACGACCTCGCCTCCCTGGTGCCCGAAGCGACCATCCTCGAACTGGACCCGCGTGAGGGCGAGCCCTTCGACGCCGAACTCAAGCGCCAGACCACCGTGCTGGGCGAGGTCTTCGGCAAGCAGGACGAGGCCGAGCAGACCATCGCCGACTTCGACGCTTCGGTCGAGCGGGTCAACGAGGTCTACGACGAGGACGCGACCGTCATGGCCGTCACCACTTCCGGCGGCGAGATCGGCTACCTGGCCCCGAGCGTGGGACGCACCCTCGGCCCGGCCTTCGACATCTTCGGGCTGACCCCGGCCCTGGAGGTCGACGGCTCCAGCGACGACCACCAGGGTGACGACATCTCCGTCGAGGCGATCGCCGACTCCGACCCCGACTGGATCCTCGTGATGGACCGCGACGCCGCCGTCGCCGCCGACGAGGAGGGCTATGAGAACGCCGAGAACATCCTGTCGAGCTCCGAGGCGCTCTCGAAGGTGACCGCCGTGGAGGACGAGCAGATCGTCCACATGCCCGTCGACACCTACACCAATGAGGGCATCCAGACCTACACCGAGTTCTTCAACGCCTTCGCCGACGCCCTGGAGACGCAGGCTTGATCCGGCTCCACTACCCGCCTCGTCCCGGCGGTGACACCGTGAGCGTCACCGCCGGGACGAGCCGCCGCAGGAAGGTCACCGGAACATGACCACCGCGACCTCGGCCCCGTCGCGTTCCCGGGACAAGGGCCGGCTCTTCGACTGGAAGTTGCTCATCGGCGTCGCCGTCGTGGGCGCACTGCTCGTGCTGTCGCTGCTCACCGGCGTGTACGACGTCTTCGGCGCCGACGACGGCGACGAGATGTTCGCGATCACCCGCATTCCGCGCACGATCGCCCTCGTCCTCGCCGGCGCCGCCATGGCGATGTCCGGCCTGGTCATGCAGCTGCTGACGCAGAACCGCTTCGTCGAACCGACGACCACCGGCACCACCGAGTGGGCCGGACTCGGCCTGCTCACCGTCATGATCCTGCTGCCCGGCGCGAGCATCACCACCCGCATGGTCGGCGCCGTCATCGCGGCGTTCATCGGCACGATGGTGTTCTTCCTCTTCCTGCGCCGCGTCACCCTGCGGTCCTCGCTCATCGTGCCGATCATCGGCATCATGCTGGGCGCCGTCGTCAGCGCGGTGTCCACCTTCATCGCGTTGCAGACCGACATGTTGCAGAACCTCGGTGTGTGGTTCGCCGGCAGCTTCACCTCGGTACTGCGGGGCCAGTACGAGATGCTGTGGATCGTGGCCCTGGTCGCCCTCGCGGTGTTCCTCGTCGCCGACCGGTTCACGGTCGCCGGCCTGGGCCAGGAGATCTCCACCAACGTCGGCCTGAACTACAACCGCGTCATCCTGCTCGGCACCGGACTCATCGCGGTGGCGACCGGCGTGGTGACCGTGATCGTGGGCAACCTGCCCTTCCTCGGGCTCATCGTCCCCAACGTCGTCTCGATGCTGCGCGGCGACGACCTGCGCGGCAACCTGCCGTGGGTGTGCCTGCTGGGCATCGGGATCGTCACGGTATGCGACCTGATCGGCCGGACCATCATCATGCCCTTCGAGGTGCCGGTGTCCCTCATCCTCGGGGTCGTCGGCGCCGTCGTGTTCATCCTTCTCCTGTTGAGGCAGCGTCGCCGTGGCTGAGACGACCCTTTCCCGTGTGACCGAACCGCTCGCCGCGCCGCCCTCGGAACGTTCCTCGCGCACCCTGGCCACACCGCGCGCCCGACGCCGCTACCGGATCATCGTCACGGTCCTGTCGGTGCTGGCGGTCGGGTTCGCCTTCGGGCAGCTGGCCTGGGACAACCCGATGCCGGTGGGCTCGGACGGCTTCTGGCGCATCGCGGAACTACGCGCCACGAACCTGGTGATCATGGCCGTGGTCGCGATCTGCCAGGCCGTCGCCACGGTCAGCTTCCAGACCGTCACCAACAACCGCATCATCACCCCGTCGATCATGGGGTTCGAGGCGCTCTACACCGCCATCCAGACCGCCGCCGTGTACCTCCTGGGCATCGCCGGAATCATGGCGGTCCAGGGTGTCTCGCAGTTCCTGCTCCAGATCACGCTCATGGTCGGCTTCTCGATGTTGCTGTACGGGTGGCTGCTGTCCGGCAGGTACGGCAACATCCAGATCATGCTGCTGATCGGCATCATCATCGGCGGTGGCCTCGCCTCGGTCTCCACCTTCATGCAGCGGCTGCTCACACCCAGCGAATTCGACGTGCTGGCCGCCCGGCTCTTCGGCAACATCGCCAACGCGGACGCGTCCTACCTGCCGATCGCGGTGCCGCTGTGTCTGATCGCCACCGCCCTGCTGTGGGCGAGTTCGCGGCGCCTGAACATCGTGGCGCTGGGACGTGACGCGAGCACGGGACTGGGCCTGAACCACCGCCGCGAGACCATGCGCGTGCTGTTCCTGGTGTCGATCCTGATGGCCGTCTCCACGGCGCTCATCGGCCCGATGACCTTCCTGGGCTTCCTCGTCGCGACGCTCGCCTACCAGTTCGCCGATACCCACGACCACCGGTACGTCTTCCCGGTCGCGGTGCTGACCTGCTTCGTCGTACTCAGCGGCGCCTACTTCGTCATGCGGAACATCTTCTACGCCAACGGCGTGGTCTCGATCATCATCGAGCTCGTCGGCGGGCTGGTGTTCCTGTTCGTCATCCTCAGAAAGGGCCGGCTGTGATCACCCTGACCGGTGTGCGCAAGGAGTACAGCAGCGAGGTCGCCATCGGCCCCGTCGATCTGCGAATCCCCAAGGGCGGGGTGACCGCGTTGGTCGGCCCGAACGGCGCGGGCAAGTCGACACTGCTGACGATGATCGGTCGGCTGCTCGGTATCGATCAGGGCACCATCGACATCGCCGGCCACGACGTGACGAAGACTCCGTCCAAGGACCTGGCCAAGGTCGTCTCGATCCTGCGCCAGGAGAACCACTTCGTCACCCGGCTGACGGTGCGCCAGCTCGTCGCGTTCGGTCGTTTCCCCCACTCCAAGGGGCGGTTGACCGTGGCCGACGAGGAGGTCGTCAGCCGGGCCATCGACTTCCTCGACCTCACCGACCTGGAGCACCGCTACCTCGACCAGCTGTCGGGCGGGCAGCGTCAGCGCGCCTACGTCGCGATGGTCCTGTGCCAGGAAACCGAGTACGTGCTGCTCGACGAGCCGCTCAACAACCTCGACATGCGCCACTCGGTGCAGATGATGAAGCACCTGCGCCGCGCCGCGCGGGAACTGGAGCGCACGATCGTGATCGTGCTGCACGACATCAACTTCGCCGGCCACTACTCCGACCACATCTGCGCGGTCAAGGACGGTGCCGTCGTCGAGTTCGGCACACCCGACCAGATCATGACCGACGAGGTGCTCACCCGGGTGTTCGAGACCCCGGTGACCGTCGTCGAGGGGCCGAACGGACCGCTCGCGGTCTACTACTGAGCCCCGGCTTCGGGCACGGGAGGCGCGTCTCCCGTGCCCGATACTGGGATGATGCGCACCCCCGAAGCCGAAGTCGACGTCACCCCCGAACTCGTCCGGGCGCTCCTACGTGAACAGCACCCCGACCTGGCCGAACTCCCCATCGAGCCCGTCACCAACGGGTGGGACAACGCGCTGCTGTCCCTGGGCGAGGACCTGTGCGTGCGCATGCCCCGCCGCGCGGTCGCCGCCCACCTGGTCCTCAACGAACAACGGTGGCTCCCCGAGATCGCCACGCGCGTCGATGTTCCCGTGCCCTCCCCGTTCCGTGTGGGCCGCCCCGGCCACGGCTACCCCTGGAGCTGGTCGGTCAACCCGTGGTTCCAGGGCCGCACCGCCGCCGAGGTCTCACCCGTCGACCGGGGTCCCCTCGTCGAACCCCTGGCGCTCTTCCTCTCCCGGCTGCACGTCCCCGCACCGCCCGAGGCCCCGCGGAACCCGGTTCGCGGCGTGCCACTGTGGGAACGCCACGAGCGGATGTCGCGACGCCTCGGCGCCTCCGACCACTCTCGGGCCGGCGAACTCCTCGACCTGTGGCACGACCTGGTCGACACCCCGGTCTGGGAGGGCCCGGCCCTGTGGCTGCACGGCGACCCGCACCCCGCCAACGTCCTGGTCGACGACGCGAACGGGCTGGCGGCCGTCCTGGACTTCGGCGACCTCACCTCCGGCGACCCGGCCACCGACCTCGGTACCGCCTGGATGACCTTCGAGGCCCCCGACCGCGTCCGTTTCCGGGCCCGTCTCGACGAGCTCGCCGGCGTCGACGAACACACCTGGACCCGCGCCCGCGCCTGGGCGGTCGTCTACGCGTCGGTGCTCATCACCGGTACCGCCGACAACCCCCTGTTGGCCGCGATCGGCGAACACACCACCGCCCAGGTCCTCAAGGACGACTGACCCCCGGGACCACATCCAGGTCGATCACCGGATCTCGGCGGGCCCGCGCGACCAGCGGCTACACGTTCTTATAGTTCACTACACAAACGTGTAGCATGAAGTCATGGACATCGACCGCCTCACCAACGAAGACCTCACCGGACGGGCGCGGATCCGCGACGCCGCACTGAAGGTCTTCGCCGAACGCGGGGTCAAAGGGGCCACCGTGCAGCTCATCGCCGCAGCGGCCGAGGTCTCCACCGGCCTGATCCGCCACCACTTCGGTTCCAAGGAAGGGCTGCGGCGGGCCTGCGACGAGTACGCGATCGGCACCCTCCTGGATCAGGCGCGGCGGGCCCTGGAGGAGGACACCGCCGCCCCCGGGTTCCTCGACTCGATGTACCGGGCGAGTGGTTCGAGCACCCGCTACCTGGCCCGCGCACTGGTGGAGGACTCCCCCGCCGCCGCAGACCTCTTCGACACCGGCGCGGCGCTCGCCGAACGCTTCCTCACCGAACAGGACCCCGACCGTTACCCGGCCGGAGCCACGACCACCGAGGACACCGCCACGGTCATGGGAGCCATGCAGTTGTCCACCCTCGCCCTGCACACCCACATCGGCCGTCGTATGGGCGTCGACCCCCTCGACCCCGCCAACACCCCGCGCCTGGTCGCGGCCATGGTCGAGGTCCACTCGGCCACCCACGCGTTCCTCTCCCAAGGGGGAGGGCGTCCCATCTCCGACGAGGCCACGAGCCCGTGGAAGGAGGAACCTTGACCACGACCGAGGCCATCCGCGTTCGCGGACTCCTCAAACGCTTCGGCCGCGCCACCGCACTGGACGGCCTGAACCTGACCGTACGAACCGGGGAGGTCCACGGCCTCCTGGGACCCAACGGGGCCGGAAAGAGCACCGCCCTGCGTGTCCTGCTCGGACTGACCCGCGCCGACGCGGGCAGCGTGAACCTGCTCGGCGGCGACCCGTGGTGGGACACCGCGACCCTGCGGCGGCGCCTCGCCTACGTGCCGGGGGACGTCGCCCTGTGGCCGGGCCTGTCCGGTGGTGAGACGCTCGACCTGCTCGGCCGCCTACGCGGTGGCATCGATGAGCGCAGGCTCACCGAACTCGTGGACCGCTTCGCGCTGGACACCCGTGTCCGTGGGCGTGCCTACTCCAAGGGCAATCGGCAAAAGGTCGCCCTGGTGGCCGCGCTGGCCGCCGACACCGAACTCCTCGTCCTGGACGAACCCACCTCGGGCCTGGACCCGCTCATGGAGGAGGTGTTCCGCCGCAGCATCACCGAAGAACGCGACAGGGGCCGTACCGTACTGCTCTCCAGCCACATCCTTTCGGAGGTGGAGGCTCTCTGCGACCGTGTCTCCATCGTCCGTGCCGGACGCACCGTCGAGAGCGGCACCCTCGTCGACCTCCGGCACCTGTCCCGCGTCACCGTCACCGCCGTTCTCACCTCCTCGCCCAGCGCGTTGGCGGACCTGGCCGGGACACACGATCTGGAGGTGTCGGGCGATCGGGTGCGTCTGCTCGTCGAACCGCGCTCCCTGACGGAACTGTGCTCCCGGTTGGCGTCGCTGGGGGTCCGTGACCTCACCGCGCACCCACCGTCCCTGGAAGAACTGTTCCTGCGCCACTACGACACCACCGGGGGCACGTGATGACCTCGATCGTCACCCGTCGCTTCGGAGGTTCGTCGACCGGAGCCGGTCTCCTGGCCCGGGAGATCCCGCGCAGGGAACGGGTCCTGCTCACGGCGTGGGTGCTGTCCACGATCGGTCTCGTCCTGGGCGGTGTGGCCGCCGCCGGAACCACCTATCCGACCGCGGCCGACCGGGCGGACCGATGGGAACAGCTCCAGCAGATCCCCATGTTCGTCCTGTTCCAGGGGCGGGCGTTCGCCGACACCGCCGAGGCGCTCGCCGCCCAGCAGGCCTTCGCGGTCGGGACCCTGTGCGCCGCTCTGGGCGCGGTGCTGCTGGTCGTTCGCACCACCCGCGCGGAGGAGGCCTCCGGAAGGCGCGAGCTACTCGGCGGCCTTCCTCTGGGCCGACACGCGGATCTGGCCGCCGCCCTGATCGTGGCGCTGGGTGCGGGTGTCGTGATCGCCGCCGCGATCGCGGCCGGCCTGGTGGTCACCGGCGCACCCGCCACGGGTTCCACCGCGTTCGCGCTGGTGATCGGTTCCTCGGTGTGGGTGGGTGCGTCCCTAGCCGCCGTGGCCGTCCAGGTCACCACACGTACCGGAGCGGCGTTCGGGTTGGCCTTCGGCGCCTTCTACGCCCTGCACCTCCTGCGCGGACTCGGTGCGATGGCGGGCGGCGAAGGCCTCTGGGCGACCTGGCTGGTGCCGAACGGATGGTTGGAGAACGTTCGTCCCTTCGCCGACGAGCGATGGTGGGCGTTGCTGCCCGTACCGATCTGGACCGCGGTGATGGTGGCGGTCGCCTTCGTGCTCGTGGACCATCGCGACCTGGGCGCAGGGCTGTTCCCCGGCCGGACCGGAGCCTCCCGGGCCGCACCTTCCCTCCGCTCGGTATTCGCTCTGGCCCTACGTTCGGAGCGATCCTCCCTCTTCCTGTGGTCGACGATGATCGCCGGATGCGGCCTGGCGATGGGGTACGTCGGCTCGGGGGCGATGGCGGAATACGCGGACACGGCCTGGGTTCGAGCGATGGGCGTCAGCTTGGGGGTGGAGCCGGCGCGGGTCTTCTTCGTCTACACGGTGTTCGTCTTCGTGTTCCCGATCGCGGCCCAAGCCGTGTCGGCGACCCTGCGTCCACGCCGAGAGGAGGTCACGGGAACGGGCGAACTCCTGCTGTCCGGCCCCGTGGAACGCACTCGCTGGGCGGTGGCGCACCTGGTGGTCGCCTTGGCCTGTCCCACCGTGCTCCTCTCCGTGCTGGGCGTCGCGGTCGGCACAGGGTCCGTCCTGGGCACCGAGGGCACCGCCGGCGACATCATCCGCTTCACGACGTTCACGCTGTCCTTGGCCCCGGCCGTGTGGGTGCTCGTCGCCGTCACCTTCCTGGCCTTCGGAGCGGTCCCGCGCCTGTGCGCGGTGCTCGGCTGGAGCGCGTTGGCCCTGGGCGTCCTGGTCGAGATCGCGGTCAAGACCGGCACGGTGCCGGAGTCCCTGTTCCTGCTCACCTCGCCGTTCGCACACGTCAACCCCTACTACCGAACGAACGATGCCGCTCCCCTGATCCTCGCCCTCCTGGCGCTGTCGCTCATCGCTCTGGGGACGTGGGCTCTACGGCGTCGGGACATCCCGGCCTGAGCACCGGACGCGACCGGGGCCGGACGGCACCGGCCCTCCAATATGTTATGAACTAACATGTTGGAGAGGCGAAGCCATGACGAACTGGCACGAGCGCAAACGAGAACGCACCCGGAAAGCCCTACAGGAGGCGGCCTTCCGGCTCTTCATCGAACACGGCTACGAGGCCACGACCGTGGAACGGATCGCGGCCGAAGCGGGTGTCTCCCACATGACGTTCTTCCGGTACTTCCCCACCAAGGAGGACGTGGTCCTCCATGACGACTACGACCCCCTCCTCGAAGAGCTGGTACGCGCCCAGCCGCGCCGGCTCCCTCCGCTGCGACGTGTGCGCGACGCGGTCCTGAGCGTGTTCCCGGCCGTCTACGCCCAGGATCGGCGGGCCCTGTACCTACGTTCCCGGTTGCTGCTGACCACCCCCACCCTGCGCTCCCGGATGCCCGAAAGCCTGCGTGGCTCACAGGACGCCTTCGAGCGAGGGCTCGGCGACCCTTCCGGGGCCGAGCCGCCGTCACTGGTGGCGAGGGTGGTGGCGTCGGCCTGCGTCGCCGCGCTCACCACCGCGATCACCGCCTGGGTGGAGAACGACGGCGACACCGACCTGATCGCGCTCGTGGAAGAGGCCTTCGACGCGCTCGAAGCACCGGGGGCCGACGATGGCTGAGCGCCGAACCGAGGACGTCGTCTCCGTCGCCGATCTACGGGTGCGCTACAGAGGGACGCGTGAGTACGCGGTGCGGGGCATGGACTTCACCGTGGGCCGGGGCGAGATCTTCGGTTTCCTCGGTCCTTCGGGTGCCGGCAAGACCACGGTCCAACGGGTACTGACCCGGCTCCTGCCCCACCACGAAGGCCGGGTGAGCGTGTTCGCGCGTCCTTTGTCGGAGTGGGGCAGGGACTACTACGAGCGGATAGGCGTGGGGTTCGAACTACCCGCCGAGTTCACCCGGCTCACCGCGAGGGAGAACCTGGAGGTGTTCGCCTCCCTGCACGGCGGCCCCACGTCGGGGATCGACGAGATCCTGGACCGCGTCGCTCTGGGCGAGGCCGCGCACCGTCGGCTGAGCACGTTCTCCAAGGGCATGCGGATGCGTCTGAGCCTGGCCCGAGCCCTGCTGCACCGACCTCGGCTGCTCTTCCTCGACGAACCGACCTCGGGCCAGGACCCGGTCCACGCGGCCCTCCTGCGCGAAATCATCCGAGCCGAGGCGGATCGCGGCACCACGGTCTTCCTCACCACCCACGACATGCGCACGGCCGAAGAGCTGTGCGACCGCCTGGCCTTCGTCGTCGACGGCAGGATCGTCGCCCTGGACACTCCCATGGGTTTCCGTCTACGCCACCGTGAGCCCGGCGTCGTCGCCGAGTACTCGTGCGAGGGCCGCACACGACGGCGGGTCTTCGACCTCGCCGCGCTGAGACCCGACGGCGAACTGTCCGCCCTCGTGGACTCGGGCGTCGTCACGACCCTGCACACCCGCGAGGCCACACTCGACGAGGTCTTCGCGGCGGTCACGAAGGTGCGGCTGTGACACGGCTCCTCGGCGCCTGCGTCGTGGAGGCCAAGGTGGCGCGACGGTACGGCATCGTGGCGATCGCCGCGATTCTCGCCGTGCTCTGGACCGCTCTATTGGCTGCCCTTCCCGCGTCGACCGCGGTGGCGGTGGCGCCGTACCTGCTGTTCCTCGACACCGCGGGCTTCGGGGCGTTGTTCGCCGTGGCCCTGCTGATGTTCGAGCGGGTGGAGGGCACGGACGCGGCACGCGCGGTCACCCCCGTCGGCCCTGGTACGGCCACCGTCGCGCGCGTCCTGGTCCTCACCCTCGCGGCCGTCGCCATCGCGGTCCCGGTGACCATGGTGGTACCGACCGGTGACCGGTTCTGGAGCGCGCTCGGACTCACCACGGCCGGAGTCCTGCTCACGTCCGTCCTGCTGGTGGGGGTGTGCCTGGGTCTGGGAGCACGTACCCGCACCCTCCAGGGCGCCCTCCTCGTCATCGCGCCCGCCCTGGTTCCACTCATCGTCGTCCCCGTGCTGCACATGACCGAGATCGTTCGGATCCCTATGTTGTGGGCCGTACCCACCACGGCGGGCGCCGAGTTGATCCACCACGGCGCGACCGGACAGGTGGGCGCGTCGGGAGGCCCCGGCATGATGCTCGCGCTGCCGTACGCCCTGGGGTGCGCGGTGGCCGTGTGTCGATGGGCGGCCATGGCCCCCGCTGAGCCCACCGGCGGAGCACCACGGCGGCACGGATCCGTGTCGAAGACGGCCCGCGAGCCGAAACCGGACCGTGTCCGGGATCGAGGTGCCACAGGACGGCGCGGCCACGTGCGCGCGGGCTCCGCGTCGCCGTCCGGGAGGAAGCGCCACCCGCTCCTGGGACTGGTCCGATGGGAACTGGTCGGCGTGCGACGCGACCCCCTGTTGACGATCATCGTCCTGGTGCTCGTCCCCCTGTTCCTGGCGCTCCGGTGGGCCTACCCCGTACTCGTCGAGTACCTGTGGTCGGCCCACCGATTCGACCTCCTGCCCCACGCCCCGGCCGTCTTCGGCGCTCTGCTCCTGCACGTTCCCCTGATGGTGGGGGCCGCCGTGGCGTTGCGCGTGGTGGAGGACGTCGACGACCGGATCCTGCTGCTCCTGCGGGTCTCCCCGCTTTCGCCCACCGCCTACTTCGGCTTCTGGTCGGGGACGGCGGCCCTGCTCACCCTGGTCGGCCTGTTGCTCTCCGTGCCACTGTCGGGGTTGGCGCCGGAGTGGTCTCCCGGGCTGGTCACGGCCGTGGCGTTGGCGACGTCGGTCGCGCCGCTGGTCGTGTTGACCACCACGGCCTTGGCGAGCAACAAGGTGGAGGCACTGGTGGTGCTGAAGGGTGCGGCCGCCGTTTCGATCCTGGTTCCGTCGCTGCTCTGGATACTGCCCGCGTCTTGGGGGACACCGCTGCTCGTCCTACCCCCCGCCTGGGCGTTCCTGGCCCTGACCAGGTCTCCGACCGACGCCGTCTTCGCCACGTCGATCCTGATCGGCGGGCTGTCGACCACCGTGATCGTCTCCCTCCTGCTCGCGCGACGCATAGGTTCCCGACTACGGTCCTGAGACCACGACGCCACGTGAGGCCGGTGTCGAGCCACCCGAGTCCGACCACCACCACAGGAGATCGTCGTGCCCCGAACCTCCCTCACCATCGCCATCACCGGGGCCAACTCCGGGATCGGCCTTCGCGCGGCGGAACGACTCGCCGCCGAAGGACACCGCGTTCTCGCCCTGTGCCGCGATCCGGCCCGGGGCGAGAGGGCCTTGGAACGCATCAACGACAGAGCCACCGTCGCGGCACGGCTCGTCGTCACCGACCTCTCCGATCCCGCGTCCATCGAGGCCGCCGCGCGCCACCTCGGCGCGACCCTGGACCGACTCGACGTCCTGATCAACAACGCGGCGATCTTCGACCAGACGATGCGCGTGCCCCGGTTCACCCCGGAGGACCACGAACTCGTCTGGGCCACCGACCACCTGGGGCCGCACAGGCTCACCGCCGCCCTCAGCCCGCTCATGGCCGCCGCCCCGGTACCGCGCCTGCTGACCATCGCCAGCAAGGGTCTTGTCGCGATGCCGTGGACCAGGATCCGCTTCGACGAACTCGACTCCCCACGCTGGTACAGCCCGACCAAGGCGTACTACCACGCCAAACTCGCCCAGGTCATGACGAGTCTTCGGATCGCCCAGCACGCTCGTGGCTCCGTCGACGTGGTCTGTCTCCGGGTTCCGTCCGTACGCCTGGACCCTGATCGGATGGCCTCGATGCCGCGTGTACTGCGAACGCTGTACGCCCCCAAGAACCAGGTGGCGCTTTCCCCGGAACGCATGGCCCGGACCTATGCCCGCCTGTCCACGCGGCAGGACGCCCTGAACGGCCGAACCGATGGCGAGACGGCCGACCGGAACCCATTGCGAGGCGTCTACCTGGACGAACGATGCCGTCCCGTCCCCCTGCCCCCGTCCGCCCGTGATGGGGACGCCCGGGAACGCCTGTGGCGGGTCAGTCAGGAGCAGACCGGCCACCCGGAGTGGGCTTGGTGAGGCCGACCGCGACGACGATCAGCCCTTGTCGTGTGTCGGGGGAAGCAGACCCACCTGTCGGTAGACCGACCGCAGGTACCGTTCCGCCCGCCCCCGGTCCAAGGGCTCCGGTTGCAGGACACGGTAGACGACGGCGCCGACCATCATGTCGATGAGCGCGTCGAAGTCGGCGTCGGCGTCAACCGATCCCTCCTGCACCGCGCGTTCCAACAGGAGCGCCGCGGCCCGGCGGCGAGGCAGGATGTAGTGCTCCCAACTGGCCTCCATGATGCGGGGATGCGTGTGGGTCGTTCCCAACATCCGTGCCAGCAGGGCGCGGAACCCGGGTTCGGCGATGAGTGCGGCGGAGGCCGGCAGGGAGTGTTCGATCGCCTCCGCGACGCTCACCGTGTCGTCCACCGATCGCTCGGGGTGATCCCCTCGCCCGTGTTCGATGGCCTGGGCGATCAGTTCCTCCTTGGAGGACCCGCGCCGGTAGACCGTCGGCTTGCCGACCCCGGCGCGCGCCGCGATGGCCTGTATGGAGGTGCCCTCCACCCCCTTCTCCAGGAACAGCGCCAAGGCCGCGTCCAGGATCGCCCGGTCGGTCGCCGGGTCGCGCGGCCGCCCACGCCGGGGAGGCTCCGGTCGGGTGGTCATCGGGTCCGCCCTTCGTTCAGCAGACCGTCCAGTACACGTCCGATCCGGTCGTCTCCGGGACGACCGCGCCAGAGCAGGTGTCCGTCGGGACGGACGAGCAGAAGGTCGCGGAGCCCCGAGGAGCGGGGGGTGAGCACGGTGACGTCGTTCCCGAGACGCTCCCGGACGATGTCCGCCCCACCCGGTTCCCGCGTGGGTGCCAGCAGGACCCAGTGCGAGCCGAGTTCACCGTGCAGTCGGGTCGGTTCGCCGTCCTCTCCCAGGCACGGCAGGTCCGGAACCCGATCGCCCGGACCGGGGCGTTTCGAGGGCGACGACGGGCGTCGTCCGCCCAAGGGGCCCTTGCGGTAGCTCACGCTCAGCTGCGAGGCGATCGAGGTCGCCCAGCGTTGGACCGCGGGCAGGTCGATGACCTTGAGAAGAACGTGCTCGCGGAGGTAGCGCAGCACCCTTCCCTCTCCCAACTGAAGGCGGGAGTTGGCCGTGGTGGTGCGCAGCACGACTTCGGCCAGCGGCCGCCGCTCGGCCTGGTAGGTGTCCACCAGAGCCGATTCCGCTATTCCGCGCAGGACCAGGGCGAGCTTCCAGGCGAGGTTCTCCGCGTCCCCGATGCCCGTCAGCATCCCCTGCCCGCCCATGGGCGAGTGGATGTGCGCGGCGTCCCCGGCGAGCAGGACCCGGCCCCGGCGGTAGGAGTCGGCCAGCCTTCGGTGGATGCGAAAGACCGAGGTCCAGGTGGCGTCGAGTACACGTGCCTGATCGATGTGCGTACGTTCGGGGAGCAGGGTGCGCAGCCGTTCGAGGATCTCCCCCTCATCGGGACGTTGCTCTCCGAGTCCCGGAACGTAGGCCATCAGACGCCAGAGCACACCCTCACCGGCGGGGTCGCGCATGGGCAGGGCGCCGAGGACACCGTCGCGGTGCAGCCACCCGTAGGAGCCATCGGGCTCCAGTGACCAGTCCATGTGCACGTCGGCGAGCAGCCAGGTGTCGGCGATGGGGGCTCCGGGAAAGGCCTCGCCGACGAGCTTGCGCGTGGCGGAGTGGGCCCCGTCCGCGCCCACGAGCCAGCACGCCCGGATCGGGTCGCCGTCCTCCACGGAAGCGACCACCCCGTCGGGGTCCTGCCGGATCCCGACCAGTCGCGTACCCCACCGCACCGAACCGCCCAGGTCCGCCAAGCGCTCCCGCAGGACCCTCTCGACCTCGGATTGGGGGGTGAGGAGCGCGGGGCGGCTGGTGCGCAGGCCGACGTCCCCGAAGCGCACCACGGAGACCGGTTCACCGGCCACATGCACCTTGATGGTCAGTGCGGAGATCGCCTGTTCGGGCAGATTCCCCAAGGCTCCCAGGCGGTCGAGCACCTCGGCTCCCCGCGCGTGCAGGAAGTTCGCCCGGGAGCTCCACGAGGGGCTCTCAGCGGTGTCGATCACCCGCACGGAGACACCTTGGAGCATGAGCGCGCACGCGGTGGTCAATCCCGTGGGGCCGGCGCCCACCACCAGGACTTCGGTGTCGTACATGGCCGCCTCTTTTTATTAACGGAACGGTACCGTAAATATATTAGGCCCCGGGTGGGCGAGTACGTCAAGGCCGCACTCACCCGCACGGACGCCGCAGAGTGTCCCGGAAGGCCCGTTCAATACATCCGCACCGGCAGTTCGGCCAGGCCACGCGCCGGGCCGCCAGGCCGGTGGGGTGTGCGGGTGGAGCAGGGCCAAGTCCGGAAAGCGGCTCAGCAAAGAGGTGAACCAGCGGGAGTTCGACCCCGACCTCTACCCGAGCATCCTCGATCTGACGATCAGCACGACCGCGGCCGGTCTCACTTGTGCCGCGCATCCGGCACGAAGGACCGATCGACCGGGGATCGACACCGAGCACGCGGGCACCTCCGCGGGTCCCTGACTCGACGGCGAGGCGACCGACCCGAACGGAACATGAACCCGACCACCGCCCTCAGTCGGTGATGGTGATCGCTCCCGAAGGACAAACGTCGGCGGCCTGCTCCACCCGGGTACGCAGTGCGGGTGGGGGCACGGGCTCGGACAACACGACCCGCCCGTCCTCCGGGTCCTGGTCGAAGACCTCGGGGGCGGTCAGCACGCACATCCCGGCGCCCACGCACACCGTCCGGTCCACCCGCACCCTCACCCCGACCCACTCCCCCAGGTGACCGGGAGCCGGTGGACACCGTAGATGGCCATGTCCTCTCGCGTGGGCACCTCGCTCTCAGGCACCGCCATCCGGAGTGTGGGAAACCGGGTGAGCAGTGCGGGCAGGGCCACCCGCATCTCGACCCGGGCTAGTTGTTGGCCCAGGCACTGGTGGATCCCATGACCGAAGGCGAGGTGTCCGCCGGCCGACCGGTGCGGATCGACCGTGTTCGGTTCGGGGAACACCTTCGGGTCGCGGTCGGCCGCGGCGATCGACACCGTGACGGTTTCCCCCGCCCGGATCCGGTGCCCGCCCAGTTCCAGATCCTCCAGCGCCGTCCGCAGCGTGTGGGGAACGATGCTCAGGTACCGCAGCAGTTCCTCGACGACGCGGGGACCGCTGTCCGGTTCGTCACGCAGCGCCTCCGCCTGCTCGGGGTGGGTCAGCAGGTGGAAGGCGCCCAGGCCGATCATGTTGGCCGTGGTGTCCAGCCCCGCCCCGAGGAGTAGGAAGGCGATGTTGGTGAGTTCGTCCTCCTCCAGTTCGCCCCCCGCGACAAGCCCGCCGAGAAGGTCGTCGGTGGGCTCTGCGCGTTTGTCGTCCACCAGTCGCTTCAGGAAATCCTGCATCGCGACGAAGGCGGCCATCTTGTCCTCCCTGGAGGAGTCCACCCGGGAGACCGCCGCCACGGTCCGTTGGAACCGGTCCACGTCCCCTTCGGGAACCCCTAGGAGCTCGCCGATGACGAGGGCGGGTACCGGTGAGGCGTACGCCTCCACCAGGTCCAGCGGCGGGCCCTGGTGTTCCATCCGGTCGAGGTGTTCTTCGGTGATCTCCTCGACGCGCGCGGTCAGCCGGCGCATCCGCCGGACGGTGAACTGCCCGGTGAGCAGCCGACGGTAGCGGGTGTGCTCGGGCGGGTCGTGGCTGAGGAACATACCGCGTGGCGCCGGTCGGGGCGGCGCGGTGACGTCCGTCCCCGGTGAGGGGTCGTGCCGGATCTCGTTGCGGGTGCTGAACCGGGGGTCGGCCAGGACCTGTCGGACCTGCGCGTGCCCGGTCACCAGCCAACCGGTGTGGCCGTCCGGGTAGGCCAGTCGGCTGACCGGGTCCTCGCCGCGCAGCCTGGCCAGCTCCACGGGAGGGTCGAAGGGTGTCGGGCGTTGTGTGGGCAGTGGGGTGGGCCGGGTGGTGTGCTCGGTCATCTTCGGATCTCCCCTGGAACTCATCGGTCACCGACTCGGGTCGCGGACACGGCCCGCGGGTTCATGGGCGGAACCTCGTCTCGTGGAGCACGGCGAGGAAGAACTCCTCGGCCTCACGCACCGTGCCACCCTTGGGGTGGGTGTTCAGGTGAATCACGACCGCACCGGCGAGGATCTGCCGAACGACCTCCAGATCGGTGTCCTGCGGGAACCGGCCGCGCTCCTTCTCCTTGCGCAACACCTCGCGGATCACCGCGTTACGCGGCTCGACGCTGAGCTCCCTGAACACCGCGGCGAACTCCGGCTGGTCGTGTCCCGCGGGCATCAGGCGCAGTGTCAGACTGCGGATCCGCTCGTTCTCGGGCGCCTCCAACGACCGGGCCCACCAACCGAGCAGTTCCTCGATGTCCCGTGGTTCGGGTATCTCCTTCGGTCGGAACCCGAAGGTCCAGTGGATCGCCGCGATGTGCAGTTCGGTTCGATCGCTGTAGCGCCGATAGACCGTCGGCCGGCTCACCCCGGCGCGTTTGGCGACCTGGTCGATGCCCGCGCCGTCGATACCCGCCTCGATCAGCAGGTCCGAGGCGGCCTTGAGGATGGCCTCGTCGGCCTCACCGCTTCGGGGACGGCCGGGTCTGGACGGGCTCGGCTGTGTCATACCAAATAATTTACATGACACATCTGTAATGAATCAAGGCCGGAAGTCGGCCATGAAAGCCTCCCCCACCCCGATCAGTCGGCCGGGTCGGCTTCCTCCACCGGCGCGTCGGCCCGGGTGACCAGGCCGCGGATCCGCTCGGAGAACTCGTAGGGGGCCAGGTGACCCGCACCCTCCAGCACGTCCACGTCGGTGTTCAGGAACCGCCTGGCCGGGCCGTGCAGACGCGCCGGCGAGAAGAACACGTCGTCCGAGCCGGTCGCCACGGTGACGTTCTTCCTCTGCCAGGCCAGCAACGACTCGGCCGGCAACGGCCCCGGCGCCAAGCTGGTCCGACAGTACCTGCCCACCATCGTCATCCAGGACGCGAACGGGTGGACGGGGTACCGGAAGTCGGGTCCGCTCATGAAGTTCAACAGCCGGGTGCTCTTGTCCTCCCTCGGACCGATCATCCACGGCAGGGTGACCCGCATGAGCTCCGGGGAGGTCGCCGGTGGGGTCAGCCCCGCCGCCCCCACCAGCACCATCCCCTTGACCAGGGGACTCGGCTCGGCCGCCAAGGCCACGGCGGCGCCCAGGGAGTGTCCCAGGACGATCGCGGGGCGATCCACGAGCCGGGGCAGCACCTCGTCGAGCCAGTCCCCGTAGGCCTGGGCACGGTGGCCGCGAGGGCGTTTACCGCAGCTCAGACCCGGTTGTCCGGGCAGGTCCACCAGGATCACGTCCCGCTCGGCGGACATGTCGGAGGCCGGCGAGGCGCTCAGAGCGCTATTGAAGTTGGTACCGCTGAGCACCACCACCGGGGCGCCGGGACCACCCTCGAAACGGAAGGCCCGGGTGGGTCCGATGGACGTGGAGAGCTCGGGCAGTGACCGGAGTCCGGGCAGTTCCGCAAGGCGTGCCTCGCACCAGTCGCGTACGGTCCGCTCCGCGGCCTCCGACCGGTAGACGCGCGCGCCGTGGAAGGTGGTCTCGGTCATCAGGCACCTGATTTCGGGTAGGGGTCGCCCTTCGCCGACCAGTCTTCCCGGCACACCTGGTCAGGAACTCTACGCCCACGAGCTGGCCCCGGCCACCCCAAGGGGAATTCAGGACCCGCTCGCGGACAAACGGTTACTTTAACCTGTCCAGAAGCTATATTGGCACCAGCGCCCATGGGATTCTCCGGCCTGCCCGCAACAGGGGCAATTCGGCCGGAACTGGACATAATCGTCTCCATCAACGACTATGGGCGCGGCGTCACACGACGCCACAGGTGTGCCGGGAAGACTGGTCGGCGTCCTTACCGACTCATGTCACCGGAGCCCGACACCATGACGCCGAACCATCCCGAGCTGTCACGCAGCCTGCGCAGAGCTCGATTCTCGGAACCGTCCGAACTACCGGACGAACATGGTCTCCCCCTCGGCACCAACGGCTACACCACCTCTTGGGGCACCAACGCACACGGGGAACTCAGTGCCTGCCCGCCCGGGCCCCACTGACGCCACCCCCGTAACCCACCTTCCGCTCCGTCACACCGTGTTCACCGTCCGGGTCACCCCGGGCAGGTTCACGGTGCTCAGTCGTGAAAGGACAGTGGCGTGGTGCTGCTGCTTCTCCTCATCGTGCTCGCCGTGACCGTCGCGAGCACTCCGTTACTGGACAGGTTCCTGGGCCGGAACGCGGGTTGGCCCATCGCCACCGTGTTCCTCGCCCTGACCGTGCTGGTCGCCCTCCAGGCGCCTCAGGTGTTGGGCGCCGGCACCCCCGTGGAATACACCCGGCCGTGGATGCCGAGCCTGGGAGTCGACCTGCACCTGCGCATGGACGGCCTGGGCTGGCTGTTCACCATGTTGGTGACCGGTATCGGCACGCTGATCATGGCCTACTCCACCCGGTACTTCCCCCCTGGGCGCAGACTCGGCTTCTACTGCTTGATGAGCGTGTTCGCGTTCGCGATGACCGGTCTGGTCCTGGCCGACGACGTCGTGCTGCTCTTCGTCTTCTGGGAGCTCACCACGATCGCGTCGTTCTACCTGATCGGTCTCTCCGGGCTCACCGCCGACCGACCGGCGATCCGCACCTTCCTTCTCACCGCGATGGGCGGCTTGACCCTGTTGGGCGCCGTCACCCTCCTGGTCATACGCACAGGAACGACTCAGCTGAGCGTGATCCTGGCCGACCCCTCCTGGACCCAGGACCCGGCTTTCGTCTCCGTGGTGGCGCTGCTGGTGATGGTGGCGGTGTTCACCAAGTCGGCCCAGTTCCCGTTCCACTACTGGTTGCCGGACGCCATGGCCGCGAGCACCCCGGTCAGCGCCTACCTGCACGCCGCCGCCATGGTCAAGGCCGGCATCTATCTGGCGATGCGGTTCACTCCGGCGTTCGCGGAGGTGTTCCTGTGGAACGCGATGCTCATCACCGCGGGTCTGGTCACCGCCCTGATGGGCGCGTTCTTCGCGCTCCAGCAGAACGACCTCAAGCGACTGGCCGCCTTCTCCACCGTCAGTCAACTGGGGTTGCTGATCGCGGTGATCGGTGTGGGCACCCCGGAGGCCTTGGTCGCCGCGTCGGTGCACACCGTGGCCCACGCCCTGTTCAAGTCGGCCCTGTTCATGGCGGTCGGCCTGGTCGACCACCAGACCGGCACACGCGACATTCGCAGACTGGGGGGTCTACGCCACCGGATGCCGGTCACGGCGACGATCGCCACGCTGTCCGCCCTGTCCATGGCGGGCATCCCACCCCTGCTCGGTTTCATCAGCAAGGAGAACCTGTTCGAGGCGTTCCTGCACGCCCCCGGTCCGGGCTGGTTCGGTCCGCTCGCCGGTGTGGTCGCGGTGGGCGCCTCGGTGTTCACGTTCGCCTACTCCTTCCGGTTCGTCTACCGCACCTTCTTCGGCGCTTCCCGGAGCGAGGAGGGAACCGAGGAGGCCACCGCCGGTGAGGCCCGGATCGGCTTCTGGACCCCCGCCATCATCGCCGCGTTCGGCGGTGTGCTGCTGGGCCTGACCGTGCCGGTCCTGGACCCACTGGTCAACACGGTGGCGACCGACGCCACACACGCGATGGTCGACACCCATCTGGTGTTGTGGCACGGGTTCAACGCCGCACTGTTCATGTCGATGGCGGCGGTCGGCCTCGGCTCCTTGCTGGCCTGGCGGTCCCGGGCCGGTGACGCCATGGCCGGACGCGACCTCGTTCCGTTCACCGGAGTAGGGATCTTCGAAGCCCTCTACGGTGGAATCATCCGTGTGGGGAGGCGCGTGGGCGACCTGACCAGGTTCGACTCGCCCGCCTACCACCTGGGCGTACCGATGATCGTCATCATCGGGCTGGCCTCCGTGATCGCCGTGGTGGGACTGGAACTGCCCCCGGTCGCCGGGCAGACCGCACTCGGTCTCGACTGGCTGTTGGTGGGGCTGATGGCCGTCGCCGTCGGCTCCGCCGTCGTCACCCGGTCCCGGATGGCGGGCCTGGCGCTGGTGGGTGTCGCCGGTTTCACCACCGCCCTGTGGCTGTTCTTCCTCGGCGCCTTCGACGTCGCCCTCACACAGCTACTGGTGGAGATCCTGACAGTGGTCGTGGCGGTCCTGGTCCTGCGCCGGCTCCCCCGTCGCTTCCACTCGGTGAAGCGTCGCCGCACCGTGCTGACCGCGGCCGTGGCGGTCAGCGCGGGCCTGTGCGCCGGAGTGGCCGCCTTCGCGCTCACCGGACGCCGTGAGCTGTCCCCGGCCGCCGATTACTTCCTCGACAACGCACCCGAGGACACCGGCGGCACGAACGTGGTCAACACCATCCTCGTGGACTACCGGGCCCTGGACACCCTCGGCGAACTCACCGTCCTGGGTGTGGCCGGGCTGATCATCATCGCGGTGCTGCGCTCCAGCGACCTGCTGCCCACTCACGGCTCGCGTCAAATCATCGTCGGTGCGACCAACGCGGCCTACGATCCGGCCGACAACACGGTGCTCATGCGCACTGTCGGTAGATTCCTCATGCCGCTGCTGGTCTTGTGGTCCCTCTACCTGTTGTTCCGTGGCCACAACGAACCGGGCGGCGGATTCATCGCCGGTCTGGTCGGTGGCGCTGGGTTCGCCCTCGTCTACCTGGCCGCACCCAGCGACCGGGACGCGCGCATCCGCCTGACCTACCCCGTGATCATCGGGGCCGGTGTCCTGGTCGCGGCGTTCTCAGGCGTCCTGGGCTTCGTGGACGGTTCCTTCCTCAAGCCACTGCACGCGGACATCCCGCTGGCCTGGGGCGGTCACTTCCACTTCACGACGGCGTTCGTGTTCGACATCGGTGTCTACCTGGCCGTCGTGGGCGTTCTGCTCACCGCCCTCAACGAACTCGGTCTGGAGCGGGGGTCCGACACCAGCGGGAGTCGGGAAGACCCTCCGACACCGCAGGAGGGCGAGATTCCGGTGGGCGACACGAACGACGCTTCCCCCATGGACGACTCCACCACCGGAGGTAAGCGATGACCCTCGCCATCACCATCGCCATCATGGTCGCCGGCGGTGTCTACCTGATGCTTCAGCGCGGCATGGTGCGCATCGTCCTCGGCCTGATCCTGGTCGGGCACGCGGTCAACCTGCTGATCATGTCGGCGGGCGGGGTGTTCCGCAGGGACCTGCCGCTGTTGCAGTTCGGCACCGCCTTGACCGCGGCCGACCCGCTTCCTCAGGCGTTCGTGCTGACCGCCATCGTCATCGCCTTCTCCATCGCGATCTACATGCTCACCCTCGCCGCCTCGGGCAGCGACGACGACACGGAGGGGAACTCATGATCCCTGCGTTGCTCCCCCTCTTCGTGGCGGTCCCGCTGATCGGGGCGGGACTGCTCATCGTGCTACCCGGCCCACGCTGGCTACGCAGGGTCCTGTTGCTGGCTCCCAGCGCGGCGGGAATGCTGGGCGGCGGTGGACTGATCTGGCTCACCCGCGACGGTGTGGTGTTCGCGCACAACGTGGGTCTGTGGCAGGACGGGATCGCCATCCCGTTCGTCGCCGACGTGTTCAGCGCGCTGATGCTGTGGACGACGTGCTTGTTGGCACTGGTGTGCTCGATGTTCGCGGTGGCCACGGGAGACGACCGGCAGTCCTTCTTCTCCCCCTTGGTGTTGGTGCTCACGGCCGGCGTGTCCGGCGCGCTGCTCACCGGCGACCTCTTCAACATGTTCGTGTTCATCGAGGTCATGTTGTTGCCCTCGTACGGGCTGTTGGCGATGCTGGGAGCCTTGGGTCGACTGAAGGCCGGACGCATCTACGTCACCGTCAACCTGCTGACCTCGACGATCTTCCTGGCCGGTGTGGCCCTGGTCTACGCCGTCGCCGGAACCGTGCACCTGGGCGAGCTCGCCGGGGCGGCCGAAGAGTCACCGTTGGTGGCGGCCGGCATGGGCGTGGTCATCCTCGCGCTGGCGATCAAGGCCGCGGTCGTCCCTGTGCACGGTTGGTTGACCCGCACCTATCCGGCGACCTCCCCGGCCATCACGGCCCTGTTCTCCGGGCTGCACACCAAGGTCGCCATCTACGCGATCTACCGCCTGTACGCCGTGGTCTTCGACGGCGACTCCCGGTTCCTGTGGATCGGGGTGGTGGCCTTCACCCTCACCATGATCATCGGTGTCATGGGAGCGGTCGGTGAGAACACCACCCGCTCCATCCTGGTCTTCCACATGATCAGCCAGATCGGGTACATCCTGCTGGGCGTGGCCCTGTTCACCGAACTGGGCCTGATGGCGGGCATCTTCTACCTGATCCACCACATGATCGTGAAGGCGTCGCTGTTCCTGTCCACCGGAGCCATCGAGCACACTCACGGCACCGGCGCGTTGGACCGACTCGGCGGCATCGCCAGACGCCAACCCCTCATCGGACTGGTGTTCATGGGAGCGGCGTTGTCCTTGGCCGGCCTCCCACCGTTCTCGGGGTTCGTCGCCAAGCTGTCCCTGGTCCTGGCCACCGTCGAGGAGCAGCAGTGGACCGTGATGGCCGTGATGATCGCGGTCAGCCTCATCACGTTGATGTCCATGCTCAAGATCTGGGGCGGGGTGTTCTGGGGCAAGGAGCCTCCCTCTCCGGAGGAAGGTGTTCCGATGATCACCGGAGCCAACGGGGGTTCCGTCCAGACGGCGACGAGGTCGAAGATCCGGACGACACTGCTCCTTCCCGGTCTGGTGCTGACCGCGACCACCCTGTGTCTCGGGCTCGGCGCCGAGTTCCTGCTCGACCTGAGCGCGCAGGCCGCCGCGAACCTCTTGGACACGTCCACCTACGTCGAGGCGGTGCTGGGACGATGAACTACCTGAAGTGGGCGCTTCGGCTGCTCTGGTTCCCCTTCTACGCCGGGGTCGAGATCACCAAGACCTCCTTCCAGGTCATGTGGGACGTCCTCACCCCCGGCAGCGCGGCGACACCCGCCTTCGTGGAGGTGCCGATCCGTGGTCGGAGCGACTTCGAGGTGACGATGTTGGCCAACCTGATCTCCCTGACCCCGGGCACGGTCACGGTGGCCGTACGGCACGAGCCCCCCACCCTGTGGGTGCACGGGTTGTACGTGCAGGACCGCGAGTCGTTCCGCGAGGACATCCACGCCATAGAGGACCGCATCCTCGCGTTCACCCGGACGCCTTGGTCCGCGGAATCGACCACCTCCGAGGGAGGAACCCGCTGATGCACGTCATCGACATCGGTCTGGCCGCGATCGTGGTGGCGATGGTCATCGCCACCTACCGCATTCTCATCGGTCCCTCCGCGGCCGACCGTGGCGCCGCCACCGACGTCATCTTCTTCGGGTTCGTCGGCCTGGTGGCCATGTTGGGCTTTCGCCTGGACACCGCACTGGTCGTGGACATCGTGCTGGTCTGCTCACTGGTCGGGTTCCTGGCCGCACTCTCCATGGCCCGACTGATCACCGGAGGCAAGCGATGAACGTGCTGTACCCGCTCGGAGTCGTCTGCATGATCGCCGGCGCCGGGGTGTTCCTGGTCGGTGCGGTCGGTCTGCTGCGGCTCCGGGACTTCTACGCCCGGCTGAGCGGTGTCACCATCGCCGGCGCCCTGGGGACCGCGCTCCTCCTGCTCGGGCTCCTCTTGCACTACCCGACCGTGGAGAACACCATCAAGATCGGCCTCGCCCTGTTGATCCAGCTGTCGACCGCCGCGGTGGGCGGTAACGCCATCGCGCGAGCCGGCTACCTGACCGGGGTGGAACCCACCGCGGACACGAAGTTCGACGACCTGGCCACGACGAACATCGAGGGCCGTAGCGAGGGTGAACAGTAGCCACCGCGGCCACCACCGGAGCGAACGGGTCCCGTCTGTGAGGGGAAGGCGGGGCCCGTCCGCGTGGGCACACGGTCACCCGATGGCGGGACCGTGTGCCCCGAAAATCCCACCCAACACGGGCGCGACGCGATCCGATGCCAGGTTTTGTGATGCGTTACAACACACCGGGTTTTTCAGGCTCGACACAAACCGTGTGCTAGATTGTTTGAAGTTGCAGTAGTGACCCCGCAGAAAATCTCCATCTTTTTCGGGCGCTCACCGCGGTGACAGGAAAATCGTCATTTGCGGTTTTCTCCATGCTCCCGAACGAGAGGAACACTCTATGGCTACCGGTACCGTCAAGTGGTTCAACGGCGAAAAGGGCTTCGGCTTCATCGAGCAGGACGGCGGCGGCCCCGACGTCTTCGCCCACTACTCCGCCATCCAGGCCAACGGTTACCGCGAGCTCGCGGAAGGCCAGGCTGTGCAGTTCGACGTCACCCAGGGTGCCAAGGGCCTTCAGGCCGACAACATCACCCTGGCCTGAGAGAGCTAAGGCTCTTTCAACAGCAGGGGCCCGCCCTCAGGGCGCAGGGCCTCTGCCTTTCTTTTTTTAGGGCCGGTTTCTCGCCGTCGCGTCTCGACCGGCACCGGCCATCAACCACGCCCCGGGTTCTCCGTGTGTGCAGTGGATCTCGCAGAATTATCCCGGCGCCGCCGGTGCTCAGCGTCGAGGTCGCAGACGACCTCCACGCCCGGCACGGGTCGTCGGTGGAAGGTTTCCTTTGAACCACACGTCCCGTACCAACACCCGACGCCCCCGTCCCTCCGGGGAGTTCGGCCGCAAGAGGCCCAACAACTCCTTCGGTGGCGGTCGTCCCCGTCAGGGCGGCAACCGGGAAGGCGGCAGGAGCCGTTTCGGCAACGGTCGCCCCTCCGGGGAGTTCGCCCTCCCCGTCACCGTCACCCCCGGGCTCGACCCGGTGGAGTCCTTCGAGGCCCTGGAGATGCCCGCGCCGCTGAAGACGACGCTGACCCGCCAGGGTCTGACCACCCCGTCGACGATCCAGGCAGCCACCCTGCCGAACTCGCTGGCGGGCCGCGACGTCCTGGGCCGCAGCCAGACCGGATCGGGCAAGACGCTGGCCTTCGGGCTGTCCCTGCTCGCCCGTCTCGACGGTCGTAAGGCCGAGTCGCGACACCCCCTCGCGGTGGTGCTCGCCCCGACCCGCGAGCTCGCCCAGCAGGTCACCGACTCGCTCACCCCGTACGCCCGTTCACTGCGGTTGCGCATGGCCACCGTGGTGGGCGGCATGCCCATCCACCGCCAGGCGCGCTCCCTGCACCAGGGTGTGGAACTCGTCGTCGCCACTCCGGGACGTCTACGCGACCTGATGGAGCGCGGCGACTGTGTCCTGAGCCAGGTGGAGGCCACCGTCCTGGACGAGGCCGACCAGATGACCGACATGGGCTTCATGCCGCAGGTCACCGCGATCCTCGAAGAGGTCCCCGCGGACGGCCAGCGCCTGCTGTTCTCGGCGACCCTGGACCGCAACGTGGACCGTCTGGTCCGCCGGTTCCTCAACGACCCGGTGGTGCACTCGGTCGACCCCTCCGAGGGCACCGTCACCACGATGGAGCACCACATCCTGCACGTGTCCCCCGCGGACAAGCAGGCCACGGCGGCCCGCATCGCCGCCCGTGACGGTCAGGTCCTCATCTTCCTGGACACCAAGCACGCCGTGGACAGGATGGCCCAGCACCTGCTGGACAACGGGGTCCGGGCCGCGCCCCTGCACGGCGGCCGTTCCCAGCCCCAGCGCACCCGCACCCTCAAGCAGTTCAAGGAGGGCACGGTCACCGCGCTGATCGCCACCAACGTCGCGGCGCGCGGCATCCACGTGGACGACCTCGACCTGGTGGTCAACATGGACCCGCCCACCGACCACAAGGACTACCTGCACCGTGGCGGCCGTACCGCCCGCGCGGGACAGTCCGGCAGAGTCGTCACCCTGGTGCTGCCGAGCCAGCGTCGCGGCATGGCCCGCATGATGTACCAGGCGCGTGTCGACGCCCAGGTCGCTCAGGTGCACGCCGAGGACCCGGAGCTCGCCCGCATCACCGGTGCCCGTGAGCCCTCCGGCGTGCCGGTGACACTGCCCCGTGGCCGCGAGGACAACCCTCGTCGTGGTCCGCGCGGCGGTGGCTACGGCGGCGGCGGTTACGGCGGTTCGGGTCAGGGCGGTGGGCGCAACCGTCGCCCGCGTCGCCCCTCGGCGAACCGTGGTCGGGACTAACCTCCCGGCTCGCGTACACGAACGCATGAGAACCCCGTCCCACCAGGTCATTCGACTTGGAGGGGCGGGGTTCTTCGTCGTGCTCCCTTCCCGGTGGGGAGCGTAGACGCTAGCCTGCCCTGAGCCGTGCCATCCGCTCATCGGATGCCTCAATCCGCACCCCCACAGCGAGGCTCCATGCATTCCAGCACCACCGTCCGTACCGGGTCCCAAGGCGCGCTGGTCCTCGCGGCCCTCTTCCTGGTCGCCGCCTGTCTGCGCCCGGCCCTGACCTCGGTGGGTTCGGTCCTGGGGCAGATCGGCGACACCACGGGGTTGTCCGGTTCCGCGTTGGGGCTGTTGGGCGCCCTTCCACTCCTCGGCTTCGCCGTCGTCTCACCCCTGGTCCACGGGCCGGCTGCCCGCTGGGGGGTGGACCGGATGGTGCTGGTGGCGATGGTGGTGCTGTGCGCGGGGATCATCATCCGTTCCCTTTCGCCGCTCCCCGCCCTGTGGGTCGGCACCGCGCTGATCGGCGCCTCGGTGGCGGTCGGCAACGTCCTGGTACCCGCCATCATCCGGCGAGACCAACCCTCCCGGATCTCCCTGTTGACCGGGGTCAACACCTCGGTGATGAACGCGTCGGCCGCCCTGGCCGCCGGCCTCGCCGTGCCGCTGTCCCTGCTGTTGGGGAGCTGGCGGCCGGCGTTGGGCCTGTGGGCGGGCCTGGTGGCGGTGGCCGTCCTGGTGTGGGCGGTGCGGATGCGCCGGGTACCCGGGTCCGAGACGATCGGTGCGGTCGGCACCACACGCGAGGAACCCGAGCGGTCGGTGTGGACCTCGGCCAAGGCCTGGCAGGTCACCGTCTTCATGGGTCTGCAATCCACCACCTACTTCACCCTCATGAACTGGCTTCCCACCGTGGAGGCCTCGCGGGGCGTCGCTCCCACCACGGCCGGCTGGCACCTGTTCGGCTTCCAGCTGGCGGGCATCGTGGCGGGCCTGGCCATTACCACGCTGATGGGTCGCCGGGCCGAGCAGCGTCCGGCCTGCCTGGTGGTGAGCGTGACCATGGTGGTGGCCATGACCGGGCTGGTGTGGGCCCCCGGGTGGGGGCTGCTGTGGATCCTGTTGGCGGGGGCGAGCACGGGTGGCGCCATCGTGGTGGCGCTGGCGCTCATCGCGCTCCGTGGCGGCACGCACGGAAGGACCATCCGCCTGTCCGGGATGGCGCAGTCCATGGGCTACCTGTTGGCCGCCGGTGGCCCGGTGGCGGCGGGCACGCTCGGGCAGACCATGGGCGTGTGGGAACCGGTGCTGTTGCTGGTGGGAGCCCTCGCACTGGTGCAGCTAGGCGTCTCCCTGTTGGCCGGCCGTCCCGAGCGGACCCCCAGTGGGGAGCACACCGACCGATAGCGGCAAGGCGAAGGGCGCCCCTTGCGTCCGCCGTCGGACGGTGACGGAAGACGTAGGGGCGCCCTGGGAGTGCCGGGTGGTGCCCGGGAGAGAAGGAAACACCACCCAGGGAAGGACCGCCCGCTCTCTGCTTCGAGCGATCCGTGGTCGACGGCTACAGCGAGATGCCCAGTGCCCAGGTCATCAGGCCGTACATGGTGCCGAGGATGAGGAACAGGGCCACGAGGTTGAGCCAGACGCCACCCTTGATCATCTCGCCGATCTTGACGTAGCCCGAACCGAACGCGATCGCGTTCGGCGGGGTCGCCACCGGGAGCATGAACGCCATGGTGGCGGCGAGCGCGACCGGGACCACCAGGGCGAGGACGTCGATGTCCATGCCCATGGCCACGCCGCCCATGATGGGCAGGAACGTCGCCGCGGTCGCGGTGTTGCTGGTCAGCTCGGTGAGGAACAGGACCAGCGCGCTGACGGCCAGGATCAGCACCCAGGTGGGCACCCCGGACAGGAAGGAGACCTGGGCGCCGACCCAGGCGCTCAACCCGGAGTCGGTGAACTGGGCGGAGATGGCCAACCCACCACCGAAGAGGAGCAGCACGCCCCAGGGCAGCTTGACCGCCGTCTCCCAGTCCATCAGGGGGGTCTTGCGGTCCACCGGCAGGAGGAAGAGGAGGACCGCGACGGTCATCGCGACACCCGCGTCCGTGACGTTACCGAGCCAGGGAGCCACGGCCGCGACCGGTCCCAGGTCGGCGATCATCGGAATGAAGATCCAGGACAGGGCCGCGAAGGCGAACACCGCCAGGACGAGCTTCTCGCCACGGGACATGGCGCCCATCTTGGTGAGTTCCTCGCGGATCAGCTCCTGAGCGCCCTCGACCTTCTTCACCCCCGGCTTGAAGAGGCGGGTCAGAACGAACCAGGCGATCAGCATGAAGACCGCTGCCAGCGGCACACCGGCCATCATCCACTGGCCGAAGCCGATCTGGATGTCGTGGGTGTCGGCGAGGTAACCGACCATCAGGACGTTGGGCGGGGTACCGATCAGGGTGGCGACCGAGCCGATGGACGAGGAGTAGGCGATGCCCAGCATAAGGGCGGTCGCGAAGTTCGCGTCCGTACGTCCGCCACGGAACTGGGCGATCAGCGCGACGACGGAGAGACCGACCGGCAGCATCATCACGGCGGTGGCGGTGTTGGACACCCACATGGTGATGAAACCGGTGGCGATCATGAAACCGCCGACCAGGCCGACCGTGTTGGAGCCGACCTTGGAGACGATCGTCAGGGCGATGCGCTTGTGCAGGTTCCACTTCTGCATGGCCAGGGCCAGCATGAAGCCGCCCATGAACAGGAAGATCGTGTCGGAGCCGTACGCGGACGCCACGTCCCCGACCTCCGCGCCCTCCACCATCAGGGGGAAGAGCACCAAGGGGAGAAGTGAGGTCACGGGGATCGGCAGGGCCTCGGTGGCCCACCAGATGGCGATCCAGACGGTGACCGCGGCGACGACCGCGCCGTTGACTGACATGACCTCTTCGGTCTCGCCGTCACCCAGTGGCAACGCCATCTCCGGCATCACGAGGTAGACCAGCAGAGCGAGTAGGGGACCGAGAACGAGTCCGATGACACGACCGCGGGTCAACCCCTGTGAGGACTTCTCCTCGGGTTTGACCAACGCTGTGTCGGGGGTATCGACGCCCTTCTGGGTCGCCATGGGTTCCTCCTCCATCGAGCGCCCCTGGGTGGCGCCCGTCTGCGGAGGGCAACTCGCGGATTGCCGCGGGGTTGCCTCCGGGTTACGTCTTGACTCAACAGATGGTCAGCTCACAAGTGGGTGTGTGCAACGCAACTCACGGTTTCTTGGGGTTCCTCTGACATTGGGCGACGTTCGGTGTGTTCCGTGGAACACGGAGTGAGGTGGGGTCACCCCCTGACCCCACGCCCTCCCCCGTCTAAGCTGCGGGTATGCGATCGCCCGGACCCACCAGACGGGCCGCCCTCCTGGGCGGTCTCGGTGCCCTCTCCATCGCGACCGTGAGCGGTTGCACGAACGACCCCGCCCCGGAGATCGGTCGGATCGTCGTCGCCACCGGTCCCCCCGGGGCCGTCTACCGCGAGATCGGCGCGGCTCTCGCGCGACTCTTGGACGAACACCTGCCCGATCAGGAACTCGTCGCCGTCGAAACGGGTGCCTCCCACGACAACCTGCACCTGTTGGACGACGGACAGGCCCACCTCGGCCTCGCCAACCTCGACTCCATACTCGCCACCGACATCGCCACGGAGGAGTCGGCGATCAGCGCGGTGGGAAGGCTCTTCGACAGCTTCGTTCACTTGGCCGTCCGCGACGACTCCCCCGTGCGGTCGCTCTCCGACATCGAGGGGCTGAGGGTCTCCCTGGGCACGGTCAACTCCGGCACCGAGTTCACCGCCGAGGAGATCCTGGAGGTGACCGGGGTGCGGCCCCGGGAAGTACGGCTCGACCAGGCCGCATCCGCCGCCGCCCTCGACTCGGGGGAGATCGACGCGATGTTCTCCCTGACGGGGCTCCCCACGCCCGCCATCGCCGACCTCGCCGGGGAACGCACCCTGCGGCTGGTCGACCTGGCCGACACCGCCGACGCGATGGTCAGCGTGTACCCGGAGTCGTACTTCCCGGCGACCATCCCCGCCACCACCTACAGCGGGATTCCGGCCTGCCCCACCATGTCCATCCCCAACCTGCTCCTGTGCCGCCGGGACCTGCCGGACGAACTCGTTCGTCGGGTGACCGAAACGGTGTACACCGGGGCGTCGGTCCTGGCCGAACAGCGCCCGGAAGCCGCCCAGATCAACGTGCGCACCGGGATCTCCACCGGCATCGTGCCCCTGCATCCCGGGGCGGAGCAGTGGTATCGGGAGAGCAAGCCCGCTTAGTGTTCGGGCACAGGGTCAGGAACGAGTGCCAGGTCAGGAGCGGGGAGGCTCGCCGGCCTCGGCTTCGTCCTCGGTTTCGGTCTCCTTCGTCGGGTCGGCCGGCGGCAGGATGATGACCACCCCGAGCCCGTGGTGCACCACGTCGACCGCCTCATCGACCGGCCCATTGCTCAGACCATCGCCCAGGGTGAGCCGTCCCCCGGACTCCCGCACCAGGTCGGCGACGATCGCCAGGCCCAGTCCCGTCCCCTCGGTGTTCTGGTGACTCGGAGAGCGCCAGAACCGGCCCAGCGCGGCCTCACGTTCCTCCTCCGGCAACCCCGTACCGTTGTCGAGCACTCCGATCCGCACCTCTTCGGCGTCCTCGACCCGGATCTCGATCCGATCGCCGCCGGAAAGTCGCATGGCGTTGCTGAACAGCTCGTCGAGGATGCTGCCCAGACCACCCGCCGGAGCGTGCGCCCACACCTGTTCCGGCAGGTCGGTGGCGACCTGGATGCCGCGCGACTCCCCCAGGGCACGCCACCTGGGCACTCGGGTCTCGACCAGGGCCGTCACCTCCACCGCCTCGGCGCCGGTGACGCTCTCCAACCGGGTGGCGGCCAGCAGCGAGTTCAGCATCCGGTGCATCATCGTGGTCTCGTCGATCGCCACGGCGTGCGCCTCCCGCGCGTCCTCCCCCTTCAGGTAGGGCGCCAGGTTCTCCACCGACAGCCGAAGGCTCGCCAGGGGGTTGCGCAGCTGGTGGGAGGCCTCGGAGACGAACGCGCGCTGCCGTTCCAGGGCCCGGCGCACCACGTCGACCATGGTGTTGAAGGAGTCGGTGAGCCTGCGCAGCTCGGGTGGGCCGCGCTCGGCGTCCACGTGCACGTCCAAGTCGCCGGCGGTCACCGCGGTGGTGGCGTCGTCCAGCCGCCGGATCGGTTGCAGTACCCACCAGGACAGCGGCAACGACGCCGCCACCAACAGGGCCAGCGGAACCAGGCTGAGCAGGGCCATCCAGCCCCACGCGGTGAGGATGTCGGCGGCCAGCCCTTCGGTGGAGGAGACCAGCACCACGGCACCGGCGACCTCGCTGTCACGACCGATCGGTTCGGCCACCACCATCGGTTCGGAGATCCACGGCCACACGGTGGACGGCGGCTCCGGTCGTTCCCCGGCCAGGGCCGCGGTGATCCCCGCGCCCATGTCCACTTCCGTGACCAGGTCCCGCATCCGTTCCAGGTCCCCGGATCCGGTCACGACCTCACCGTCGGGGGCGACCACGACCACCGGGATCGCGTAGAGCTGCTCGTAGCGGTACATCTCCTGGGCCAGGGCGTTGTCCCGGTCGCTCTCCAACGCGGTGCGCGCGAGCGCGGCGAAACGACCGGCGTCCCCCAACCGGTCGACGTACACCTCCTGGGTCTCCTGCTGGGCGATCACCGCGCCCAGAGGCGTGACGATGGCCGCGACCAGCACGAACGCCGCCGGCAACAGGATCGTCAGCAGACGCCGGAGCATGGGTCAGCCCCCGTCGAGCACGTAGCCGACCCCGCGCACCGTACGGATGTGCACGGCGTCTCCGACCTTGCCCCGCAGCGAGGCGATGTGGGTGTCCAGGGTGCGCGAGGAGGCCTCCCAGGCAGCGCCCCACACCTGGTCGAGGATCTGGTCCCGGGCCACCACGTTCGGCGCGCGAAAGACCAACAGGCTGAGGAGGTCGAACTCCTTGCGCGTCAGTTGCAGGGGTTCGCCGCCGAGCCTGGCTCCCCGGGAGTTGACGTCGATGACCAGGTCGCCGACTCGCAGCGGTGGGTCCTCGGGCTCGGGTTCGGCCCGCGCCGACCGGGTGCGTCGTAGTACCGCGTCGATCCGGGCGAGGAGTTCGGCCACCCCGAAGGGCTTGACCACGTAGTCGTCGGCTCCGGCACGAAGGCCTCGAACCCGGTCGCGTTCCTCGCTGCGCGCCGTCACCGCGATGATCGCGGTCTGGGGTCGTTGCCGCAGGCGACGGAGCAGGTCGATGCCGTCGGCGTCGGGGAGTCCGAGGTCGAGCAGGACGACGTCCGCGGGTGGTGCGGTGAGCGCCCGCTCCGCGGTGGCCACCCGTTGAACGTCGAAGGAGGCGGAGCGCAGCGCGGTCACCAGCCCGCGTGCCACCCGGTCATCGTCCTCGACCACGAGAATGCGCATGGCTAGCCATAGTAGGCAGTACTGAGCACGAGCGGCCCCCTCCCCACGCCCTCACCCCCGCCGAGGGATGTGGCGAACCGCGTCAGGAAGCAACTTTTCCAGGTCGGGAACCCTATAGTCTCCCGAAGGAAGTCCGGTTGTTCAGCGAGCCGGGATCCGGCGTGGGGGAAGACCCCACGCAGCTCTGCTTCACCCATGCCGACACCGTTGTCGATGCGGTCCACGTAGGCGCGGCCGTCGTCGTCCACACCCTGGCGGTCTCCGCGGTCTCCTGCAACCGCACGAGATCAACAGGATGGGGGATCGCCGGGTGTTCAAGGATCCGTCTCCGGCGGGGATACCGCTTCCGAGGACGTCCCGAACCCCAGGGCCAGGATCAGACCCAGCCACCGCTCTCGTAGCTGTTGCGCACCCTCGACAGGTACGTACTCGTCCTCACGCAACCCTTCGAGATATGCGGGGTTACAGACCCCAGGTCCCAGGCGCAGACTGTGCAGGAAGTGCTTGACCCGGCCGGTTTTCCACAGCCTGTGGAAAAGTTCTGGCGCAGACCACCCAGGGATCACGTTCCGGCTCGGGTCCAGCCTCGGTCCCCGAGTTGAGGATGACCTGCTCGATGTCCCTCACCTGGATCAGCGAGGCCCCTCCCGCACGTCTCTCGCCGCGTTGTTCGTCTCGTGCCGATCCGTCACGCCTGGCCCCGCTCTCCCTGGTTCCTGGGCACGAGGCTAGAAGAGAAACCCCTTCGGGAGAATGGATCCGAGAAAACAACAACGGCCGCCCAACGTCGTTGGTGGGCGGCCGTGTCGAAAGGAGGATCAGGCGGCGTGCACGGCTTCCTTCTCCTCCGAGCGGACACGGCGACGACCCCAGGGCATCATGCTGTCGACGGCGAAGCGGCCACCGGCGAAGCCCAGGGCCAGCGCGGCGACGGCCAGGACCAGCACCATCTCGAAGCCGCCGACCAGCGGGTCACCGACGTGGGCGAAGAAGTAGGCGCTGCCCATCATGAGCGCCAGGAGCACCCCGGCGACGGGCAGGGCGAACCCGATGAGGAGCGCCGCCCCCGCCCCGACCTCGATGCCCGCGCCCAGCAGGGCGGCGAACTGTGGGAAGGGGATGCCCATCGCTTCGAAACCCGCGGCGGTGCCCTGGAGGTCGGTGGCTTTGGGCAGCCCATGGGCGATGAAGACGACACCGACGACGACGCGCGCGAGCAGGGCGGTCAGGTCGCTGATCCGGTTTTTGGGTGTCTGTTCGATCATGGTGCGTTCCTGTTCTGTGAGCGGGTGTCCCGGTGGTCGAGATCGGTGTCCGGTTCCAACACTTGAGATCACAACCTTTTGCCGGGAAACAACAGGGTAATACGTATCCGGCCGCGCACATAGCGTGCTCGCCGGAGAAGTTGTGATCCTCACACGACCGCCCTGCTCAGGGCAGATAACAGAATCCGGCTCAGTTCCGGGTCTCCATACCCTTCGGGTCCGAGTACCGAGGCTCTTCGTCGTGGGGATCCAGCGAACCCAACATCGCCTCGGAGATCTCCCTCAGCTGCCCTACCTGCTCTCGGGTGAGCACGTCGAACACCAGGCGTCGCACCTCACGCACGTGCCCGGAGGCCGCCTCCCGCAACGTCTCCATCCCCTTGTCGGTGAGTTCGACGAGGGTCGTGCGCCGGTCCCCCGGGCGTTTGAAGCGGCGGATCATCTCCTCCGCCTCCAGGCGCGCGGCGGCGTGCGACAACCGGCTGGGCGAGGAGCGCAGCAGACGGGCCAGGCGCGTCATCGTCAGCTCCCGGCCCGGGGCCTCGGAGAGCATCGCGAGGATCTGGTAATAGGCGTGCGGCATCCCGGAGTCGTACCTGAGCTGGCGGTCCAGCGCCCCGTCCAGCAAGTGGACGGCCATGAGGAAGGTGCGCCAGGTCCGTTGCTCGTCATCGTCGAGCCACCGTGTCTCGGTCATCGGACCCGAACCCTCCGCACTACTCGAACGCTCGATCGTGCCACCGCGCCACCGGAGCCGGCCGGGACCACTGGTCTGGTCCAGGCCAGGGCGATCCTCATCGTCTCCGTGCACTGGAGGACGCTCCTCTCACCCTTGGAGCCACGGCCGATCACACCCCGCTGACTATGGCTTCCGGGGCTTTCCGCAACGTTACTACGACGTAACGTGCGACAGCCCGGGCACGCCTGAACCCGTCACACGCGTACCCGGATTCGTGACCGGTCCAGGTGCCACGGCCCACCGGCGGCCCCGCCCTCGGATATCCCGCGCAAACTCACCGAACAGTCCTTTTCGTTCGACCGAACGGGCTGTCTTCCCAGCGCACAAAGCCATCAAACACACGAAAAGGTCTACCGACCCCGGCCCGGTTCTGGGAGACTCCCCAGCATGACGGGCACACGCAACCCTGCCGAAGCAAGGACCGTGGAGGATCTGCTCCGTATCGACGGACGGATCAAGTACGTGTATTTCTGGGGCCATGAGCCATCACCTGACGGAGTCACGGCCACCAGCCTCTCCCAGTGGTGGTCGGCCGACTTCACCATCGACGGACTCACCTACCGCACCGCCGAGCACTTCATGATGGCCGAGAAGGCACGGCTGTTCGGCGACACCGAGACCGCCGAACGGATCATCGCCGCCGCACACCCCGAACAGGCCAAGGAACTCGGCCGCGAGGTCCGGGACTTCGACGAGGAGACCTGGGAGCGGGAACGCTTCGAGATCGTCGTTCGAGGCAACCTCGCCAAGTTCGGTCAGAACGAGGACCTGCTGGAGTTCCTCCTCGGCACGAAGGAACGGGTCCTGGTCGAGGCCAGTCCCCACGACCGCGTGTGGGGGATCGGGATGGGCTGGGATGACGAGAACGCGGAACGCCCCCGGCATTGGCGGGGACGCAACCTGCTGGGCTTCGCGTTGATGGAGGCCCGTGCCCGACTAGCCGCCGAACGCACCGCCGCCTGAACCCATCTCCTTGAGCGACATCCACCGCCGAATGGCCCGGAGGGTCCCCCTCCGGGCCCGTTTCGTCCCTTAGGCCCCATCCCGATCGGCCGTTCTCCCCGATTTCACCCCGGGTCTGGCCGATCACCCTTCGACGCCCACCCCACCGGAGTAGAGTCCGAGCACGCGAACATCACGGTGCCCCGGCACCACGGCATGTCGATCGGCCCCGGGACACCGTCCTCGCTTCTTCCAGGACCACACCCAGGGGATTCCCATGGCCTATTACCGCGTCCAACTCAGCGACGGCAGCAGTCACACCCTCCAGGCGGTGCGCATGCGGACCGACGTCCGCAGCCTCTACCTGGAGGAGCACGCGGCGGGCGACTGGCGCGAGGTGTTCAGCAACCCCATCACCGGGGTCGAGCGCGTCCAGCGCCGGTTCACCGAGAACGACGGCAGCTGGACCTGGCTCCAGGAACAGCTGCCCGCACCCGTGGGCGGCGTGCGCGCCTGGTGACCGCCCCGCCGGAGGAACCCGCACCAGGGCAGGAGCCCCTGGCTCTCCGGGCCCGGCCGTCTTCGCGGCCGATAGTGGAGAGCGGGACCCCCGAAGGGCTCGTTCAGGGGCCCCGCCGTTCGATACGGGTCAGCCCTTGACGGCGCCCGCGGTCATACCTCCGCGCCAGTAGCGCTGGAGGACGATGATGGCGATGATCAGCGGGATGACCGACAGCATGGAACCGGTCACGACCCGCATGTACATCTCGATGTCCCGACCCTGGTAGGACTGCCAGGTCACCAGGCCCAGAGTGATCGGGTACAGCTCCTCGTCGGCGAGCATCACCAGCGGCAGGAAGAAGTTGTTCCAGATGCCCACCAGTTGGAAGAGGAACACCGTCACCAGTGCCGGCGCCATCATGCGCAGGCCCAGGCCGAAGAAGATGCGCCCCTCGCCCGCGCCTTCCAAGCGGGCCGCCTCGATGACCGAGTCGGGTACCGAGGCGTCGGCGTAGATCCGGCACAGGTACAGGCCGAACGGGGAGATGAGGCTGGGCAGCAGGACCGCCCAGTAGGTGTTGGCCAGCCCGATCTGGCTGAACAACAGGTACAGCGGCAGCGCGGTGGCGGCGGCCGGGACGAGCACCCCGCCCAAGACCATGCCGAACACCAGTTCCCGGCCGCGGAAGTCGTACTTGGCCAGCGCGTACCCGGCGGCGGCCGCCAACAGCGTGGCCAGCAGGGCACCGAACACCGAGTAGAAGACGCTGTTGAGGGTCCAGCGCCAGAAGATGCCGTCGTGGTAGGTGAGGACGTCGGCGATGTTGCCCCACAGGGCGAACGTGTCACCCAGCAGGAACCCGTGCGTGTTGAACAGGTCCGAGGTGGTCTTGGTGGCCGCCACGAACACCCAGTACACGGGGAGGACGAAGTAGCACGTGGCGACCGCGAGGATCGCGGTGACCAGGATCTTGGAGCGCAGCGGCGCACCGGTCGCGGTGCCCTTGCCCGCGGATCGGCCGGCGGGCCCGCCCTTACCGGTGGGGGTCTTGGTCGTGGTCATCGTTGCCGGTCCTTCCTGTTGACCGACCAGAGGAAGCCGAACGAGAGCACGAACGCGGTCAGCGCCACGATGACCGACTGGGCGGCGGCCACGTTGTAGTCGTTGTCGGTGAAGGCGGAGTTGTACGCCGCCATGTTGGGTGTGTAGGCGGAGTCGATGGTCGCGGTGAAGCCCGCGAGGATCTGTGGCTCGGCGAACAGTTGCAGGGTGCCGATGATCGAGAAGATCGTGGTCAGGACCAGGGCCGGCCGGATCAGCGGCAACTGGACGTGCCGGGCCAGTTGGAAGGGGCCCGCCCCGTCGATCCGCGCGGACTCGTACAGCTCGCTGGGGATCGTCTTCAGCTGGGCGATGAGGATCAACATGTTGTAGCCGATGAACAGCCACGTGATGATGTTGGCGATCGACCACAGGACCGTGCCGTCGCCGAGCGGGTCGAGCTCGATGCCGACCAGGCCGGCCACGTCCACGATCGGGGACAGGCCGGGCACGTACAGGAAGCCCCAGAGCAGGGTGGCGACCACGCCGGGGACGCCGTAGGGCATGAAGTACATCGCCCGGAAGAAGCCCGGCCACTTCGCGGAGGCCGATTCCAGGAGCAGTGCCAGGGCCAGGGCGAACCCCAGCATGACCGGCACCTGGATGATGCCGAAGAGCAGCACCCGACCGATGGAGTCCACGAACGCGTCCTGGTCGAGTGCCCGGGCGTAGTTGCCGAAGCCGGCGAAGACCGACTCGCGGTCCAGTTCACCGAAGAGTCCGTGCCGTCGGACCTGGACGAAGCTCTGGTGGACCGCGTACAGGATCGGCAGGACGAAGCAGAGCACGAACAGGCCGAGGAAGGGTGCGAGGAACCCCCAAGGGGTGAGGGCACCCGCCTTGAACCGGCGCTTGGGCGGCGGCCCCGACCGGCGTTCGGGGCGCGTGGGGTCGGAGTGGGGCCTGGTCGTCGTGGTCATGGCCCACCCCTGACCGACAACCCCTTGGCGCGGATGTCGCCGATCGTGTTGGCCTGGGCGGTCGCGAGCGCGTCCACGAAGGAGGTCCCGTCGGTGACCGCGGCCCGGAACGCGTCGCCGATGTGGTTCTTCGTGGCGCTCAGCGTCGGCCCCCACATCCAGTCGGTGGGGATGTACTCGGTGGCTTCGGCGACGATGTCGGTGTAGTTCTGCTCCGAGAAGTAGGGGTCGGGCCCCTGGTTGCGCACGGAGTTCTCGTTGACCTCCTGGGAGGCCGCCCATCCGATGCCGCACTCGGTGATCATGGCGTCCACCGCACGCTGGTCGGTGGCCAGCCAGTTGGCGAACCGCACCGATTCGTGCGGGTGTGGGGCACCGTTGAGCACCACGGAGGCCGACCCGCCCCAGGTACCTTCGCGTCGGGGTTCGCCCTCCCACTGGGGCAGACCGGAGACCGCCCAGGCGCCGGGGTTGTCGGGGTCGTTGCCCTGGATGATGGCGTCGCCCCAGTTGCCCACGGTCCAGGTGCCGATGGTGCCCTGTTGCAGCCCTTGGAACCATCCGGTGGACCACACGGTGTGGGTGAGGTTGAGAACCCCTTCGCGGACCAGCTCCTCCCAGAAGCGGGCCACCTTCACCGACCCGTCGTCCATGAAGTCGACGGACCACTCGCCTCCCTCGGAGGTGAACCACCGCGCCCCGGCCTGCATGCACATGGCGGCCAGCCAGTCGGCGTCCCCCACGGGGAAGGACTCGATGGCGGCGCCCTCCTCGGCGGCGGCCACCTTCCGAGCCGCTTCGGCGTACTCGCCCCAGGTCGCGGGGGTCTGGATCCCCCACTCCTCGTACTTATCCGCACGGTGGAAGAACAGCACGGGCCCGGAGTCGACGGGGATGCCGTAGTGACCGTCGATGTAGGCGGCCTGCGACCACTGCCACTCGTCGTAGAGGTCGGCGTGGTCCAAGGCCCCGTACCGGCTCAGGTCCTCCAGCCCGTTCTCCAGGAGGAAGGACGGGATCTGGAAGAACTCGACCTGGGCGAGGTCCGGCTGGTTACCGGCGACGAGCGAGTTGAACATCATCGCGTATCCGCCGTCCAGCCCGCCGGGGATGGTGACGGCGCGGACGCGGATGTCCGGGTTCTCCTCGTTCCAGATGTCGGCCACGGTCTGGAAGCCGGGCCACCAGGTCCAGTAGTCGAGTGCGATGTTCTCGTTCGGGTCCTTCGGTGGGACGACCGGGCGGCTTCCGGCGGGGCCGACGGTGGCGGCGCAACCGCCGAGCGCCGCCACCGAGCCGAACGCCGTGGCCGTGGCGCCGGCGCGGAGCAGTCCGCGGCGGGTGAGTCCTCGACCGGTGAGGGCGGCGCTGCGTCCCCTTGGGGGGTGGGGAACTTTCATGCTGGTTCCTTTGGGAAAACCTGCGGTGGGGGGGGTGGACTCAGCGCACGTCGAAGGAGAGACGGTGCGCGATGGCACGGCTGGAGGAGCCCACCGCGAGGTGGTAGGCGCCCTCCGGGGTGCGCCGTGCGTGCTCTGCGGGATCCCAGATCGCGAGGGCACGAGGTGGGACGTCGAGGTGGGCGGTGACGGTCTCGCCGGGTGCGGCGCGCACCGACGCGAAGGCGGCCAGGGAGCGCGGGGGACGAGGAAGCCCGTCTTCGTCGACGGGCGGTTCCAGGTAGACCTGCACGACGTGGTGTCCGGGTCGCCGGCCCGTGTTGGTGAGGGTGACGGTGATCGTGGGCGGTTCGGTGACCAGACCGTCGGGACCCGCGGTCGTGTGCGGTGCGGACAGCGCGGCGTCGTCGATCCGCCAGTCGGTGTAGCCCAGGCCGAATCCGAAGGGGCGGTGGGGTTCGATCCCGTCACGGTCGTAGGCGCGGTGGCCGACGAACACCCCCTCGTCGTAGTCGTGGACGCCGTCGACGGGGTGGGTGTCCAGGATGGGCACGTCGTCGTGGTCGCGCGGCAGGGTCCAGGGCAGCCGACCGGTGGGTTCGGCGCGGCCGGTGAGGGTGTCCGCGAGTGCGTGGCCGTACTCCTGACCGCCGAACCAGGACCACAGGACGGCGGGCACCTCGTCCAGCCAGGGCAGGAGGACGGGTGCGCCCGCGTTGACCACCACCGCGGTGTTCGGGTTGGCGGCGCACACCCGTCGGACGAGTTCGTCCTGGCTTCCGGGCAGGTCGAGGGTGGGGCGGTCGTAGCCCTCGGACTCGACCTCGTTGTTGGTGCCGACCACGACGATGGCGGCGTCGGAGGTCTCGGCGGCGCGGACGGCCTCCTGGATCTCCTCTTCCACGGTGGGGCCGGGGGGCGCGTGTCGGATCTGGACGATGACGCCGCGTCCGAACCCGCCGAAGTCGCCGACCTCCATGTCGACGCCGATCCCCACGGTGCGCGGCTCGGCGCCTTCGGGGACCTCGATCTCCACGCGCGGCCCTTCGGGGTGGGCGTGGCGCGATTCGAGGATGTCGTCCACGGAGGCACGGTGGTCGCTCTCCGAGACGATCTCGCCGTCGACCCGGATGGTGTGCGCGCCCACGGCGGCGACCTCGACCCGGTGGGTCCCGGGCTCGGTGAGGGTGAGGGAGGCGACGAGTTCGGCCCGTTCGGTGCCCTCCCGGGCGTTGATGTGGAAGGCCCCGCCGGGCACCTCGGGGAGGTCGATGGCCTCGCCATCGCCGTCGTAGAGGGTGAGGTCGGCCTCGGTGAGGTGTTCGGCGGTGACGACCGGTAGGAGGCGTCGGGGGTCGCCGCCGCGGACGAGGGTGACCTCGACGTTCTCGGGCAGTACCTCCCGCAGCCCTTCGGCCGGGTCGACCAGGTACTTGGCGTTGACGTGGGCGCTGCCGCCGCCCTGGGTGTAGGCGTCCACGGCGTTGGGACCGATCAGGGCCACCGTGCGCACGGAGTCGGAGAGCGGCAGGACGTCGCCCTCGTTGCGGAGCAGGACGTGGCCGCGCGAGCCGACCTCGCGCAGGATGACGCGTTCGCCCTCGCCCTCGACGGCCGTGGTGGTGTCCCGGTCGAGTTTGCCGACCCGTCCGGCCAGTCGGAGCAGTCGGACCACCTTGTCGTCGATGACGGACTCGTCGACCTCACCGGCGTGGACCGCGTCCACGAGCACCCGCCCCCAGGGGCCGCCGGGGCCGGGCATGACGATGTCGAGCCCGGCGTCGGCGGAGGGGGCGGTGCTCCGGGTGGCGGCCCAGTCGCTGAACACGACGCCGTCGAACCCGAGCTCGCCCTTGAGGAGGTCGGTGAGCAGTCGACGGTGCTCGGTCATGGTGGACGTCTCGACCCCGTCGTCGACGCCGTTGTAGGCGGCCATGATGGTCCAGGCCCCGGCGTCGAGCACGGCCTCGAAGGGCGGCAGGTAGACCTCGCGCAGGGTGCGCTCGTCGATGCGGGAGACGTATCCGGTGCGTTCGTGCTCGGTCTCGTTGCCGATGAAGTGCTTGGGGCAGGCGCCCACGCCCTCGCCCTGGACGGCGCGGACGAACGCGGCACCGAGTTCGGCGGTCAGGTGGGGGTCCTCGGAGAAGCACTCGAAGTGTCGTCCGCCCGCCGGGGAGCGGTGGAGGTTGAGCACGGGGGCCAAGACCACGTCGACGTCCTTGCGGCGGGCCTCGGCGGCGAAGAAGCGACCCACCCGTTCCATGAGTTCGGTGTCCCAGGCGGCAGCGACCGCGGTGGGGCTGGGTAGACCCGCGGAGTGTTCGTCCTGGGTGGCCTCGGTCCCTCGGACCCCGGCGGGCCCGTCGGAGACGGTGATCGGGAGCAGGCCGATCTCGGTGGCGGCGTGCAGGACCCAGCCGGTCCGGCCGGTGAGCAGGCGTGCCTTGTCCTCCAGGGACAGGCGGGTGACGCGCTGGTGAAGGTCTGAAGTCATGAGCCCCTAGCCCTGTGATCCACGTCTCTTGACGCGAGACGTTACTTACTTAATGTTCATTAAGCAAGAGGGGTAAGGGAACATCGGTAACGTGGACGCGACCGGGCCCGAAGACCCCCAGCCACAGGCCCGGGGTACCCGCGCGGTACGAGGAAGTGGAGAACCGACCATGAGCGAGACGACCCCCACCGGCACGCGTTCTCCCGGGGGCGATCCGTCCTCCCCGGCCCCGCGCAGGCGGGTCAATCGTCGCGAGCGGATCCTGCGCACCGCCGCCGACGTGTTCGCCGCCCAGGGGTTCAACAACACGTCGCTGGCCGACATCGCGGCGACGCTCGACATCACCCCCGCGGGGGTCCTGCACCATTTCGGTTCCAAGACCGAACTGCTCACCGCGGTGCTGGAGCTCCGCGACACCAACGACCCCGCACCCTCGGGCGGCGGCATGCTGGACCACCTGGTCACCACCGCCGAGCGCAACGCCGAACGCCCCGGCACCACCCAGCTGTACGCGGTGCTCTCCGCTGAGAGCGCCACCGCCCGACATCCCGCGCAGGAGTGGTTCCGCGACCGGTACACCGTGCTGCGCCAAGAGGTGGAGGAGGCGGTCCTGGACCGGATCGGACCGCGGTACCGCGACGCGGCGAACACCCCCGGACCCACCGGTCACACCCCGGCCTACTCCGCGGCCACCGCGATCCTGGCCTCCATGGACGGTCTCCAGGTGCAGTGGTTGCTGGACCCCGACGCGGTGGAGATGGCCACGGTCACCGAGCTGGTGATAGAGGCCCTGATCGCCCGGCTGCGCGCCGCGGATGGTGGGGGGACTTCGGGGCCCGTCGAGGCCTGAACCCGCTCGGCGGCCTCGCGGGCGGGCACACGAAAGGGCGCCCGCGGTGCCGTGCACCGCGGGCGCCCCCGTGTCGTCTCCGCCCGGCCCCCGTCAGGGGCCGGTGACGACGGCGCTTCCTACAGGTCCTCACCGTGAACGGAACCGGGGGTCCCGTCGGTGGTCATCTGCGCCTCGTCGGTCTCGCTGCCATCGAGCCACTCGTCCCAGGACTTCTGCCAGTAACCCCAGCCGTTGTCCCACTCGAACTCGCGGTCGGTGCCGGTGGTGTCGAGGATGTCGCCCATCAGGGTGTTCTCGAAGAACCACACCGCGTCGTCCATGCCCAGGTTGGTGCAGCCGTTGGAGGTGTTGGCCGAACCGATGGCGCCGTTGCTGGACATCTCGTGCACGAACTCGCCGCTGTTGGAGGTGCGGACCGCGTAGTTCACGTCCACGCGGTAGGAACCCGGGGCGTCCTCGGGGATGCCCACGGTGCTGGAGTCCATGGTGATGGTGTCGTAGCGCTCCATGAGCACGTGCACGCCGGTGGTCGTGGTGTCGAAACGACGGTTGGCCGCACCGTTGCTCACATCGATGGTGCGCTCGTGCTCACCATCGATCTCGATCTCCATCTCGTGGTCGGGCACGTGCATGGTGGCGATGAGCTCGCGGCCGACCTCGAAGTCGATCTGGTAGTTGCGCACACCGTAGACACCGTCGGAGGCCTCGACCCCGGCCAGGTTCAGGTCGACGGTGACGTTCTGGTGCGGCTCCCAGTACGCCTCGGGCCGGAAGACCGCCATCTGGTCGGTCACCCAGTTCCAGGCACCGGACATCTCCTGTTCGGCGACCACGTTCATGGAGTTCTCGACCTGGGTCTTGTTGCTGACCGGCATGTCGAAGTTGATCACGACGGGCATGCCGACGCCGACGGTGTCGCCGGAGCTCGGGAAGTTGGAGGCCAGTTCCAGACGCTGTCCGGCGACCGCGTCGAGGGTGCTGAACTCGCTGGTGACCTCGGTCTCCTCACCGGCCTCGTTCTCCGCGGTCGCGGTGACCACGATCTCCGAGCCCGGGCGCAGGTTCCAGTCGCTGACCCACTCGGTCCCCTCCTCGTTGAGGGTGCCGGTCATGTCGTACAGCTCGGCCTCGTCGTCCTCACCGTCGGCCTCGCCACCATCGGGGACGGCCGCTTCGCTGACCACCGTCTGGTCGATCCGGACGTCGCTGATGGTCCCGAACTCTGCGCTGACCCGGACCGGGGTGTTGGGCGCGATCTCCTCGCCGCCCTCTTCCGGGGTGATGCTCAGCTCGGCCGGTTCCGCGTCCGCGGCGGAGTCGGAGTTGCTCTGCGTCTCGGCGTCGCCTGAAGTGCACGCGGTCGCGACGAGCGCGAGCGCCACGAGTCCGATGCCGAACCGGCGCTTCACCGCCGACTGGGTCTTGCCCGTCACGTCTGGACCTCCATAGAACTTCTCGATACCCGGCCTACGTCAGTTAGACGCTTCAGCCCGGAAAAGGTTCTGAACTCCGGCGTATCGGTATGGAGCGGTTATCGGATGGTGTCCGATCCACCTCGTCCGGAACCGCCGAGAATACACCCAGGGGGTACGTGGACGGTCCGCCAGGGGGTGGTTTTTCGGCCATCCGAAGAGCCCTTGTCCCGCCTCCTCCATCATGCACCGTGTAGAATCTTGTTCGTTCGATCAGGTTTCCTGTCGAACACAAACTGAGCATTCGAGCAGGTTTCCCTCGGGAGGCCCGAAGGACACGAAGGAGCGGTGCCATGCCGTGGATGTGGTTGGCCGGAGCGATCATCCTGGAGGTGATCGCCACCACCTCGCTGAAGTTCTCCGAGGGGTTCACCCGTCTGCTCCCCTCCATCATCGTGGTCGTGGGCTACGGCGGCGCGTTCTACGGGCTCTCCCAGGCGCTCGCCGGGGGTCTGCCCCTCGGGATCGCTTACGGGACCTGGGCCGCCATCGGGGTCGCCCTGGTCGCCATCATCGGAGCGGTCTTCTTGGGAGAGTCCCTCACTTGGGTACAGGTCGGCGGCATCGCCCTGGTCATAGCAGGCGTCATGGCCCTGGAGATGGGTGGGCAGCATTGAACCCGTACACCCCGGCCGACCGGCGAACGAGCGGAACACCGTGAGCACCGTGCGCCCCACCGAGGACCCGGAGAACATCGGCGACGGCCGTCGCCGCAAGGGTGAACAGCGTCGCCGGACCCTGCTGGACGCCACCATGGCCGTCATCGTCCGGGAGGGCGTCACCGCGGTCAGCCAGCGTCGGGTGGCGGCAGAGGCCGCCGTCCCACCCAGCACCGTCACCTACTACTACGCCACCATCGACGACCTCCTCGTCGAAACGCTCACCCGGGTCAACGACGCCTACGTCTCGGTGGTGGAGACCCTTCCCGAGGAACCGGACGCGGCGCTGCGCGGGTTCGCGGCACTCATCGCCGAGGGTGTCGGACACGACCGCGTCCACGCCCTGGCGGAGATGGAACTGTTCCTCATCGCCGCCCGGCGACCCACTCTGCGGGCTCAGGTCGCGCGTTGGCACGACGCCATGGACGCCTTCCTCTCCCCTTACCTGCCGACCGCGGAGTCCCGTGCCGGAGTGGCCGCCGCCTGTGACGGCTACTTCCTGCGCTGCTGTCTCCTGGAACCACCGCCCTCCGCCGAAGAGGTGTACCGGGCCCTACGTCGCCTGATCGACCGCGCCGCCTGACCGCTCGCGAAGGAGACACCGACCGCGAACACCGCGTGGACCGACCCACCGTGTCTCGCCGCCCGGCACCGATCACGGCCCCGGGCCGCCCGCCCTGCCCCACACCGGATCACCTCGCCCGGCACCGACCCACAGTCCGACTCACGACCCCTGGTCACCCCGCGTCCCGAGCCGATCGTGGCGGCTCCCCTCAGCGTCGTCTGTTCTCCGCCCCGTCCCGGACCATGTCCACCAGCAGCCGCAGCACGAACATCGCGGTGGCTGCCAGCAGGATCCAGGCCAACAGGTTGAGCGCCTGGGTGTGCGTGGCCAGGTCGGACCAGGCCACCCCGGTCTGCTCGGTCACGTTGAACAGCCCCACCGACATGAACCCGGTGACCACCGCCAGCACGGTCATGACCGCACGACGGACCACCGAGCGCAGGAGTCTTCGGTCCTCCGGGTGGGCGAAGAGCCGCGCCTGCACCGTGAACCGCCCCTTGTGGAGCTGATCGGTGATCCGGTCCAACCGGCGTGGCAGTCGGCGCAGGGTCGGCAACAGGGCCAACAGCTCACCGGTCGCCAGCTCCCTCAGGTTGCCGCTGTCCAACTGTTCCGACATCCGCGCCCCCGCGTACCGCTTGGCCTCGGACACGGTGTCGAAGCCTGGGGCGAGGAACACCAGCGTGCCCTCCAGGGTGGCCAGCGCCCGGAACACCGCCGCCAGTTCGGCGGGCAGGACCAGCCCGAATCGGGTGACCAGCATGAGCAGCTCGGTGAACATCCGCATGCTGGCCGTGGCTCCGCCGTGCAGGTAGCGCGCCATGAACTGACCGAGCGACCTGCGCAGCCGCTCCGGATCGATCTCGCCCGGGTCGTCCACCACGTCCAGGAGTGTGTCAGTGAGCAGGACCGCGTCACCCCGGTCGATGGCCAGCAGCATCATCTGCAACGCCTCGCGGGTCCGGGCGTCCAGTCGCCCCACCGACCCGTAGTCGAGCAGACCCACCCCTCCGTCGTCGAGCAGCAGGATGTTGCCCGGGTGCGGGTCCGCGTGGAAGATCCCGCCGACGAGCACCTGCTCCAACAGGCAGTCCAGCAGGGTCTTGGCGATCTCCTCCCCGCGCTCCTCCGGCAGACCGGTCCCGTCGATCTGGTTCCCGTGCAGTCGTTCCATCACCAGCACCCGACGGCTGGTGTAGGCCTCGTACACCCGGGGGATGCGCACCGGTGAGTCGACGGAGGCCTCCGCGACGGCGGCGATGTTGGTCGCCTCCACCTCGAAGTCCAACTCCTCCAGCAGGGCGTCGGCGAACCCCTCGGCGAGGTCGCGCACCCCGATCGCCGGCCCCCAGGCGGTGTGCTCCTCCATTCGTTTGGCGAGGCGGCGGATGATGTCTAGGTCGCGCCGGACCACCGGGCCGATCCCTGGTCGTTGCACCTTGACCACGACCTCCTCACCACCGAGCAGCCGCGCCGGGTGTGCCTGGGCGATGGACGCGGCCGCCAGGGGTTCGGCGGTGAAGTCGGCGAACACCTCGTCGATGCCCCGCCCCAGTTCGGCCGCCACGCAGTCGCGGATCTCGTCGTAGGGGACCCGGGCCACCTCGCTGTGCAACCGGCTCAGTTCCTCGACGAACACCGGTGGCAGCAGGTCACGTCGGGTGGCCACCGCCTGACCGAGCTTGACGAACACCACCCCCGCCTCCTCCATGGAGCGGGACAGGGATCGGGCCAGCCTGCGCTGCACCGAGGTGTCCTCCACCCCTTCCCGCCGGCCGATGACGTATCCGCCCAGGCCGTGCCGGACCAGGATCCACAGGATCCTGCGGTACCGGCCCAGTCTTCCGAACAGGTCGCTGGTCTCCCGGAGCATGGCCACCGGCCGGACCCGGGTGCCCCGTGGCATGAGGAGTTCGAAGGCGACGAACGCGAGCATCGAGCCCACCGCCATCGCGAACAACATCAGCGCCATGAAACCCGGTTGGTCCATCCGGGCCGGGTCCGTGCTGTTCAACGCGTCGAAGGAGCCGTAGTAGGCCAGAATCGCGCCCACCGATCCGGCTGGTGCGCCCAGCAGCGCGGACAGCGCAAGGCGTGGCAGGTTGAAGGGCACGTCCATGAGCCGACTGGCGAGCTTGCCCAGACCGAGCAGGACCAGGATCAGCATGAACAGGGAGAAGACCTGCCCGAAGATCATGCCCAGCACCGATGTGACGTTCAGCGGTTCCACACGGAAAGCCCTTCTGCGGCACGGCGCGGCGGGGAGTCGCGCTGTGGGAGGAACAGGGTGACGGGCGAGCCCCGCCGTGATCCACAGTGCCGGCTCCGGACGACCGGCGACAGCCCGCGTCCCCAGCCTGTGGACAACTCCACCGGCCGGCCCTGACCACCCCGCGTATGAGCCGGTGCCGCGCCGGTCGGGGTTCGCCCATGACGATGCGGCGTTCAGGACGGGTGGTGCGCCGCAAGGCGACGGGAAGTCCCCATCGCGGTTCCTGTGCGGGTTCTTCGCCAACACGACGAGGTGTCGTGCGGAACGCCGCGACGGGGTGGACTTCGGCTGACACGGCACGAGGGCCCGCCGATCCTCGACGGGCCCTCGTCACCACTCGCGCGACGCTCCTTCAGGGCGGCGTCACAGGTGTCACCACCGGTGTCAGCAGGTCAGCTCCCAGGAGCACTCCAGCTCCCCGCTCACCGTGGGCGCACTGCGCAGGGACGCGGTGCCCTCCGGCGTCTGGTTGCCCAGGTACTCGGCGAGCCGGACCGCGATGGCGTCCTGCACGTGGAGGGGCGCCGAACCGGCGTGGTCGTTGTTGACGACGCTGAAGAACAGCTCCGAGCCGTCCGGACCCTGCACGTAGCCGGACAGGGCGCTCACACCGCTCATGGTGCCGGTCTTGCCCTGTACGACGCCGTCGGCCGCCGTGCCGTCCATCCGGGAGGCCAGGGTGCCACCGACGAACGGGTCGCTGTCCCCGGCCACCGGCAGGGAGTCGTGCCAGGCCTCGTACCAGGGGGCGTCCTGCACCTTCGTGAGCAGGTCGATCATGCCACCCGCGGTGATCCGGTCGGTCCGGGACAACCCCGAACCGTCGTTGAGGACCAGGTCCGAGGTGTCCACCCCGAGCTCCTGAAGGGCCTCGTCGGCCCCGACCAGTCCGGCCTCCCACGAACCCTCGTCCGCGTTCTCCCGGCCGATGGTCTTGACCAGCATCTCCGTGTGACCGTTGTTGCTGAACTTCATCAGCGGGACGAGGATCTCCTCCAAGGGCATGGAGGTGTTCTCCGCGACCGGGTACGGCTCGTCCCAGTCCTCGGGGACCTCGCCTCGGGCGACGTCGCCCTCGACCTCGACCCCGTTCTCCGCCAGGGCCTCGGCGAACACGTGTCCGGCCATCCCGGCGGGCTCGTCGACGGTGCGCAGCTCCACCGTCGGCTCGGCGTCGGCGGGCAGGCTCCCCGTCACCGCGATGGTGTTGGTGCCGACCGGACGGTCGATCGCCAGGGTGTTCTCTCCCCCGGCCGGGCCGGTGACGGCCTGGTTGTCGAGTTCCACGTAGCCCTCGGCGGCGCCCGGGTCCACGCTCACCGCCTCACCGTCCGCGGCGGCGGTGACGGTCACCTCCGTCACTCCGGTGTCGTAGCGGTCTCCGTGGGCGACCGTGAGAGCCGAGATCTGCGCGGAGTAGGCGTAGGGCTCGTCCTCGGGCCACCAGTCGTCCACCAGACGCTGGTCGTCGAACCAGGTGTCATCGGCGTACACCTCGTCCACCGAGGTGATCCCGGCGGCGGCCACGTCCGCGGCCATGGCGTCGAGGTCGTCCGCACTGAGCGTCGGGTCGCCGCCACCGACCAGGTACAGCCCGGGTACCTCTCCTTCGGCGGCGCCGTCCTCCACGACGGCCTCGGTGGTGAAGGTGTGGTCGGGGCCGAGCGCCTGCAAAGCCGCCGCTGTGGTGAAGGACTTCATGTTGGAGGCGGGCAACAGCGAGGTGTCGGCGTCCGCCGAGTAGAGCTCCTCACCGCTGTCGGCGTCGGCGACCACCACACCGGAGGTCGCGCCCTCCAGCGCGGGATCCTCCAGGATCGCGTCGATGTCGGATCGCAACTCGTCCGCGCGCTCCGCCGGATCGGCGGTGTCGGCCAGCGCGGGTGCGGTCACCAGGGTGAGGGAGAGGGTGAGGAAGGTGGCCGCCGGCCACCTTCCGTGTCGTCGGAACGGCGTGGGCCGATGGGGGGCAGCGGGTGCCAAGGATTCTCCTTCGGAGGAAGCCGGTCAGAGACAACGTGAGCGTCGAAAGTAACGGAGCCGCGTCTCGGAAACCAGATACTTTCGTTATCTCGCGTGTCGCCGCAGGTCATCAAGGCAGAAAATCGGCACAGGAAACCGGCGCCGTGGAGGATGCTCCTCCACGACGCCGGTACGCTCCCGTCACTTCCGGCGGCGCACCGCCGGAAGGCCTCAGATGAGCTCCACCACCTGGGAGTAGTGGCAGGCGTCCCGGTGGCCACTGCCGCGGTCCAGCAGCTCCGGCGGTTCCTCGACGCACTTGGTGCGTTCGGCGTCGGAGAGCTCGTTCGCGAACTTCGAGCAACGGGTCCGGAATCGACACCCCGAAGGCGGGTTCGCCGGGCTCGGGATGTCACCCGTGACGATGATCCGTTCCCTGGTCCGTTCCTTGATCGGGTCGGGCAGCGGGATCGCGGAGATCAACGCCTGGGTGTACGGGTGCGCGGGCGCCTTGAACAACTGCTCCGTCGTGGCCGTCTCCATCATCTTGCCGAGGTACATCACGGCCACCCGGTCGGCGATGTGCTTGACCACCGACAGGTCGTGCGAGACGAACAGGTACGACAGTCCCAGCTCGTCCTGGAGATCCTCCAACAGGTTGATCACACCCGCCTGGATGGACACGTCCAGGGCCGAGACCGGCTCGTCCAGGACCAGCACCCGGGGGTTGAGCGACAGAGCACGGGCCACGCCGATGCGCTGGCGCTGGCCACCCGAGAACTCGTGCGGGTACCGCGAACCGTGCTCGGGGTTGAGCCCCACCAGTTCCAGGAGCTCCTTGACCCGCTTGCGCGCGTCGCGGTGCCCGTCGCCGTGGATGCGCATCGGTTCGCCGATGATGTCCGAGACCGTCATCCGCGGGTCCAGAGAGGCGAACGGGTCCTGGAAGACCAGTTGCAGGTCCTTGCGGAGCGGACGCATCCGGCGGTCGGTCAGACCCTGCAAGGGCTGCCCCATGTACGTCACCTCGCCCGAGGTGAGTTTGATGAGGTTGAGCAGTAGCCGCGCCGTGGTGGACTTGCCACAGCCCGACTCCCCCACCAGCGCGAGGGTCTCCTTCTCCCGCAGGTCCAGCGAGATACCGGAGACCGCCTGCACCTCACCGACCTTGCGGCGCAGGATGCCCTTGGACCGGATCGGGAAGTGCTTGACCAGGTCGGTGGCGCTGAGCAGCACCTCCGGCTCCACGAGGGTCTCCGGTGCGTCCTTCGGCGCCTTCTCGCGCTCCTCACCGGCCTGGAACAGGTCGGTCGCCTCCACTCCCGCCAACTCCTCGCTGAAGTGGCAGGCCGACCTGTGGACGATGGTGTCGTCCGCGGCGGAGGATTCCCCACCGGTGTCACCGGTGGTGAGCAACAGCCGTGGTTCCTCCTCGTGGCACCGGTCCCGCGCCATCGGGCAGCGTGGGGCGAACCCGCAGCCCGGAGGCAGGTCCCGCAGGGAGGGCGGGCTTCCGAGGATGGGCGTGAGCCGGTCGGAGGCGTCGCCGTCCAACCGGGGCAGCGAGCCGAGCAACCCCAACGCGTAGGGCATGCGCGGTCGGTAGAACACCTCCTCCACCGGCCCCATCTCCACGATGCGGCCCGCGTACATCACACCGACCCGGTCGACCTGACCGGCGACGACGCCGAGGTCGTGGGTGATGAGCACCAGTGCGGCGCCGGTCTCCCGGCGGGCCCGCTGGAGCGCGTCCAGGACCTGCGCCTGAACGGTCACGTCGAGTGCCGTGGTGGGCTCGTCGGCGATGATCACGTCCGGCTCGTTGGCCATGGCGATCGCGATGACCACACGCTGACGCATACCGCCGGAGAGCTCGTGCGGATACTGCCTGAGCCGCTGCTCGGGCGACGGGATGCCCACGACCTCCAGCAGTTCCAACGCCCGCTTCATGGCGGCCTGCTTGCTCACCTTCTTGTGCGCGAGCACCGCCTCGGCGATCTGGTAGCCGATCGTGTAGACGGGGTTGAGCGAGGTCAGCGGGTCCTGGAAGATCATCGCGATCTTCTTCCCGCGGACCTTGCTGATCTCCTTGTCGTTGAGCCCGATGATCTCCTGGCCGAGGACCCGCGTGGAGCCCTCCACCTGTGCGTTCCTGGGCAGCAGGCCCATGATCGCCATGGAGGTCACGGACTTGCCGGAACCCGACTCCCCCACGATGCCCAGGGCCTCGCCCCGGCGCAGCACGTAGGAGACCTCACGGACCGCGGGAAGCGGACCGTCGTCGGAGGGGAAGGTGACGCTCAGGTCGGTGACCTCCAGCACCACGTCGTCACCGGTCTCGACGGTGGCGTGTTCTTCGTTCATGTACTCAGTCGTCATCGCCGCACCCTGGTCTGTCGTGGGTCGAGGGCGTCCCGGAGGCCGTCACCGATGAAGTTGATCGTCAGGCAGATCAGCACCAACAGCACACCCGGCGGGTAGAACAGCCACGGACGCGTGGTCACCGCCGTGCGCGCGCTGCCGATCATCTGGCCGAGCGAGATGTCCGGGAGCTGGATGCCGAGCCCCAGGAAGGACATGCCCGCCTCGGCGAGGATCGCCACGGCCACCAGCAGGGTGGCGGCGACGATGATCGGTCCGGCCGCGTTGGGCAGCAGGTGCCGGATGATGATCCACGACGCGGAGGCCCCCGAGGCCCGGGCCGCCTCCACGAACTCCTGTTCCCTCAGGGACAGGACGACGCCGCGGACCACACGCGCGATGGTGGCCCAGGAGAAGATCGCGATGATCATGGCGATGGCGGACCAGGAGGCCCCCGCACCGGTGTTGCCCGCGATCGCCGCGGCCGCGACCAGCAACGGGACGATGAGGAAGATGTCGACGATCCGCATCATCAACGCATCGACGCGACCGCCGTAGTACCCGGCCGTGGCGCCCCACATGGAGCCGACGACGGTGGAGACCAGCGAGACGGTGAAGGCGACCTTCAGGGTCTGTTGGGCCCCGCGCATCAGCTGGGCGAGGACGTCGTTTCCGGCGGCCGAACTTCCCAAGGGGTGTTCGCCGCCCGGCGGCAGGTTGCTGGGGATCTCCTTGTAGACGGTGTGGTCCCACATCCAGAAGAAGGGCCCCACGAACGCGAACAGGACGATCAGGATCAACATGACCAGGCTGATCATCGCGGGACGGTGCCGCGTGAACCTGATCAGGATCGTCTGCAGCTGGGTCCGGTCGGCACTGTCCTTTTTCTTCGCCCCCTTGCGGGTGCTCCCGAACATGCCGTTCTCACTCATAGCGGATCCTTGGGTCGAGCACGGCGTACAGCAGGTCGGCGACGAGGTTGGCCACGATCACGATGACGCCGCTGAGCAGCAGCCAGCCCATCAGCGCGTAGGAATCGTTGTTGTCGACCGCCGTGATGAAGAAATCGCCGAGACCGCGCCACTGGAAGACCACCTCGGTCAGGATGGCCCCGTCGATCACGCTCGCCACACTGATGGCGACGACGGTCGTCAGCGGGATCAGCGCGGTACGCAGGGCGTGACGTCGGATGACGACGTGATTGCGCAGCCCCTTGGCCCTGGCCAGACGCACGTAGTCGCTGTTCATCACCTCCAGCATGGAGGTGCGTTGGTAGCGACTCCACGAGGCGAAACTGATCAGCATGAGCACGAGTGTCGGCAGTGCCATGTGGGCGAAGGCGTTGAGGAATTGGTCTCCCAACGGTTCGCCCTGGGCTCGGAAGCGTCCGTCACCGATGGTGGCGAAGACCTGTTCGTCCACCAACTGGTTGAACTTGACCCCGGCCGCCTGCATGATGCCCGCGAGCCAGAAGGTCGGCATCGCCAGGGCCAGGAAGCCCACGAAGGTGAGCGTGTAGTCGAGTTTGGAGTACTGGCGCAGAGCGCTGATGACACCGGTGATGATCGCCAGTCCCAACGCGAAGACCATGGCGGCGCCCACCAAGCGCAGCGTGGTCCATAGACGTTCGGCGATGGCGGGGCCGATCTCGTAGTGCGGGCCCTGGGTGGACGGGCCGAACTCACCCTGGAGCAGGCCGATGTCGCCGTTGCCACCGATTCCGGTCATCCACAGCCAGTACCGCTCGGGCATGGAGCGGTCCAGGTAGAGGCGCGCCTCCGCCTGCTGGATGACTTCTTCCGTGGGCGGTGGCTGTTGCATCCGGATGTCCGCCAGCGGGTCACCGGAGACGTCGATCATCACGAAGGTGAGGATGGATGCGAGGACCAGGACGGGTAGCGCGCCCAGGACGCGTCGCATCGTGTAAACGAGCATGGAAGTGATCCTTCAGGGATGGGCGAGGATCGGCCCGGCCCCGGGAGGGTGTCCCGGAGCCGGGCCTGGGTACTCGGTCCGCCCTAGTCGGCGATGGTCCATTCACCGACGTTGTGGGTGGAGCGGTAGCTGGACTGGAGGTTGTCCTCGGCCCCCGCGAGCCGGTCACTGTTCACGAAGGAGTAGTTCGGCTCGTGCATGATCGGGAGGACGTAGGCCTCCGGAACCAGGATCTCCATGGCCTCGTTCAGGTGATCGGCGGCGGTGTCGAGGTCGGGGGCGTTGGCCGCCTGGTCGACCAGCTCGTCGACGTCCTCGTTGTCGAAGGCGCCGAAGTTGCTGTCACTGTCGCTGCGCCAGTACTGGGCACCGGACGTCACGAAGTACGGCGTGCCCTGCCAACCGAACTGCATGATGTCGTAGTCGGCCTCGGCGAGCGTGCCGCCAAGGTCGTCGGTCACCTCGATGTTGGCGGTGACGCCGATCTCGGCCAGCTGCGCCTGGATGAGCTGGAGCGAGGTGTTGCGCACGACGGAGTCGGTGCTGCGCAGACGGAAGGGGCCGATCTCCTCACCATCGAGGGTGAGGGTGTCGCCGACCTCGTAGCCGGCCTCCTCGAGGATCTCGGTGGCGGCGTCGATGTCGCCGGTGCCCTGCGTCTCGCCCTCGTAGTGGTCGACGAAGTAGGGGCTGTCGTTGCCGAAGACGTGGTTGTTCTTCAGCTGGTACTCGGGGTAGCCGGCCTCGTAGTTGCGCGAGGCGATCTCGTCGCGGTCGATCGCGGTGAAGATGGCACGTCGCAGCTCGACGTCCTGGAGGAACTCGTTGTTGAGGTTGAGGTCCACGTGCTCCCAGGCCGCGCCCTCACCGATCGACATCTCGGCGTTGGGCAGGTCCTGCAGCTGGGTGTAGACGTCCTCGTTGTAGGAGGACGGGCTACCGCCGTGGATCTCATCGTTGCTGAAGGCGTTGACGAAGGTGCCCTCGTCGGTGTTGAACATGAAGGTGACACGGTCCAGGCCGGGCTCGTCCCCGAACCATTCGGGGTTCGGTTCCTTGACTACCTCGTTCTCCAGGTCTCCCTCGACGATCTGGAACGGGCCGCCGGACCACTCGGGGCGCTCGGCGTGCAGCCAGGCGAAGAACTCGCCCAGCTGGTCCGGATCGTCGATGTCCCAGCCGTTCTCCTCGGCCAGGTGGGAGGGGAGGAAACCGCCCGCGACGCTGTGCGAGTCGAACAGACTCATCCACTCTGCGTTGGCGAGGCCCTCCTTCAGTGTGACCGTGGCGGTCTTGCCGTCGACCTCGATGGCCTCGACCTGGTCGGGGTTGGTGCTGGAACGGGAGTCACAACCGTTGCAGTGGCCCTCTTCCGGCCCGGCGGACATCATCCAGGTGGCCCGCAGGTCCTCACCGGTCATCGGCTCGCCGTCGCTCCACACGGCGTCCTCGGCGAGGGTGAAGCTGAACTCGAACGGCCCCTCGTCGGGGTCGTCGTTGATGAGGGTGGGCTCTTCGGCGAGGACGTCCATGTCGTACTCGTAGGTCTCAGCGTCGGCCAGCCACCCGCCGGTGCTCGGAAGAATGCCGGAGAGCATCTGGATGACGTAGACGCTGCCACCGGCCGCACTGATGGACTGCCATGCGCCGGGGAGGGTCTCGATGACCCAGGTGGCTTCCCTGACGCCGTCGTCTGCCTCCCCTTCTCCGCCACTACAGCCACTGACCACCAACATTGCTGACGACGCCGCCGCGGCGAGCGCCAGCGTCTTTCGACGCTTGAACATAGTCACACCCTTGATCACTGAAGCGAACAGGACACGGGGGAGATGCCCCAAGGGCAATCCCCGCCAAAACTAGGCGATTAGTCGATCAGAAGACCATTTAGCGAAATGTCTGTATAGCCCCAATGCCGGATTCGTGACCCATCCGCAACCGGTTCGCGCCCATCATCCCAAGTCCGAGTCATGTTTTCCCAATACCCCGGCAACGCGTCGCTTCACCTCACATCACCGCAGGCCAGAGGTCCCTGAAAAACTTCGCCGATCGGCGGGATTCGGACGAGCAACGAAAGGATTGCGGTTAATCGGATACCACGAACAGCCCCGACGCAGAAGTCAACAATGTTTAACTACGGCGAGGACGCACGCCACTACAAAGAGAGAAACAGACATGCACCCACATCTAGCCCAAGCAACCCGAAATGATGACAATCCACCAGGGTAATTTTCACTCCTGGAAACATAGGATGAACCAATCATCGAACCTTGTATTCGCAGAACACCCGAAGATGGAACCCAGCGTGTCCCGAACCCCCTCGTCGAGATGTCCGAAACCGGGGGCCCCTCACACGCGAAGCGGATAAGGTTCCGTGTGACGGCCTCCGTCACCCTCAACGCCCAGCCCAGCGAGAGAGGCATCCGCCGTGTCCGAATCGGTCCGTCTGGTCTGCCCTGTAGGTCGCAAGTACGTTGAGACATCGGCCGGTTACGCTCTGGTGGCCCTAGGTCTCGTGGCGGTGGTGATCGATCCCGGCCACTGGGTCAACATCACCCTCGGCGTCCTGCTCGCGCTCGGCGGCGCTGCCTCCGCCATCCACGGCCACCTGATCAGGAAGCCCGTGCTGGAGATCTCCAAGGACGAGTTCCGCTACGAACGCGGTTCCTACGTCGTGCGCGTCCCCTTCGACGAGATCGGCTCCTACCACCTGCTGCCCGGACGCATCCGTTCCCTGGGTCTGTACGACATCACCGGGCGAGCCAAGCGCTTCCCGTCCCTGTCCGGCCGCCGCACCGCGCGCAGCCACCTGCCGTTGACCGGGATGATCCAGCCCGCCAGGGTCGAGTCCTTCATGGCCGTCGCCGGCATCCCGCCCCGCAAGCGGTCCCTGGCCTCCTGACTCCTACCGGGGTCCACCGACCCCACAGGGCTCACCCGAGGCCTGGCTCGGGCCCCGAAACCCGCGCATCCGGTCCGGCCGGAACCCGATGGCGTGGCGGCCGGAGTCAGTGCGAACCCACGGCCGGCAGCGAGGATCAGTCAGACATTCCTCTCGATTCGCCACACACACCGCGACGGACATACCACCACAAGGGCTGTTCCTTTACTCTCAAGGTGTGAAGCAGTCCAGAATTACCGCCATCCTGACCGTAGCGGGGATGCTCGCGGCCATGTGGGTGTTCGAGATCGTCGACACCGTCCCCGGCATGCGGCTCGACCAAGAGTTCGGGCTGCGCGCCTGGGACACGAGCGCCCCTTGGACGGTACTGACCGCCCCGCTCATGCACGCCAACTTCCCCCACCTGATCGGCAACTCGCTGCCGTTCCTGGTGCTGGGATCCCTGGTCGCGTTCAGCGGCCAAGGGCGCTTCCTGCTCACCACCCTGATCGTGGCCGTGGTCAGCGGTGTGGGCGTGTGGCTGTTCTCCGTCCCCGGCGTTCCCACCGTGGGCGCCAGCGGACTCGTGTTCGGCTACTTCGGCTACACCGTCCTGCGCGGCATCATCGAGCGCAAAACCGTCGACATCGTCATCATGATCTGCGTGATCATCTTCTACGGGACCATGATCTGGGGGGTTCTGCCCCAGCACCCCGGGGTCTCGTGGCAGGCGCACCTGTTCGGTTTCGTCGGTGGACTCCTCGCCGCCTACCTCCTGCCCAAGCGTGAGGCCAACCGTCGGATCAGCCCCGGGGGCGGCGCGCAGGGCGGCTACTACGCCCCCTGAACCGCAGAACCGGACCAACCCATGCGGACATGAGAAGCGGGGCCGTCATCCCACCTGGATGACGGCCCCGCTTCACGTGTCCCCCCGGCGCGAGGGGTCAGAACTCCAGGCCCCGCGCCGCCTCACCCATGGTGCGCTCCAGGAACATGGGGTTCTTCGACAGCCACTCGCGGGCTCCCGCGGCGGGGTCCTCGACACCGGGAGCGACCGTGAGCACCTCCAGGTCCGCCAGCTCGTCGTCGTTCATGGTCCAGTTCTGGATCCACTCGGACAGCTCGGGGTAGTCCTCACCGAAACCGGATCGGCCGATGGAGTGGATGGTCTCGGCCTCGCCCATCAGCCCCTGCGGGTCTTCGAGGTCCTTGAGTCCGTACTGGGCGTAGGCCGGGTGCGGACGCCACAGCGTCACCACGATGGGTTCCCGCGCCTCGTACGCCTCACCCAGATCGGCCATCATCGAAGCGCCCGTCGACGTCTCCAGGTCGAAGTCCTCGTCGAGCAGGTAGCCGGGCATCGTCTGATTCTGCGTGACCTGGGTCAGGCCCGCGTCCGGTTCGATGCCGACGATCGTCCCGTTCAGATCCTCGGAGTGCTCAGGCAGGTCGTCGATCGAGGTCACGTCCTCCATGTACTCGGGGACCGTCAGGGTGAGGGAGGCGTTGTCGTACCAGGAGCCCAGGGTCTCGATCCGGCCCTTGTGCTCGTCCATGTACTCGTGGTGCGTGACCGGGAGCCACATGTCCAGGTACAGGTCGATTTCCCCGTCAGCCACTCCCTGGAAGGCCGGCGTGAGATCCGTCTCGGTGATCGTGACTTCGTAGCCCTTCTCCCGCAGGATGACCTCCCACAAGTGGGTGACCGCGATGGCCTCCTCCCAGCCGATCAGCGCGATCTCGACTTCCTTGAGGTCCTCACCGGCCTCATCGGAGGCGCATCCGGTCAGCAGGAGCACCCCGCCCATCCCGGCCGCGGCCAATCCCTTCAAACCCTTGTGGCTGTACATCTATCGGGCCCTCACCATCGAAGTCCTACTGTGCGCCCGTTCGATGTGGGGGGTCGGCCATCGAAACGAGTTCTGCGACGTCACACGGAGACGGTCGTCCCCTGTGCGGGAACGACCGTCTCATATGTGCTCAAACTACGAGTTTACGCGCGAAAACGACTACTAGAACTCAAGGCCCTCGGCGTCTTCGCCCAGGGTGCGCTCCAGGAACTCGGGGTTCTCCGAGAGCCAGACGCGAGCGCCTTCCTGCGGCTCGTCCTCGTACTCGTCGAGGGTGAGGACCTCCAGCGTGGCGAGCTCGTCGTCGTCCATCGTCCAGCCCTCGATCCAGCCGGCGACCTCCGGGAAGTCCTCTCCGAAGCCCTCACGACCGATGGAGTGGATGGACTCCGCCTCGCCCATCAGACCCTCGGGGTCTTCGAGGTCCTTGAGGTCGTGCTGGGCGTAGGCCGGGTGCGGACGCCACAGGGTGACGACGATGGGCTCTTCGTCGGTGATCGCGGAGTCCAGCTCGGCGAGCATGGCCGCGCCCGAGGAGGTCACCAGCTCGAACTCGTCGTCCAGGCCATAGCCCGGCATCGCGCTGTTCTGGGTGGTGTCGGTGAGGCCGGCGCCCGGGTCGATACCGACGATGCGGTTGTCCAGCTCGTCCGCGTGGTCGAGCAGGTCCGGGATGCTGTTGACGTCCTCCATGTACGTGGGGACGGTGAGGGTCAGGATGGCGTTGTCGTACCAGGAACCGAGGTCCTCGATCTGGTCGCCGTAGTCGTTCCAGTACTGCTCGTGCGTGGCCGGGAGCCAGGTGTCCAGGTACAGGTCCACGTCGCCGTTGGCGACGCCCTGGAAGGCCGGAGCGACGTCGACGTCGGTGACATCGACGTTGTAGCCCTTCTCCTGCAGGATGACCTCCCACATGGCGGTGGTGGCGATGGCCTCCTCCCAGGCGATCAGCGCGATGCTGATGTCCTGGCCGCCCTCCTCGGCGTCCGATCCGCCGGTCAGGTCCTCTCCGCCACCTCCACAGGCGGACAGCAGGAGCACTCCGCTCATTCCGGCGGCGGCCAGACCAGTCATGCGCTTACGGCTGTACATCTTCGGGATTCCCTTCCCTAGTGGCTGGTGTGGGCGGACCGGTGTCAGGACGAGCCGACACGGGCCTGCGGGCTGTTCTTGGTGACGGCGGCGGTGAGGCGGTCCAGGAAGATCGCCAGGATCACCACGGCGATACCGGCCTCGAAACCGAGCGCGCCGTCGTTGCGGGTGATGCCCTGGTAGACCTCGCTGCCCAGACCACCGGCGCCGACCATGCCCGCGATGACGACCATGGACAGGCCCAGCATGATGACCTGGTTGACACCGGCCATGATCGTGGGCAGGGCGAGGGGCAGCTGGATTCCGGTGAGGATCTTGCTCCGGGGGGCGCCGAAGGCCTCACCCGCTTCCACCAGTTCCTTGTCGATACCGCGAATGCCGAGCTCGGTCAGGCGTACGCCGGGCGGCATCGCGAACACGATGGTCGCGACCACACCGGGCACCGCGCCGATCGAGAAGAAGAAGATCGCCGGGATCAGGTAGACGAACGCGGGCAGCGTCTGCATCAGGTCCAGGACCGGCTTGGCGATCTTGCTGACCAGATCGTTGTAGGCGGCGATGATGCCGATCGGGATCGCGATGACCACGGCGACGAGGCTGGCCACCAGGACCAGACCCAGCGTGTCCATGGCGTTGTCCCACTGACCGACGGAGGCCACGATGGTCAGCGCGATCACCGCGAACAGACCCATGCGCCAGCCGGCCACCGAGAGCGCGAGCAGGCTCAGCAACAGGATCATCAGCAGCGCCATCGCATTGGTGACGACCATCGGCAGCAGCAGCCAGCCGAGCAGCACCACGATCAACCAGCCACCGGCGACGACCCCGGCGCGGAGCCGGGTCCGCTTCTCGACGAGCCCCAGCGCGGTGACCGCGACCAGGAACACGAAGGAGACCACGAAATAGGGCTCCACGACGGTGTCGAACAACCCCATCGCCCAGAGGAAGAGCCCTGGGACGGCGTTGACGATGGCCGTCACGATGCCGAACAGCGCTTCGAGGACGTACAGCAGCGAGACACCGATGACGATGCCCAGCAGCGGTAGACGACGCCAACGCACCAACGGCGCGGCGATGATCACCGCGGCGATGAAGGCCAACTGCCCGGCCCCGGGTTCGACGAAGAACCCGGACAGGATGTTGACCGCCCAGCGGATGAAATCGCCGGTGAGGTCGAAGAACCAACCGAAGTTGGCCTTCAACCAGGAGTTGACCGCCTCGAACCCCTGTCCGAGGGGTAGGGACGGCGGAAAGTCGACGGGGGTCACTTGTCCCCCTCCCCGTTCGTGGTGGTGTTGAGGGAGGCCAGCACGGACTCACGAGTCACCATGCCGAGGACCTCGCCTTGGTCGGAGACCACGCGAAGCCGGTCCGCGGTGGACACCGTCGGGTACAGGTCGGCGACCGCGGTACCGGCGTCGACCTGCGGCGCGGAGTCGTCCCTGGCCACTGACGCGTCGATGACGGCGGACGCGGTGAGCACCCGGGCCCGGTCGACGTCCTCGATGAAACGTTCCACGTATTCGTTGGCCGGAGAGTTGAGGATCTCCGCGGCCTCACCGATCTGGGCGACACGACCGTCCCGGAGCACACAGATCCGGTCGCCGAGACGCATGGCCTCGTTGAGGTCGTGCGTGATGAAGATGATCGTCTTGCCCAGGCTCGCCTGGAGCTCGATGAGCTGCGTCTGCATGTCGCGGCGGATCAGCGGGTCCAGCGCGCTGAACGCTTCGTCCATGAGAATGATGTCCGTGTCGGCGGAGAGGGCGCGGGCCAGGCCCACGCGCTGCTGCATACCGCCGGAAAGCTGCTGCGGGAGTTTGTCCTCCCACCCGTCCAGCCCGACGAGGGCGAGGGTTTCCTTGGCCTTCTCGAAGCGCTCGGCGCGCGGAAGGCCGCGCAGCTCAAGGCCGTAGGCCGCGTTCTCCAACACTGTGCGGTGCGGAAGCAGGGCGAAGTGCTGGAAGACCATGCTGATCTTCTCGCCCCGAAGCTTGAGCAGATCCTTCTTGTTGAGGGCGGTGATGTTCACGCCGTCGACCTCGACCGACCCCGCGGTCGGGTCGAGAAGGCCGTTGAGCATCCGGATCAGCGTCGATTTACCCGAGCCGGACAGGCCCATGACGACGAAGATCTCGCCCGGTTGGACCTCGAAGGACACGTCGATGACGGCGGCGGTCACGTCGAGGTCGGTGATGGTGTCACGGTGGCTGCCGTCGGATAGCCGTTCCACGGCTACCTTCGACTGCTTACCGAACACCTTGTACAGGTGGTCTGCGCGTACTGCTGGCACGGTCTCCTCTACGGGGCTGTCCCTGGCGCGGAGACTCGTTGAAGATGTCGGTCTTCAATACGAGCCCGCGGTTTCCACAGGTGAGTGGTCCGCGCAGAGCCCCCGTGCGCGCCCGCCAACGGGCGGAACCATCACCTGGTTCACGTCGGGACGCCACCTTACCGAGATGTGAACGCACAGTTCAGGCGGCATGTCACTACCAGATAACATGTTTAATCGCCATAAAACACGTCCGGCGACCTATAGAGCGGGATCCAGAGCCCGCGGGGCGCCCCAATGTGATCTTTACCACTGACCATTCTAGGGCGACACGGGTCACAATCCCATGACAGGCAGACGAAACAACAGAACGTGTCAAATCATGACCGTACCGTAAGGGCCTTTTGAGGTTCCAGAGCGACCCCCGCTTCAGCGTTCCTCGTCCGTGATCCGGGTCCGAACGAAGTTCTGGTGCGAACGCGACGGGGTCGGACCACGTTGTCCCTGGTAACGCGAGCCGTAGGCGGCGGAACCGTAGGGGCGCTCCGACGGCGAGGTCAGCTCGAACATGCACAGCTGCCCGATCTTCATGCCCGGGTAGAGCTTGATCGGCAACGTCGCCATGTTGGACAGCTCCAAGGTCACGTGACCCGAGAACCCCGGATCGATGAAACCGGCGGTCGAATGCGTGAGCAGACCCAGCCGTCCCAGGGAGCTCTTGCCCTCCAACCGGCTGGCGATGTCGTCCGGCAGGGTCACCACCTCGTAGGTGGAGGCCAGCACGAACTCACCGGGGTGCAGGACGAAGGCTTCCTCCCCGTCGGTCTCCACCAGCCGGGTGAGATCCGGCTGTTCCACGGAGGGGTCGATGTGGGGGTACTTGTGGTTCTCGAAGACCCGGAAGTAGCGGTCCAGGCGCACGTCGATGCTCGACGGCTGAATCAAGGAGGGGTCGAAGGGATCGATCCGGACCCGCCCGGACTCGATCTGCTTGTTGAGGTCACGATCGGAGAGCAGCACGATGTCGAACCTACCGGTCGAACCCACCGCCTGCGAGAACAGCCCGACGGACCTTGAGTGAGGACGTCACCACCACGCCGACTTGCCCATCCGACCCCGAGTTGGGATAGGATCATCACCGTTGGCAGCCACAACCGGCGCGCTCACGCGGATGTAGTTCAATGGCAGAACTTCAGCTTCCCAAGCTGATAGCGCGGGTTCGATTCCCGTCATCCGCTCCATACGAAAGACGGCCCCTGGCCTGCGAAGACCCTTCGCACACCAGGGGCCGTCTTCGCGTTGGGGGTGCACCAGCGGGTGCACGGGCCAGAGGATGACGCGCGCAGCTCCCGTCATACACCCCCGGTTGGGGGCAGCCGGGTACACGGATGTCCGCCACCTCCGTGAGCAAAACCCGGTGTCTCCGAGGGCTCTCACACACCTTCCAACGACCCACACAGCGACAGCGTCACCGACCGCCTCCGGCCACCCCCACCGGTCCACCTGAACCTGGCTACGGTCGCACCATGGCCCCAGCCCCCTCCCCCCTACCTCGCCAACCCTCCGGCAGCGACTGATGGCACTCTCCGCACTGATGAGGACACGATCCGGTTTATCCTGGACCGCCATCCTGGTCGGTGTGCCCTTGGCAGTGGTCGCCTTCTGACCCCTGGCCGATGCGATCTGGCACCTACTCGGTTTCACCACTGGACAAGCGGCCCGCGTGACCGTATTGGGTGTCTGCGCACTGCTGTTGGCCGCCGGGACAACCGGGCTCGATCGGAAGCGCACGACCCCGGTTCTGTTGGTCTGGCTGATCCTGGGCGCCGTCCACGCGCTGGCACACCTGGCCGACGACGCCCCCGAGGGCCGCGAGAATCTGGTCCGACCTCTGGACGATCTTGCCTGAAACAGGTTCCGCGGGTTCACCACCGTGCCGGCCTGAGGGAAACCGCCCGCAGCGAAGATCGAAAACTTGTAGCGGCCAGAGTAGACATGACTGATCCGTGCTGCTAGATTTCCTGTCATAGCCACTGAGCTTCACGGCTGGACCACCGGGTACGCCGGTGGTGAGCAGGATGGCCCGACCGGCGCGTTTGGTTCCACAACGCCGGGGGCCGGTAGGACAGCAGTACGGAAGTCGAGCAGTACCCGAAGTGACGCAGTATCGGCCTCTCGCTCGCACAGGGGAGACCGCAGTAGGAAGAAGGACGCGGTAGGGCTCGACCGGCGCACGGTTGTACGGCGCCGGGAGCCGGTAGGACCGTAGTCGAAAGCAATGCACGAAGTGAGACACGAGAGGAGTAGGTGCCATCAGGATCGCCCGGGCGAGGGAAATCACCGCTCGGGTACCGCAGGGCCTGGTTTCGAAAGAAGGTGGTCCCCGGTCACACAACCGCGATCCCCGCGATCCCGTCACGGTTTGACTTCGGGAAACGGAAGACCGGCAGCAGCCGGTAGGTGGTATTAAACTCTCGGGCCCCGGCGCCACATGGCGCCGGGGCCCTCGACGTGCGTACACGAGAAGGAAAGACACGCACTTGACCCATCCCGACACCGGTCACCGATTCGACGACGACGACTATCCCGCCTATACCGTCGGCGCCGCCGCGGAGATGATCGGCGCCACACCGGCCTTCCTGCGCGCCCTGGGAGAGGCCAAACTGATCGAACCCTTGCGCTCGGAGGGCGGCCACCGCCGTTACTCCCGCTACCAGCTCAAGATCGCTTCCCGCGCCCGTGAACTCGTCGACGGAGGCACTCCGATCGGGTCCGCGTGCCGCATCATCATCCTTGAGGACCAGCTGGAAGAGGCCCTGCGCATCAACGAGGAAATGCGCGATTCCGGCCCGCCCCGGACGTGAGATCGAACCGGGGTCCGGGACAAGGTCGGGTCCGGCTCCACCCGTCCGTCGGGTGGGGCCCTTTCGCCGACCCGGCCCCGGTCTCCTCCACGCAGCGCACATTCAGGTCACCGGCGCCGGGCGGAGCGTGATCACCCGACGGCGCGGTCCTCGGCGGTGTCGAGAAGTTGTTCCTGCTGCTCCGCAGCTTTGGCACGGTCCGCCTCGGGGAGCTTGCGAAGCGTCCTACGTCGACCACTTCTACGGGCCAAGGCGCGGGCATCCGACCTGTTCACACCGAACCTCTCACCCTCCTGCTCAAGGGCTGCCAGGACGCGGCGGCGGTAGGCGTGGCGGATCACGAAGTACACGACCATCACCACCGTGAAGTTGAGCAGCACCCTCGGGACCGACGACAGTCCCGAGGAGAAAGACCAAGAGTGAGCGCGCCAAGGAAGCACGAGTCCGCTTGGCCCACATTTCACCTTTTGGGGTGGTGTGACCGGGGGTGATGCGACCGGCGTCAGTCGCATCGTGCCCCGGCCGTCCGGAAAACCCGTTGCCGGTGACGAAGCCCGGCGGGCACTCTCGGCCCATGGACGACTTCCACCCCCTGACGGCCTACGGGCCGGAGAACGCCCGACACTACGACGGCCATCTTCGAGGCGACGAGGATTCAGCGGCCGCCTACCTCGCGAGGCACGCCCAAGACCGAAGCGCGTTGGAATTCGCGATCGGGACCGGTCGTATCGCGCTGCCGCTCGCCGCGCTCGGTGTCCGGGTCGACGGCATCGAGCTCTCCCCGCACATGGTGTCCCTGCTGCGGGAGAAGCCCGAGGGCGCGGGCCTCGACGTGGTCACCGGGGACATGACCACCGAGACCACCGGCCGCGTCTACCCGCTCGTCTACCTCGTCTACAACACCTTCTACAACGTCCTCACCCAGGACGGTCAGGTGGAGTGCTTCGTCAACGCCGCCCGTCACCTGGAGGAAGGCGGCGTTTTCGTGGTGGAGGCGGCGCCTCCGTGGGCCTGGATCCGGGGAGACCAGTTCGTCAACGTCGAACGTGTGACCCCGGGGTCGGTGACCCTGGACGTGAACCGGTACGACCACGTCACCCAGCTGCTCGACGAGAACCACGTGAGCCTGGGCGCCGACGGCATTCGGATGGCGCCGATCTCCTGCCGGCTCGTCTGGCCCTCGGAGTTGGACCTCATGGCGCGGCTGGCCGGCCTGCGGCTGGTCGAGCGTTCGGGCGGGTGGCACGGGGAACCGTTCACCTCCTCCAGCCCCTTCCACGTGAGCGTCTACGCCCGGGCCTGACCGCTTTCGAGCACCTCCCACCGAGTGACGCGTCGGCCTAGTCTGTGTCCGCACACATACGAGGAGGACTCAGACGTGGTCGGGATCCGCAGACAGCGCCAGGAGCGCACCCGCGAGGCGTTGCTCGACGCCGCCGCGACGGTGTTCGCGAGTTACGGCTATGGCGCCACTTCCATTCCACGGATCGCGCACGAGGCCCGGATGTCGACCGGGGCGATCTACGCGAACTTCAGCGGTAAGCAGGAGTTGTTCCTGGCCGTGGTCCGACGCGTGGTCGAGGCGGGCGCGGCCTCTCGTCGTCACCACGCCGACGTCACCGCCGACCACGACGAGCTGATCGCCCGGATGGTCACCAATTGGACCTCCACGATCGAGACCGCGCCCGACATCGTCCTCCTCATGGCCGAGTTCTGGCTGTACGCGCTGCGGCATCCTCCGTTGGAGGAGGCCGTCGCGCGGCTGTTGGCCGATGTGCGGGCCAACCTCTTGACGAACATCGTCGACGCCGGTGTGGTACCCGATTCCGAACTGGCGGGACGGATCGCCGGCGCGGTGCAGGCGATGGCGTACGGGTACGCGATGCAGCGGCTGGTCGACGAGAACGCGGTGTCGCCGGAGCAACTCGTCGAGTCGGTGGGCTGGCTTCTGCGCGGCGCCGTTCCGCCCGCACAGGGGGTTGTGGCGGCCATCACATCCCAGTAGCCTCCGATTTCAGAGAATGGTCATTCTCTGAAATTAGACATGGAGGCCTTGATGGGAGAAAGCACGCAGAAGACCTCCGATCCCGGAAGCCCACCGGACGACGCGACGCTCGAACGGTTCCGGCACAACGGGGTCGAGGTCGCCCTACGACGTGCGGGCGGCAAGGGCCCCGGTGTCGTCATGCTCCACAACGGAGGCACCTCCCACGGCATCTGGCGGAACCAGATCGCCGACCTCGCCGCCGATCACCGTGTGGTGGCCCTCGACCTGCCGGGCTTCGGCGCCTCCCCCATGCCACCCGGGCCGATCGACCTCGCGGCGCACGTGGACCTGGTGTCGGCCCTCATCGAACACGACGGTCTGTCCCCGGTCACCCTGATCGGCAACTGCATGGGGTCGGCCATCGCCGCCGGTGTCGCCGCGCGCGACCCGAAGAACGTGCGGGCGCTCGTCATGGTCAACCCCCTGACGGACGCGACGTTCCGCCGCGGTGGTCTCGGGATCTTCATGGCGCCCACCCCGGCCTGGTCGCCCGTGACCGCTCCGGTGCGAGCGGCGCTGCGTCGGATTCGCGTCCCCCGCGCCGCCATCCCCCTGGCGCTCCGCTTCCAGTTGGGCCCCGCCGGTATCCGCGCCGGGCTCCACCACGACCCGGAACTGACGGCGTGCATGCTTCGCGAGGACCAGACTCCGGCCCTCGCCGACGTTCTCACCGACCTGCCCGCCAGTTACCGCATCGTGCGCGGGCCCGACGGACCTCCGCTGTGCACCATCTGGGGCGCCCGCAACCGGGTCCTGTCACCGGTCGCCGGGGTGCGCCTCGACGCCCTGCTGCGTTCGGAACATCGTGTCCTCATCCCCGACGCCGGCCACATGCCCATGCTCGAACGGCCCGAGACGGTGACCCAGGAAATCCGTTCCTTCCTGGACAACGTCGACTCCCACACCCCATGAGCCAGGAGGTGCCCCGATGACGGGACCGACCCCCACCACCCCCGACCGCATCCTCGTCGCCGACCGGGTCCTGGACGTGGCGCGCGTCGACCCCGGCCGCGTCGCCATGGTCCAGACCGACAAGGGCCGCGACGGCGTCCTGGTCCACCGCAAGCGGACCTACGGCGAACTGTCGGACCGCGCCGAACGCCTGGCCGTCGGTCTGCGCGCCGCCGGCATCCGGGAGGGCACCCTCTGCTCGTTCATGGTCCCGCCGAGCTTCAACGCGCTCGTCCTCGGGACCGCGCTCTTCCGCGTCGGCGCCACCCTCGTGGGCGTCGAGCCCTACAGCCACGGCATGCGTCGGGTCCGGCAGTGCCTCGACCGGATCGGCCCGGAGGTGTTCTTCGGTACGCCACGCGCGCACCTGGCCAAGCGGCTCTTCGGCTGGGGCAAGCGGACGGTGCGCCAGGAGTACGTCGTGGACGGCGCCTGGCCCGGCGTGCGTTCGATGGACGATCTGTTGTCGGAGCAGGCCCCGGCCGAGCCGACACCCGCGGACGTCGAACCCGGTGATCCGGCCGTCATCGCCTTCACCACCGGCAGCACCGGGCGGCCGAAGCCGACGGTGCTGCGCCAACGCAACTTCGCCGCCATGGTCGAGGTGGTCGGTGCCCAGTGGTCTCTCGGTGACGGCGGTGACGTGGTGGACATGCCCACGTTCCCGATGTTCTGGATCATCGCGCTGTCGGCCGGTGGACAGGTGGTGGTCCCCCCGATGGACTTCACCATGAAGGGGCCCGGCGACGCCGACCCCGCCGCGCTGCTGCGCACCATCGAGGAGCGCGGCGTCCGGACGATGTTCGGTTCACCCGCTCTGCTGCGGAACCTCTCGGCGCATGCCCGCCGCGAGTCGATCACGGTGGACAGCGTGCGCCGCATCGTCGCGGGCGGCGCCGAGGTCCAGGGGCCGCTGTACGCGGCGGTACGGAACATGCTCGGTCCCGAGGGCGAGCTGTACTCCAACTACGGGGCCACCGAGGCACTTCCGCTGTGCGAGATCGACGGCACGACGGTGCTGGAGGAGACCTGGGAACGCACCGAGCGCGGTGAGGGTCTGTGCGTGGGCCCGGGTCTGCCCGGTGTCGAACTCCGGATCATCCCGGTGACCGAGGGGAACATCGCGAACATCGGAGATGTCGAGGCCCTACCGTCGGGCGAGGTCGGCGAGGTCATCGCGCGTAGTCCGCACATCAGCGAGGACTACTTCCGGGACCCGGTCGCCACCGCCGCGAACAAGATCCCCGGTCCGGACGGCACGGTGTGGCACCGGTTGGGGGACGTCGGCCACCTCGACGACCAGGACCGCCTGTGGTTGGGCGGACGACGTTCGCACCGGGTCATCACCCGAGATGGAATCTACCTGCCGCTGCGGGTCGAGCCGGTCCTGACGACCCACCCGGCCGTCCACCGGGCGGCCCTGGTCGCCGTGCCCCGCGCGGGGAGCATCGCCGTGGTCGTCTGCGTCGAACGCTCCGACGAGGACCGGCGCGACGCCTCGACCGTGGCAGCCGAACTGCGCGCACTGGCCGAGCGCCACGAGGCGACCCGGGGCCTCACCGAGTTCGTCGAGGTGCGTCGCCTCCCCGTGGACCGTCGGCACAACGCCAAGATCGACCGGCCGGCGTTGGGGGCCTCGTTGGCCCGCCGCCGGAAGCGGTGATCATCGCCCCTTCCTCCCCCTGAGACCGCGGGGCGGGCCCGGATGGGTCCGCCCCGCGACGGTCGCGGCCACGCCGTCAGTCCATGGATGCCATGATCTCCTCGGCGACCCGGAGCGCGCCCTCGGACAGTTCGTCCTGGTCCGCCTCGCCCATACGGTCGTAGGTCACCTCCACGAGGACCTGACCGTCCACGACCGTCACCCCGGCCCCGTCGCCGATGCCCTCACCGGTGACGGCGAACTCGCCGAGGTCGACGTCCGGGTCTGCGTCCGCCTCGCTGTAGGAGGCGAGGGTGCTGTCGACGTAGAGCCCTTCGTGGACCTCCATCGAGAAGTGGATCGTCCCGCCCGCCGCCGAGACGAGCATGCAGCTCATCCGCAGCCGGTCGAGCTCGTCCATGTCGTCGGGGTCGGGGATACCCGTCGTCCCCTCTGTGCCGCTGCGCATGTCCTCCTCTCCGAGGAGGTCGTCCAGAGTCTCCTCGGAGAGTACGGTGCACAGGTTCTCGGGGGCGATCGTCAGGGGGTCGACCAGGTCTCTCTCCGGCTGATCGTCCTCCCCCTGCTCCGGTTCCGTTTCCGTCTCGGGTGCGTCGGCGGCGGCCGCATCCGGTTCGGTCGTCTCCGGATCACCACCGCAGCCGCTCAACACCAGGGCCAGGGCCAGGCCCGAGGAGAGGGCGGCGGAGGCGTACATGTGCTTGGGCACGAAGGGCCTTTCTCACGAGGTTCGCACGACGTCGCCACCCTAGGACCGAGAGCGACGGACCGATCGCCCGGGGCCGTGTACCTCGACGTGATCCATGCGCCCTGTGTGACGGCGAAACCCCCTTGTGCACTCCGGAGAATCGGCTGGTCGCAAACCCGCCGAACCGGCCGCCCCCTGCCAAACGGCCTCTCACCAGCACGAACACCGCATCGCCGTCCGGGCGGCGTTTCGTGGGTGCGCGCGAGGGCAAGAGCCGCACAGGAGGTACCCCCGTGGAGACCCAAACCATGGTCATCATCGCGATAGTCGTCGTGGTCGCGGTCGTCCTCGCCGGAGGTATCGCGTTCGCCGCGCGGTCCTCGATCCTTCCGGCCCGGCGCACCGCCCGGCTCAAACAACGCTTCGGCACGGAGTACGACCACACCGTCGAAACCCACGGTGACACCGCCGCCGCCGAACAGGACCTCGCGGAGCGGCTCGATCACCGCAAGGGCATCGAACTGCGCGAACTCACCGATGAGGAACGCAGGACCCACACCGACACGTGGGCCTCGGTACAGCAGGAATTCGTGGACGATCCGGTCCGCGCGGTGCACGACGCCCGCGGTCTGGTCGAGACCATCATGCGCGACGCGGGCTACCCCGACGTCCCGACCGTCACCGCCGACGACGACGGGTTCGAACGCCTGGCCAAGGTCCTGTCCGTGGACCACCCGACCGCCGTCGCCGACTTCCGCCGTACCCACGCGGCCGGCCACCTCGCCGAGGCCGACCAGGAACAGACCGAGAACCTGCGCGAGGCGCTCGTGGCCTACCGCGGTCTCACCGACTCACTGCTCGGCGGGCTCCCACCACGCAAGGAACCCGCGCCGGCCGGTGAACGAGCCGTCGAGAGCACCACCGAGGAGGGCCAGTGAGCGGGTCCGACCTTTCCGGAGGGTCCGGGCGCGGAGCCCGTTCCGGAGGGTCCGGGCGCGGAGCCCGTTGGACCCTGCGCGCGCACCACGCAAGGATTCCACGACCGGGTCAGGAGGCACGACCGTTGGAGACCCCGAAGGAACCGCACGATCCTCCGAAGGACGCCACGTCCACCGACAGTGGCCCGTGGATCCCCGCACCCGACCACGTCGACCCCACCACCACCGAGGTCGAAGCCGAGGTGAAGGACCCCGACCCCCTGCCCAAACGCGAACCCAAGAGCGGCGCGGTACGCCGCAAGCGGGTCCCGGCCACACAGAAACGCCCCGACCCGGGCACCGAACGCGCCTCATCGTCGGCCCGTTCCGCCCCGGAGAAGCCCTCCACCCCGGGGCGGCCCTCGAAACGGGACGGGGAGCCATGGCGGCTCCGACCCCGAGGGTTGGAGAGCTCCAGGGTCCTCGACCGTTGGAAGGAGGTGCAGATCGGCTTCGTGGACGATCCGCGCTCCTCCGTGGCCGAGGCGGACGCGCTGGCGGCCGAGGTCGCCGAGGCGGTGGTCGCGGCCCTGGAGGAACGGCGCACGGCGCTGCGCGCCGCCTGGGACGAAGCCGAGGGTGTCGACACCGAGGTCCTGCGGTTGGCCCTGCGCGACTACCGCTCCTTCGTCCGACACCTCAGCGGGGACGAGGGCTGACTCTACTGCCCGGTAGGGCCGCTGCCTTCGGTCGCGGGCCCGCCGGGCGGTAGCATCTGTGGCGGATTCTCCCCCCGTCCGCGTGCCCCCGCCCCCTCGGAGAACGCCGTGTGACGGGGTCACCCCAGACACGGAAACGGACGGCATGGACGCTGCAGAGACCCAGGTCATGACAAGGACCGCCCAGTTCACCACTACCCAGAGCTGGGAGACCGAGGTCCGAGGACGCGTGGCCGCCGCGGTCGACCGCATCGCCGAGCCCCTCGCGGAACTCGCCGAGCGCGACGCCAACGACGGTGACACCCGCCTGTTGGTCGCCGACTTCTTCGACGTCGGACTCAATTTCAGCAAGTACCGGGACATGACCACCGAGTACCGCACCAGCGGTGACTCCATCGACTACGCGATCGTGTTGGACGGTGCGCTCTTCGCTCCCGTCGAGGTGTGCCGGATCGGTCAGGAACTGGACCTGCGCAACATCCAGATGTCGCGGCGGCTGGCCGTCGACGAGGGCGCGGAGTGGGTCTACCTCACCAACGGTCGGGTCTGGCGGGTCTATCACATGCGCCCCGCCTCCGACGGCGGCACGCCCCAGCCGGTCACCGTCATCGACGTGGACCTCCTGGACCAGGACGCCTACGACCGCAACGTCGACGGTCTGTTCCACATGACCCGTGACGCGGTGGAGCACGGCCGCTTGGACGCGCTGCGCCGTTGGCACGAGGCCACCGAGGCCGGTCCGATCGCACGGACGCTGCTCAGCGACGAGGTGGTCGCGGCCGTGCGCGCCCGACTGCGGGAGGACGCCGAACACCCCGGGCACCTCGGCGAGGACGAGGAGATCCGTCGCGTCCTCACCGAGGAGGTCATCCCGCGCGGCCTGATCGGCTGACCGGAGCGGGTCCTCCCCGGAACGGGTCCTTGGTGAAGCGTGCCCGTTGTGGGACGACCCCTGACGGAAGGCGTGGTCCCGGCGGAACGTGCCCTTGGTGAAGCGTGCCCCTGACGGGACGACGGGCGCCCCGGTGAAACGTGCCCTTGGTGAAACGTGCCCTTGGTGAAACGTGCCCCTGGCGGAAGGTCTTCGGGTCACTCCAGGGGGACGTTCATGACGCGGTCGTCACCGTCGGAGGGCGCGCCCCAGGCGTCCAGATTGCTGGTGGTCAGCCACAGCGCGTCACCGTCGGGGTGGGCCGACACCGTGCGCAGCCGGCCGAACTCGTCGACGAAGTGCGCCTCCGGTTCGCCGATCTCGCCCCCACCGGTCAGCGGGATCTCCCAGAGCCGCGCGCCGCGCAGGGACGCCACCCACAGGGACTCGCCCGCGATCGCCGCACCGCTCGGTGAGGCCTCCGCGGGCTCCCAGGTGAGCAGTGGATCCGTGAACTCGTCTCCCCCGCCGGGCCCCTCGACGATCGGCCAACCGTAGTTGTCTCCCGGTTCGATCAGGTTCACCTCGTCCAGGGTGTCCTGACCGAACTCGGTGGCGTACAGGTTGTCCTCGTCGTCCCAGGCCAGGCCCTGCACGTTGCGGTGACCGTAGCTGTGGACGTGGTTGTCGAAGGGGTTGTCCGGGGCCGGGTCGCCGGCGGTGGTCATCCGCAGGATCTTGCCGCCGAGCGAGTCGGTGTCCTGGGAATTGTCGGTGTCCTGGGCGTCACCGGTGGCCACGTACAGGTGGTCGTCGGGCCCGAAGGCGATCCGCCCGCCGTTGTGGGTGTTCGCGGCGGGGACACCGTCCAGGATCACCTCGGACTCACCCAGGTTCCCGGATTCCTCGTCGTAGGAGAGCCGGGCGACCCGGTTGTCCGAGGAGGTCGTGAAGTACACGTAGACGTAGGGCTCGTCGGGGTATTCGGGGTCGATCGCCAACCCCAGGAGCCCGCCCTCGCCGCCGTGCGCCACCCCGTCGATGGTTCCGGCCTCGGTCACGTCTCCGTCCGGGGTGACGTGGGCGACGACCGCGGAGTCCCGTTGGGCCACCAGGGCCGAGCCGTCGGGGAGGAAGTCCAGGCCCCAGGGCACATCGAGATCGGTGGCCAGGTCCCGGGGTTCACCGAGGTCGAGGGGCCCGACCCCCTGCGAACCCGTCGCGTCGCCCTCCCCGTCACTCATGTTCTCGGCTCCGCCGTCGGAGCAGGAGGTGACGAGCAGGACCGTGCTCAGGAGGGCGAGGGTGTTCGTACTCGTTCTGCGCGATCCGCCGCGCGTGGGTAGGTGATCCATGCGGCAACCCTGCCCACCGATCGCGTGGGTACGCTCACCGACCTTCGGAACGCTCGGTGTTCTCGTAGCCCTGGTTCACCTCCTCCATGAGCCGCTCGACGTCGGTGAACAGGGCGCTGTACACCGACCAACTCTCTTCGTCCCACTCTCGACGCACACGTTCGCGGACCTCGTCCAGCTCGCGCAAGGCGTCGTCGACCATCTCGCGCAGGTCGTCGGAGGCGGCGCTGTACGCGGTTTCCTCCTGTTCGTGCACCTCCTGGAAGATCTCCGAGGCCCGTTCCAGCAACGGAGCGAGCTCTCGCAGGAAAGCGTCGGCGGGGGCGGAGAACCGGGAGCCCGAACGTGTGGTGGTGCGCAGCGTGCGCACCAGGGACTGCACGTGCCGCGCGGCTCGGCTCAGGGCTTGGATCCAGTCCCGGTAGGTATCGAACTGCCTGGGCGACGGTTCCTTGTGGGACAGGAACCGCCGTGGGTTGAACCTCAGCCGGTCCTCTTGGCGCTGGACCGTCTCTTGGGCGTTGCGGGCCGTCCCGTCGAGCCCGTCCGCGACCTGACCCCAGTAGTCCGTTTCCAACCCTTCCTTGCCTTGACCCAGCCCTTCGGCGATCTCACCGGTCAGGGAACGCAGACTGTCGGAGAAGTCCAGGACCGCGTTCTCGGCGTCCCGGAAGCGGACCGCCGGGGCCAGGGCGAGGTTGGTCAGCAGGGCACTGCCCGCCCCCACGCACACCATCAGCAGGAGGGATCCCAGGTCCGTGGCGTTGGTCGCGGTCCCCCCGGCCAGGGCGAAGGCCGCCACCACGGAGACCTGCATTCCCTGTGTTCCGAAGAAGCGCGCCTGCCCGGCGATGAGAGCCACCAGGACGACCAGGGCGAACACCCACACGGTGGGGCCGATGGTGAGACCGCCGACCCCGGCCATCAGGGCGCCCGCGAACACCGCCGCCACGTACCGGCCGGACTGGAGTACCGACCCGTACACGCTGGGTCGGACGACCAGGAGCGCGGTGAAGGGAGCGAAACCGATCTGGGTGGACGCACCCAGCAGATAGGCCACCACATAGGCGAGGGTCGCGGCGATCGCGCACTTGAGGATGAGAACGGCGGTCTCGCGCTCGAAACCACGTCTGCGGTAGGCCCGCTCGGCTCCCCGCCACAGTCGCTCCCAACGGCTCTGCGCCATGCCACTCCTCCTAGAGTCACGGTTCGTGTGGTGGCCACTACTACCCGACGAAGGGTCGGGGCGAACCCTTCACTGGGCACGGGTACGGCGGTGAACGGCGCGTGGTTCCCACGTGGGTCCAGGCGATTCGAGGGGTGCTCGCCGGGATGGTTCCGTCCTCACCACTCCGCCTCACCCTTCCGGTCGGCGGGCCGGTTCGCGAGCCCTCGGGTTCCGGGTCAGGGCGACCACGGCGACCGACACCGCCGCGACCAGCGTGGTGAGCAGCAGCGCGACCAGGTGCAGGGCCTCGGTGAACTCCGCACCCGCCAACCGGCCACCGGTCAGCACCGCCAGGAGAGCACCGACCACGGCGATGGAGACCGTCTCCAGACTCAACCGGGTCGCGTTGAAGACACCCGAGGCCGTTCCCACACGTTCGGGCGGAACGGCGGCCAGGCCCAGACCGTCGATCATCCCGCCGGTGAGTCCCACACCCGACCCCACCAGTAGGAACGGCAGCATGACCGACCACACGGAGGCGTCAGGGCCCAGGGTGGTGAACCCGAGGACACCCGCGCCCAGGAGCAGGAGGGCGCCCACCACCACGGCGACGTGCGGAAGCCGGTTGACCAGTTCCGCGCCGATCGTGGGCAACAACAGGGTCGGCACGGTCAGGAACAGCAACCACAGGCCCGCCGTCCCAGGACCGAGTCCGACCACGTTGATCAGGTACGACGGCAGGTACACGAGCAGGGGCACCAGCACCGCCATGAACGTGGCCGCGGCCAGGGCGTAGGCGACGAAACGACGGTTGACCAGCAGGGCGACGTCCACGAGGGGATCGGTGCGGCGACGTTCCACCAGCACGAAGACCACCGCGCACACCACCGCCGAGGCGAGGAGCCCCGCCAGGACACCGACACCCCGTGCGGGTCCCTCCACCAGCCCGCCGATCAGGAACAGGAGCGCGGCGGTGAACAGGGCCCCGCCCCACCAATCGACGGAACGGCCGTCACCGCGCATCGCCGGGATCCGCAGCGCCAACAGCAGGACCAGGCCGGAGACCGTCGCCGGGCCCGCGAAGGCGAACCGCCAGCCCAAAGCCTCCACGAGCAGTCCGGCGATCGCGGGACCGAAGGCGGTGCCGGCGCCCAGCACGGTACCGAGCAGCCCGAACGCCCGCGCCCGGGCAGGCCCCTCGAAGGTGGAGGCCAGCATCGACCCGCCGCCCGCGACGGCCGCGGCGGCGCCGAGCCCTCCCAGTGCTCGCAACGCGACCAGAGCCTCGATGCCCGGGGCGAACAGGCACAGCAGGCCGCTGACCAGGAACAGGACGACACCGAACACGTACACGCGTTTACGCCCGACCGCGTCCGCGATCGACCCGGCGCACACGAGGAAGGCGGCGAAACAGGCGTTGTAGGCGTTGACGACCCACTGCGCCGAGGTGAGGTCGACCCCCAGGTCCGTCTGAATGTCGGGCAACGCGACCGAGGCCCCGGTCAGGGACAACGGCAGGGTCAGAGTGGACAGGAGAACGGTGACGAGCACGAGGGCGCCGCCACTCGAAGGTGATTTCACGAGACACGTCCGGCGTGGTGAGTAGGACGCCGGGCAGCCCGAGGGACCGCACCGGCGAGGACGCTGATGCGGCGGTCGGAAACTACAGAGGTCTGGCCGCCGCTAGAAGGCGGCCGACTCTTCCGTGAGAGGCATGGACACGAGTCAACCCCTTCCGAGGGCGTCCGGCCAAGTGATTTTCGGGTGGGGGTCCGAAGCCGGCACGGAGGAGGTACGGAAACGACCGTCGCACGGGCGTCGTAGGCTTCCCCACGACCCCCAGCAGACGAGGTTCGTATGTGTTTTCTCCGGCGACGACGGCGATCCCGGCTCGATCCAGGGAGTTCCGCGTCACCCGAGCCCCCCGTCCCCGAAC
>NZ_FRFF01000079.1 GCF_900143625.1 Nocardiopsis sp. JB363
TGTGACAGTGCGGGGGGTGGGTCGGTGTCGGGAGGCGCGCAGCTCCTCCAGGATCTGGCGTGAGCGGTCGTCGATCGTGGCTTGGATCTCCAGCACTGGCCGGGGACGGGGAACGGCTGGTTCGGGGTGTTCCTCGGTGCGGCGATGCCCACCACGCGGCGCTTCCTTCTTGCAGCGGCCGCGACGACGCCCGGGTCGTGGCTCTCCCTTGCCCGCTGGTGCCTGTTCGGGTGTGAAGAGGTCGGCGGGAAACTCGCCCAGATGTCCGTTGACCTGGTCGATGATGCCGGGCGGGGTGTCGGGTCGGGTGAGGAACTCCTCCAACTTGGCACGGTTGTCCTCATAAGCGATGGAGCGCCGGTAGGCCTTGGCCCAGTCGAGATTGCCAACGACTCTCCTCACCTGCCGGGCGATCTCCCGATGTTGTCGCTCCCGCTGCGCCCGCTCCTCTTCTGTCTTTTGTCGGCGCGCTTGCTGTTGTACGCGTTCGTGCTGGCCGGCCGCTCTGGTCCCTTCCTGCTTCCTATCGGCAGGCTCAGGGGAGGGGGAACCAGACCGTATCGCCACGGTCGCTTGGTCCAATGCGGCGCGCGCCTCCACGGCCAGGTCCGGTGCCAACCCGCGCTTACGCGCGGCGCGGAGTTGGCGTTGTACCGTCTGGGCCCACGTGATGATGGCTCCGCGGGCCTCACCCGTGGTCAGTGCGTGGAGTAGCCCGTGCACCGCCTGTTCCAACGGGTCGGGGGCTTTCTCCGAGGTGGGGGAGGGCTCATGGCGCGGTGCGGGTGGGGCAGGGAGTGTCGCGCTCGGGGCACGGTACAGGGTGCCCGCGCCCAGCACACACTGGGCCAAGGGGGTCCAGGCGGGTTCACCAGAGCCGTCGGGCAAGCCCACCTCGACGGCACGCCCGTGGTCCTTCCCAGGGACCAGGCGGATCAACCGGTAGGGCACACCGTGCTGAAAGAGGGTGCGGGTGAGCGCTGAATTGGCTCGGACGAGCCAGACGTAATCGCGGGCGATGGGGGAGCGGGCGATCTCCAGCAGTTCGTGGTCCAGGTCGCTGGTCAAGACGATCCGCAGTGAAGTGGTGCCGGTGAGGGGGATGACCACCTCGGTGCAGGCTTTGCCCGGGGCGAGTCCTACGTATTCGACCTGTTCGGGCACGGAGCGTTGGTGCTCGGTCAGCCAGGTGCGCAGGTGGCGGTGGGCGTAGAGGTGGTCGGCGCTCTGTCCGCCCAGCGTATGCTCCCCTCCGCGGGCCAGGCGCGCGCAGAGGTTGCTGTCTCCTCGATGGGAGAAGTGCGGCACGGTGTCGCGTTCGCGGATGATTTTCAGGGCCAGGCGGCCCCCGCATCCGCCGAGCAGTGTGCCACACCAGTGCGTTTCTTCCCCGGCGAGAGCCTGAGCGCGAAACTCCTCGGCCTCGTCGGGGTCGGTGGGCATGTAGGCGGGGTCAGCGGAGTGGGGGTCACCGGTCACGGCGGTCTGCACACGTCGACGGTCTGGCTGCATAGACGCACGAATAGCACACGGTGACTGACCGGATGAGGCGTTTGGGTGAGCTGGCCGATCCTGGTCACATCGCCCTCGTCGTGCAGGTCATGTTGTCCACGCGGTGGGCGATGTGCTCAGCCTTCTGGCCTGACCAAGGATGGCGCTTTGGGCTTGGCACCCGACTCTGCGCAGGACCCTCTGACCATTCGTGCCGGGAGGGCCTCCTGCCCAAAGGGTGCTTTTCAGGGGTCGTTCAGTGCCCCAGGGCCGACTGGCCCCTTCACGGGGTGGGTCTCCCGGTCCTCCTTGGCCCGCTGGACGACCTCCCACCGTCGGAGCCGGCGCTTCTCCGCGCGCCGCCGCCGATCCCGGGCGGCCATCCCCTCCAGATCGAAGACGGGTTCCTTGGGGTGGTGGGCGGCCTTGCACTCCGGGCACCGGCACCGGTCCCACTTGTAGGTGGAAGAATGCCCGTGTTCCAGTCCGGCCGCGCGCCCGGCGGTGAGCGCTTCGTCCAAGGCCTGCTCCCACGCCGGGTCGTAGAGGCGGTGGTGGTAGATCCGCTGGGTGGTGATGTTCAGCTCGGCGCACACCTGCACCGGATCTTCCCCCGCAGCCAACTGTTTCAACAGCCGGTCTTGGACCAGCGTGGGCAGGGCCTGGTGAGAGTGCCGCTCACGGAGGGCGGCCTCCTGATCAGAACGTTTGTCCAGGCAGGCGGGGCACCGAGACATCTTCAGGCGGGCGAACTTGTGGCCGCAGTCGTGGCAGCGGTGCCCGTCCTTCTTGGCCAGGCGCTCGGCCGCTTTGAGAGCCCGCTGCTGGCGGCGCTGCTCGAACGGATCGGGTGCACTCATACGTTCATCCTCGTCGGCGCCCCGCCCCTCCCCGCACGGGGGCCCGGCTGGCCCCGGCCAGGGCCAGAACCAGCCACATCGCTCGGTGCTCGGGGGAGGTGGGGGTGGTGCCAGTGATACGGGTCGCGGCCAACACGCCGGGGGTGGCTCCGGCAGGGAGGGGGACAAGCCGAAGTGGGCGAGTTCTTCATTCCAGGACCCTGACGGTCGGGTGGTTGTAGGGCCTAGTTCGTCAAGGAGCCGCTGGTGGTGGGTTCCGATGATCACGCTGGCACCTTCCGCCGGTTGTACAGGGTGTGCTGGTAGTCCTGCGCGATGCGCAGGCTCGCCTGGTAGCGCACCTTCTCGGAGGGGTCGATGAGCTCGACCAACAGCGGTGCGGTCTCGGCCAGGTGCACCGGCTGGCCGACCTTCCAGCAGTGACGTACGGCGCCGGTGACCGCGTGCAGGATCTCCTCGGTGCGGGTGCGGTGCGCGATCACCTGGTGCACGTGCGCCTCCGCCCGGGTCCGGCCCGTAGGTTTCTTGAGTGGTTCAGCGAAGGCCAGAGCGTGCCCCAGGGAGGGGCCTTCCACCGGGCTCTGTCGCCCTTCCAGAGGCCAGCTGGCCAGCGCCAGCAGATAGGCGGCCACCAGGTAGGAGTCGGTACCGCTCTCGCCGGTCACCTCTTGTGCGGTCTCGTGCAACCGGCCTGTCGGAGACAGATCCTCGCGGGGCAGGTCACGGATGTGGTGCCACCGGCCGTGGTTGCCCACGGGGAACCGTGGGCTCTCCCGGTAGGGGAACTTCCACCCCCACCAGAGCGCTTTCTCCAGGGCTTGGCGCTGTTGTTGCTTCATATGCTCTCCGCCTCACGCTGATCTTGGGCGCGCAGGTGCTCGGCGGCGACCTGGGCCCGGTAGTGCTCGGTGAGCATGAAGCGGACGAACTCGGCGCGGACCTCCCGATCCGGGTGCAGGGCGGTGTAGACGTCGCGCACGATCCGCTCCGGCAGGAGGTTGAGGGTCCCGCCCCGCTGCTGGGAGCTAAGGATCTGACGGGCGTCGATCAGGCGTTTACGGATGTGGGTCAAGGTCCGGGCCCGCTCCCCCCGCAGGATCTCGCGGCGGAAGGCGTCCAACAGGATCTCGGTGGCGTCGTGGTGTTGCCCGCGCTGGTCATGGACCTGCATCATCGCGCTGGCCAGACGCCCACCACGACCGGGCCGGGTGGTGAACGCGAACCCGGCCTGCCCGGCCCGGAGCGCGAGGAGCATCCACACCGCGTCGAACGCTCCAGCGTCGGCTTCATCGCCCAAGACCTGGCCGATGGCCGCGTGGGTGGCGAGGGTGGGGTTCAGCCGCACCATGTCCCGGTACCACTGGGGGTTGAGAGGGATCTGCACCGCGACCTGGAGGCGTTCAGAGGTCAGGCCGGGCACCTGGGTGATGGGGTGTTCAAGCGTGCTCATCGAACCTCTCCTGGGGCAGTTGCGGTGCCGAAACAGGGCCCTGGACGGCGGGTTTCTTGCTGGTGGCCTGTTTGTATTCCATCGTCCACTTTTGGCTCAGGGCCCACACCCGCTCCCGGTCCTGGGACAGGGCGCAGGCGGTATCCTTGGCCCAACGCCTCATCCCCAAGGTGTGCGCGTAACCGGCCTGGGCATGATGGGCCTTGGCGATATCGGCCACGTGGCGCACCACCGCGTCACGATCGCCGTTGCGGGCGGCGACGATGGCCTTACGCAACCGGGCGAAGTTGGTGCCCGTGGCGGCGGCCTGGCCGATACCGACCTGGCCGTCGTCGGCGAAGCGGTGCGGCAGCAGGGCCTGCAACGCCAGGACCATCCACACCGCGTCGAACTCGGGGCCGTGCACGGCCCCCACGATGGGTTCGACCACCCGCAGGGTCACCGGGTAGGGAACCTGCTGTCGCCACTCCCGCAAGATCTGCCCCCCAGAGCTGTGGCCCTGGGCGCGCATCATCTCCTGAGACCGGATCATGCGCCCTCACCATCCTTGGCGGTGAACTGTTCGACCCACAGCCGGCGCACCTGGGCCACGTCGACGTTGCCCTCGGCGTCGGTGGCCTGCCGGGTGATCTCCCAGGACAGCCGATCCTGCTCGCTGGGGGTGTGCTCCACGTGCTCGCGGGTGTAGTCCGGCTCCCCCTCCCCGTCACGCTCAGACCACAGCTCCAGTTGCCACACACGGCCCGGGGTGGATTCCCCCTGCCGTTCATGCAGGTCGGTGACCAGCCACCGGGCGTCCTCGGCGACCTCGGCGATCGAAAACTCGTTGAAGGCCTCCCACCCCCGGTCGGAGCGCTCCACCCACGCACCGGCCTCGTCACGGTAGGACAACCGCAACCGGTAGGTGCGCTCCTGGTGCGGGGCGCTTCCCTCCTCGATGGCGTGGGCCTCCCCCAACCGTTCCTGATCGGCCTCTCCCGACAGGATCCGCAGGGTGTCCGCGGCCGTGCTGTGGATCACCTGGATCATGATCTGGGCCGAGTCGAACTCCCCGCGCTCGGCGTCGGCCTCCGCACCGGGCAGAAACCGCTGCACGGTCCGGACAAGGTCCTGCACCGCCCGCAGGCGAGCCTGGGGGGCCGCGGTGATGTCCTCCACGTCCTGCCGGTCCAGGCGGGCACGAATCTGCTCCTGGGTTTCGGCGTTGGCGTCGGCCTGGCTCAGGAGCCGGCCCACGAACGCACCGGTGACCCCGAGCAGGTCGGCGACCTTGGTGTTCGTGCCATGGATACGGCCGTACCGGCCGGCCAGTTCCAACACGGCACCGGCGCGCAGGTCATCGACCTGGTCGCTGATCCCGGTGTCCTTGATCCTCTGGCAGGTGCGGAACCGGTCGATGGGGTCCATCGCCAGCAGAGCGTCCCGGTCCACGCGCACGAACGCGGTCGGGTCGAACTCCTCGGGTTGGTCGTCGGTGTTCATATCTTCCTTCGGTCGCTGGTGTGGGATGCTGGCGGGCGGGCGCCCGCCCCGGATAACGGCCGGGGCGGACGTCCGTTACCGGCGCTGGGCGCGGGTGTGGAGCAAAGAGCGTAGGGCCTTGGCGCGGTGGGCCGGGGTGTCCTTGAGGCCCTGCTCGTCCAGGTGCTCGCTCACCTGGTCCTCACCGATCAGGAAACGGGCCAAGACGGTCTCCAGTCGCTGCCGCGCGTCGGAGACGATCACGCCGGGCGCGGTGGGGTGGGCCAAGCGCAGCGCGTCGGAGCCGATCTTGCGCATGACCTGGTTGGCCTGTCGGGAGCTGAGCGGGCTGACCTGCCACTCCGTCACGTTCTCACCCTGGTCGGCGGGGCGGGTGTGCGCGGACAGGTGTCCGGTCTTGTTGTCCATGCGGATGAGGGTGTATCGGGCGCCGGGCTGGGCGGTGGTGTAGTCGGCGTCGCCGTCCACGATCAGGTCGCGAATGCGGTCGGTTTCGATCTGCCGCATCCGGGATTCGACCACCGCCTCGCTCGGGGTGTAGTAGCCCGGGTCCATCCCGAGGTCGTTTTCGGCCTGAAGACGCAGACCGAAGTCGTGGCGGTCGTGGTCGCTGTCGATGATCTGTTCCAGGGCGCGCATGTACGGCTCGTAGCCGTCGCTGTAAACGAGCGCGTAGCCGTCCGCACCGCCGTAGAAGTCGGTGGGGATGTACTCCTTGGTCGCGAACTCGGCGAGCCGCACAACGATCGGCTCCAGGGCGTTGATGTAGCGGTTGGCGACGTCGGCGCGCAGGCCGGTGGGCAGGCCGATGTGGCGGTCCAGGCCCCAGTGGACGCGGAAGGTGCAGGCCTCGTGGGGGGCCGGTTTGATGGTGGGGGAGAGTGACCCGTCTACCTGGTTCCACAGCAAGGCGGTTTCGGTGTAGCCGGTGTCGAGGTAGGTCATGGGTCCCCTTCGCGGGTGTGGTGTTGTTCCGACACCCACCACACTAACCACCATGATTAGATTTGTAAACAGGCTGGTTAGTTTTTGTGGGAAGGGGTCCCTGCCAGTACGAACACCTCACCGGTACCGGCGTTTGGCCTCCCGACATTCCGGACACCGGCACCGATGCACCCGGTACGACCACTCACTGTCATGCGAGATCTTGCGATCACGCCCCCGCAACAGGGCCTCGTCCAACTCTCGCCCCCACTCCGGGAACATTCGGGCCCGCTCCCACACCGCCACCATCGACACCCCCATCTGCGCCGCCACATCATTCACGTGGTGTCCTCGCCGCACCAGTCTGAGAAGGGACCCTCTCTTGGGAGGGTCCAGGTCTCGTTCGGTGCGCTGAGTGGTTGCACGACGCCGTCGCTCTCGGGACTGGGCGGCGTGCGCATCGAGCTGTTCGGGGGTGCGGTGCCGAGTCATGGGACGGATCATGCCACCCACAGCCGGATTCACAGGCCGATGTCGACGGTGGCGTGGTCCAGCGGGTTCCGTCCGCCCACGCGGTCGATGGCCTGAACATCGTGACCGGCCCCTCGTGCGGCGGAGGCCAGCACCGGCGCGGAGGCCGTCTCACCTTGCCCGCCACTGATCGCGAGAGCGTCCAGGTCCACCCGCTCAGCCAGGGCCGGGGCGAAGACAACGGTCGAATCATCGGGGATAAAGAACAGCGTATTCCCCTGCCGCCCGAGCGCGGTCACTGGCTGTCATGACCGGTTCCGGACACCCAGAGGCTGCCGGCGACGGGCACACTGACCTGTATGGCCACCAAGATCGAGCAGTCCCGCCACTACGAGGACATGTCCACCCTCCAACTACAGCAGGCCCACGCCCGGCTCCTGCGCGCCCGGGAGGAACTACGCCAGGACCTGGAGGGGGTGCTGGGACCCGATGAGACCGGCCCGGACCAGGTCGCCGCGGCGCGTGCCGAGATCGCCCACGTCGCCGCTCTCCTGCGGCCGATGACCCCGTTCATCCACGGCGCGGTCCGCCCCTGGCCGGCAGGGGAGGAGCGCCTGCACCTGTACGCCCTAACCGACGTCTGCGGCGACCACTGCTGCGAGGGCGGCCCCCTGGTGGACGAAATCGATCGGCAGGGGCAGATCCTGCCCGGCCACCGGGACCTGATCACCCCGGTGCCCGAGCGGTGGCGGCACATCACCATCGGCCGTGTGAACCAGGCCACCGAAGACGAAGCAGGCCGGTTGGCCGATGCGCTCTCCCAGTGGGTGGACCGTCTGACCGCACCCCCGGTGAAGGCGCTGATGGTCCCCACGGTGACCGAGCACGGTGTGCTCTTAGACGAAGGCCTCCCCGACCCCTGGCGCCGGCCACCGGGCTGGTCCTGGGAATCCTCCCTGGAGGGGGTGGCCGCGCTGCTGCGCACCGCTGCCCGCGTCGCCGACATCCAGGGCCCGGACACACCGACCCGTGTGCACACCCCCCGATCCTTCCACCTGGCCACCGCCTACTGCCACACCGCCGGCACCGGCCGGGCCCTGGCCGACCGGATCGGCCGCACCCGCCCGACGATCCCGGTGCACGTACGCACCCTGGCGCTGGTGTGGGTGAGCCAGGACCCCACCGCCCCGGCCTACACCTGGCGCACCGTAGCCGCATGGGACCTGACCGGCCAAGACGAGAACCGACCCGGTGGGGCCGGTGGGGTGGGATGAAGATGACCTCCAGCATCGACGGAGACGGATACGCCGACACTGTGCTCGATGACGCCACCGCCTGGGGCATGGCCCAACTCCTGGCCCGCCAAGCCGTCTATCGCACGCGGGTACTGGCCCGCCGAGAGCGGCGTGATCTTCATCTGCCGGTGTCTGTGGACCTGACCCGTGCCGTGCTGGTGTGGCTGGTCTGGGACCAGTCCCGCGGTCGTATCCACCGCGAGCACCCCGGCACCCGCATCCGCGCCGCGCACTGGCCCACCGTCGTCCCCGAGCACGCCACCCCCTACCAGCGCAGCCTGCTGGAACCGCTCCTGCACGCCGGCCCCCAGGAACAGGATGATGTGGTGATGGCGGTGCGGATGATCGTGGTGGCCGATCTGACCCTGATCGATGAGGACACCGACCGGGCCGGGGACGGCGAACCGCTGGTGTCGATGACGATCAGCGGGATGACCCTGACCGGCGCGGACGGTGTGGTGATGGTGGCCTGTCCGGTGTGCAGGCGCGACACCCCCCTACAACTGATCTGGGACGGCTACATCGGGACCGCATCCTGCCCGGACGGGCACGGCGAATGGACCACCGGCATCGGACCGATCGAGTGGCCCCAGATCATGGCGATGGGTACGTGGCCGACCCCCTGAAAAGGACGACAATGACCATGAACACCTGCGGCGGTGCCATCCCCAAGAACACCACCGGCTCAGGCGCTCGCCGTGCGTGTCGGCGCAGTCGCTGAAGAGGCCGAGGCGCTGGAGTTGTACTCGCGGCTGGGCTCGGTCGAGAGCGCGATGATCCGGGACCGCTTGGTCTCGGAGGCCCCATGAACACCCACGTGCCACCAGGGTCTGCGGTCGCTGTGGTCACCGGTGGTGCTCGCGGTCTAGGGGTGGAGATCTGTCGCCGCTTGGCCACACCGTGATCCTGGCCGCCCTTTTGTGAGTGTACGAAAAAGGGCGCTATTAGGAACCGCGCCCCTATGGGAAATGAACTAGAACTGCAAGGCAAATCGCCCAAGCGCTGGGGTTCCACGACAAGACCACCACCCGGGTCGTTGCCCAGGCGGGAGGGACCTGGCACCGCTACGCCCCCAGCGACCACACACAGTGATCGCGTCGGCGGAAGCCACGGAGAATACAGATCACTCGATCAACGACTCCTGCCAGTCTCGACCCCAGGCTCGGAAGCTCGCTGCCGTTGATGGGCACGCCCGCATGAGGCGGTGCGCCGACCAGGATGGTGGTTGGGGTGAATGGGCCGCATGAGTAGGGGTCGCCTGCTTGAATCGGCCCATGCACATCACTGTCACTTCCGAGGGCGGCGGGTACGTCGCACACTCGTCCGACCCTGAGGTTGCCTCTCAGGGCGATACCCGCCCCGAGGTTTTGCGGGCGTTCGCGGAGGCGCTGGAGCTTCTGGAGGAAGAGGAGGGTTCACCGAGCCGGTGAGCCCCAAAGCAAAGACGGCCCCCGGCCACTTCGCTTGGCCAGGGTCCGCCCCGAGAACAGGAGACCCCCGTGCGCTGGAACCCCTGCCACCTGCCCAGCATCCGCCAGCAGATGGCCCACCTCATGAATGACCCCGCCACTCCGCTCTATGCCTTGCTTCCCGAGGACCGCGTCGAGTTCGCTTCCCTGGCCCACCAGTTGTCCGCCGCGGACCTGTACTGGCTCACTCCCGCCATGACCGACCTGTCCATGTCGTCCGGACAGAAGCTTCCTGACGTGCGCTGGGTGGAGAGTAACAGCCCCTCCCCGCATGGCCTTGCGGTGTTCGACGGGGGCGTTGGAGCGGTCGAGTTCGGCGGCAGCCAGCTGCCGGTCGATGCTCTGTCCTGGGGACCCTCGCCGAAGGGGTTGCGGTTGTGGCAGTGGGTGCGTCGCGACTGGGTCGAAGCGATGCTCGGGTTGGGAGAGGGCCAAGCCGCGACGTGGATGCCGTCGCTGATCCCCGCCCAGGGGAACACCCTCCCGGTGTCCTGTGAGACCACCCCAACCGACAAGGCTCTCCGCACGGTGGTGGCGGCCCTGGTTTCGGCGTGGACCATCATGGGGCAACCTCACCTGGTGGATCGCTCGCAGGTGTACCCGGACGGTGAGGAACGCCGCGCCCTTGCTCTGGTTGAGGAATCAGTGACTCTGGTGGACCTTCACGACCGCCTTGTTCCCCAGGTGCGGCACGCTCGAAGCTGAGCACACCGGGGAGTGACTTGCCCAGCCCACGACCAACGCCACTCCGAGCCCGAACAGCGAAGGCCCGCACCGTGTGGTGCGCGCCTTTCGCGTTGGGTCTACGGTGCCCACTCACGGTCGTAGTCGGGGTGAGCGGAGTAGACGGCGGCCAGGTGGCGGATCACGATCTGGAGCGCGCCCACGCCGTCCGGGGCTTCACGCTCTTCCTCCCAGCCGGTGACGTAGTCCGTGTACTCGCGGAGGATGGCCCGCTTCCCCTCAAACTCACGCAGCACCCTGTCGGGGAGGTGACGGGCCATGTGTTGGCTCGCACTGGAGTCATAGGCCGATGTTGACGGTGGCGTTGTCCAACCGATCCCACTGGTCGGCGATGCGCATGTATTTGGCCAGCTCACGGGAATGGGTGTCCCACCCGCCCACGCGGGCGATGGCCTGGACGTCGTGACCGGCCCGGCGTGCGGCGGTGGCCAGCCCGGCGCGGAGGCTGTGTCCGGTCAGCGCGGCCAGGTCGGCGTCGCCGGTGCGTTGACCCACACGCCGGATCACCTCGCCCACGGCGGCCGCCGACAGGCCGTCCTCGCGCATGTGGTCATGGCGATCCACCCGCCGTAGCGCCGGCCCGCAGGAGATTCCGCTGGCCTGGGTCCAGCGCAGCCACGCGATGGCCGGGCAGGTGGCCCGATCCTGCCCGCGTGCGATCGGCACCGTTCGGCCCTGGCCGGTTTTAGAGGAGCGCACGCGCACCACCACGCCGCGCAGGGCGCCACCGTGGTAGTCCGCGGTGATGTCGCTGGCGGCCAGGCCGGCCAGTTCCGAGCGGCGGGCCGCGATCCCGAACCCGAGCAGTAGCAGCGCGCGGTCACGGAGTCCGGCTTGTGTGGTGGGGCAGGTGCGCACGAGCCGCTGCAATCCGTCGACGGTCAACAAGGGCGCTTGGCCGCGTCCGGCGTCCAGGTGGTGGTCGGCCAACCAACGCTCGTGTGCGGCGATGGCCTGCATCGCCTCGACCCCGACCCGGTGCGGGACGGTGGCGGCCTGGGCGTGCCAGGACGCCACGACCCCGTGGACCCGACGCCGCAGGGTGGCCGGGGCCGCGTGCTTCACCCCGGCACCGGGGTTGGCGATCAGCCAGGCCGCATACACGGTCAGCGCGTCCGCCGAAGGAACGTTGGGGTTCAGACCGGCGATGGTGCAGTATCGCTCCCAGCGGGTGCGGTCCTGACCGTAGGCGGCTGCGGTGTTGGGTCGGGTGGAGCGGTCACGGATCTGCGCGGCCATGGCCGCGACGACCTGTTCGCCTTGCCCTTCGGCGGTCGCGAGGGTGTCCAGGTCCACGCGGTCGGGGAGAGCCGGGGCGGAGACGGTGATCAGGTCATCGGGCATAGGGCTCAGCGTAGGGTCAGCGCTCGTACAGGGCGACCGTGCGTCGTACCCCGGCCTCGACCAGGGCTTGGGTGCGGTGTTGGCCGTTGATCAAGAACGGTTCATCGTGGCCCGCCAGCCGGCCCACGATGATGCCGTCGGCCGGGTCCAGCAGACTGAGCGCGGCCTTGCGTACCCACACCGGGTGGCCGCCCTGGTCGGCCAGGTGTTGGGCCCGCTCGAAGGTCTCCTCGGTGCTGGCCTGGTCTTGGTGGACGCGGCGCAGTAGGTGGATGGCCAAACGGGCGGCCTGGTGCCAGTCTCCGCCGTGGTAGCGACAACACGAGCGCGGAGCACGCAACGGGCGTACCTGTCGGGCCCACCGCTGCCCGGTGGTGAGCCGCTCCATGCACGAGGCCCTGAACAGCACGTGCGGGTCGGGAAGGCGTGCGACCCACACAGTCCGGTAGAGGAGTTCCTCACCAGGGTCGGGCTCGGGGTACAGCAATCGGTGCGCGACCCTCTGTTGGAGCTGGGGGTCCTCTCCGGCCAGGTTGGTCACCCGTGCCACGGCCAGCTCGCACAGGTCGGTGGCGCGCATCCACATCGCGCGCCGCTCGGGCCCCTCTTGTTGGGCGGCTTGGCGGCACCGGGCAGCGGTGGCCATGAGCCGTTCCAGGTCGGCGTCGAAGAGGTCGAGCATACGTAGCGCGTAGCGACCTTGATGGGCCAACCCGCGCGGCAGGTCGAGGTTGTCGTTGGTAGCGAAGCGTTGCTTGGCGGGACCGGTGAGGGTTTCAGAATCCCAACACTGGCGTGCGACCATACGCGCCTGGAGCGCGTCGTCCTCGCTCACGGCTCCTCCACAGCGTTGGTGGGACTCCCCGGGTTCCAGTTCCGGGGCCACGAACCGTTCCGGGCCGGAACCGCGGTGGCCGGTTCGACATCGAGAGCGAGGTCGTCGAGGGGGTTGCGGCTGAGCACGCGAGCCTCGGCCCGGGCGGCCGCCTGCTGCTGTTCGATGCGTGCACGGTAGGCCTTGGGCCACCAATCACGCACATCGTCGGGGCGGCCGGTGCGCTCGACGTGGAACAGCACCCCTTCGGGGGTCTCCTGGCCACAGGTGATGATGACCCCACCGCCTTCCCTGTCGAAGTGGCCGCGTTCGGTGGCCAAGATGCGTGCCAGGTCCTCCGCCGCGGTCTGGGCGATGTCCTGGTGTTCACCGCGCATGAGTTCGACGGGGGCGCGTTGGCCCGATACCAGCGCGTGCAGTACCCGCCGGTGGGGTTGGTCGCGTCGTGTCTCCTGCCAGGGCAGGGGTTGTACACGTAGTCCACGGATGGTCGCGGCGTCGATGAAGAGGTGCTCCTCGGGGCGATCTGGGCGGGGGCGGGGGCGTAGCCACACGACGTTCATGACCCGACGGTACCGATTTTCACGCCCTTGACCCCTGTCTATCGTGCATACCGGTGGCGGTTCAGCCTTCCTGTTCTGAAGGGGCGGGGAGGAACGGGGTTTCCATCCGGCAACGCGAGTGGCGAAGAGGCGGACGCGCACGCTCGATCGGGGCTAGCGTGCAGGTATGGACACGAACTCTGCCCTCCCCTACCGGCTCGTTGACGCCACCCCCGACACCGAGGTCGCCGACATCGCGGACCAGGAGTCCTTCACCGAGCTGGCCGTCAATGGTAAAACGCTCTACTCTCCGCGGGCGGTGTCCGGCGCGGCCCTGGCGGCCGCTCACGGCCTGGCCCACCTGGCTCGCGGCGTGGACTCCGACTACGCCTTGGGCTCGCCCGAGCAGGCGTCCGCCGTCTTGGACGCCGCTCACGACATCGCGGTGTCCTTGGAGCGCCTGGTACAGGGAACGAGCCGATGGCTCGGTGCCGCAGGAGACCGTGGGGAAGTCACGGGCGACTTGGAGGAGACGTTCGAGAGGCTGCAGAGAGCACAGGCGGCGGTGAAGGCAGTGCCCCGGGCAGTGGGGGAGGCCGCCGATGAAGTGCGAGCCATGGCCGGCTCGGGCACTTGGGGGATACGGAAGCAGGCAGCCGGAGTGGCGAAGCTGCTCAAGGAGCGGGACGCCACCCTGCTGTTGGAATACGTCCAGGATATCCCCGACATGCTGCCGGTATGGCAGATCCAGTTCAGACTGCCGGGTGATGCCCGCACGTTCGAGGTGACCCTCAGCGACAACGATTTCGGCTCCCTGCCCTGGCCCATGGAGGACTTCGACGTTCACCCGGGGACCGTGGCGGAGTGGGTACTGGGCCACCTCAACGAGTTCGTGTTCCAAGACGCCGCACAGCAGGTCTGCGAACTGAGCAAAGACGAGCTCACGCTGCTGGGACACATCCATCGGGCAGGGCGACCGGTGGAGGCCGGCTCCTTCTTCGAGGAGATGAATACCGAGACCGGTGAGCGCGCCACCGAACGCCAGGTGGAACTTTTCCAGACCTACGTGAGTGTGTGGAAGCGCCACCTCATCCGGGCCGTGGTACCGGCTGATGGGAGCAACGCGGACAAGATGATGCTCACTGGCTCAGGGGAGGCATCGCTGAACGCCGCTGGTGGCCTGTGAGCACCATGGGTGTGCTCTTCATCGCGGCGGATCAGGCGAGACCGTCCTCCATCGCGCGCCCGCGGTCCGGCTCGGATTGCGCCGGTGCCCGGGCCGGGCGCGGTCACCGCTTTCGCCGACGTCGGTGAGCCTGTTGGCTGCTCAGCTCTGAGCGAGGGCGATGGCGTGCACCAGAGCGAGTCGGTCGGCGGCGGGCAGACCATAGACGGTGGTGGTGAGTGGGGTGAGGATATCGGCGCCCGGCTCCAGGCCCACGGTCGCGCGGGAAGTTCCCCTGCGACGTCCAAGACGCGGGCAGCGATGGTCTCGCACCTGCCCGAGGTTCGCCTGGCTCCAAGGTTTTCGCTCACCATGGCATCACCACACCCCCGGACCGAAGGATCCCTGATGAGCGAACACACTCACGTCCCCAAGTGGGCGGCGATCTGCCCACACATGGGCGCTGCGGAAAGGTCGCTTCTGCACGTCCTCTTCGTCTTGACCGAGACCGAACCTGTCTGCGTGATCGCCCCGGCCCAGCTGCGCAAGGTCCTCTACTCCGGCCCCGTCGATATCGGTGAGGCTCCGAAGAGGATCTCCTCCAGCGGGCTGATGCGCTTGCTCCGCAACCTGGCTGCCCTCGGACAGCTCACCCGGCCGGAGGGGACCGCGCTGACGTTCTCCAGCAGAGAAGCCACCCAGGAGCGCTCGGTGCCCATGCACGTACACCGTGACCTGCGGCACGAGTGCGAGACCGACCCGACGTCCCTGTCCTACACCCTCGCGCGAGGCTGGCCCTCCCACACTCGACCAGGCGCCCCTTCACCACCAGGAGAATCCGCAATTGCGCCCTGACACGCGCGGCTGGTGGGACAGGATCAGGGCATGAACACCTCTCCTCCGGGGACTCCCGAGCCCTCTCCCACCCCCTTGGACCATGACGCGCTACCCAGCTGGCTGTGGGCCCTGGCCGGTCTGTTCGCCCTGGTGGGCGGTTGGTGGAGCATCATCCAGACCGACCATCCCCAAGGGGTGCCCGGAGCCCTGATCCCGCCCGGCTTCGTCATGCTGACCTTCCTGGGGGGATGGCTGATCGAACGCACCCGAACCCGGCTGTTCACGGCGTTGCGCTGGCAGTTCGTCGTCTGGGGAGCTCTGGCGTTCAGTGTCCTGCAGGTGGCCGCGACCACGTGGGAACGCACCACGTCCCTCACCACCGTGGCGATCACCTGCGTGGGCGTTCTGCCGATGCTCCCCGCGGTGTACCTGGTCTCGCACACACTCCGCCGGTTCAAACGCCTGCCTTGAGATCGTGCGGCGCCACACCTAGGGGGTCACCTACGCCAGGTAGAGCGAGGGCCACGCACCCAACCACTGTGCGCGTGGCCCCTCAGGTCCGCCTGATCCGGCCGTCACGCGGGTAGGAAAAACAGAACCACCCTTTGCCCGAAATTGACTCACAGCACTGGCGCGAGCACGTACGGTCCCCGGGACGCTGTGACCCGGGAGGTCCCCCTTGTCCATCGACTCCACCACCATCGACCTCGTGCGCGCCCTGAGCGTGCACGACACCATCAGCGAAGCGGCGGCCGCGGTCTACCTCAGCCCGACGGCCGCCTGCCGCAAGCTCAGCTCTTTGGAGGCTCTTGTGAAGGGAACCGTCGCCCACCGTGGCGGCCCGGGCCGCCACGGTCCAGCTCACCGAACTCGGCCGCCGCTACCTGTCCTGGGGGGAAAGCGCCCGACGCCGCTTTGATGGAGTCGCCGCCCACGGCAGCGAAGAGGCCGGCACCGGGCTGATCCGCGTAGCGGTGCTGGGCGCCAACCCCCCGCCGCCACCGCAGTGTGAACGAAGCTGAACTCGGAAGGCCGGAAGTGTCGCTGGGGAGGCTGCAGAAGTCACATGGCGATTGTTTGGGGGTGATGGTCAGTGTTGCTCTCGCCGCTGTCCGCACCATCGCGGCCGGGGGATCGGTGTTCCACCGTTGGAGGGTGGGTAGGCTCGGATCCCAGAACAGGGAGAACCCCGGCCCGTTCCTTACCTGGTAGGCGGGGCCGAACCACGTGCCCATGGTGGCGGTGAGCTCCAGATGCCCCTTCTCCCCCTCTGGCTCGTTGCTGTGGGCGGCGATCACGAGCCCGGGTGGGCGGTTGGCGTCCGTACCGCCCCCAACTATTCGAGGAGGGGCTGGCCCGCACCCACCATGTCGGCCAGGTCGGTGAGCGACCATCCTCGGTGTTCTCGCCTGGCCCGGATCAGCGAGCCCACGTTCACCCGCACCGGTCACCCCCGAGCGTGAGCGGCTGGAGGGAGCGTAGTTCCTCTACGTGCGCGCCCAGGTGTCGGCGTTGCGCGTGGGGCAGGGCCACCTCCACCACCTGGCGGGCCCGGTCGATCTCGCCCACCGCCAACAGCGCGCGGGCCAGGGGTGCGGAGATGCCCACGACCTGGTCCAGGTCCTGGTAGTCGGTGGCCCGGTCCCAGGCTGCGGTGAGGTTCTTGATCGCCTTGGCATGATCTCCCACGGCGAGGGCGATCTCTCCCATCCTTCTCCTGAGCCGCCACACCCGCTCCTCCCACTCCACGTCCCCGGCCGTCTCCAGGGCCCGCAGGAACCGCTTCTGCGCCAGGGCGGCATCCCCTTGGTGCAGCGCGAGGACTCCGAGTTCTTCATGGACCTGGGCGCGGGTCGTGCGGTCCCCGGTGGAGGCGAGCAGGTGCTCGGCCTGCTGGAGTGCGGTTTCGGCTTGTGTGAGGTCGCCTTGGCCCTGGAGGCGTCGGGCGGTCTCCCTGAGGGCGGCGGGGGTGGGCA
>NZ_FRFF01000076.1 GCF_900143625.1 Nocardiopsis sp. JB363
AGAGTCGCTTCAAAAGCCCAGCGGAAACGCAAAGCAGAAGAAGCACAACGGGGCCTTTACCCCGATCAGGAATACCGAAACCGCCGATTCGACGGGAAACGGAACACCTGATAAAGTAAAGACACAACGAAGAAGCCTTCCACGGAAGAGCGACCGAGAATCGTAAGGTTCCGGAGCTTGTACGGGAAGAGTGATTGTTTCTTGAGAACTCAACAGCGCGTGTTTGATTTTCTTTAAGCCATGTTTGTTTTGGCCCCGACACACTATGTGTGTAGGGTTCCTTTGATTGATCAACGCCAGTTGATCGGTCAGGATTTCTTCTAGGTTTACCCACACCCAGGCTGATCCTCGTGATCGCCGGGATGGGTTGTATGACCTTTATGGAGAGTTTGATCCTGGCTCAGGACGAACGCTGGCGGCGTGCTTAACACATGCAAGTCGAGCGGTAAGGCCCTTCGGGGTACACGAGCGGCGAACGGGTGAGTAACACGTGAGCAACCTGCCCCTGACTCTGGGATAAGCGGTGGAAACGCCGTCTAATACCGGATACGACTCATCACCTCATGGTGGTGGGTGGAAAGTTTTTTCGGTTGGGGATGGGCTCGCGGCCTATCAGCTTGTTGGTGGGGTAAAGGCCTACCAAGGCGATTACGGGTAGCCGGCCTGAGAGGGCGACCGGCCACACTGGGACTGAGACACGGCCCAGACTCCTACGGGAGGCAGCAGTGGGGAATATTGCACAATGGGCGAAAGCCTGATGCAGCGACGCCGCGTGGGGGATGACGGCCTTCGGGTTGTAAACCTCTTTTACCACTAACGCAGGCTCCCAGTTCTCTGGGGGTTGACGGTAGGTGGGGAATAAGGACCGGCTAACTACGTGCCAGCAGCCGCGGTAATACGTAGGGTCCGAGCGTTGTCCGGAATTATTGGGCGTAAAGAGCTCGTAGGCGGCGTGTCGCGTCTGCTGTGAAAGACCGGGGCTTAACTCCGGTTCTGCAGTGGATACGGGCACGCTAGAGGTAGGTAGGGGAGACTGGAATTCCTGGTGTAGCGGTGAAATGCGCAGATATCAGGAGGAACACCGGTGGCGAAGGCGGGTCTCTGGGCCTTACCTGACGCTGAGGAGCGAAAGCATGGGGAGCGAACAGGATTAGATACCCTGGTAGTCCATGCCGTAAACGTTGGGCGCTAGGTGTGGGGACTTTCCACGGTTTCCGCGCCGCAGCTAACGCATTAAGCGCCCCGCCTGGGGAGTACGGCCGCAAGGCTAAAACTCAAAGGAATTGACGGGGGCCCGCACAAGCGGCGGAGCATGTTGCTTAATTCGACGCAACGCGAAGAACCTTACCAAGGTTTGACATCACCCGTGGACCTGTAGAGATACAGGGTCATTTAGTTGGTGGGTGACAGGTGGTGCATGGCTGTCGTCAGCTCGTGTCGTGAGATGTTGGGTTAAGTCCCGCAACGAGCGCAACCCTTGTTCCATGTTGCCAGCACGTAATGGTGGGGACTCATGGGAGACTGCCGGGGTCAACTCGGAGGAAGGTGGGGACGACGTCAAGTCATCATGCCCCTTATGTCTTGGGCTGCAAACATGCTACAATGGCCGGTACAATGGGCGTGCGAGACCGTAAGGTGGAGCGAATCCCTTAAAGCCGGTCTCAGTTCGGATTGGGGTCTGCAACTCGACCCCATGAAGGTGGAGTCGCTAGTAATCGCGGATCAGCAACGCCGCGGTGAATACGTTCCCGGGCCTTGTACACACCGCCCGTCACGTCATGAAAGTCGGCAACACCCGAAACTTGTGGCCTAACCCCTTGTGGGAGGGAATGAGTGAAGGTGGGGCTGGCGATTGGGACGAAGTCGTAACAAGGTAGCCGTACCGGAAGGTGCGGCTGGATCACCTCCTTTCTAAGGAGTCTTTTACAGGCCGACGTTTTCCTATATGTCGGTCGGACTCGAAAGTGGACCTCACACCCTTCGGGGTTGGTGGGGAATGGTTTTCAGAAAGTCGAACTTTACCTCCAGTGGTCTAGAAGCGCTGGGGGGCGCGCTGTTGGGTGTCTGAGGAAGCAATCCCTTGTGGGTTGGTTCCCGCTGCCACCTCCAGTAACTCCTGTCAGCCACATCTGCCCTGTTCGGGTGTGTGGCTGGTGGTTCGAGGTAGGGGAGTTTGTGGTCGGTGTTTTGATTTGTGAATAGTGTGCGCGAGCATCTAATTATCTGTAGTGGCCAAGTGATAGTGGCACACGGTGGATGCCTTGGCATCAGGCGCCGATGAAGGACGTGGGAGGCCACGATAGGCCACGGGGAGCTGTCAACCGAGCTTTGATCCGTGGGTGTCCGAATGGGGAAACCTAGCCCGAGTTGTGTCGGGTTGCCGCCACCTGAATGTATAGGGTGGTTGGTGGTGACGCGGGGAAGTGAAACATCTCAGTACCCGCAGGAAGAGTAAACAATAGTGATTCTCCTAGTAGTGGTGAGCGAACGGGGAAGAGGCTAAACCGTGCGCGTGTGATAGACGACAGTCGTTGCGTGTGCGGGGTTGTGGGGTGCATCTTTTCGGGTCTGTCGGCCCGGAGCGCTGGTGGTTCTTTTAGCTGAATCCGTTGGGAAACGGAACCGTAGTGGGTGAGAGTCCCGTAGGTGAAGGAAGAGCCCAGGTGTTGGTGTGTTCCCGAGTAGCGCGGAGCCCGAGAAATTCCGTGTGAATCTGGCAGGACCACCTGCTAAGCCAAAATACGTCCTGATGACCGATAGTGCACTAGTACCGTGAGGGAAAGGTGAAAAGTGCCCCGGTGAGGGGTCGTGAAATAGTACCTGAAACCGTGTGCTGTCAAGCCGTCAGAGCTGGTCCTTGTGGCTGGTGATGGCGTGCCTTTTGAAGAATGAGCCTGCGAGTCATGGTGTGTGGCGAGGTTAACCCGGGTGGGGTAGCCGTAGGGAAACCGAGTCTGAATAGGGCGTTTGAGTCGCATGCTGTGGACCCGAAGCGGAGTGATCTACCCATGTCCAGGGTGAAGCGGGGGTAAGACCTCGTGGAGGCCCGAACCCACCAGAGTTGAAAATCTGGGGGATGAGGTGTGGGTAGGGGTGAAAGGCCAATCAAACTCCGTGATAGCTGGTTCTCCCCGAAATGCATTTAGGTGCAGCGTCACGTGTTTCTTGCTGGAGGTAGAGCTACTGTTTGGCTGATGGGCCCTACAAGGTTACTGACGTCAGACAAACTCCGAATGCCGGTTAAGTGAAGCGTGGCAGTGAGACTGCGGGGGATAAGCTTCGTAGTCGAGAGGGAAACAGCCCAGATCATCAGCTAAGGCCCCTAAGCGTGTGCTAAGTGGTAAAGGTTGTGGAGTTGCCCAGACAACCAGGAGGTTGGCTTAGAAGCAGCCATCCTTTAAAGAGTGCGTAATAGCTCACTGGTCAAGTGGTTCTGCGCCGATAATGTAGCGGGGCTTAAGTACACCGCCGAAGCTGTGAAGTCCAAGTTTTACTTGGGTTGGTAGGGGAGCGTCGTGCATCCAGTGAAGCTTCCGAGTGATCGTGGGGTGGAGGGTGTGCGAGTGAGAATGCAGGCATGAGTAGCGAAAGCAACGTGAGAAACGTTGCCGCCGATTGACTAAGGGTTCCTGGGGCAGGTTAATCCGCCCAGGGTGAGTCTGGACCTAAGGCGAGGCCGACAGGCGTAGTCGATGGATAACGGGTTGATATTCCCGTACCCGTGCACGAGCGTCCAGTATCGAATCAGGTGATGCTAACCACGCCGGATCCTTCAGAATCCTTCGGGAATTTGTTGGTATCTGGTCTGGGACCCGAGCTTGTAGTAGGTAAGTGATGGGGTGACGCAGGAGGGTAGCTCTACCCGGCGATGGTTGTCCGGGGGTAAGCGTGTAGGCCGAGGGGTAGGCAAATCCGCCTCTCGTTGAGGCTGAGACGTGATGCCGAGCCGTTTTTGGTGAAGTGAGTGATCCCATGCTGTCGAGAAAAGCCTCTAGCGAGTTCGTGTGTGGCCAGTACCCTAAACCGACGCAGGTGGTCAGGTAGAGAATACCGAGGCGTTCGGGTGAACCATGGTTAAGGAACTCGGCAAATTGTCCCCGTAACTTTGGGAGAAGGGGAGCCCTGTCCGGTGAAAGAGTTTTCCTCTGGAGCTGGGTGGGGTCGCAGATAGCGGGGGGAAGCGACTGTTTATTAAAAACACAGGTCCGTGCGAAGTCGTAAGACGCTGTATACGGACTGACGCCTGCCCGGTGCTGGAACGTTAAGAGGACTGGTTAGTGGGTTTCGGCCTGCGAAGCTAGGAATCTAAGCGCCAGTAAACGGCGGTGGTAACTATAACCATCCTAAGGTAGCGAAATTCCTTGTCGGGTAAGTTCCGACCTGCACGAATGGCGTAACGACTTCCCCACTGTCTCAACCATGGGCCCGGTGAAATTGCACTACGAGTAAAGATGCTCGTTTCGCGCAGCAGGACGGAAAGACCCCGGGACCTTCACTATAGCTTGACATTGGTGTTTGGGATGGTTTGTGTAGGATAGGTGGGAGCCGGTGATGTTGTCACGCTAGTGGCGGCGGAGGCGTTGGTGAAATACCACTCTGACTGTTTCGGGCATCTAACTTTGGACCGTGATCCGGTTCGGGGACAGTGTCTGGTGGGTAGTTTAACTGGGGCGGTTGCCTCCTAAAGTGTAACGGAGGCGCCCAAAGGTTCCCTCAGCCTGGTTGGTAATCAGGTGTTGAGTGTAAGTGCACAAGGGAGCTTGACTGTGAGACGGACGTGTCGAGCAGGAGCGAAAGCTGGGACTAGTGATCCGGCACCGGCGTGTGGAAGCGGTGTCGCTCAACGGCTAAAAGGTACCCCGGGGATAACAGGCTGATCTTCCCCAAGAGTCCATATCGACGGGATGGTTTGGCACCTCGATGTCGGCTCGTCGCATCCTGGGGCTGGAGTTGGTCCCAAGGGTTGGGCTGTTCGCCCATTAAAGCGGCACGCGAGCTGGGTTTAGAACGTCGTGAGACAGTTCGGTCCCTATCCGCTGCGCGCGTTGGAGACTTGAGAAGGGCTGTCCCTAGTACGAGAGGACCGGGACGGACGAACCTCTGGTGTGCCAGTTGTCCTGCCAAGGGCATGGCTGGTTTGCTACGTTCGGGATTGATAACCGCTGAAAGCATCTAAGCGGGAAGCTTGCTTCGAGATGAGGTCTCCTGCCTCCTTTGAGAGGGTAAGGCCCCCTGTAGACGACGGGGTTGATAGGCCGGGTGTGGAAGCCCTGTGAGGGGTGGAGCTGACCGGTACTAATAGGTCGAGGGCTTGTCCGCTGCAGATAATTAGGTTGCTCGCGCATACTTTGTTCACGAAATCGTGCTCGTGACTGCTGTTTTCGCCTTGGGTGGTGGGGGTGGTGGTTGTGGGTGTTTGGTTTCCGTGGTGGTTATTGCTGGAGGGTCACACCCGGTCTCATTCCGAACCCGGTCGTTAAGTCTCTTTGCGCTGATGGTACTGCTCTGTGATGGGGTGGGAGAGTAGGTCGCTGCCACGGTTTTTCTTAGGAAAGGGGTCTGCCTTTGGGCGGGCCCCTTTTCTTTTTTGTTG
>NZ_FRFF01000173.1 GCF_900143625.1 Nocardiopsis sp. JB363
GGCCCCGTTGTGCTTCTTCTGCTTTGCGTTTCCGCTGGGCTTTTGAAGCGACTCTCATCATCTTACATGTCTCGGGGAGTGCCCGAACCATTTCGGTGAAGAAGAGGAAGTGTCTGACTCGAAGATCCGATCACGTCCACGGAGAACCCGTGTTCGCTTCGATCGAGAAGATCTAGTCCCCCTCGCGGCCTTGGGCCGTTCGGAGGCGACTCGGAGAACATTACCCCCGGCGGTGGACCTACGCAACCGGAAGACTGCGTGCCGTGGGTCACATCAGTTCAGGACCTGGCCGGTGCCCGTCCCAGGTGCGGTGTAGAGCCACTCCACCTCGACATCCACCGCGGCGACGGTGGCCGGAGAGAACGCCGTCATGGCCTGACTGCCGACGAACGACGCGGCCACCTGGGCGATGGTCGGGTTGTGTCCGACCACCAGGAGGGTGTTCACCGCCGGGTCCACATAGGTGACGAGTTCCAGGAGGCTGTCCGGACCGGCCAGGTAGGCGGCTTCGGTGTGGTCGACCTCCGGGGACAGGTCCATGGCGCCCAGCACCCCGTCCAGCGTCTGCCGCGTGCGCGCGGCAGCGGAACAGATGACGTGGTCCGGCGCGTACCCCTTCTCTTGGAGAAGTCGTCCGACTCGCTCCGCCTGGTCCCGCCCCTTGTCGTCGAGGGCACGGTCGAAGTCCATCGCCCCGAACCCGTCCTCGGCCTTCGCGTGGCGCATCAGGAGCAGTGTGCGGCTCATGGGGTCACCGCCGTGGCGACCACGGCCATGAACGCCATGAAGCCGAACATGGCCCCAAGGATGATGAACAGACCCTTTGCTCCCGACACCTCGATACAACTCCTTTGTCCCAGCACCGATATCCGCTCCACCAGGGTAAGTGCGTGCACGAAGCGGCCGCCCGGGGGTCCCGGACGGCCGCTCGACGAAGGGCGGGAGACAGGAGGGCTCCCTACCCGGGGTTCATGGGTCAGCCCTTTCCGGTGTCGCCGGCGCGGGCCTCCTCCTTCCGGTTCCCCTCGGTGCCCTCACCCTTGTCACCGGAGGTGTCGTCTCCCGCCACGGGCTTCTCGTCTCCAGTGGTCTCGGGGTCGCCACCGGACTCCGGGGCTCCCTTCGGTGTGGTGTGCCCACCGATCTCGGCGAGGTCGGTCTCGGTGCCGGACCCGCGGTTCTTCGACCAAAGCACCGCACCGACGAGCACGCCGACCGCGACGACGGTCACGCCGACCCGGAGGACGACGTTGTCCGCGTACATCACCACGGTGGGCGCCACGATCAGCGCGACCAGGTTCATTACCTTGAGCAGTGGGTTGATGGCCGGGCCGGCGGTGTCCTTGAAGGGGTCTCCGACGGTGTCACCGATGATGGTGGCCTCGTGGGCGTTCGACCCCTTGCCTCCGTGGTGTCCGTCCTCCACGAGCTTCTTGGCGTTGTCCCAAGCGCCACCGGCGTTGGACAGGAACACCGCCATGAGCACACCCGCGGCGATGGCGCCACCGAGGAAGGCTCCGAGTGGCGCGTAGCCGAAGGCGAAACCGACGGCGATCGGGGCGAGGACCGCGAGGAGACCCGGCGTGACCAGCTCCCGCAGGGAGTCCTTGGTGCAGATGTCGACGACTCGCGCGTATTCGGGGGTCTCGCTGCCGTCCATGATTCCGGGACGGGTGCGGAACTGGTTGCGCACCTCCAGGACCACCCGCTGGGCGGCCCGGCCGACCGCCATGATGGCGAGTCCCGAGAAGAAGAACACGACGGACGCGCCGATGATGACACCGACGAGGACGTCCGGATGGTCGAGGGACAGGGAGAAGACCTCGCCTTCGCCGAGGCGTTCCTGGACCGAGGTGCGGAACGCTCCGAAGAGTGCGGTGGCGGCGAGGACGGCGGTGGCGATCGCGATGCCCTTGGTGATCGCCTTGGTGGTGTTGCCGACGGCGTCGAGGCCGGTGAGGACCTCGGCGCCCTTGCCCTCGACGTCGCCGGACATCTCGGCGATGCCCTGGGCGTTGTCCGCGACGGGACCGAAGGTGTCCATCGCGACGATGATGCCGACGGTGGTGAGGAGCCCGGTGCCGGCGAGAGCGACGGCGAACAGGCTGAGGGTGATGGAGCCGCCGCCGAGGAGGAACGCGGCGTAGACGGCACCGGCGATGAGCAGGGCCGAGTAGACCGCGGATTCCAGGCCGATCGAGATACCGGACAGGATGACGGTGGCCGCGCCGGTCTCGGAACTCTGACCGATGTCCTTGACGGGGCGCTTGTCGGTCTCGGTGAAGTAGCCGGTGAGGAGTTGGATGGCGGCGGCGAGTACCAGTCCGATGAGGACCGCGACGATGGCGATGAACCTCGGGTCGGGGTCGGTGCCCGCGGCGGCGATCTCTTCGAGGACTCCGTCGCTGACGCCCTTCAGCTGGTCGAAGCTGCTGGGCAGGTACCAGAAGGCGGTGCCGATGACGAGGACGGCGGAGATGGCCGCGGAAATGAAGAAGCCGCGGTTGATCGCGGTCATCGCGGTCTTGTCCTTGGCCTTGGGCGCGACGATGAAGATTCCGATGATGGCGGTGATGACACCGATCATGGGGACCAACAACGGGAAGACGAGCCCCTCGGTGCCGAAGGCGACACGGCCGAGGATGAGCGAGGCGACGAGGACCACCGCGTAGGACTCGAACAGGTCGGCGGCCATACCGGCGCAGTCACCCACGTTGTCACCGACGTTGTCGGCGATGGTGGCCGCGTTTCGGGGGTCGTCCTCGGGGATGCCCTGTTCGACCTTGCCCACGAGGTCGGCGCCGACGTCGGCGGCCTTGGTGAAGATGCCACCGCCCACACGCATGAACATCGCGAGGAGGGCCGCGCCGAAGCCGAAGCCCTCCAGCACGATGGGGGCGTTCTCCCGGTAGATGAGGACCACGAGCGCGGCACCGAGCAGACCGAGGCCGACGGTGATCATGCCGGCGACACCACCGGTGCGGAACGCGATGCGCATGGCGGTACGGCCGTCCTCCTCTCCACCGCCACGGGCCGCGGCGGCCACGCGGACGTTGCCGCGGACCGCGAGCCACATTCCGATGAAGCCCGTGGCCGCGGAGAGTCCGGCGCCGAGGGCGAAGAACAACGATCGGCCGATGGCGATGGCCCACGTGTCGGCGTGCAGTAGAAGCAGTAGAAGCGGAATGGCGACGATGAAGACCGCGAGAGTACGGAACTGTCGTTTCAGGTAGGCCGCGGCGCCATCTTGAATGGCGACCGCGATGTTACGCATTCGGTCGGTGCCCTGCCCGGCGGCGAGTACCTCACGTACGAGCATCCCCGCTATGGCGAGCGCGAGGAGCGCGACCACCATGACGACGATGACGAGGGTGAGGTCCCTGCCTTCCAAGGCCAAGGCCATGCCACTTTCCGTGGCGAGGTTGAGCCCAGACAATCCGTCCTCCTTGAGACGGGCACATCCTTTTCGGCCCCCTCATCGAAGGTGTGCGGAACAGCCGCCTCTTGGGCTCCGGTGCCGCGCACCGCCGTATGCGTTCCACCGCCCACAGGGGTATTGAGCTGGGGCGACATCACGCGGGTCGGGGTCGAAGCGGTGCCACCTTTCTGTGTGGTGCACGCCGCCCGCGTGACGAACCCACGAGCGGTGATCCGGGGATTGTACGCACGCGGGAGTGTAAATAAGAGGGCCGGTTCGCCATTTCCCCAAGTGGGGTTGAAGATGTGATCCCATGGTGATCTCGGGATTCGGATTAATGGCCTTGTTCGGCTTTTTAGCCTCACATAATGTCGCATAATGCGATAGCACCATTTTTACGGCAAAGCACGCATCCAGGCATAAATCAGAAATGACCCTCGGTAGTCAATGTGACCGCAGGAGCCTCAGGGGCCTCATGAACCCCTGTCATACCGCGTGGGAAGCGGGTTTCGGTCCGGTCGGAATTAAGCCGAGCGGAGCCGCATTCCGGAGGGGTCGATATCGTCCCCGGAGGTCGCACGACCGGTGTCGAGATCCTCCGCCAGGTCCCGCGCGAAAGCGGCGATCCCCGCCACGTCCACGCCGTGTGGAGCGTCCGGACCGAACTCCTCCACCCGGTCGGCGCCTCGGCGCAACAGCCGTGCCGCGCCCACGCGATTACCGCGCTGGGCGTGGGTGACCCCGACCGCGGTCTGCGCCAGTCCGCGCCACAGCTCCCGTTCCTGTTCCGGGGACGACTTCCAGACCGCTTCGAGCACTTCGTGCGCGGTGAACGCGTATCCCTGGTCCAAGAGCCGCTGAGCCTCGCTCAGGCCCTCCTCCACGGTGAACTCGGCGTCGTCCGGCACACGTTCGACCTCACCCTGACTGCCGTGTGGCATCGGGCGCCCGTACCGATCACGGGGCCGCTGGTTCTGTGCCCGGCCGACCTCGTTACGGTCTCGTTCTTCCTCGGTCCCTGTCGTCATCGCTGCCTCACCGCCGCTCGCCGTCGATCTCCCGCACCCACCCTACGAGAGCATCGTCGACATGACGCGGCCGCTCCTCGTGTGGGAAGTGGCCGGCACCGACCACCGACTCCCATCGATAGGGGCCCGCGACCAGTCGGCCCGAGGACCGAGCGACCTTCGGTGGACAGACCGGGTCCAGGGAACCGTGCAGTTGGAGGACGGGGACGCGCACCGGTGCACGCATGCGGTGGGCGTACCGGAGTCCGTCCGCGCGCCACGCCGACCGGAAGATCCAACGGTGGTACTCCAACGAGCAGTGCGAGACCTTCGGGATCGAGAAGGCGAGCCGGTAGCGTTCCTCGGCCTCTCGGTCCGGCCATCCCGGGGCCGACCAGGCGTCGAGGAGCTCGCCCACGCGCACGCAGCCGTCGGCGAGCAGTCGGTGTTCGGGGAGGATCGGCAGTTGGGCGCGGAGCATGTGCCGTGTGCCCGGCCCCGGTGGAAAGAGGATGCGGGCGGCGCGTCGGGGGTGGGGCGCCGACACCGCCGCCAGGGCTCGGATCACACCCGGATGGTAGGCGGTCATGGTCCACCCGATCAGCCCGCCCACCCCGTGTCCGACCACGACGGCCTCGGCGGAGCCGAGGGCACGGATCAGGCCGGCCATGTCCTGTGCCAGACCCACCAGGTCGTATCCCCGCGGGGTCTTGTCGCTGGCCCCGTAGCCCCGTAGGTCCACGGCGACGGCCCGGTACCCGGCTTCGGCCAAGGCGGTCATCTGAGCCCGCCACGCCCACCAGAACTGGGGGAAGCCGTGCAGGAGGAGGACGAGCGGACCCTCACCGAGTTCGGCCACGTGGAACCGGGCTCCGGCGGCGCCGACCGTCCGGTGGGTCCAGGGACCGTCCACATAGGCGGCCGAGTCGTCCAGCACCCGCGGGTCGCTAGCTGTTCGTGACGGCGGTGGCCCCACCCGCGGCGGTGGCCCCACCGGCGGTGGTGGTCTCGACCTCGTCCTTGGGCGGACGGATCTCCCCACGCAGGATGCCCACCAGTCGGGAGGTGGTGAGCGCGGTACGGGCCAGGCCCTGGCGACGGCGCAGGTTGATGACGGCGAACAGGACGAAGATCAGCGCGATCAGCAGGTAAAAGCCGGTGACGGCCAGGAAGGAGGTCCAGTACTGCCAACCGAAGACCTCGGCCAGGAAGAATCCGGCGGTGATGGAGAAGAGGATCGCGACGAGGTGCAGGATGACACCGGCGGCGCCGAACTCACCGACGCTCTTGCCGATCCTGACGGCGTCCGCCTTGGCCTCAAGCTTGGCGAGCCTGAGTTCGAGCTTGACCAGCCGAGAGAGGTTGTCGGTGGCGTCGGTGACCAGTTCACCGATGGAACGTTCGGGGTCTCCGGCATCGCCAGGTCGGCCGGTACCCGGCTTGTCCACCATCGTGGGGGTTCCCTTCTCTCGGTCCGAACACGCGGATGATCCTCCGCATCTTCGCACATGCCGTACCACTGATGTCTCTCACGGCACGCAAAACGGCGTGCTTCGGTTCCGGTGGTGAGTGAGCGATCGAAGGCGCCCCACCCCCGGGGGAGGGGGAGGGGCGCCGTGGGTCCTTCGGTGGTCCGACTCCGCGTCAGCCGTCCTTCTTGACCGAGGGCAGCTGCTTGGCGATCACGTCCATGATCGACGAGTCGGTCAGGGTGGAGGTGTCACCGACGTCCCGGTTCTCGGCGATGTCGCGCAGCAGACGCCGCATGATCTTGCCGGATCGGGTCTTGGGCAGTTCCGGAACCGCGAGAAGACGGGCGGGCTTGGCGATCGGTCCGAGCGAGGTGCCGACGTGGTTGCGCAGCTCCTGGACCAGCTCGTCCGGGACCTCCTCGTTACCGCCTCGCAGGATGACGAAGCCGACGATCGCCTGACCCGTCACCTTGTCGGCGGCTCCGACGACCGCCGCCTCGGCGACCTTCGGGTGGGAGACGAGCGCGGACTCCACCTCGGTGGTGGAGATGTTGTGGCCGGAGACGAGCATGACGTCGTCCACGCGGCCGAGCAGCCACATGTCACCGTCCTCGTCCTTCTTGGCACCGTCGCCGGGGAAGTAGAGGCCTTCGAAGCGCGACCAGTAGGTGTCCCTGTAGCGCTGGTCGTCGCCCCAGATACCGCGGAGCATGGCCGGCCAGGGTTCGCGGATGACGATGAAGCCACCCTCGCCGTCAGGCACGGATCGGCCTTGTTCGTCGACGACGTCGGCGTCGATACCCGGAATCGCGCCCATCGCGGCACCGGGCTTGCCCGAGGTGACACCGGGCAGCGGGCTGACCATGATGGCGCCGGTCTCGGTCTGCCACCAGGTGTCCACGACCGGGGTGGTGCCGCCGCCGATGTGCTCCCGGTACCACATGTAGGCCTCGGGGTTGATCGGCTCACCGACCGAGCCGATGACGCGCAGGCTCGACAGGTCGTACTTCGCGGGGACCTCGTCGCCCCACTTCATGAAGGTACGGATCGCGGTGGGCGCCATGTAGGCGATCGTGACCTTGTACTTCTCGATGATCTCCCAGAAGCGGCCCTTGTGCGGGGTGTCCGGGGTGCCTTCGTACATGACCACGGTCGCCGCGTTGGAGAGCGGTCCATAGACGATGTACGAGTGGCCGGTGACCCAGCCGATGTCGGCGGCGCACCAGTAGACGTCGGTCTCCGGCTTGAGGTCGAAGACCGCCCAGTGCGTGTAGGAGGCCTGGGTGAGGTACCCGCCGGTGGTGTGCAGGATGCCCTTGGGCTTGGCCGTGGTCCCGCTGGTGTACATGATGTACAGCGGGTCCTCTGCGTCGTGGGCCTCCGGGGTGTGCTCGCTGCTCGCGGAGCCGACGGCGTCATGCCACCACACGTCACGGTCGGTCCACTCGACGTCCTGGCCGGTGCGACGGACCACGAGGACGTTCTCGACATCGGGCCGGTTCGCGACGGCCTCGTCCACGGCGGGCTTGAGGGCGCTGGGCTTGCCGCGTCGGTAACCACCGTCGGCGGTGATGACGAGCTTGGCCTGGCTGTCGTCGATGCGCTGGCCGATGGCATCGCCGGAGAATCCGCCGAAGACGACCATGTGCACGGCACCGATGCGGGCACAGGCGAGCATGGCGACGACCGTCTCCGGGATCATCGGCATGTAGATGGCCACCCGGTCGCCCTTTTCCACACCGAGCGCGGTGATGGCGTTGGCGGCCTGGGAGACCTGGTCCTTGAGGTCGGCGTAGGTGAGGGTGCGGCTGTCACCGGGCTCGCCCTCCCACTGGATGGCGGCGCGGTCACCGAGTCCGGCGTCGACGTGACGGTCCACGCAGTTGACGGAAGCGTTGATCTTGCCGCCGACGAACCACTTCGCGTAGGGCGGGTCCCAGTCCAGAACGGTGTCCCACTCGCGATCCCACTGGAGCCTGCGGGCCTGCTCCTCCCAGAAGCCGAGTCGGTCGGCGGCCGCGGCGTCATAGGCGTCCGCCTTGACGTTGGCGTTCGCGGCGAGCTCCGCCGGCGGCGGGAAGCTACGGGTTTCGTGGAGAAGGTTGGACAGTGTCTCCTGGCTCGGGGGAGTGCTGTCGGCCACTGTGATTCTCCTTACGTTGGCGATTGACACCCAATTAATCATGCGACCCGAAGCTCGTGAACAGCCGGGTCTTGGTCCAGCGGCGGTGGGCGCCGGGCGAGCGCCGAACGGTCGACGAGCGGTCGTCGGTCCGCGATGAACGGTCTTCCCATGACCTGGCCGGGCATGTGAACGGCCGGTATTACCGCCGCGTAGTGTTGGGAGACGTGAGCGAATCGAGTTCTGCCTCCCTGTCCGACCCACTGTCCCGGATCGCCGAGCTGCCTGGGGTGAGCGACGCGGTCGATGAGACGCGAACCCTGGTCGACCGGCTGAGGGACCACCGGATCCTGCGCCGGCGCAGCAACGACGTGTCCCTGGAATCCTCCCTGCGTGGCGCGTGCGCGTCGGCGGCGTTGGAGGGCGCCGAGGTCTCGATGGACGAGATCCGTGAGGGGCACGTCTACGACACCCGGATCAAGGGCGCTCTGCGCATCGGCGGTGAGCTGGGCGGAATGGTGGACACCTGGCCGAAGGCGCCCCGACAGACCCTGGCGCGGCTGCACACGCTGGCCGCCGCCGACGCGGTCTCCGAGGAAGCGCTGGGCCGCCCCCGCTTGGAAGGTGAACGGGTCGAGGATCCGCTGGACCTGGGACCCGCGCCGAGCTCCTCTGTGGCCTCCGCGCGACTGGAGGGCCTGTACCGACTGCTGGAGTCCCGCACGAAGGTACCCGCGCTGGTCACCTCTTCACTGGTGCACGGGGAGCTGATGGCGATCCGTCCATTCGGTTGGGGCGACGGCCTGGTGGCGCGCGCCGCGGAGCGGCTGACCCTGATCGAGCGCGGGCTGGACCCGAAGTCGTTGGTCGCCTCCGAGCTGGGACACCAGACGTTGAAGGACGAATACGGCCCTGCGCTGCGCGGATACATGGAGGGCACCCCGGAGGGTGTCGGCGGCTGGATCGTGTACTGCTGCCGTGCCGTGTTCACGGGCGCCCAGGACTCCTTGGCCACGTGTGAGGCTCTCAAACGCGGCTGAAGTCGGATCGAGCACGCTTCGACGCACTCCATGTCGGACCTTGTGCGGGAAAGCCGCCAAGTTTCGAAAATCCGCCATTAACCGACAAGCAGACCGACCATTCGATATCGGTTCGGTCACGCTTGAACGTTGGACAATCTTTCAAGAATGCCACGCGCATCTGCACGTGCACCTCGAACGGCGCCTCGGGCCTTGACCCGGAGCGCCGTTTCCGGCCTTGGGGCGCCGGGTCCACAGGCCTCACCGATACGCAGTCCGACCTGGTGGGACTCGGTTCCATCAGACTTGGGCACGCCCTATGAGGCCCGGCCGCGCATGGGCTCCCGCGACCTGGATCGAGATGGGACCCGCGCCACCGTCCGCTTTCTTTGTACGACGGACCTTCCTGCGCCGAATAGAGGGGCACCGAAGTTTCTCCCCTGGATTCCCGAACCCATACGCATCACTCGTGGTAGCGTCTGCTCCAGAAGTTGAGCGAAGGACCGAGATCCTCGGCGAAAGCCGAGACAGAACGTCCCTTTCGAGTGACCGTCGGCAATACGGACATGCCGATCGGACTGACCCGGAGACCGTTCTTCGCATCAACATGAACCAGCGGACCATCTCCAAGGTCTCGGGAGTTCGATGACCACTCCCGTAGGCCCTTCCAAGGAGAGCGGAACAGCCGACCCGTCCCCCCAGGGCCGGACCAGGGCCGCCCCGGATCCCCCTCTGGGAGCAGGCCCGCGGTTTCCGCTCCGCCTCGCCTGATGGGCGGGACGCACGACAGCCCCCGTACGTGCGTCCCGCCCGAGGGTGGGGCCGATCGGGTCTCAGTGTTCGGTGCCGCGTCAGCCGAGGTTCACCCCGTCGCGACGTTCGGCACGGCGCCTCGCCGCGTTGGCGAAAAGCCGCATAGGAACCACGCGGCACCGATCCCTCGGAGTTATCCACAGATCCGCGCACCCCACTTCTTTCGCGGTCCGGTGTCGACCAAGGTCGGAAGGGCAGGTTCCCGCCCTCACCGGAGGTCCGATGGACGTTCCGCAGCGCCCCCTCATCATCACCGCAGACCCCGCTCTCCTTGACGACCTGCTTCGGTTGGCCACCGCGGCCGCGACCGAGGTGGCCGTCGCCCCCGACCCCGAACGCGCGTTGCGTTCCTGGCGTCGAGCGCCACTGGTCGTGGTCGGCGCGGACTTGAGAGAGACGCTGGGCGAGGCGGGTCCACCGTCACACCCTCGGTTGGTGATCGCCTCCCGCTCACCCGATGCTCCGGACCTTCGGATCATGGCGCCGGACCTCCCGAACGGGGACGGCCCCGCTCCCCGCCCACCGGCCACGGTCGGCCCGGGATCGGCGGCGTCCCGTCCGCGGGCTCCCGGTCCGCGGAAGCCCGGCTTCACGGGACCCGGCCCGAAGGGGGCCGGGTTCGACGACGGTGCACCGATCTACCTGCTCCCCCGCGACGAGTCGCTTCTGGTCGAACTGTTCGCCGCGGTCGGCGAGCGTCGGCCCGCACCCACCGTGTCGGTCATCGGGGGACGCGGGGGCGCCGGAGCCAGCCTGCTCACCGTGGCCCTCGCCCTGGCCGGAGAGCGCGCCGGACACTCCACCGCGCTCTTGGACGCCGATCCCCTGGGCTGCGGACCCGACATCTACCTGGGCTGCGACCACACCCCGCAGAGTCCGCACACCGGTTGGAACGATCTGGTGAACCAGCGCTCCCGTACCTCTTGGCGGGCTCTGCGGGACGGGCTTCCCCGTGCGGGCCTGGTGGACGTCCTCACCTGGGCGCGAGGCGCCGGCGGGCAGGGGACCTCGCTACCCGTGGGCGCGGCCCGGTCCGTGCTGGCCTCGGCCCGGCGCGGTTCCGGCTTGGTGGTGATCGACCTGCCTCGGTCCTTCGACGCCGCCACCCGTGTGTTCCTCAACCACTCCGACCTCGTGCTCCTCGTGGTGCCCGCCGACGTATACGCGGTGGTGTCGGCCGCCCGCATGGTCGACGCGCTGCGGCAGGAAACCGATCGGCTCCGGCTCGTGGTGCGCGGTTCACGCGGTGGCCTGTCCACTTCGGTGGTCACCGGGAGTCTGGGGGTGGACCTCCACGCGGACCTGCCGCCGGAACCCGGGCTCTCCCGGGCCCTGACCGCGGGAGAGGTGCCCGCGCGGCATCCCCGATCACCACTGGCCCGATACGCGGACCGTGTGGTCGGGACGTTCTCCGGGCTGCGGGAGGCGGGATGAGGCGGATCGAACGGTTATGGCACGGTTCCCCGACCGCCTCCGACGACGCTGGGTCCCCGGACCCGGCTTCGGTTCCACCACGCGGGGCGGGCACGGGCCCCGGAACCACGCGGGACCCCGCGGCGCCGGGACCGATCTCCGCGGAGCAGCGCAAAGGCCTGCTGGAGCGGGTGCGCAACCGCTTCGTGGCCAGTGGATCCCCGATCACACCCGCCAACGTGGCCACCGCCCTGCGCGCCGAGGGAACCCTCCTGGGCGGCACCGACATGCTCGAACTCACTCGGGCGCTGAGCGCCGACCTGTACGGGGCGGGGCCGCTGGAGGAATTGATGACCACCGACGTCACCGACATCCTCGTCAACGGCCCCGACCAGGTGTGGGTGGACACCGGTGGAGGGTTGCGACGGGTCGAGCACGTCCGGTTCGACTCGGCCGACGAGGTGCGTCGGCTCGCCCAACGGTTGGCGTTCCGCGCCGGTCGCCGGTTGGACGCGGCCTCGCCGTACGTGGACGCCCGATTGCCCAGTGGGGCGAGGCTCCACGCGGTGCTGCCACCCATCGCCGCCGAGAGCGCGTGCGTGTCGCTGCGGATGCCACCGAACAGGGTCTTCGGCCTGCCCGAGCTGATCGCGTGCGGCACGCTGACCCCCTGCGGGGCCGAACTGCTCCGGGCCCTGATCGCCCGACGGATTCCGTTCCTGATCAGCGGCGGCACCGGGACGGGCAAGACCACCCTGCTGTCATGTCTGTTGTCCCTGGTGCCACCGGACGAACGGATCGTGTTGGCCGAGGACTCCCCCGAGCTGCGACCCGACCACCCGCACGTGGTTCGGTTGCAGACCCGGCCGGCCAACATCGAGGGCAGCGGTGAGGTGTCTCTGGAGACCCTGGTTCGTCAGGGACTACGGATGCGCCCCGACCGTCTCGTGGTCGGTGAGGCCCGGGGCCCGGAGATCGTCTCCTTGCTAGGTGCTTTGAACACAGGGCATGAGGGCGGCGCCGGCACTCTCCACGCCAACGGGGCGGGGGAGGTGCCCGCGCGGGTGGAGGCGATGGGATGCGCCGCGGGGATGGACCGAGGCGCGGTGCACAGCCAACTCGCCGCCACCGGGGTGCTCGTCCTGCACCTGGTCCGGGACCGGCGGGGGCGGCGTCTGGCCGAGGTACGGACCCTGCGCCGTGAGGAGTCCGGACTGGTCCGGGCCGAACCCGCGGTGGAGTTCACCCCCGAGGGCCGTCGGGTCGAACACGCGGGGGCGGCGGACTTGGCCGAGCGGTTGGGCCGGGGATGGCGCCGGTGATCCTTCTGATGGTGTGCGCGCCTGCGGCGGCACTGTTGTGGGCACTGCCCCGGACCGGACGGTACCGACTGGCGACGGTCCTGCCACGACCACGTCCTCGGTGGTGGTCGATGCCCGCGTTCCGGTCTCCCCTGGCGGCCCACCGGGTGGAGACCGAACGCCGGCGGGCCGTCATCATCCTCTGTCGGGTCATGGCCGCCGAACTCCGCGCGGGCCAGCCACCCGAACTCGCACTTCGGGTAGCCGTGATCGAGGCCGGACCACTCGTGGGAGAACCGGCCGACGCCGAGTCCCTGCGTCGCATGGCCGGACGTGAGGAGGGGTTGTGGGAGCTGGCGTACCTGGCTGCGTGCTGGGAGGTGGCGTCGGAGACCGGTGCCGGTCTGGCCGCGGTGGTGGACGACCTCGCGGCCAACCTGACCGAGCAGGAGGAGTTGCGGGCTGAGGCCTCCGCTCGGACGGCCGGCCCCAGGACCACCGCCGTGATGCTGAGTGGTCTTCCCCTGGTCGGCCTGGCGATGTCGGCGGGCCTGGGCGGGGCCCCCTGGGAATTCTTGTTCACCACACCGGTGGGGCTGCTGTGTCTGGGCGGTGGTCTTCTGTTGGACCTCATCGGTGCCTGGTGGACTCAGCGGCTGGTTCGGGGCGCCGTGGACCGCCCGTGAACCGAACCGGAGGTGGGACCCGTCCGTCGTCGACGACGGCGGGTCGAAATCGCTGACGGGCCGAGGCCCGTCCCGGTACCGGCGTCGCCGAGACCGGTGATCCCGACCGTGTTCGGTACCGGGCCACGCCTGTGCGGCCGTGGCGTCGGTGGTGTGTGCGGCGACCGAAGAGGGGTGGAGATGTTCTTCGAGGTACTGACGGTGGCGAGCGCCACGATCGCGGTAGGGGTGCTGTTCCGCCCGAGGCCGGGCGAAGCACGGGAGAGTCCACCACGCCGGCGGAAGCGACCGGCGGGGCCCGCCGTCCGGATCGCGGCCTCCGCGATCGCGGTGGTGTCGGTGGCCGCGTTCTTGGGAGTGGTCGCCGGGACCGTCGTGCTCGGCGGGGTGGTCTGGCTGTGGTGGCGAGCGGCGCGAATGCGGGTCGACCCCGGCAGGCTCCCGATCACCGGTGACCTGCCGGTGCTGATCGGCCTGATCGGTTCGGGCATCCGGGCGGGCGCGACCCTTCCCGCGTGTCTGACCGCGGTGTCGGATGCCGCCCGGGGTCCGTTGGGAGACGAGTTGGCCGCCGTCGCCGAACGGTTGCGGTTGGGCGCGGAACCGGCCTCGGCCTGGCGGCGCTCTGCCCTGCCCGAGCCCTTGGTGGCGGTGGGACGAGACCTGGCCCGGGCGGCCGATACGGGCGCCCCGGTCGCCGACCTGATCGAACGCCACGTCTGCGACCTGCGCCGGTCGCTACGGGCCCGGGCCACGGCCCGTGTCGAACGCCTGGGGGTGCTGGTGGTCGCGCCGTTGGGGTTGTGCTTCCTGCCGGCCTTCGTCCTGATCGGACTGGTGCCGATGGCCGCGGAACTGCTGGGTTCGGCCCTGACCCCTTGAGGGAGGGACACCGGGATGAGGAACGGGGCGCCGGGAACCGTGTGCGGGCACGTCCGGGCGCCCCTGATGCCGTGTCGGTCGGGGTTCGCCCGTTACGGAGCGGCGTTCAGGACGGTGCGTCGCAAGGCGGTGGAAAGCCCTCATAGTGGTTCCTATTCGGGTTCTTCGCCAACGCGGCGAGGCGCCGTGCCGAACGCCGCGACGGGGCGAACCTCGGCTGACTGTGAGGATGTGTGGTGGCCTCTCCGGCCCGGGCCCGGATCAGCGGGTGTCGAGGTCACCGCCCAGGCGACGCCGGCCCAGATAGAGCGGCGGGAAGCGCGGCCACCCGACGGCCAGGCGCAACCCGAGGGTGGCGACGCCGAGCAGGAACAGCACGGTGGTCGAGGTGACCCCGAGCGCACGCCCGAACGGACTGGTCGCCGAGGTCTCCTCGAACGCGAAACCGTCCACGGGTTCCGTCTCCTCCACCTTCTTGCTCGGTGGTCGATCCCCGACGTCCGGGGAGTCGCCGATGGGCGTGGGCTTGGGCGCGGGTGTGATCGGGCGCGTGGTGGCGGAGGCCCGGCTCACCGTTCCGTTCTCCGTCGGCCGTGGTTCGGGTGTCGGGGAGGAGAGGGTGCTTTCCGTCGGAGCACCGCTGTCCTCCCCCAACGGGCTCGGCTCGGGCTCGGGCTCGGGCGCTGATTCCGCATCGTGCTCGATACCGGTGGCCACCGGGCCCGGATCCTCGGCCGCCCCAGGATCCGGGGCGTCCGCGCCCTCGCTCTCCTCTCCCGTGTCCTCCTCGTCCTCCTCGTCTTCCGTGCCCTCCTCCGGGTCGACTCCGCTGTCGGGGCCCGCCTCCGGCGAGGGTCCCGCCGTTCCACCGTCCTCCCCTCCACCCCCCGAAGGGGCCGTGGCGGACGGGGCGGTGTTCTCTCCCCGGGTTCCGCCCGGCTCCTCGCCCGCCCGCTCGCGCTCCTCGGTGTCTCCCCCGCCTGAGCCCTCGGTCTCTGCGGTCTCCAGGGCGGCGACACAGTCGGGCAGGGGGCCGAGAGCTCCCGTTCCGGTATCCACATCAGGTGCCTTCGGGGGATCGGTGGCCTGGGGCGGTGCCTGCGTGGGCGGGGATTCGGGGGGCTCCATGGCGAGGGTCGTCGCCGGCGCGGTCGAGGGACAGGGGGTGACTCCGTCGTTGGGCGGCGGGGGAAAACAGAGTAGGAGAGCGCACAGCACAGCGGAGTGGGCGGTCATTCCACCTCCTCGGTGGGGTCATGGGCGGGGCCGGCTCGGGCGACGGCCCGCAGGGTCATGGGCAGAAGGGACGAAGGTAGAGCGGCCGTCACCGTGACGGTGTGGAAGTCGAGCGCACAGTCGTCGAGTTCCGCGTCGTTGGCCGCGACGGTCTCCACGGCGACCGCACAGGCCGGCCCCTCCCCCTGGTGGGCTCGGGCCGCCGCCGCGAGCGCGGCGAGATCGGCGGCGGTACCCACCCGTTCGCGTTCCAGGACGAGCCCGGCGCCGGTCAATCCCGCGTAGGTGAGGAACATCAGCACCAGGCACACGGAGACGCTCGCCGCGGTGCCGACACCGGTGTCGTCGCCCTTCACAGGCCTGGTTCCAGGGGGACCGCGGCGCTGCCGTCGATCCCCACGGGTGGGGTCAAGGCGGGCCCCAGATGGACACGGGCCCGCACGGTGACAAGGGCCATGTCGTCGTCGGTGGTCAGGTCGATGTGGGCGCCGTTCGGGGCGGCTGCCAACGCGAGGGCACGGGCCCGTTCGGGTGGTTCACCCCGGGCGAGCGCCCTGGCCCCGATCCGGGCGGCGTCGGCGCAGGAGAGCTGGGCCGCGGCCGCGCCGACCGCGCCGAGTGCGATGCCGAGCACCAGCAGCAGAGCGGGGAGCACCATGGCCGTCTCCATCGTCGTGGAGCCGCGGTCAGCGGTCGGAGCCGAGCGCATCGACGATGGTCGTGGTGAGGGCGGTCTGGACGGCGTCGCCGGTGAGGATGACGTAGAGGAGGCCGGCGAACGCCACCACCGCCAGGGTGCAGATGGCGTATTCGGCCGTGGTCAGCCCTCGGTCGTCGAGGGAGACGGGCATGGTCGGGCACGGGCAGGGGAACACGGAACCTCCCTGGTGACGGGGCGGATGAGGTTCCGCCCCACTTCCAGGTTGGGCGGTCCAGAGTCGGGAGGGAAGTGCCGATCCACAGCCTGTGGATAACTTCGCGCACCCTGGAAAACCCACCCAGGAGAAGCCCCGAGTCCGACCCTCAACGGAGACATTCGCGGTACCCGGTCAGTCGCCCGCTTCGTGGGCCCCGCCGAGGACTTCGTCCAGGAGCCGCAGTGCGCCGGACTTGCTCAACGGCTCGTTGCCCGTGCCGCACTTGGGCGACTGGATGCAGGAGGGGCACCCCTGCTCGCACTCGCAGTCCGCGATCACCGCCCGGGTGGCCGTAAGCCACTCGCGGGCGGCGGCGTAGCCGCGTTCGGCGAACCCGGCTCCGCCCTCGTAACCGTCGTAGACGAACACCGTCAGGCGACCGGTGTCGGGATGCAGGGACGTGGAGACGCCACCGATGTCCCAGCGATCACAGGTCGCGAGTAGGGGCAGCATGCCGATGGAGGCGTGTTCCGCGGCGTGGGCGGCGCCGAGCAGTCCCACGTCCTCCTTGCGCAGCCGGTTCTCGCCCGTCTCGGTCAGCGTCCACCAGACCGCGCGGGTCTGCAGGGTGCGTTCGGGCATGTCCAAGGACTGCTCCCCGAGGACCGAACCGGTGCGCACGTCGCGTTTGAGGAACCCCACCACCTGGCGGGCCACCTCGACCTCGCCGAAGTGCACGCTCGCTCCGCTCGGCCAGGTCTCCTGCCGCAGTACCGAGCGGATGGTGATGTCCGTGGTGTCACGGGCCCACGTGCTGTAGGGCGGCTCGGCGGTGTGCACCAGGGCTACGCCCTCCGCCAGGTCGAGGTCATCGACCAGATGGGTGATCCCCTGGTGGAGGTAGACGGCGCCCGGGTGGACGGTGCCGTGCGCGGCGGCCTCGTCGATCTCACCGAGCAGTTGTCCGCTGCCGGTGTCGACGATCTGTACCGGTGGGCCACCCGAACCCCGGATATCGGCGAGGTCACTGGCTCTTTCATGGCTGGTCCAGAACCAGCCCCGTGGACGCTTTCTCAGCAGACCTCGTGCCACCAGATCGTCGAGTCGCTCCGCCACGCTCTCTCCGAAGAGGTCGAAGTCGGCACGCGTGATCGGAAGTTCTTGAGCGGCCGCGCACAGGTGCGGACCGAGGATGTGCGGGTTTTCCGGATCGAGGACGGTGGCCTCGACAGATCGTCCGAAAATAGCCTCGGGGTGGTGTGCCAGGTAGGTGTCGAGGGGGTCGTCCCGGGCGATGAACACGGCGAGCGCGTCGTTGCCGCGCCGGCCCGCGCGCCCGGCCTGCTGCCACAGGGAGGCCAGTGTCCCCGGCCATCCCGCGATGAGCACCGCGTCCAATCCGCTGATGTCCACGCCGAGTTCGAGGGCGTTGGTGCTGGCCAGACCCAACAGTTCCCCCGAACGGAGCGCCTCCTCCAGGTCCCGCCGGTCACTCGCCAGGTAGCCGCCACGGTAGGCCGCCACCCGTTCGACCAGGTCGTGTTCGCCCTGCTCGGTGAGCATCCGTTGGGCGGTCAGCGCCACCACTTCCGCGCCCTGTCTGGAACGCACGAACACCAAGGTGCGCACCCGGTCCCGCACCAGGTCGACCAACATCTCGGCGGCCTGGGAGGGTGCGGTACGTCGGATCGGCGCGCCCTGCTCACCGGTGAGGTCGGTCATCTCCGGTTCCACGAGGGCCACGGACAGACCCGGCCGCGGCGAGCCGTCCTCGCTGATCGCGGTCACCGGTACACCGGTCAGCCGGGTGGCGCTCTCCGCCGGGGAGCCCGAAGTGGCCGACGCCAGCACGAACACCGGTTCCGAGCGGTAGCGGGCGCACACCCTGCGCAGACGCCGCAGGATCTGGGCGACGTGCGACCCGAACACCCCGCGGTACCGGTGCGCCTCGTCGATCACCACGTAGCGGAGTCGGCGCAGGAAGCGGGCCCACGCGCCGTGTCTGGGGAGCATCCCGTGGTGCAACATGTCCGGGTTGGTGAGTAGATATCCGGCGTGTTCGCGTGCCCAGGTGCGTTCCTCGGGGGCGGTGTCACCGTCATATACGGCCGCACGCATGCCCGAAAGTCCCAGGTCCGTAATCCACCTGAGTTGATCTTGGGCGAGCGCCTTGGTCGGTGAGAGGTAGAGCACCGTTCCACCTGCGTCGATCGCGTCCACAGCGGGCATGAGGAAGGCGAGCGACTTTCCCGAGGCGGTGCCCGTGGCTATGATCACATCGCGGCCCGAACGTGCGAGATCTGCGGCTGCCGTCTGGTGGGACCACGGGCTCGTGATCCCCCGTTCGGCCAACCGTTCGACCAGGTGGGGAGCTGTCCATTCCGGCCACTCCCCGCTCACTCCCGCGTTCCGGGCCACATGCTCGATGTGGGTGACCTGCGGGTACCGGGTGTCGTCACGCCACACACCGGGGAGCATGGGCTCCGATCGCCTCATCGAGAACCCTCCTCACTGGACACGTTCAAAGAGCACACGGCCCTTCGGACATGGCTTGGGCAACGATGGACATCGGTTTCAGTGTGACATCCGAGGGAAGAGTTGCGCGGGGTCACCGTTTTCCCGTCCCCATGGCGGGCAGACACTCAGGACACCCGTGGTTGAATGCGTGCTGGTGGGGTAACGCCCGGCAGAGACCATTCGCGAGAATTCGCGGTTCGGCGCTGGAGGACTTGTGGACTTGAAGCTTGATCATTACACCGAGGGCGACACCGAGATCGTGGTCGTTGAGGGTGAGATCGATGTCTATACCGCGCCCCGACTTCGCGAGCTGCTGATCGACCTGGTGAACAAGGGCAACTTCTACCTCGTGGTCAACATGGAGAAGGTGGAGTTCCTGGACTCGACGGGCCTCGGTGTGCTCGTGGGCGGGCTGAAGCGCGTCCGTGCTCACGACGGAACGTTGGACCTGGTGTGCACCCAGGAGCGGATCCTGAAGATCTTCCGGATCACCGGCCTGACCAAGGTGTTCGGCATCCATGACACGGTGCAGGAAGCCATCGACAAGCGCTCGTCGAAGTAGCCCAGAGCGAGCGATGGCAACTATCACGCTCACGATCAGCGCGCTCCCCGCTCACGTGCGCACGGCGCGGCTCATGGCCGCCACCGTCGCACGGCGGGCGGGAATCGCCGCCTCCGCGATCGATGAGATCAGGCTGGCGGTCGGTGAGGCCTGCTCTCGGGCGGTAGCGGCGCACAAGCTGCACTGCCCGACGCAGCCGATCCTGCTCCAGCTGATCGACGGGAGCGGACCTGATCCGGTGTCGGAGCCCCGCACCGACACCACGAGCCGAGCACCACGCGCCAACGGGAGCGCCACACGACGATTCGAGGTCGTGGTTTCCGATCGAGCCCCCTCCAAGGACTCGGAGGAGCCCACCGACAACGTCGAACCCATACTCGATGGCCTTTTCCTCGATGGCGATGACACCCCTCCCGGGGGCATATCCGGGTTCTCCCCCGGCCTCGGCCTGGCGGTGATCACCGGTCTCGCGGACGAGGTGAGCATCGAACCGCAGGACCTGGGAACGGTGGTGCGCATGAGCTGGCCGCTCAGCACCGACCAACCTCAGGATCCGAGCTCGAACTGACGGTGTTCGGCACCCGTAAGCCATGACCGGGCCGCCGAGACGACACTACGAGGGGGCGCCTTCCCGATGGGGAAGGCGCCCCCTTCGTGTTCGTTCGGCCGTTCCTGTGCCCCCGCCGTCCTCCACCGCCCCGGGGCGGGCCCGGGACGGCGTTGTGCGGCGCGCTGCGGCCGGCTCAGTCGCAGGTCTGGGACGAGACCTCGGAAGTGGCGGCCAGCCCTTCCTGGGCGTTCTCCGCGACCTCGTCGGCGGTCAGCACGTAACCGGTCTCGTCCTCGTTGGTGGCCGCCGCGAACACGACCCCGTAGACCGTTCCGTCCGGGGCGAGCAACGGGCCACCGGAGTTACCGGGGCGCACCACCGCGCGCACCTGATAGATCTCCCGGCTCACCTGCTGGGAGTGGTAGAAGTCCGATCCCTGCGCGGTCTGCTCCGCTCGGATACGCGCGGGCACGGCGGTGAATCCGCTGTTGCGCGGGAATCCCGCCACGACCGCGTCGTCGCCCTGGTCCGCCTCGGCGTTGAAGTCCAGCGGGTCAAGGTCCAGGTCGGGCACGTGCAGCACCGCCAGGTCCTGCTGGGCGTCGAACAGCACCAGGGTGGCGGGCAACTGGTGGCCGTCCCTGGTGACCACGCGCATGTCGTCGGTGACCCCGGCGACCACGTGCGCGTTGGTCATGATGCGGTCCTCCCCGTAGGCGAACCCGGTCCCCTCGACGCGCCGCTGGCAGGAGGGAGCGGTACCGAGGACCTTGACCACGCTGCGGCTCGACTCGATGAGCTCGGGGGTGGTGAGAACGTCCGGGTCGGGGGGCTCGACCTCGGCGAGCTCACCGGTGCCCAGGCCACTGAAGACCTGTGGGAACGCGCTCTGGTCCACCACCTGCCGGAAGGTGGAGAACCCCTGGTGGGCGGCGTCGGGCATGAGCGTGTCCACCGATTGGAGGACGCGCGAGTCCCTGACCTGTTGGGAGACGTGTGGAAGCGCCGAGTTGGCGACCGTGCTGCCGACGAACCAGGCCACGAGCAGCACGGACAGACCGCTGATGAGGGCCCCGCCCAGTGCGTCCACGACACGCGCGGAGTCCCAGGTGACCCTGTTGCGCACCAGGGTGCCCAGGTAGGAGGCGAGGAACTGGCCCAGCGCGGCGGCCAGGAACACCACCGCGATCGCCAGCAACGCCTGCCGCCCCGGATCCTCGATCCAGTTCTGGATCGGCCCGGGAGCCGTCAGGGCCGCGATCACGCCCCCGCCTATGAAACCGACGAAGCTGAACACCCCGACGATGAATCCCTGTCGGTAGCCGGTCACCGCGAACAGCAGCAACAGGACGACCAGAACCGCGTCGAGCACGGTTGTCCTCCAAAAGTTGAGCGGTTAACCGACCGGACGCAGACCTTGCGGGGTGGCTTCGAACTCATCGGTGAGACCCCGGACGCGCCACGGAAGTTCCCATCCGCCGAGCGCGAGCAGACCGTCGATGATCTGTCCGGTGAAGCCCCACACGAGCATTCCGTCCACGCGGAAGCCCGGACCCCACATCGGCCCGTCGCCGTAGCGAACCTTGACCCGGTTGGCCGGGTCGGCGAGGTCGGCGACGGGGACGCGGGAGACCGCGGCCACCTCGTCGATGTCCGCGGCGCGCACTTCGGAGGGTTCACGCCACCAACCGAGCACGGGGGCGACACGGAAGTCGCTGAAGCTCAGGTAGAGCTCGGGCAGCCGACCCACCACGTCGATCCCCGCGGGGATCGCCCCGGTCTCCTCCTCGGCCTCGCGCACGGCGGCGGCCTCGGGTGAGGGGTCGGTGAGTTCGATCCGCCCTCCGGGGAAGGCGGGCTGTCCGGCGTGGCGGCGGAGTCCCTCCTTGCGCTGGATGAGCAGCAGGTCGGGTCCGCGGTCGGTCTCGCCGAACAGGATGAGGACGGCCGACTCGCGGCCGCCGCGCGCCGGCGGGTGCATGGGTTCGGGCACCGGCATCGTTCGAGCGGCGTCCGCGAGGGCGGACAGCCAGAGCGGGGTCGAGTTCATGAGGGAACCTGTTCCGGGATCATCGCACCGTCGTCTTTGGCCAGGGTGCGGACGTCTCGCGGGGCATGCGTCGTGCGAGCCCGTCCGGGATGTTCATCCGGGTGGTTCCCAACCGGTCATCCGGTGGTGGGAACTCCAGTGTTCCACCACGGTGTCGGGGTCCGCCGGAGCACAGGGTCGGACCCGCCCGAGGCCCGTCTCGGGGGCCGATGTGTGCGCACTCACGTGATCAGGGTACAAACTGTCGCCGAGTGCTTCCCGGGGACCGGCCCCCACCGCGCAGGTGAGGGCCGGTTCCGGGTCGGGTCTCGGGACGGGCCTCGCAATGGGCTCAGGCGAACGAACGCATGCGCAACAGCTTCTCGGCGGTCGGGGGATCCGTGGGGCCCTCTCCGAAGGACGGGCACCAATGCGCCACCGCACAGGCTCCGCAGGCGGGTCTGCGCGCGTGACAGACCCGTCGGCCGTGCCAGACCACGCGGTGGGACAGCATCGTCCAGTCCTTGCGGGGGAAGAGTTCTCCGATGGCGTGCTCGACCTTGACCGGGTCCTGCTCCTCGGTCCAGCCGAAACGCCGAACGAGTCGCCCGAAATGGGTGTCCACCGTGATACCCGGCACATCGAAGGCGTTACCGAGCAGTACGTTTGCGGTTTTTCGCCCTACACCGGGTAGTTTGACCAGGTCTGTGAGGTTTCCAGGAACCTCACCGCCGTGCCGTTCGCACAAGGCCTGACCCAAACCCATCAGGCTGTTGGCCTTGGCTCGGAAGAACCCCGTCGAACGGATCATCTCCTCCAAGTCCTCACGCCGGGCCGAAGCGTAAGCCTCGGCGTCGGGGTAGCGCGCGAAGAGCGCCGGAGTGACCTGGTTGACCCGCTTGTCGGTGCACTGCGCCGACAGGATCGTCGCGACCAGAAGCTCCAAGGGAGTGGTGAAGTTCAGTTCGGCGTGGGCGTCCGGATAGAGCTCGGAGAGCTCCCGGTACATCTTCCGTGCGCGGCGGACCAGCGCCAACCGGCTCTCACCGGTGGGTGTGGGCTCATCCGCGAGTGCGTCAGGGGTGTCACGAGGCATCGTCACAGGGTAGGCGTCCTCCCACAAGGGTAGGCCCGGAGCGCCGGAAACCGACGGCGCGTCGACGTTTCGGCCTCTTGATCGGGATTATGTGACCAATGTCCCGGTCATACGGCGCGGATCGCCTTGAGACAGGCCGATGGCGACTAGGATCATACGGGCTGACGTCGGCTGTTGTGGGCACGTTGTCTCCCGGCGGACAAGCCGAGGTAACAACCTGGTTTCCCATCGGGTTGCGATATACGTCACACTGTTGACGGTCAGTTTTTAGGAGGACGTGTGGACGAGATCAACGAGGTGCTCCGGAAAGCTCCTCTGTTCGAGGCGCTGGACGAGGAGGACACGGCCGCGCTCCGCTCCTCGGTGAACGAGGTGCGTCTCGGCCGCGGTCAGACCCTGTTCAACGAGGGTGACGAGGGCGACCGCCTGTACGTCATCCTCAGCGGGAAGGTGAAGCTGACCCGCACGGCCATCGACGGCCGCGAGAACCTGCTGGGCGTGCTCGGCCCCAGCGAGATGTTCGGTGAACTCTCACTGTTCGACCCGCGCCCGCGCACCGCGAGCGCCGTGGCCGTCACCGACTCCGTACTCGCCGGCCTCGGCCACGACGACCTGCGGCCGTTCCTGGCCAGCCGCCCACAGGTGGGTCTGCAGCTGCTGAAGTCGCTGGCCGCCCGGCTGCGTCGCACCAACGACGTGATGGCCGACCTGGTCTTCACCGACGTGCCCGGCCGTGTGGCCAAGGCCCTGCTCGAACTCGCCGACAAATTCGGCAAGGAGGGCGACGACGGCCTGCACGTCCACCACGACCTCACCCAGGAGGAGCTCGCCCAGTTGGTCGGCGCCTCCCGTGAGACGGTCAACAAGGCCCTCGCCGAGTTCGCCCTGCGCGGCTGGCTGCGGATCGAGGCCAAGGCCGTGGTGCTGCTCGACGTCGAGCGGATGCGCCGCCGCGCCCGCTAGAGCGAGCGCCCGAGAACGCTGTGCGGCCGTCGCCCTTCGGGGTGACGGCCGCAGCTTTGTTCGGGGGTGGAGGTCGACCGGTTCGAGGCCGCGGATCCGGGTCGGAGCCGCGATTCCGGGTCAGTTCTCGACGTCCTCGGGGAGCTCGCCCTTGACCGCCAGGTAGCGCAGTTGCGCCCGCACCGAGGAGGCCGCCGCGGGCCGGATGCTCTCCGCGACGTCCGGGTAGACCCGGTCGATGATCTCCTCCACCTTGGTGGCGCCGGCCCGCACCGCGTCGCGGATCTGCTCCAGGCGCGCCTCACGGTGGTCGATGTAGGAGTCGATGGCGGCCGACGGGGAGGTCAGGATCGGCCCGTGCCCGGGCAGCAGCGTCCGGACCCCGTGTGCCCTGACCAGGTCGCGCAGACGGTACATCGAGTCCATGTAGGGGGCCAGGCCGTCGTCCCCGTCGATCACGCTGGTCCCGTGACCCAGGATCGTGTCGCCGGTGAGGATCGCGCTGTCCGACTCCAGTAGGAAGCAGACCGAGTCGTCGGTGTGCCCGGGGGTGGCGATGACTCGGAGCTCCAGACCGTCGGCGGTGATCACCTGACCGTCCTCCAGCCCGGACCCGCCCAACCGCATCCCGGGGTCGACGGCGTGCACGGGGGCGCCGGTCAGCTCGGCGAAGTAGCGCGAACCCTCGGTGTGGTCGAAGTGCCGGTGGGTCAACAGCGTCATCTGCACCTGGGCGCCCTGTTCCTGCACGGTCCGCGCCACCCGTTCCAGGTGCCGCTCGTCGTGCGGCCCGGGGTCGACGACCACGACCCCCCGCGCCCCTGGTTCACGCAGGATCCAGGTGTTGGTTCCCTCCAGGGTCATCGGGCCAGGGTTGGGGCACAGCACGCAACCGGCGCGCAGCGTCCCGGAACCGTCGATCCTCATCGCACCTCGTTTCGCTCGCAGGAACCGGACCGGTCTGAAGGACGACCAAGGGAACATGGTGGGATACCTATCCGCGACCGGTCGCCCCCTACCGTCGAACGGCCTCTCCGTGTCCGTCACACGGTCGAAAGTCTCCGCGACGTCGGTCTCAGGGCGTCGTGGTCTCAGTACGTCGTGGTCGGTTTCGGCAGCGGGAAGTCCCTGCCGTCCGGGGCGACGACACGAAGATGTCCGTCCATCTCCCGAACCTCCGGTTCGAGGGGAACGATATCCCGTTGGGCGTCTCGTACACCTTCGAGGGTCCGATGGTCCGCCAGCTCCGCACAAACGATGACTGTGGGCGGCAGCATCGGCATCCGTCCCGCGTACCACTCGGGGGCCACCACCGCGGGGTCGACCCACTGGGTGTGGTCGGCTTCCCCGCCCACGTCACGGGGCTGCTGCCCCGGGGGCAGTTCGGCGGTGAAGAACCAGGTGTCGTAACGGCGCGGCTCCCGCGCGGGCGTGATCCATCTCGACCACGCGCGCAACCACTCCGATCGCAGCACCAGACCGCGCCGGGACAGCACCTCGGTGAACGAACGCGAGCGGTCGATGAGGCCGAGCCGGTCCCGTTCCCAGTCCTCGGTGTCGGTGTCCAGGGTGATGGCCGTGTCGCTCGCGTGCTCCGGCTCACTGGCCAGCAGCACCCCGGTCTCCTCGAAGGTCTCGCGGACCGCGGCGCAGACGAGGGCGCGGGCCATGGGCACGTCGACACCGAGGGTCCTCGACCACTCCTCGGGAGCCGGTCCGGTCCATGGAAGGTCACCGTCGGCGTCACGTTCGTCGACCCGTCCTCCGGGGAAGACGTAGGCGCCCGGGGCGAAGCCCATGGAGGGAACCCTGCGCATCAGCAGGACCTCCATGGGCCGCTCCTCCGAGGCGCCCGCGACGGCCGGCATCGGACGCATCAGCATCACGGTGGCGGCGGGACGAGGCCGGACCACACCCTCGTTCTCGGTCATCGGGGCACTCCTGTCGTTCGCGAAAGCCACGCTGTGGCCCGCGTACCCACCGGGACCTCGGATACGTCTCCGGGTCGGTCAGCGGACCTCGACGATCATCTCAACCTCGACCGGCGCGTCCAACGGCAGGGCCGCCACTCCGACGGCCGCACGGGCGTGCACCCCGGCTTCGCCGAACACCTGACCGAGCAGGTCGCTGGCCCCGTTGATCACACCGGGGTGACCGGTGAAGTCGGGGGTGCTGGCGACGAAACCGCCGACCTTCACGACCCGCACGACCTTGGACAGGTCACCGATCTCCGCACGCACCGCGGCGATGCCGTTGAGCACGCACACGGCGGCCAGGTCCTGCGCGGTCTGCGCGTCGACCTCGGCACCCACCTTGCCGGTGGCGGGCAGCTTTCCGTCCACGAAGGGGAGCTGGCCGGAGACGTACACGTGGTCACCGCTGCGGACGGTGGGCTTGTACGAGGCGACCGGAGGCACCACCTCGGGCAGGGTGAGGCCCAGTTCGGCGATCCGCTCTTCGGGTGTGGCCATCTACATCGCCCGCTTCATGTAAGCGACGTACTGCTGGTTGCGCGGGTCGGCGCCCTCGGGCAGCGGCGCGGGGACGATGCTGACGAGCTCCCAGCCGTCCTCGCCCCAACCGTCGAGGATCTGCTTGGTGGCGTGCGACAGCAATGCGACGCTCTGGTATTCCCACTTGGTCATCTGGTCTCTACCCCTCTCGGTCAGCGGCGGCCTGAAGGACCGCACCTCAACGCCGCCACCTTACTCACCTGAGCCCCTCGGGCCGACCAGGTGAACCGCACACCCACCACCCGCCGCCGACGAAGAGGCCCGCATAGACTCCGTGGGGTGAACGAACGTGAATACGGACCGCGTGGCGGTGGCCCAGGAGAAGCGTTCGCCGGCGCCCGATTGCACATCGTGACGGGTAAGGGCGGCACCGGGAAGACGACGGCCGCGACCGCGCTGGCGTTGGCTCTGGCCGCCGACGGCGGGCGGGTCCTCCTCGTGGAGGTGGAGGGCCGGCAGGGGGTGGCCTCCCTGCTCGGGAGCGCGCCCCTGCCCTACGAGGAACGCGTGATGCTGTCCGCGTCGGGCGGTGGTTCGGTATCGGTGTTGGCGGCCGACGCCGAGGCGGCGCTACTGGAATACCTGGAGCTGTTCTACGGGATACGCCGGGCCGGGCAGGCCCTCACCAAGCTGGGCGCGGTGGACTTCGCGACCACCATCGCCCCCGGGCTGCGGGACGTGTTGCTGACCGGGAAAGCCACCGAAGCGGTCCGGCGGCGCGAGGGCGGACGTCGTTCCTCCGGCGGCCCCCACCGATACGACGCGGTGGTCATGGACGCCCCGCCCACCGGTCGCATCGGCCGGTTCCTGAACGTGAACTCCGAGATGGCGGGTCTCGCGAAGGTGGGACCGATCCACAAGCACGCCGAACGCGCCATGTCGGTGATCCGTTCCGAACGGACCCGGGTGCACTTCGTGACCCTGTTGGAGGAGATGCCCGCCCAGGAGACCAGGGACGGGATCGCCGAGATCGAGGCCCTGGGGCTGCGCTCGGGCGCCGTCCTGGTGAACATGGTCCGCCCGACGTTGCTGAACGAAGCGGAACTGGCCGCCGCGGCCGTCGGAGAGCTGGACGACGTGGCGCTCGCCGACGGGCTCGGGGCCGCGGGGTTGGACGACCCGGCGGGCCTGTCCACCGCCCTCGCCGGGGAGGTGCGGGCCTACGCGTTGCGGCACTTGCTGGAACTGCGGGTACGGGGTGAGTTGGAGGACGTGGGGCGTCCCCTGGTGGAGCTGCCCCGGGTGGAGGGCGGGATGGACCGGTCCGCGTTGATCGGGTTGGCCGGCCGGCTGAACGAGCAGGGGGTGCGCGGGTGACCCGCGGGGCACAAGGGTTCGATCCGAAGCGGATGGACGTGGACGCGCTGCTCGACGACCCCGGCACGAGGATCGTGGTGTGCTGCGGCGCCGGTGGTGTCGGCAAGACCACCACGGCCGCGGCGCTGGCGCTGCGCGCGGCCGAACGGGGTCGGCGCACAGTGGTGATCACCGTGGACCCGGCCCGGCGCCTGGCCCAGTCCATGGGGTTGGCGGAGTTGGACAACACTCCGCGTCCGGTTCCGTTGCCGCGTCCCGTCACCGCCGGACACGGTGGGCGAGACACCCAGGACGACGAGGACGCCCAAGGCGCCCCGGAGCCTCAGGGCAGCCTGCACGCGATGATGCTCGACATGAAGCGGACCTTCGACGAGGTCGTGCGGGAGCACGCCGATCCGGAACGGGCCCGCCAGATCCTGACCAACCCCTTCTACAAGACCCTCTCCACGAGCTTCTCCGGCACGCAGGAGTACATGGCGATGGAGAAGTTGGGGCAGCTGCGTCAGTCCGACGAGTGGGACCTGATCATCGTGGACACCCCACCGAGCCGGTCGGCCCTGGATTTCCTGGACGCGCCCAAGCGGCTCGGACGGTTCCTGGACGGCAAGCTCATCCGCTTCCTCAGTCCGGCCGGTTCGGGCGCGTTCCGACTGTTGGGCGCGGGGATGAACATGGTGGGCTCGGTGGTGGGCAAGATCGTGGGCGCCCAGTTCCTGAACGACCTGCGTTCCTTCGTCTCCGCGTTCGACACGGTGTTCGGCGGGTTCCAGGAGCGCGCCGAACGCACCTACCGGCTGCTGCGCGCTCCGGGGACCGCGTTCGTGGTGGTCGCGGTGCCCGATACCGACTCCATGCGCGAAGCGTCCTTCTTCGTGAAGCGACTCGCCGAGGACACGATGCCCCTGGCGGGTCTGGTCGTGAATCGCACCCATCCACTGTCTTCGGGACCCGGTGCCGATCTGGGCGCGGAGCGGGCCGAGACCGCGGCGGACTCCTTGGCGGACGCGCATCCGTTGGCCGTGGCCGCGTTGCGATTGCACGCCGAACGCGTGCGCGAGCGCGAGCGGGAACTGTGGCTGTGCGAACGGATGTCGTCCACGCACCCGGAGGTCCGGATGACGGAGGTGGCCGCCCACGCGGAGGACGTGCACGACCTGACGGGGCTGCGGGAGATCGGCTCGGCGTTGGGGGGAGAGGAACGGTAGGGGGTTCAGGCGCTCTGGCGTGTCTGCGCGTAGTGGGCCAGGTCACCGCTGCCCTCGCGACGGGCGCCCTCCAGCAACGGCCCCCAGTCACTGACGCCCGGATGTTTGCGTAGGAGGGATCGGCGTTCTCGTTCGGTCATGCCGCCCCAGATCCCGAACTCGATCCGGTTGTCGAGGGCGTCGGCCAGGCACTCGGTGCGCACGGGACAGCCCTGGCAGATGATCTTGACCTGGTTCTGCGCCGCGCCCGGCACGAACAACGTGTCAGGATCGATTCGTCGGCACAGAGCCTGCGTCGTCCATTGATCGGTCCACATGTGGCCCACTTCCCAGACGTGTGATGGGTCCCATGGTCACGGGTGGTCGATGTGCTCTGGTTGAGTGGAGGGGAGCACGGTGGCCTCCCGTCACCGGGCGGGGTCGGTGGCATCCTCAGTGTCACCAAACGCCCGTAACTCGAAAGTACGGTTCGGACCGCTTCACCAACAGAACCCAGTCGACCCCCATTCCATCTCATGGATATGGCCCGAGCGGGCCATTGCGTGATCGGTCGGCCACTCTCCCGCAACCAGCGCGGAGGTGATCATCGGCCGAACCGCACCGGGATCTTTCAGCGATAACCGTGGAAAGATGGTCATGGGGCACGGCTTGTGCGACGGCACGGTCGATTCCGCGTGAACTTGCGGAGTACGACACCGATCGCACCGCTTTATCGCGTTCGCGGTCACTTATTCTGATGGGGTGGGTCAGGGGACATTGCTTCAAAGAATCAGCCAACTGATGGTCATCGGCGCGATCGCCGGCCTTCTGGTCGCCGCGTTGGCCTTGCCGGCGGTCGGGGGCCTGGGGATCACGGCCAGAAACGTCGCCAGCGGCTTCCTCGACATGCCCAGCCAACTGGAGACTCCCCCACCTCCACAACGCTCCACGATCTACGACGCCGACGGCGGCGTGATCGCGGAGATCTTCGACCAGAACCGTGAGCTCGTCGACATCGACGACATCTCACCGAACATGACCGACGCGATCATGGCGATCGAGGACTCCCGTTTCTACGAGCACGGTGGCCTGGACGTGTCGGGCACACTGCGCGCCGCCGTCCGCACGATGGGTGGGAACACCGAGGGTGCTTCCTCGATCACCCAACAGTACGTCAAGAACGTGCAGATCGAGGCGGCCACCTCCCAGGAGGAGCTGGATCACGCCCGCGAGGAGACGGTCGCCCGCAAGATCCGGGAATTGCGCTACGCGGTCGCCCTGGAACAGCGGATGACCAAGGACGAGATCCTTGAGGGTTACCTCAACATCGCCTACTTCAGCGACGGCGCCTACGGTGTCGAGTCCGCCGCCCAGCACTTCTTCCAGGTGTCCGCGGCCGATCTGGAGCTGCACCAGGCCGCGACCATCGCCGGCCTGGTCCGCTATCCCTACCTGTACAACCCCCGTTTCTTCCCGGAGCAGACCGAGGAGAGACGCAACGTCGTCCTCGACCGCATGGTCGCCACCAGCGCCATCACCGAGGCCGAGGCCGACGAGGCCAAGAAGGAGAAGCTCGAACTGGAACTGGACACCCCGCCCAACGGGTGTGTGCCCAGCGACCAGCCGTTCTTCTGCGACTACGTGGTGCAGGAGATCGAACAGGACGAGCGGTTCGGCCCCAACGAGACCGAACGGGCCCGTTGGCTGCGCACCGCGGGTCTGGAGATCCACACGACCCTGGACCCGCAGACCCAGGAGGCCGGCCAGGCCGCCGTGGACAAGTGGGTCCCGCGTGAGAACGAGTCCCGCAAGGTGGCCGCGCAGGCGGTCGTCGAGCCGGGTACCGGCCACATCCTCGGCATGATGCAGAGCCGCAACTACGGTCCGGACGAGAGCCAACTCGGCGAGACGTCCATCAACTTCGCCACCGACTCCGACCGAGGTGGCAGCAGCGGTTTCCAGGCCGGTTCGACCTTCAAGGCGTTCACCCTGGCCGCGGCCCTCGAACAGGGCCTGCCGTTCAGCACCTCGTTCAACTCTCCGAGCTCCACCACGGTGAGCGGGCAGACGGCCTGCAACGGTGGACGCCTGGAGAGTTGGTCGCTGAGCAACGCCGGTGACAGCAACGCCGGCAACCACAACATGATCTCCGGCACCAAGGCCTCCTCCAACACCTTCTTCGCGCAGTTGCAGGCTCGGGCCGGGCTGTGCAACACCATGGAGATGGCCGAGAAGCTGGGTCTGCAACGTGCCGACGGCACCCTGTTCACGGAGAACGAGAACTCGCTGGCCAACAGCAGCTTCACCCTGGGCAGCGAGGAGGTCTCCCCGCTGCGGGTGGCCAACGCCTACGCCACCCTCGCGGCCGGCGGCCAGTACTGCGAACCGCAGGCCATCAGCAGGATCGAGGACAACCAGTCCGGCAGCACCATCGAGATCGAGCCCGAGTGCGACCAGGCCATCGATGAGGACGTCGCCGACGGCACCAGTTACCTGCTGACGCAGCCCTTCAACGGCGGTACCGCCGCCAGCCTCGGCATCGGTCGACCCGCCGCGGGCAAGACCGGTACCACCGACGGTTCGGCGGCCGCCTGGTTCGCCGGGTTCACCCCGCAGATGGCCAGCACCGTGTTCGTCGGTGACCCGCGCGGTCCGCAGCAGTACCCGCTGCGCAACGTCACCATCGGCGACCGGCACTTCGGGACGGTGTACGGGGCCACGATCCCCGGGCCCATCTGGCAGGAGACCATGCGCGGGGCCCACGAGGGTCTGGAGACCGAGCAGCTGGCGTCCGCGCCGGGCCGGTTCGGTTCCACCTCCGAGCCACGTGCCCCGCAGGACGATGACGACGACGATGACGGGGACGAAGAGGCCAGCCCGGCCAGTGACGACGGCGGTGTGCCCGACGTGGTCGGCATGCCGGAGTCCGCGGCGGTGTCCGCGCTGGAGGAGGCCGGTTACTCCGCCAACGTGTCGGGGACGACGCTGCGATCCTCCGAAGCGGAGGGCTCCGTGGCCGCGGTGAACCCGGACCCCGGCAGCCATCTGCCGGATGGGGCCACGGTCAACGTGTTCCTCAGTGACGGCACCGGTCGGGAGAGCGCCGATGGCGCCCCCGGAGGCGCCGACTGGCATCCGGTCCTGCCGGCCGGGCCGGTGAACGGCCGGAGCGACCAGGACTGACCGGAGCGCGAACGCGCACGTCGAAAGGGGCGGGGTGATCTGATCACCCCGCCCCTTTCAGCTCTTCGAGTCCGTTCGTCAGGCCAGCCGGCTCTTGACCTCCGCGGCCACGCGGGCGCCGTCGGCGCGGCCCGCGACCTGTGGGTTGACCACCTTCATGACCTTGCCCATCTCCTTCATGCCGGAGGCTCCGGTCTCGGTGATCGCGGCGGTGATCACCTGGGAGACCTCCTCATCGGTGAGAGGCTTGGGCAGGTAGTCCGAAAGGATCTCGCTCTCGGCGCGCTCGTTGGCGGCGTCGTCGACGCGGCCGCCCTTGTCGAAGGCCTCGGCGGCCTCGCGGCGCTTCTTGGTCTCACGGACCAGGAGCTTGGTGACCTCGTCATCGCTCAGTGAACGCTGGGTGGAACCGGACGCCTCCTCGGTGGAGATGGCGGCGAGCACCATCCGCAGGGTCGCGGTGCGCACCTTGTCACGCGCCTTCATGGCGGTGGTGAGGTCGGACTTGAGGCGGACTTTGAGTTCGGACATGACTTGATCCTATGACCGTCGTTCCCCCGCGGACCAACGGTTTGCGCACAGGACGGTTCCGGATCTGAGACGATCCATTGACGAAGAAGGAGGTCCGGATGGGCGTCGACAACAGACGACTTCTGCGCGGGATCGGCCGTGCGGCCGCGATCACGGGCGCGGTCGGTGTGGCCGGACTGGGGTACGCCTCGGTCATCGAACGCAACTGGTTCCGGCTGCGCAGGTACGAACTCCCCCTGTTGCCGGCAGGCAGCCCCCCGATGCGGATCCTGCACCTGTCCGACGCGCACCTGACGCCCGGGCGGAAGATGCTGATCGACTGGATCCGTGGGCTTGAGGAGTACGAGCCGGACCTGGTGATCAACACGGGCGACTCCCTGGCGCACCCGGACGCGGTGGAGCCGTTCATCGACGCGCTCGGGCCGCTCCTGGACCGCCCGGGCGCGTTCGTGTACGGGTCGAACGACATGTTCTCTCCCCAGCTGAAGAACCCGGCGCGGTACCTGTGGCGGACCAGCAAGAAGGACTACGGGAAGCGTCGGGTGCCGGACCTGCCCTGGCGTGAGCTGGGCGCCGCGATGTCGGCGTCGGGTTGGCTGGACCTGAACAACCACAAGGCTTCGTTGAAGGTCGGCGAGCTGGACGTGGCCTTGGGCGGCGTGCACGACTCGCACATCAAGCTGGACCGGTACGAGGCCATCGCCGGACCGGCCGACCCGAGCGCCGACGTGCGGCTGGGGGTGCTGCACTCGCCCGAGCCCACCAACCTGGACCGGTTCGAGGCCGACGGGTACCAACTCCTGTTGGCCGGGCACACCCACGGCGGTCAGTTGTGCCTGCCGTTCTACGGGACCCTGGTGACCAACTGCGGGATCGACCGCAAGCGGGCCTGGGGGCTGAACGAGTACGGGAAGGCGTGGTTGCACGTCTCCGGCGGCCTGGGCACGTCCCCGTACGCACCGGTGCGGTTCTGCTGCCGCCCCGAGGCGTCCCTGCTGGACCTGGTCGCGGGGGCCTGATCCGCGTCCGGAACAATGTGGCGTGAACCGCGTCGCGAGCACTCCCCGAATCCGCTAGACTTGGGGATGTTGCTTCGGGGTGTAGCGCAGCTTGGCAGCGCGCTTCGTTCGGGACGAAGAGGTCGTGGGTTCAAATCCCGCCACCCCGACAAAGGAACGGGTGTCCACACAGGTGGGCACCCGTTCTTCGTTTTGTGGGCATGGAGCCCTCAGCGCCGCAGTGCACATTCATTGCACATGGCGGGGGTCTCGTGTCCCCCGGCCTCAGGCAGCGAGCACCCGCAGCCGCGCAGCGTCCATGGCTTCGGCCACCTCGTCCAGGCGGTCGGGGAAGAGATGCCCGTACCGATCGAGGGTCATGGTCGCGGTGGCGTGCCCGAGCATCGCTTGCACCACCTTCACATCAGCACCGGCCGCGATAGCGAGTGACGCGGCCGTGTGCCGGAGCTTGTGCGGAGTCAGACCCATCCCGTCGAGCGCAGCGGCCTTGAGTGCTTTGCCGAACTCCCGGTTGCGCCAGTTGCGGAGCCGCACCTCGCTCCCCCGCTTGGTGGTGAACACCAGCGCCGTGTCCGGCCGCCCCTGCACGAGCGGAAGCAGCTCCGCGACGAGGGACTTCGGGATCGGCACGGTCCGACTCTTGCCCGTCTTGGGCGACTGTTCGACAAGCTTGCCCTCCACCTCGGCGAAGGCCGTCACGATCCGGATGCGCCGTGTCTCCAGATCCACCCTGCCGACTCGCAGCGCGGCGGCTTCGTTGAAGCGCAGGCCCGTGTAGGCGAGAAGGAGGATGAGGGGCCGGTTGATGTTCGCGGCGGCGGCGATCTGGCCGTACTTGGTCCGCAGCGATCCGGCCGCGTCCGCCAGCGCCTCCACCTGGAGGTGATCGAGGTAGACGTGTTCGGCCTCACTTGGCTTCGGAAGCGGCACCCCGCGTGCGGGATTGGCGGGCAGGCGACGCGGCACACACCATTCCAGGACCATGGAGAGGACACCGTAGGCGTGCCTGGTCTGTGAGGCGCCCAGGTTGGCCCCGCCCTCGTCCCGCGGTTTCTGGAGTTCGGCCACCCACACGGCGACGTCCTCGGAGTGCACCGCCGAGATCGGAAGCTCTCCCCAGCGAGGCAGCACGTGCGCGTCCAGAAGGCCCCGGTACTTCCACCAGGTCGACCGCTTGATGTCGGTGCGCGTGCTCAGCCACTTCTCAGCCATCTCGGTCACAGTGACCTTGGCGTCGTGGGGGTTGCGGTAGGAGCCTTCATGAAGGCTGTTCTCGATCTCGGTCTGCTTCTTCTCCGCGTCCGGCTTCTTCTTGAACGTGCCGCCGCTCTTGATCCGGCCAGAGGGGTCGTAATAGCGGACCATCCAGCGCGCGGGAGGTGTGCGCTTGGTCGCCTTGGCCTTCTTCACCGCCTCCACGTACGCCTTGTCCTTGGTGCGGTCGTAGACCCACGCGCGAGCCATAGGGGGTTCCTCTCGGGGGTTGGGGTTACTGGGATCGGACCCAGGCATGGACCTCTGCGGGCACGTAGCGGACGTACCGGCCGACTCGGTGAGAGGGAGGCCCGTCGCCCTTGTAGCGCCATTCGTAGAGGGTTTTCGGCGGTACACGGAGGTAGGCGGCGGCATCCTTGACCGACCACAGGACATCGGCCCGACGCTGTTCGGGAACGTCCACACGGGCCGTCGCTGCACTCATGCCACCCTCGTCTCTGGAGTTGCCGAAAGATCGTTCTGCCGAGCAGCGTCGAGTTGGGAACGGCGTTTGAGTGCTTCGCCGACAGCCCTGAGTAGGCGTTGTTCGCGGGGAGCAACGTCAGGGTCAGTGGGCTGCGCCAGTTCCCAGGCGTAGTCACCGGAGCTGGCCGAGGTCAGCACCGGAGGCCGGGGGTCGGTGTCGTCGCCCTGGTCCTCGCCTATGGGGTCGATGCCCAGAGCGTCCAGGACCCAGGTCAGGCGGTCGGCCTTGTGATCAGCGAGGGTTTTGCCGGACCACTTCCGGGAGACCAGGACACGGCGACCCGCGTAGCCCAGGTGTTCGCGTCGGTGAGCCTTGGACCGGCAGAACCCAGGACGCATCCCCGCCTTGGCGTTCTCGGGCTGGATTCCGTAGCGGAGCCAGTTCGAGCACCGGGGCGAGCACGGTTCGAAGCGCAGCGCGTCCAGGAGTCGGTCCACGTGCTGTTCCTGACGTGCCGTCTCGGCGGCATGGCACTCGGCGATGTCCTTGGTCAGGTACTTCGCCAGGTAGCGCACACACCGGTCAGCATCCGCCGAGCCCGCGACCACGCCCTTGGCGTCCACCTGACGGCCGAACCGGACCACGTGATGGGGTTCCGCGTCAGGATCGTCATCGAGGTCGTCCAGCGCCTCATCCCAGGTGGGCAGGACTTCGCCTGTCGACGGGTCGACAAAGACACCTGTCTCCTCGTCCCACTCGGGAAGCCGGTCACCCTCGAACACGACCTGATCAGCCGGGGGCCACCACACCTGGTGATACGTCGCCGCAGCGATCTGCCGTAGCTCGGCACGCGGAATCGTGCCCCGCGTGGCCATGTGCAGATGCGGGGCCAGACGCCGTTGCGGTTCCACGGCCGCGAAGTACTGCACGTCGAACCCGGCCACCCGCCGAAGGTTCTGCACGAACCGGTCGACGAGCTTGGAGAAGTGCAGTGCGTCCCGAGCCGCACGACGGTAGTCATACGTCGAGAAGTCGACCGGGGTTCCGTCCGAGCGCACCCGCCCGTACGAGTCGAGCGTGAGCGTGATGAACAGGGAGGGACGGAAGACCTTGCCCGAGGCAGGGTCGGTGAAGGCTCGCCCGACCGTCTTCCTCGTCATGGGTCGCTTGGGTAGATCGGGCACGTCCTGACGCCGCTTGGTCGAGCGGACCCGACGCGGCCCCGACTCGGAAGAGGCGGAGCGGGTGACCGATCCGCGTAGGCCAGAGGCGGTGATCTCCTCGTCCAGGTCCACGATCGCCGCGTCCAGCCGCGCCAGGTCCTCAGCCGATGCCGCGCCCGTGGAGGCGAGCCGGTCACGTTCGGCTGTCACCACCGCCCGCTGTTCCACCCACCCGCGCTGCTCCTCGGAAGGCAAATCCGGCTGCACCACGGGTTCTTCCGCCAGGTGCCAGCCCTCTTCGCACTGAGTCCGCCGAAGCGACCTCTTCCGCTTCGCACAGGCCGGACACCGGGATTCCAGGGTGGACCCGCACGGGACGTCGATCACCTCGGTGGCACCAGTGGTGATGTTCGTGCGTCGAAGGGACACGGGCCGGATGCACACCCCGTGGTCGGCGGCGACCTGTTCGGCTACCTCACGGGCCAGGGGTTGCGCCAGGCGCTCAGCCCGTGTCGACTTACCGGTAGGAGTCGGCATCAGCCCACCCCCAACATCAGGAACCGGAGGGACCGCACCGCGTGAAACCCGAGCGGCCGAAGTCGGGCATGATCTTCCACTGGGTTGGATGCCTGGTCTTCATCCCTTTCTTGGGCTGGTGGATGTGGGCCTTTGAGGACGACCGGTGGAAGGTTCTCCCCTTCTGCTGGTTGCTGTTCCTGTGGTTCCTGGTCCGTGACACCCGGAAGTACCGGCGCTCGATGTGTGAGTACCTGGAACATCAGGCCACCTCTCCCGCAGAAGAGGAACCCACCCCGTAGGCGTCGGTCATAGCCGTGATGTCGCCATCGGATAGGAGTCGGCATCAGCCCACCCCCACAACCACACAGCGGGAGTCCCCCACCGCATGCAACCCAAGCGACCCAGACTGCGGTACTTGCTCTTCGGCCTCGTCGGTCTCGGATGGCACGTCGCCATGTTCGTGATCGATCCCAGCTTCACCAGCCGCACGCTGACGTTGGCGATGCACCTCCCCCTCTGGCTGTTCATCCTGATCGGCGCCATCTTGAGCTACCGGTTCGAGCTGGCCCAGTACCGTGCGCATCAGGCAGCCTCCCCGTCCGAGGACGAATCCGCGCCGTAGACGTCGGTCATAGCCGTGATGTTGGTGTCGGAGACGTAGGCAGCCCGCACCCGCACCGGAGCCGGTGAGGTCTCCATCCGCACGAAGCCCACGCCCGGCAGGGTCGGGTCGATCAGGTGGGCGTTCGCACCCCGGTCCCGAGCGCCTTCCCCAAGAATCATGTCGACCTGGGACGCCTCGTCCAGTCGAAGCGCGACCTTGTCCGGAAACAGGTTCCGAAGGTTCATGACCTCCTTGCGCGGGTCCTGCAACGCGGCCAGCACGGCGAAGCCGACCGAACGCCCCTGTGAGGTCAGGGTGGCAATGGCGTTCTCCGAGCGCTTCCGGATGTCCCGATCAGGGTGGTAGGCGGTCAGAAACGCCACCTCGTCCAGGAGCACCAGGACGAACGGGTCTTCCGTAGTGGGGGTGTGCGAGCGCCGCTTGCCCGCGTAGCGCCGAGCCCGGTCCTGCATCTGGGACACGGCCAGTTCCAGCACCGCCACCGCGGATTCACCGTCATCGGCATAGTGCGCGAACAGGTCCCGCCCGTAGGCGAGTTCCATACGCTTCGGGTCGATCGCCCACACCTGCGCGGTGTTGTCCGCGACGGCGGGGAGCATCGCCCGGATGGCCGACCAGATCACCGAACCCTTCCCCGACCCGGTCACCCCGGCCACCAGGACATGTGTGCCGTGCAGCCGCAGCCGCCACGGCGAGCCATCTTCCCTCTGGCCCACGTGGAGCGCGTCCAGTTCCGGGACGTCGGGGACCGGAAGGGCGCCGAGGGGTTCGGCCAGAGTGTCGCGCCGGGGGAACTCCAAGGTGATGTCCCTCGGCCAGTTCACGATCACCCGGCACGACGGAGCGGCGAACCCGTGCGCCAGCTCAGCCACCCGAGTTTCGAAGTCCGCCGGAGACGTCCCGGCGACGAGGGAGACCCGGACCCGGTCAGCCCAGGTGTCACAGGTGACGCGGCGAATCCGGGGGAGATAGCGACGTTCCTGGTAGGACTCGGCCAGCCCGGAGATCACCAACACCGGTTGCCAGTAGCGCCGGTAGACGAACACGTGCCGCCACCAGGCCAGCATGCGCAGGGTGACCCAGGTCCGGTAGGAGTCGGGCCAGGTGCGCCACCACGCCAGGGAGGCGACCGCAGCCGCTCCCCACAGTCCGGCCAGACCGGGCCAGTCCAGCCACCACCAGGCGGCGAAGGACGCCGAGAAGCAGGCGACCATGACGGGGAAGCGGAACGGCAGGGACACCAGGAACCGGACCAGCCGCCAGATCCAGGAGCCCAGGACCACGATCCCCGGCGTCTCCACGATCGGGGTCGACCACCGCACCCCCTGAGCCGGGGTCGGCAGCGTCGGAGGGGTGTGAGCAGCACCGATCTTCGCCATCACAGCTCACCACCCATCGCGTCTTCGATCCGCGCCAGGATCCGGTCACGGTCGGCGCGGGCACGGGCAGCGGCCTTGACCGCGTCCGGGTTGTCGTCCAGGTCCGCGAGTGTGGCGAACACCCGGGCCTTGAAGTCGAAGAACTCGGCGCGCTCGGCATCCGTGGCGGGCCGGGAGTCGACCGCGTCCAGGAACAGCCGGACCAACTGCGGACCGGTCAGAGTGGACAGGTCGGTGGGGTAATCGGACATACTGAAGACACCTCTTCACGAAGCTTTCGCAGGTAACGGGAGGGGTTCAGGGGCGGCTAGGTGTTGGAGCACCAGGCCGCCCCGCTTACGTGCCAGGAGGCGGTCAGGCCGCTTCCTTGGCCGGAGCACGGCGACCACCAGCGCCGCCGCCGGGAGCCTTCACACCACGGGCCCGCAGTGAGTACGCGACCCGGGGGCGGCGGCCGTTGTCGTCGACGTAGGGCATGACCGCCATCGCCTCGAACTCGATCGGGCGGAACGGCAGCCCGGGGACCTCGTCCGGCAGGGTCGGGCAGACCTCAGCGGCGACCTTGACCTTGACCGACTTGGCCTTGCCCCGCGCTTCTGGGTCGGCGTCGATCACGTCCACCGCCCACAGCGGCAGACCGGTGTCCTTGTCCATCTGCGGACGCTTGGTCTCAAAGTCCGTGATCGCCTCCACGCCCAACGCGAACGCACCGTGCGGGAACACCGTCCCGAACGCGACCGGCAACGCACCCTGAATAGCCATCGATCAGCCTTCCACTTGATAATCACTCAACCACTCGTCCGGTCAAGTTGAGTTCAGGGTAACCGGCCACACTTGATCGGACAAGTAGATAAGTGGCCGGTGTTCGCCCGCAGCTACCCCGCCGGGTAGGAGTCCTCCAGTTCGTGCAGGTCACCGGGAAGAACCACCTCAGCGACCGCGATCACTTTTTCTGAGGCGTCCAGTATCCGCGCGGTGATGCCGAGCACGGGAGTCCCCTCGTCCAGCCCCAGACGCTCGGTCTCCTCGTCCGTCGCCATCCGCGCGCACAGTCGCTCGGAGACCCGGGAAGGCCGCACCTGCTTGACCATCTGCACGTGTTCACGCGCGCCGATGCTGATCGGCTGTTCGTCGCCCAGGTCGGTGCCGTCCGCGACGTCGAGGGGGAACCACAGGGTGACCAGCTCACTGGGTTGGCCGTCATCCAGGACCAGGCGTTGACGCATGATCGCCGGGGAACCCTCGGGCACGCCCACCGCCTCAGCCACGGCAGCGGGAACGGGAGTGCGGCCCGTCTTGAGAATGCGGTTGCTCCTGGCCTCCTCGGAGGCGTCGAAGGCACTGGCACCGGCGTGGGAGCGCTCGGAGGTCTGCTGCGGGACGCCCCGTACGAACGACCCGCGCCCGTGTTCGCGCTCGATCCACCCCTGCATGCTCAGGATCTGCAAAGCCCGCACCACCGTGGAACGCCCGGCCCCGAACTCACGCACCATCCGGGATTCCGAGGGAAGCATCTCCCCCACGGGATACGTACCGTCTTCGATGCGCTCTTGGATCGCCCGCACGATCTGTACGTACTTGGGCGGAGCGAACTCCAGACTCGACATGATGTCCACCTGGTTACTCTAGTACTCGTATGGTCGAGTAGCTTACTTGCGTGGTCCGGCCCTGTCAGCAGGCAGGGGCACATTTGAGCCCCAACCCGTGATCAGGAAGCACGGCGGGAAGCACGGCGGGAAGCACGCCACACAGGCGCGCACATCACCGTGTGAAACAGAACGAGACCCGCGCGCCCCACCCCGTGGCCTCGGAGAGACGGCAGGGCACGCGGGAGTTCTCAGAAGGGCCGCCAGTGCACGGCGCGTTCGACGGTGTAGACCCGCAGATTGTCCACCGTCGCCCCGCACACCGCCCGGCGTTCGACTTCCACCAGAGCGGCGGCGACCAAGGCCACGTCACGCCGAGCCGCCTCATCCGACGAGGACAGCACCGGGGGCACGATGCGCCGGACATGGTTGCACTCGGCCCCGTCAACCCCGTGACACAGCCCGACCACGTAGGACATCAGCAGCCGTCGCCGTGTCACGGGTTCGGGCAGCACACATCGATGCCGCTGGACCAGAGACGTGCCGTCCTGTTGCCGGGACAGGGTCTCGTAGGTGATGGACTCCCAGTCCTCACAGGCCACACGCACCCGCACACCCTGGGCACGAGCCCACGCCATCAGGGTTGCGCGGTCGATTACCGTGCCGCGTCCGTCGCCGTTCATCGCCGCACCGCCCCAACAGCGATGGCCGTGCGCACCAGGTCACGCAACTCGGCCATGTCGTCCAGGGCAGGGGAGGAACGCGCGATCTGCACCAGCAGGTCGATCCCCCGCCGGTCTCGCTCGGCCCGCTGAGTCGAGCGACGACGCTCCACATGCGCATAGGGGCCACGCACCAGGGAGTAGGAACGGGGATCGTCGCCGTCCATCACGATGGGTTCCGGAGCGGGCCACAACTCCACTCGCGCGGGAGCGGGCACCCGGAACGGAGGGGGTCCGCTGCGGTGGTGCCTGCCCTGTCGGGTCGGTCGTATCAGAGTCACCAGCGCCCGAATCAGGGCGATAAGGTCTCTCACGTCAGCCTGCTTTCCTCAGGTTGGCCGTGCCCCCGGACGCCTAGCCCGCGTCGCGGGGGTCTGCTGTCTATGAGGCGGAACCGCCGACGAGTCGGGAGCCACCCGACGCAGGAGTCCGCGCCCCGTTTCATCACGAGCCCGTTCCGCTCCCTTGGCATGCTGTGCAGGGAACCATACGGATAGTGGGTTCACGTGCAGTAGAAGAGCGAACCACGACCAGCCGCCGAGAACGGATTGATTTCCACCCGCGACCACGGCAGGACCTGCACCGCTTCGGAGCGGATACGGCGACGGATTCCACGAAGCACGCTCCCGAGGGGATTGGGGCGGCGACACCCGCCGCGATGGCAGGGGCACCGGTCACATCAACGAACCCAAGGCCCAACTTCTATACATGAGCTGAACCCATTCACTCATGTATATGAGTGATGTAGATAAGAGTGACGTACTCCTGTACATGAGTCAACCCTCTGTGTCGAAGACGCCTCCCCGGGGACGCCAGCAAGACCCTCAGTCCGTGGCCGGGATGCGGTAGTCGAGCACGAACTGGTCAGCGGCCATGATGGTGTCGCACACCTCCACGACACGTCCCTCGGCGGTCACGGCGTTGCGGGTCAGATGGATAACCGGGGAGCCAGGGCTGAGCGCGAGGGCACTCGCCTCCTGCTTGGTCGCCAGACGCGCCCGCACGGTCTCGGTGTACTCCACGAACTCGTGACCGTGTTCTTCCAACCGGGCGTAGATGCCACCACCCCCAGGATTCTCCTCGAAGAGTTCCGGGATATCCCGAGCCACGTCCCACGGCAGGTAGGACGTCGCTTCCTCGGTGGGTGTGCCGTCGCTGAAGTAGAGCCGACGCCGGGCAAGCACCTTGTCGCCCTCGTCCACGGCCAGGCGCTCGGCGATCTCTGCCGGAGCCGACACGGGGCCGATGGAGAGCACTTGCACCGTGGGCTTCACGCCCGCCTGTTCGGTCTCCGCGATGTAGGCCGCCTTGCCCGCACGACGGTGTGAGCGCCGGAACCGATCCGAGGACTTGCGTCTGACGGGAGGCCGGGACTTCACGAAGGAGCCCTTGCCCTGATACGTGTCCACCAGGCCCGACGTCCGCAACTGGGCGACCGCCTTGCGGACCGTACCCGACGAGACGCCGTAGCGCTCCATCAGCGTCGTCTCGCTCGGAATCTCCTCAGCAGGAGCCAGGCGGCCGGCCCGGATCTGCTCTTCGATGTCGTCCGCGATCTGGAGATACCGGGGCTTCGCCGACTTCGCCCCTACAGTGCTCGCCATAGTCCTTCTGTTCCTCCTATGCTCCTGTACATGAGTAACAGCACCGGAGACAAGCCGTCAACGCCGCTGCACTCGGTGTCCGTGGCAGGAGCCGTCATACGCGAGGACGGGCGCATGCTGGCGATCCAGCGCAGGGACAACGGCACCTGGGAGCCACCGGGCGGAGTCCTGGAGCTGGACGAGACCCCCGAAGACGGCGTTGTCCGAGAGGTCCTGGAGGAGACCGGCATCCACGTCGAGGTGGAGCAACTTACGGGTGTCTACAAGAACATGGCCCGCGGAATCGTCGCTCTCGTCTTCCTCTGTAAGCCGTCAGGAGGCGAGGAGAGCACCACGAGCGAGGCAACCGCCGTCGAGTGGTTCACTCCCGACGAGGTCAAGAAGCACATGGGCGAGGTCTACGCTGTCCGCCTTCTAGACGCTCTAGAACCGAATCTCCCTCATATTCGCACCCACGACGGGAAACAACTCTCCTCAAGCCAGTAAGTACTTCCCCGATCATGCTCTGAGACAGAGACTCTCGCGGAAAGGGCCGGTGCCTGATTCCATGGGTGACCAGAAGACGCTCTATGTGGCGGTGTGCGCGGCAGGACCGGCTTCCGAAGTCGGCACTCTGGTCGGCCTGGCCCAAGACCGAGGCTGGACAGTTCAAGTCATGGCCACGCCAGCCGCAGTCAGCTTCATCGACATCCAGGCGTTAGAGAAGCAGACCGGTCGGCCGGTACGGAGTCAGCACCGTACACCGGGGGATCCCCGCTCTCCCAAAGCGGATGCCATCATCATCGCCCCGGCCACGTTCAACACCATCAACAAGTTGGCCAACGGGATCGCGGACAACTACGTCTTGGACGTGGTGAACGAGGCGATAGGCCTTAGAGTTCCGACCGTGATCCTACCGTTTATCAACTCTGCCTACGCCAACAGGTCGCCCTTCAGAGAGAGTGTAAAAAGACTAAACACTGAACATGCCTCCGTTCTGATTGGCCCGGATTCATTCGTTCCCCACGAACAGGGAAGTGGATCATGTATCGCCAAGGACTTCCCATGGCTCCTGGCTCTTCGTCAGGCGGAAATGCGCTCCAGCGAGGGCGATTTCAAAGAATAATATTCCAATGCAAGCAGAAGAATAACCAATAATAACACGGAAGTGGCGCACAGTGGATGCCAATACGAGCGGACTTCTGGCTCAGGTCGTGCCAGTTTTGATAGTTGCGGTGCTAGTTGAGGCAAAATACACACTTTTGGAATCTAGAGAGAGGAAGGATCTCGCTCTCGATGTTGAAAAAACAGAGAAGAGGATCCACGCTCGAGCGATACAGATTAAAAACTTGATAAAGAAAAATCGAAGGTACTCTTTCTTCTATCGCCAAAAGTCGCTCGCCTTGCGGAAAATAGAACAGGAAGCAGACTCCCTTTCTGAGGCCTCTGGAAGAATAAAGGACCTCCGGAAAAGAATGTCCAAACTAGATGTGCCGGAGATCATGTCCGCGTTCTTGATATTCTCAATACTAGCCATTCTCATTATCCTTGAGATGCTCCTATTAGGAAATAGTGCAGGGATCGTTTCTCTACCATCTCAATTTGCTAAGTTTTCAATTACTTTAGTCTCCACTATTTTCTTGGTGGCTATTTTTCTTCCATTTAGCAAGGTGCTCTACCTGGTAGGCCGCGAATACATGGAGATTGGAAGAATCGGCAAAAATGTCATTACTGTCCTATGCTGGATCCTGTTCCTTGGTTTTATCGGCACAATTTCCTTCATATCTTTGATAATTTTCTCCTGAAAATGGTCTTTCTGGTTCAGTTGTGGTGCCGAATTGGTCTATATGAGATCAAGGCGACGGCGCAAGCGCCGCCGCGGCGGCTCACCGTCCGGCGAGAGCTGCGGGCTGCCGCCCGGTCTCTCGCTCGGTCGGCAGCCGAAGAACGGACGAAGCGCCGGAATTGGTTTCCCAGCACCAGGAACGGCACCAGGACCACTGGTTCATGGTTACTGGCGTGCTCGATCCCGAGGCACCCGATAGCGGAATGCGACCGTCTTGGGTGATCGGCCTCGGCGCTATCGGGCACCTCGGTCCGAACCGTGATTGCCGATGCCCATGGTTGTGGAAGTGGTGGCGAGTACCATCGTTCAGACCTGGCGCACCCTGAGGGCCGTGCAGGTGGCGGACGCCCCTCCGTTACACAATCGGTGCCGCAGCAGCAAGGAGCAACCGGAAACCGTGAGAGAAGTCGAAACTTCTGCCCAGGTCACCGGCCGCTTCTGTAATCAGGTCCAACTACTCCGCCCACCCGAGAGCAGTAGGCTTTTAGGTTCGTTTCTTACTGGAGCGGGTGTTCCACTCAGATAGAGAATTCATGACATCAGGTACCTGCGAAGGATTTGCCTTCCTGATAGCCATGGCACCCAAGATCAAGCGGACGGCATGCCGAGACAAAACGTGGATAGTCCAAGCAGTAGCCAACACAATAAGCTCAACGATACCAATATCGGGAATTATCTGAAAGATTTCAGACACGAAAAATACACCTTATCTAAAGGTGCATTTCCCGAGAAAAATTTAGGCATCGCATTTGCCTGGCGCATCGGGACACGCACAGTGGCTAGAGATAGCCACCTCGTACATGATTTAACTCTATGAAGTAGGCGAACATATATTATACCACATGCAGAGAGAGTGCTTTCACCTTACAGCGTCCCTTCTCACTGAGCTTTGATGATGGTGTTCTCGTGGATCCGCGGAATCGAGGCGCGTGGAGTGTTGACAGCGCAGGGATCGTGGAGCCCACGAGGAGCGCCCCTACAGCATCAGCGGAGTCCCCCGCCTTCCCATCCGTAGGGGCAAGCTTTCGTGCCACGCACGTGCCACACGAGGCGGTCAACTTCGGGGAAGCACGGGGAATCGTGGGGAGACGGGCGGCATCAGTGCAGGTAGACGAAGTGCGAGGTCAGCCGTCAGAGCTGTTGTCGGCTTCCTCAACTGATGACGTGTTCAGGTCCCGGGGCACCCGATGGCGCGACACGGACTGTCTGGGGTGCCGGCCCCGGCGCCATCGGGCACCCCGGACCGAAGACGATGGTTACCGAAGGCTGGGGCCGAGGGAGTTTGGTTCAGGTGTGCGGGACAGGCCCATCACACCTGGGGCTAATGTCCTGTGGCTGGGGTCGAGAGCAATGCACATTCAGTGCACATGGCTCTGGGAGGGTACCGGAAGCGGTGAGAACCGACCGGGACGAAGGACGAGGTCAGCGACGGTTTCCGGGATCGACCCACAGGCCACCGGATGCCCCCGGTACGGGAAGAGGTCGTGGGTTCAAATCCCGCCACCCCGACAAGTGACCAGGACAGTCCTTCCTGGTCGAAGAGTGGCCGTTCGGTGGTTTTTACTACCGAGCGGCCACTTTTCTTTGTTCTGCGTGCTTTGTCACCGCGTTCTGGTACTCAGGAGACCGTTCCACTCCTTCTCCACGCAAGGTGCCTCCCATGCGACGCCCTCCTTTGCCCCTCCTTCCGCCCGTCACCAAGGGAGAGGAAGAGATCCCGGGCTTCCTCGTGGTGCGCACCGCCTATGACGATCAGGACGCTTGGCAAGACACGCTCTCGCACCTGATCGACCTGCCCGGTGCGCGTCCGTCCCCGCCCCTCCCCCGCCCGGGGCGCGAGGACGACGGGATCGTCCTCGCACAGAGCGACAAGCGCTTGCTCCTGGTGGACGACCCCGCTTGGCGGGACGCCACCACCGCCGAGGTCCACTCGGCCCTGGAACAGGCCGGCCCCTGGCGCCCGGACCTGGTGCTGCTGGCCGACGGCCGCACGATGGCCGATCCCGCGCACCGGCCCTTCCTGGCCTTCACGCCCTCTCCTGGGAGCGACGACGAGGAGCAGGAGAACCCTTTCGTCCCCCACGAACTCGTGCTGCGGATCGGAGCCCGCCAGACGGCGATGCTCTACCTGGTATTCGATTCCGGGCACGAAGACCTGAGCGCCGACGCGACCGCCCTGCCCGATGATCCCGACTCGGTGTTCGGCGCCGACCTGGACCTGCTGACCACTCCTCCCCGTTACCGCCCCTGCGCGGGGCGTCCGACGCGGCTCCCCGTGAGCGAGGATCCGCTCGTCGTGCGCACCCACCATGGTGACGACGGGGCCTGGAACACCGTCGTGGCGGCCGTACGCGCCCCCGTCTCCGACGAGGGCGTCGAGCCGCCCGGGGACGACCCCGACGCGTTCTACGCTTACGTCCGCACAGTGGACGACACCAGCCACACCGGGCTGTCCTTCGAGCAGCTCATGGCTTTGACACCCCGCGACTCCCACTCGTTCCTGATGGTCGCGGACGAGCTGACCATGCGCGATCCCCGGCATCCGCTGCTGGTGGTGGATCTGTGGACGCGGCCCGGCAGGTCCTTCAGGGCCGCGCCGGGGGCGATCCAGGCGATCGAGAACAACCTGTCCATAGCCAACATGGACTTCGAGGAGTTCGCCTGTGGCGAGGGTTCCATCCAGTACTGGGAGACGGAACACGAACCCGGTATAGAGGTCCTGTGAAGGCACGCTCCTCCCGGAGCCACCGGGGCTGAGGAACAAGCGAACAGGGGCCGGCGTGATCACGCGACGCCGGCCCCGGCCCGTCAGTCGCCGGACCGGTCGTTCCCCGCTCCGAGGTAGGCCAGAATTCCGGTGATCGCCGCCCGGGCCCCGGTGGCGAGCGTCGGTTCCATGACCGGTGCGAAGTAGGGCGAGTGGTTCGACGGCGGCTCACCGTCCACGGGGTCGAAGCCACCGAAGAACCAGTAGACCGAGGGCACGTCGATGGTTTCGGAGAGCTCCCCGAAGTCCTCACTGCCCATGTCCGGGACGCCTTCGGACACCCGGTCCTCTCCCAGCCCGGCGCGCAGGGCCGCTTCGACCCGGGCGGCCTCGTCGGGGTCGTTGTAGCACTGCGGGAACCTGTAGAGCTCCTCGATCAGCGGCTCCGGAGCGTTGGAGACGGCCGCCTCCCCCGTGATGACGCGGTGTACCGCGGCGAGCACCTGGTCGCGCACCTCGGGTTCGAAGGTGCGGATGTTCAGGGTGAACTCCGCTTTGCCCGGGATGATGTTCTCCTTGAACCCTGCGTGGAAGGTGCCGCAGGTGATCACGGCCGGGGACCGCGGGTCCAGTTCGCGCGACACGATGGTCTGCAACCGGGTGACGATGGACGCGCCGAGCACGATCGGGTCGACCGAGGCCTGTGGCTGTGAACCGTGGGCCTGGCGGCCGTACACCGTCACCTTCAGCGAGTCGGCCATGGACATCGCGGCACCGTGGCTGACCGTCACGGCACCGGCCGGCAACGACATCACGTGCTGACCGAGGACCACGTCGGGGCGAGGGGCCCGGTTCCAGAGGCCGTCGTCGACCATCGCGCGTGCGCCGACCGCCGTCTCCTCACCGGGTTGGAACACCAGGACGAGCGTTCCCGACCACGCGTCGAGGTCGGAGACCAGGACACGGGCGGCCGTGAGCGCGGACGTGATGTGGGTGTCGTGGCCGCAGCCGTGCATCACCGGGACCTCGGTCCCGTCGTCGAGCGTGCCGACGGCCTCGCTGGCGTACTCCAGGCCGGTCTCCTCACGGATGGGCAGCGCGTCGGTGTCCGCGCGGAACGCCACCACGGGGCCCTCGCCATTGTGGACGACTCCGACCACCCCGGTGCCGGCGCAACGGAAGTGCGCGATGTCGAGGTCGTCGAGTTCGGCCTCGATGAAGTCGGCGGTCGCGTACTCCTTCATGGACAGTTCGGGGTTGGCGTGCAGGTGCCGGTAGATCCGATGCATGCGTTCGGTGTCCAGGCGGGCCGGGTCGGCGGGGCCGGTGGTCTCAGGATGAGCGGTCATTTCACGGTTCTCCCTCTGTGACGGCGCCCCGGACGACGGGCGTACCCGGTGGTGTGGACGGCACAACGGTCGCGCCGAAGCCACATCGACCACATTGTCACCGGCGCTCACGGTTCAGTGGCGAACCAGGGCGCTCCCGGCGCGGCCGGGACCAGGACGAGCTGGATCACCAGAGCCGTGGTGACGGCGAAGACGATGGATGACGGTGGCGAAGGCCCGGTAGTGTTCACCTTGCTGGACACCACGCACTGTCAGGACCTCCGGGAGGCACGGGTGACTACTCCGTTCGTCGACGGCTCCGATGCGATCATCCCGCAGCCCCCGCAGAGACTCCCTGATCTTCGCCAGGCCGTGGCCACCGTCGCGCCTTCTCGTCTGGGAGAGTTCTTCGACGAGATGCAACGCGCCTTCACCGAGTGCGGCGAGCGGGACAGCGTGATTCCGATCCGGATGTTCTATCGCAAGTGGGCGGCCACGGTCGCCATCGCACGAAGGCCTGAGGCCGCCCGACGCCTCCAAGAGGCCGAGAGGTCCGTCCACGACACCGACCCCGAGGTCCGGAATCAGGCGATTCGTACCGCGGGTGAGATCGTCAGGGCGGCCCATGAAGAGGCCGAGCGTGTCTGACTGGCACTGGGAACACGATCCCGAGACACTGCTCGACAGCTTGCCCGAAGAAGCGCTCCGGGCGGTGTCCGCTCTCGCCACAGAGCTCGCCGTCCGCGAATCCATGATCTTTCTGGAAGGCGCCGCCTTCTCCGGTGCCATGCCGGGAGTTCGTACTGAACTACGCGGCGAACTGATGCTGACCTACCTGACGGACGTTCGGGGCGAACGCATCGTGGTTGTCCAGGTCACCTGGTTCGGTTGAGTGGTAGGCCGGTCGGACACGGCTGAATCCGCTTCCCTTCGGGGACGTCCGAGTGGTGAAGGAGTCCGAGAGCGACCATGAACGAGATCCTGCGGATGTCGGCGGCGGACCTGGTGAGCGCGATCGGGCGCGGGGAGGTCTCCGCCAGGGAGGCGCTCGATGCCCACCTGGAGCGGATCGATGAGGTGAATCCGGCGATCAACGCCGTGGTCACGGTCGACCCCGAGCGGGCCCGAGACGCGGCCGACACCGCCGACCGACTCACCGCGTCCGGAGCGAAGACCCCGCCCCTGCACGGTCTCCCGATGACCCACAAGGACACCCACGCGGTGGCGGGGATGCGCAGCACGAACGGCTCCCGGATCTTCGCCGACCACGTGCCCGAGGAGGACGACCTCGTCGTCGCCCGGCTGCGCGCCGCGGGTGTGGTCGCCACCGGCAAGTCCAACGTCCCGGAGTTCGGGGCGGGCTCGCACACCTTCAACGAGGTCTTCGGTACCACCACCAACCCCTACGACCCCACGCTCAGCGCGGGCGGCTCCTCCGGTGGGGTGGCCGCGGCCATCGCCGTCGGCATCCAACCCCTCGGTGAGGGTTCGGACGTGGGCGGCTCGTTGCGCATCCCCGCCTCGTTCTGCGGCGTGGTCGGCTTCCGCCCCTCCTACGGGGTGATCCCCTCACCCACACCGGTCGACGACCAGGCGTGGTTGGGCCGTACCGGACCGATGGCCCGTGAGGTGTCCGACATCGCCCTGTTCATGTCGGCGGTCTCGGGCCCCTCGGACCGGGTCGTGCCCGCGGCGCCGCTGACCGGGGACGACTTCTCCGAACCGATCGTCGGTGACCTGCGGGGCGTGCGGATCGGCTGGAGCCCGGACCTGGGGCTCGGTGTTCCCGTGGAGCCCGAGGTCCTGGACGTGCTGACCCGACGGTTGCGTGTCTTCGAGGAGGCCGGGGCCATCGTGGAGGAGGCCGCGCCGGACCTCACCGACGCCGACGAGGTCTTCCTGACCACCCGCGCCTTGAACTTCGCCACCGCGTTCGGGCCGCTGATCCGCGAGTACCGGGACCTCATCAAGCCCGAGGTGGTCTGGAACGTGGAGAGCGGACTGGCGCTGCGGACGAGCCAGATCATCGACGCCACCCTCGCACGGACCCGTCTGGCCGCCGCCGTGCGGGACTTCTACTCGCGCTACGACCTCTTCGTGAGCCCCGCCGCGCAGGTGCTGCCCTTCGACGCCCGGTCGCGTTACCCCTCTTCGATCAACGGCATGGAGACCGCCGGCTACCTGGACTGGATGCGCTCGGCCTGGGTGCTCTCCGCCACCGGACTTCCGATTCTGGCGGTACCGGCCGGATTCACCGGTACGGGTCTCCCCGTGGGGTTCCAGATGGCGGCGGGTCACTACCGTGACGTGGAGTTGCTGCGCTACGCCAAGGCGTTCGAGGACCGTACGCGCTGCGTGGACCAGAGGCCCGACATCAGGTCCGGTGAGGGCCAGGAGGTCCGACCGGTGACGACCGTCGCCGCGGAGTAGGGGACCACCGCGTTCGGTGGCGACCGGATCGCCCCGCCGAGTCATTCCACCAGCGTGACGGCGTGTTCGGCCATCGCGATCAGGGTCTCCTCGTCCTCGGTGAAGTCGACCCGACCCGTCCGGTGCTCCGGGGACTCGACCGCCTCGGACGCCTCGACAGAGACCAGCACGTCACCGACCCGAACCAGCACATCGGCGTTGCCGACCATGTCGTCGCTCCCCTCCTGGTAGTGGGACACCACGGACTCGTCCCCGAGTTCGAGCTCACGGGCCTCCGAGACCTCCACCGACCAGTAGTCGCTGTCGTCACCGTCGAGCAGTCTCTCGGACTCGGTCTCGTACAGCTCCTGGGCGTCCGACTCGTCACGGAGTGGTCTCTCGTCGTCGTCCGTGGCGAATCGGTACCGGACGAACAGCACGCCCGGGGTCCCGTCCGAGTACTCGACCCACCATTGGCAGGTGGAGCGGGCTTCACCGAAGTTCGCGTTCGGCATGCTCGCGGAGAGGGCGCCGAGCTGGGAACCGCCCCCCGCGGAACACGGCTCGGAGGGCAGACCTTCGGTCTCGTTCCCCGCTCCGGACGCCCCGGATCCGGTGCCGACGATCACGGCTCCGGCGACCCCGACCACCAACACGTACGCGCCGAGCGTCGCCGCCACGGTGATCGCGACGGTCCGCCCGGTCGATCGCCGGGGTCGCATCGGAGCGGACGCGGCCTGTGGGAACCCCTGCGGTGGTCCGTCGTACACGGCGGGTCTCCTGTTCTGGGTGTGGTCCGAGAGGGAGGGGGAGGGTCGTTCAGCCGAAGACATCGTCGGCCGCCTCGGTGAGCAGGCCTTCGGACTCGTTGAGGTCGATCTCGGCGAATTCACCGGTCACGTGGAAGGAGAGGGTGCTCACCACGTCGCCCTCGCGAACGATGAGGGAGACACGTTGGGACACGCTGTCGGAGTACCCGTAGTCGATGTTGTGGACGACGAGCACGCTCTCGTCGCCGTAGGAGAGGGGCCGGTCCTGGTGTTCGGAGGTTCCCTCGTCGCCCAGTTCGACGAAGACCTCGGACGCGGACTCGACGGCGGTCTCGTAGAGCTCGCCGGGATCGCGCGGAGCGTGCTCCTCGCCGGCGGCCTCCAACGTCGCGGAGTCGGTTTCGGAGAAGGCGACGCCGCGGTGGAGGGACAGGTACACCTCGTCCTCCCCCGCCATCGAGGTCTCCCAGGCGCACCCGTTGGAGTACTCGCCGTTGGACCACGAGTAGGTTTCGGCGTCCAGGTCGGACAGTGTGTCCTCTCCGAGGAGGGCGCACGGGTCGTCGGCGGGCAGTCCGCGAGCGGTGTTCATACTGGTGGAGGGCCCGTAGGCGAAGACCACGGTCCAGGTGAGGATCCCGGCGACCGCCAGTGTCACGGTCGCGGTGATGGCGACGGTCCACGCCGTTCGGCGACCGCCGCGCGGCGCCGAACGGCGTGGACCGTCGCCATCAC
>NZ_FRFF01000075.1 GCF_900143625.1 Nocardiopsis sp. JB363
GTGAGCGGAGTGGGTGGGGTGGGGTCCGTTCTTGGTGTTCTGGTCGGAGTACCACCTGTGCACGTTGGCTTCGTCGAGGCCGGGTGGTGGGATCCATGAGGTTGCGGTGGGGGCGATCTGGGAGCCGGAGCGGTATCTGGCGCGGGTGATCACCTTCGTTTCCAGTTTCAAGGCGCGCAACGTGGCCGCCGACCCGGGGGTGGGGGTGTCGGTGTGCCAGGTGGCCGCGCGCCTCTTCGCCGAGCAGGGGCCGGACACCACGCCGGCCGCCATCGCCCGGCAGGCGGGGGTGGGAGTGGGCACGCTCTACCGACACTTCCCGACCGGGGAAGTCCTCCTGGTCGCCGCCCACAGTCGACAGATCGCCCTGGTGTGCGAGAGGGCGAGCGACCTCGTGGCCAGGTACCCGGCGGATGAGGCCACCCGGGCATGGCTGGAGCACTTCCTGGACCACGCGATGGCCAACGCCAACATGTGCGCGGCCCTCAACGCGGCCATCACCTCCGACGCCGACCCCTACGCCCACACCCGCACACTTTTGATCGGCGCCGTCACCACCCTGCTGGACGCCGGTGTCCGGGAGGGCGGTCTGCGCGGTGACGTCATTGCGGGCGACGTCCTGCTCCTGGTGGGCGGTGTCGCCTCCCTGGCCCGGCACAGCACCAAGGAGCAGGTCCACCGACTCATCGATCTCCTCATGGACGCGCTGACCGAGAACGTGGGTTCGACCTGACCCCGTCAGGTCGAACACGGATCGAGAACAACGGAAAACCCCTCCGAAAGCACCCCTCAGCGGCCGCGGGTCATATCGCGTTCGGTGCCTGCCGCCCTGGCTCTCCCAGGGCGGAAGGCCTGCGGATGTGCCCGGATTCGTAGAAAGAAAGGTATTCGCCATGGTCAGAGCACTCATCCTCGGTGCGACCGGAAGAGTCGGGTCGCGGTTGGTCGAGGAGTTGGGCAGCGATCACGCAGGTCTTGAGGTGCGTCTTGCGACCAGGCGCGGCGAGGTCGCCGACCAGTGGCGCGCCCAAGGGCGCGAGGCCGTCGTGCTGGACCTGGACCGCCCCGAGCACTTCGCCCAAGCGCTGGAAGGCGTGGACCGGGTCTTCCTCCTGACCGGCTACACCGCGGACATGCTCTACCAGAGCAAGATGTTCGTCGACGCCGCCGCGCGCGCCGGTGTGGAGCACATCGTCCACCTGGGCGTCTTCGGCTCCGGCCGTGACATGATTCCGCATTTCTCCTGGCATGAGCTCATCGAGACCTACATCCAGGCCAGCGGTATCGCGTGGACGCACCTGCACCCCAACGTCATCACCGACACGGTGCTGGCCACGGTCGCCGAGACCGGTTCGTTCACCGTCTCCTGGCAGGAGTCCGCGCTGGGGTGGGTGTGCGCCGCTGACATCGCCGCGGTCGCCGCCGCGGTGCTGCGTGAGGGACCGGCCAGGCATGGCGGTGAGAATTACTGGCTGAGCACGGAGGTGGTCACGGGCCCGCAGGTCGCCGAGATCCTCAGCGAGGTGATGGGAGATGAGATCACGTGCTCGGTGTCGGGCCCTGACGACTTGGCGGCTTACGTGGGTTCGATCGCCTCGGCCGGCGATCGTCTTTATATGGAGAGCGCCGTCGCGACGATGCGCCAGACCGTGCTCGGCAACATGGAATTCCAGGCTGTGGTCCGCGACGACGTTCAGACGGTGCTGGGGCGTCCCGGGACCACGGTGGCGCAATGGGCGCGGCAGAACCTGGGTTCGGTGAACTGAGGCCAGGCCGGTTCCGCCGCAGACCCCGGATCAGGACAAATGAGCGGCGAGCGGTGGTGGAGCGAGGAAGGCTCGCATCCCTGGGGTGAGGGGTGCGAGCCTTCCTCACTGCCCGGGGGTGCGGGCCGGGCGCGGCGGGTGCGGCTGCGCGGCCTCGGCCGGCGTGGAGGCTTTCCCCGTGGTGAAGGTGTGTTCAGGTGCGGTCGATGGGGGTGAGCAGGCGGGTCAGGAGGGTGGCGAGTTGGGTGCGTTCGTCCTGGGTCAGGGGGGTGAGCAGGTCGGTGTCGATACCCAACTGGAGGAGGAAGAGGGTGTCGGTGAGGGTTTCGCCTTCGGGGGTGAGGCGGACCAGGGTTTCGCGGCGGTCGCGTTCGATGCGGGTGCGGGTGAGCAGGCCGGCTTCTTCCAGGCGCGCGAGGCGTTTGGTGGTGGCGGCGCCCGAGGAGATGGTCTCGCGGGTCAGGTGACGTGGGCGCAGGCCGTCGGGGGAGCGGCGTAGGGCGGCCAGGATCTCGAATTCGGGGCGGGAGACGCCGGTGTCGGTGAGGGCGTCGTCGGTGCGGTTGTTGGCCAGTGCGGCCAGGCGGCGGACGCGGCCGATGGCTTCCATGCCGGTCAGGTCCTGGTCGGGGTGCAGGTGGGACCAGTGGTCGCGGAAGCGTGCCACGGCGTCGCTCATGGTGAGAGGTGTCTTTCACTGGGTGGCGTTGGGATCGAATCCACCCTATAATAATTTACTTGTGAACTACTTTTCTTCTGTTTGGGGGCGGTCGAGCACCCTCTTCGACTCCCGAGGATCCCTCTCGCCCCGCCGAGTACGCGGCAACGTCATCGTCACCGCCGCCCGTGTGGGCGTGTGTCTGCTGACGGTACTGATCATCCTGCACCTGGCCGGGCGCATGGACCTGGCCCCCTACGCGGCCATGGGCTGCTTCACCGCCCTGTACGCGCGCGATGACACCTACCGTCGCCGCGCCCCGATCCTGGCCCTGGTGGCCACGGGCCTGACCCTGTCGGTGGGCGCCGGCGCCCTGACCTCGGCCTTGTCCACGACCATGGTGGCACCCATCGTGGTGGTGGCCCTGGTGGCGGCCGCGGCCAAGTACACCTCCGACACCGTGCGCCTGGGCGCACCGGCCGGGTTGATGTTCGTCTTCGCCGCCGGGGTGGCCGCCTACGCCCCCCAGACCCTGGCCGGGGTGCCCGTGCACACCCTGACCACGGCCGCGGCCGCCGCCCTGTGCTGGGTGATGGCCATGGTCGGGGTACTGGTCCACCCCCGCGCCGCCCACCGCCTGGCCTCGGCGCGGGCCCTGCACGCGGTGGCCGACCACCTGCACGCCCCAACCCCGGCCCGGCGTCAAGGGGCCGAAGCGGCCCTGCACCGGGCCCGCCAGGTGTTGGGCGCCACCCCGCGCACCGACACGGTGCTGGCCCTTGAGGTGATGATCGCGCGCGCCCACACCCTGGTGCTCGACGGTGGGGACCGGGTCCTGCAGGGGCGAAGAGCCGCCGAACTGCGTGAGCTGGCCCGCCGCGTCCGTACCCGGCGCCGCCTGGACCCGCTGGTGAGCGAGGAGGAACTACGCACCTTCAGCGCCCACGCCGACCAGGTCCGTTCGGTCGGGGCCGCTCATCCCGGGCCCGCGCCGCGCATGGTGTGGGCGGTGCGGATCGCCCTGGCCTCCCTGGCCGCCGGTGTGCTGGCCTGGTCGTTGGGGATGGGGCACGGCTATTGGGCGACCGTTTCGGCCGCCTCGGTGCTCCAGGCCACCAGTGTGACCCTCACCTGGCACCGCACCCTGCAACGGGCCCTGGGCACCGTGGCCGGGACGGGGGCGGCCGCCGCACTGTTCGCGGTGGTGGACACCTCCTCGGTGTGGGTGCTCATCATCGTGGTGGTGCTGTGCCAGGTGGGTGCGGAGCTGGTGGTCACCACCAACTACGCGTACGCGATCGTGTGCGTGACCCCGTTGACGTTGGCGTTGTCCTCGCTGGCCCACCCCGGGGCGGGCGCCTCGGACCTGGTGGGTGAGCGGTTGGCCGCCACCGTGCTGGGAGCCGTGGTGGGGGTGGTGGTGACCCTGCTGGTGCGCGATGGGTCGATGCGTGAGCGTGTGGAATGGGCGATGGGCGAGTGCGCCCGCGCGTGCCGGCAGGTGGAGGAATGCGGGATGGACGCCGGGGCGCGCCACCGGCTGGTGGACGCCCACGCCCGAGTACGCGAGGCGTTGGCGGTGGCCGGTGGTGAGACCGGTGGGCGGGGTGTGCCGCGCGGTCGCGCCGAAGCGGTGTGCGAGCGTGCCCAGGCGTTGCTGGACCGGGAGCGGTCCTTCACCCCGGCCTGAGCAGGAAGCCGGGTGCCGGGGCGGTGTCCGCGCGCGCCCGGTGTCCTCGGCCTCGGTGAGGGAGAGGGTTTTCGTGCGGGGGATCGAGGGTCGAGGTTGACCGGGTTGCGCGAGGTGGTGTGAACGCACGAGGGCCGGCTCTGACTCGGGGGTGAATTCCCCTGCCGCCAGGAGTGGGTCAGCCGGGAACCCAGTGGGGGTGGGTGGACAGTAGCCGCATCAGGGCGAGGAGGCGGGCGGCGGGCGGGGCGCTCCAGTGGCGTAGGCCCGGCCGGGGACGCGGATCGCTCAGGCGGGCCAGGGCCCAGTTCAGGTGGTGGAACAGGATGCGGGAGCGCCAGGAGTGTTCTTGTTCGGGTGGGTGCGGGTAGCCGGCCACGACCTCGGGCAGCCAGTGGGGTGGGAGTTTGGCGAAGTCCACCGTGGCCTCGGCCAGGGCGGCATCGCCCAGGTCCACGATCCCCGACAGGGTGCCCTCATCGGTGGCCAGCAGGTTGGTGGGGGACAGGTCACCGTGGATCAGTACCGGTTGCGGATCGGGGTGTGATCGGGCCAGGCGGGACAGTAGATCGGTGCACCAGGTGGCGGTGTCGGCGTCGATCATCCCGATGCGGTGCAGGTGTTGGAGCAGGCCGGTCGGGTCGGTGGACTCCATCTGGTGTGGTGGGGTGCGCAAACCTGCGGTGGGAAGGCGGTGCAGACGCCCCATTCGCTCTCCCAACTCTCGCAACAGAGCCGGGCCGGGGGTGGATTCGGCCAGGTCGGTGCCGGGCAGGCGGGTCTGGAGCAGGTGGGGCACGGGGGTGGTGGCG
>NZ_FRFF01000082.1 GCF_900143625.1 Nocardiopsis sp. JB363
ACCCCCGCAGACGCCCCGCCCCTGCCCGTACTCACCGAAGCCACGGAATCGGCTGAGGAGGGGAAGGACGACGAACCCCTCGACTACGCAGCCGAAACCGAACCGGAGCCCGGCGAGGGGCACAGCGACTTCGACGACAACTGGCCCACCCATTACGTCGACCTGCCGCTGGCCCGCCTGGAGCGTTGGCATCGGCGGCGCGGTCCCGAAGGTGCCCGTACCGACGTGGCCGACGTGCGAGCCGCGGTCCGGGCCGAACGCGCCGAACTCGGACGAGTACGTGGCGAACGCGACCACTACCACTCCGAGGTGCAGGAACTACGCAGGGAGATCGCCCGCTTGGACCAGTCCTGGATCGACGCCGACCCCGCCGGCGCGCGTAGACGTTCCCGTCGATGGCCCCGCTACCTGCTCCTACTGCTGCTCTGTGTGGTGGTCTTCGCCGTCGGGCTGGAGACGGGGGCACGGACCGACACCGGTGTCCTGGACCTGCTGCGCACCATCCCCGGATTCCCCCTCTGACCCGACCCGTTCGCTGAGGCCGGGGCCGATCACGACTTTCGGAGTCGCGGGCCCCCGGCCTTGGCTAACGTGCACATATGACACCCGACGAACCCCGACCGGTCGCGTCCACCGATCTCCTCACCCCCGAGCTGAGGAAATTGGTCCACGAGCTCGACCTGCCACCGGAGATCCTCGACGACCTCGACACGAGCGGACCCGAGGAGATCGGTGAGACCCTCCTGATGGCGAGCGAACACCTCCTCGCCACCGAGCGTCCCGATCTGTCCAAGCTCCTGCTCCTGTCTCTTAAACACATCACCGAGCCCACGAGACGGAGCTACAT
>NZ_FRFF01000012.1 GCF_900143625.1 Nocardiopsis sp. JB363
GCGGGTGCCGGATGGCTCCTGTCGGACCACGGCCCCTGGACCGATCCGGCCGCCGGGTCCGGGGGGCGGGTCTGTCGGGTTCGCGCATCCGTGCTCCTGCGAGGGCGGCCGGTGGGGACCGGGGTGACCGAGGGGTCGGAAGGGTCACTACCCGGTATCGGGGCCGTCGGAGCGGGTCGAGGGTGGCCGGATCAGGCCGATTCGACGGGGAACTCGGCGGGGAACGAGGGGCGGATGCCGCCTGCGGTCAGATGTACCAGGGGGCGAGCCTGCGCAGGAGGGGGTCGTGCGATGCGTGGTGGGTGTGGAAGTCCCCGAGGGCTTGGAGTGGGGCCCAAGGGGTGGACGGTCCGAGTGGGATCGGCTCCTGACCGGTCCCGGCGGGCGCCACGTTCCGGTCCAGGTCCGCCTGTGGCTCTTCCCGGCGCGGATCGGGCGGGCGAGGCGACGGTGCGGTACCGGCGCTGCGAGGCGGGGCCTTTGCCGGCCGTGTCGTCCCCGTGGCGCGCGGGTCCGACCCTGTGGCGCGCGGGTCCGACCCTGTGGCGCGCGGGTCCGACCCTTCCCGCGCATGCTCGGGGCACCGGGGACCACCGGTTACCGGGGCGCCCTCGTGTGCGTCCTCGGAGTGTTCGGCGATGCCCAGGGCGCGGTCGATCTCGTCGAAGCTCAGCTGCTGGTCGGCGTCGGCGACCGCGATCAGGAGCTCGGCGTACAACTCGATCTCGTCGAGGGCGACATGGTCGTGGAGGCGGTCGCGCAGCCCGATGGCGTGGTTCAAGGGTGCTCCTCACCTCCGCGGGACGATGGTGTCGCTGGGCAGGACGGGAACGCCCACACCCTTGGGGGCCGGGCGGGCGCGACTCAGTCCGCTCCGACAGGGGGCGAGCACTTTTCAGGCTACGTCGGGGACGGTCATCGCGCATGACTCGGGTGGGCCACCCACCCGCTCACCCGAGCTAGTCACACAGTGTCCGCTCCCTCCGAGGGGGGCGTGGACCGAAGTCCGGCCGCCCTCCCCCCGGAGAGCCATACGCGGGCTCGTCGGCCGGGCCGTCAGTACCAGATGACGTCCTGGTGCTGTACGGCGTAGGCGGCGTACGCGGTCGGTGTGTGCTCCAGCACCAGACGGTCGTCGTCGTTCAGTTCGCGCACCACCTTGCCGGGAACCCCCGCCCACAGCGTGTTCGGTGGAACGACCTTGCCGGGAGCCACCAGGGAGCCGGCGGCCACGAGCGCGCCCTTGCCGACCCTGGCGCCGCCGAGCACGATCGCGCCGATACCGATGAGCGCCCCTTCCTCGACGATCGCGCCGTGCACCATCGCCTTGTGGCCCAGGCTCACGTTGTCGTGGAGGATCGCGGGTTGTCCGGGGTCGGAGTGCAGTCCGCACTGGTCCTGGATGTTGACCTTCTCACCGACCACGATGTCCTCGGTGTCGGCGCGAAGGACGGATCCGTACCAGACGCTGCTCTCGGCGCCCAGGCGGACGCGGCCGACCACGACCGCTCCCGGGGCGATCCAGGCGGTGGGGTCGATCTCCGGTTCGCCGAAAGGGGCGCCGCCGATACGCGGGCCCTCGACCCGGCCCGAGCCACCGTCGTCCGTCGCGATGCCCATGTTCCACGTCCTTCTTTCCGAGGTCGGTTCCCCGGGGGCCGAATGTGGAGGAAGTTGACCGCTCGGCCCCCGTACGGGGATGATCGCGCATACCTTAGTAAGTAGGTGACCAGGGTCCGCACGGCAAAGTACCCGTCAGGGATCTTGACGCGGCGGCGCGGCCCGTGTCTACCTTGGTCGTTTGGACGGTATCCACGGCGTTACGCTCCGTTCTCGGCCGATGCCCCTCATCGAGCCGAGTCGGTGCATGAAACAGACACCTGAGGGCAGAACTCGCAAAGAGGACTCCTTGGGTGTTCTTGAGACAGACGGGGCAACTTCACCATCGGCGACGTGCAGTCAACGGTGCAAAGGACATGAAAGGCACATGAGCGAAATGTTGCCGGGCGGCGGACTGCAGCAAGACAGGTTCCCGACAGTGCGCAAGGGCGGCTACGACAAGGCGCACGTCGACGACTACTACGTCCGAATGGACAATCAGTTCAAGGATCTCCGCGAACGTCTTCAGCGGATGGACGACGAACTGGAGCAGTACAAGCGTGATCTCGCGATCGCTCGTGAGAAGGCTCAGGTCAAGCCTGAGCACGAGCAGATCAGCGAGCGCATGGCGGAGATCCTCCGGATCGCCGAGGAAGAGGCCAAGGAGCGTCGCTCCCGGGTCGAGTCCGAGGTGAAGGACGCGCGGAAGAAGGCCGAGGAAGAGGTCTTCAAGCACCGCAAGGACGCCGAGGAGCACTCCGAGCGCATCGTCTCCTCCGCGCGCAGCGAGGCCACCGAGATGGTCTCCGGCGCGAAGAAGGAGGCCGATCAGATCCGTGATCAGGCCAAGCAGGAGGGCGAGCGGCGGCTGCACGAGGCCGAGGCCCGCGCCAAGAAGATCCACGACACGGCGGACCGTCGACTGGCCACTCTCACGGCCACGCACGCCGAGGCTCTGCGTCGTCTGAAGGACATGCACTCGACGCTCGCCGAACTGGTCACCGCCGAGGACGAGGCCGGTGCGCTGGAGACCGGGCTTTCGCGCGAGGCCGCTGTCGAGGCGGAGGCCCCCAAGGCCGAGCCCAAGGGCCCGCAGGGACGTCCGCCGCAGAACAAGGCTCCGCAGGCCAAGGCACCCGAGGCCAAGGTGCCGGAGGCCAAGGCGCCCGAGGCCAAGGGCCCGGGGGCGGAGCCGAAGCAGGACGAGGCCACCGCCCAGTTGCCGCCGCAGGTTCCGGACGAGGCGACGGTGCGCATCAAGCCGCTGGCCGAGGACGAGCAGGGCAAGCCGGACGAGGGCAAGGGCGGCGAGCCCAAGGCCGCCACGCCCCAGGCTCCGCAGGGCGCCCGCTTCAACGCGCCCGCTCCGGGTGGCCGGCCGAACGCTCCGCAACAGCCCCAGAGCGGTCCGCAGCAGCCGCAGGGTGGACCCCGGCCGCCGCAGAGTGGTCCGCAGCAGCCGCCGAGCGGACCCCAGCAGGCGCACAGCGGTCCGCAGCAGCCGCACAGCGGCCCGGAGAAGGCGCCGAGCGGGCCCCAGCAGGCGCCCGATGGTCCGCAGCAGCCGCAGAACGGTCCTGAGCAGCCGCCGACCGACACCGGCGGCCCGGGTGTCACCGGCGTCTACCGTCGCCCTGAGGGGCGGCAGCAACAGCCTCCGACCAACGACGAGGGCGTGCGGGTCATCCGCAAACCCTGAAGTGTCGACAGGAAGCACCCCGCCGCGTGGCGGGACGAGGGCGGGACGGTCGTCCCGCCCTCGGTGTTTTGTGGCAGATTGTAGGGGGACGTCCGCCTTGTTGCAGGCTGTCGGCTACGATGCCGTCAGTCATGATGATACGTGCGGCCATTCGGTCCGACCTCGGTGCGATTCTGCGCCTCTTGCGTGAACTCGGGGACACCACCCATACGCGGAGCGCGCATGTCCGCATGTCCTCTGCGGCCGTCCGGGCCTGGACCCGGATGGAGAACGATCCCGAACGCACCGTCCTGGTGGCGGAACGTCGGGGTCAGATCATCGGGACCCTCGACCTGTTGGTGGTGGCCAACCTGACCCACGACGCCCAGCCCTGGGCGGTGATCGACAACCTCGTGGTCGACCCCGACACGCGCTTCCAAGGCATCGGTAGGGCCCTCATGGAGGACGCCTTGGATCGGGCCACCCGCGCGGGCTGTTACAAGGTCGAGCTGCTCTCCCACGAGAGCCGCCAAGGCGCACACCACTTCTACCGGACCCTGGGATTCGACGACTCCGCCGAGGGGTTCCGCCGCTACCTCTGAGCCCGGGGATGTGTGGACGGCCCGGTCATGGGATGACTCGGGTCAACGTTCGCGCCGTTTGGGGCCTCCGCCGCGCAACGGCACCCCCTTCATGAAGGACACCGAGATCAGCCCGAGCACGGCGATGGGGATTCCCGCCACGAACACGCCCTGCATCGCGTGGTCGAACGCGCCCACGATCACCTCACGGACCGGTTCGGGCAGGGAGTGCACCAGCTCGGGGGAGCCCTGGGCGGATTCGGCGGCCTGCTCCAGACCGATCGACAGTTCCTCGGCGCCGGAATCGACCCCCTGAGCCCGGTCGGTGTCCATCGCCTCCCGGGCGGCGATGGACGCGATGGCCAGTTCGCTGTTGAGCCTGCCCGCCATCACCGCGCCGAAGGCGGCCACGCCCATGGCACCGCCCAGGTTCCGGAAGAAGGTCACCGTGGCGGTCCCGGAGGCCATGTCTCGCAGAGGCAGGGCGCTCTGTGTGGCCAGCAGCAGGATCTGCATGTTGAGCCCGAAGCCCAGGCCCACGAGCATCTGTCCGACGACGATCGTGGTCAGCCCGGGGTCGACCTGCGCCAGACTCAGCATCGTGAAACCGAGGACGCACAGTGCCATGCCCACCACCGGATAGGCCTTCCAACGGCCGGTACCGCTGATCGCGTACCCGGATCCGATCGAGGTGGTGAGGAAGGAACCCACGAGCGGCAGCGTCATCAGACCGGAGACCGTGGGGCTCATTCCGTGGACGAATTGCAGGTACTGCGGCATGTAGATGATGAGGCCGAACATCATCATGCCGACGGTCACCGAGCCCGCGGAGGCCAGCACGAACGTGCGGTCCCGGAACAGGCGGGTGGGGATGATGGGTTCGGTGGCACGTCGCTCGACCAGGATCGCGGTGACGATCAGCAGTACCGCCCCGACGCCCATGACGTAGGCGATCGGTGAGTTCCACGGGATCTGGGTGCCGCCCAGGCTGAGCAGGACGATCATCGTGCTGGCGGCGCTGAAGATCAGGGAGGCCCCGAGCCAGTCCACCGGCGCCTTGCGGCGTGGAGCGAACGGCATCCGGAACATGAACTGGACGACGATGAAGGCCACCACGGCGAGTGGAACGGTGATGAGGAAGCACCAGCGCCACCCCAGCGGGCTGTCCACGAGGAACCCGCCGACCAACGGGCCCAGCACGGTGGACACACCGAAGACCATGCCGATCAGACCGCTGTAGCGGCCGCGCTCACGTGGGGAGACGACGTCGCCCAGGATGATGTTGGGCAGGGTGGCGAGTCCACCGACGCCCAGTCCCTGCAGGGCGCGCGCGGCGATGAGCCAGTTGATGTCCTGGGCGAAGCCGGCGGCGAGCGAGGCGACGATGAAGACGCCGAGGGCGATCTGGAAGAGGAGTTTGCGTCCCCACAGGTCGGAGAGCTTGCCCCAGACGGGGGTGGAGGCGGTCATGGTGAGCAGTGCGGCGGTGGCCACCCAGGCCAGCCGGTCCTGTCCGCCGAGCTCGCCCATGATGGTGGGCAGCGCGGTCCCGATGATCGAGTTGGTGAGCATCGAGGTGAGCATGGCCAGCACGAGACCGACCATGATCCGGCGCACGACGGGTCGTGGCGGATAGTCGGGGGTGGGGCCGGTCGTCGGCGTCGCCGCGGGATCCGCTGAGGGCTTCGTCTTCGGGACGGGTTCTCGGGTCTCGGACTTTCCGCGCAGCGACTGTTCCATGGGTTCCCCGTTCTCCGGACGCACGAAAGCCCCACGGCACGACAGCCGGGGGGCGGGCATCCGGATTCAGGTATAGGTAAACGCTGTTGACCTGTCAAGTCGAGATCTCTCGGGCCACTCCGGTACGCGCTCGGTCCACAGAGGTGGGATCCTGGGTCCCTGACAGTCGGATCGAGGCCCCAAGGGGTGCAGATGGAGCGTCCGGACGGGACCGGAAGCGGCGCCACCGTGCCCGCACGCCGCCGTGAGGTGACCAGGGAGCGCATCCTCACCAGCGCCAAGGAGCTCTTCGCCCAAGAGGGGTTCGGCTCGGTCTCCTCCCGGATGATCGCCTCGCACGCCGGGGTGAACGTCGCGCTGATCAATCGGTACTTCGGCTCCAAGGCCGGGCTGCTCACCGAGATCCTGCGCGAGGACGGTGTCTTCCCCCGGCTCATCACCGACGGCCCGCCCGAGGAACTGCCTCGCCGGATGGCCGAGCACGCCGTAGGGCGGTTGCACGGGGAGGGGAGCACGCTACAGCGGGCCCTGGACCACTCGGCGGGGGATCCGGACCTTCAGTCGGTCTACCAGGGGCGGCTCAAGAGCGCGTTCATCGATCCGCTCACCGAGTATTTGGGCCGGGAGAACGCCCAGGTGCACGCCTCCCTGATCGCCGCCGTGTGGTTGGGACTGGGACGGGTTCGTCGCGTCGAGGGGGGAGAGGCGCTGCGCGGGCACGATCGCGCGCAACTCATCGAGCGGATTCAGGCCATGTTGGAACTGTGCCTGGAGGACTTCGGAGCCCCGGATCCGGACGATCCCTAGAACCCCGAAGTGCTGAAGGTCCTACAGGGGTCGTCCTACAGGGGGAACGCGGTGGCGACCGCGCCCGCGCCGGCCAAGGGCAGGACGAACGCCCAGTACTGCATCGGCACGAAGAAGAACGTGTGCGAGTTGCGGTACTCCACCGGCTGGCCGGTCGCCGGGTGGAAACCGCGCTTGGGCGTGTTGAGCTTGCGCCCCGCGAAGAACACGGCCACGGCGGCGAGAAGGAATCCCACCCCGGCGCCGATGCCACCGAGGTGCTGCTGTCCCGTCGCCTCGGCGACGATGGCGGCACAGGGGACGGCGAGGACCGCCGCGATGAGGGGGACGAGAATGCCCCAACCGCGCCAGATGATCATGGTGTTCCTTTTTCCTGTCGTCAGGGGGATTCGAGACATCTGATGTGACACATGATCACGGAGGGTGGTTCTCCTTTTCTGGTGAGGAACCCGACCTGTTCCTCACCTTCCTCGGCCTCGGCGGGTGCTTGCCATAACGGCAAGGGGAGTGGTCCCGGGGGCCGCCGCCGACGAGAGTGTTGGCGGAGGTGGTCGATCGATGACCCACGAGCACGAAGCCTCGCCCGAAGAGATGGGCGAGGACTTCTGGAACGAGCGTTACCGGTCCAAGGATCGGATCTGGAGTGGTGAGCCCAACCGGCACCTGGTGGCGGAGGTCTCGGGGCTCGCACCCGGCCGCGCCTTGGACGTGGGCAGCGGAGAGGGGGCCGACGCCCTGTGGCTGGCCGAGCGGGGGTGGCGGGTCACCGCGGTCGACATCTCGTCCGTGGCGTTGGATCGCGCCGAGGCCCACGCTCGGGAACGGAGCGCGCAGGTACGCGAACGTGTCACGTGGCTGCGGGCCGACGTGACCCGATGGTCACCGCCGGAACCGCCCTTCGACCTGGTCACGGCCCAGTTCATGCACATGTTCCCCAACCCTCGGGCGCGCCTGTTCGCCGACCTGGCCGCCGCGGTGGCGCCCGGCGGTGAACTGCTGGTGGTCGCGCACCACCCGAGCGATGTGACGGCCGGGGTGCCCCGGCCGCCCATTCCGGAACTGTTCTACGAGGGCGACGCGGTGACCGCGGCGCTCACCGAGGGGGAGTGGGACGTGCTCGTCGACGAGGCCCGCCCCGGGGAACAGACGCTCGACGATGTCACCTACACCGTCCACGACCTCGTGGTCCGCGCCCGCCGTTCGGGGTAGGTAGCGCGAAGGACGGGACCGGCCGCCCCGGGGGTTTCCCGGGGCGGCCCGGCCTCAGTCCTTGAGCTTGGCGACGACGTCGATCTCGACGAGGATGTTCGCGAGGTCGGAGCCCACGGTCGTCCGCACCGGATAGGGGGCGTTGAAGTGTTCCGCGTAGACGGCGTTGAACTCGGGGAAGTCCGCCTTGAGGTTCTCCAGGTGGACGGTGGCCTTGACGACGTCGTCCAGCGTCAGCCCGTGTACGGCGAGGACCGCGGAGACGTTGGCCAGGACCTGGGCGGTCTGCTCGCCCACGGTCGGCGCGACCTCTCCGGTCCCGGGGTGCTGGGGGCCGAATCCGGCCGTGAACAGGAACCCGCCCGCGACGACGCCCTGGTTGTAGGCGCCGGCGGGGGTGGGTGCCTGGTCGGTCTGGACCGCCTGCTTGGACATGGGGCTCCTTCGGTCGGAGTGTCACGTGCACATGCGCGCGCCGGTGCTCGTGCGAACTCGCGTGCGGACCATGGCACTTTTACTGGCAACAAAGTTACCAATTATTCGCCCGCAAGAGTATCTTGGGCCGTACCGACACCCGTGCGTCGCCGCGCCGGGTGCCGGTGACCCGAACGGAGGAACAAGTGCAGCCCGAGACCGTACTCAGCGGTGGACGGGTCGTCGACGGCTCAGGCGGTCCCTCCCGCCTGGCCGACCTCGTCCTACGCGACGGCCGTATCAGCCACATCGTTCCGCCCGGAGGCGCCAGATCCGCCGGTGAGCGCATCGACGTGACCGGCCTCGTCGTCGCACCCGGCTTCGTCGACATGCACGCCCACTCCGACCTCGCCCTCCTCGCAGACCCCGCCCACGAGGCCAAGGTCTGCCAGGGCGTCACCCTTGAGGTCCTGGGCCAGGACGGACTCGGATACGCCCCCGTCACCGACGACACCGTCGAACCGATCCGCGAGCAGATCGCCGCCTGGAACGGCACCCCCGACCTGGACCACGCATGGCGCAGCGTCGGTGAGTACCTGGACCGTGTCGACCATGGATCCCCCACCAACGCCGCCTACCTCGTCCCCCACGGCAACGTCCGCATGGCGGTCCTGGGCAACGAGGACCGCCCGCCCACCGCCGCCGAGCTCGACCGGATGCGCGCCATGGTCGCCCAGGGCATGGCCGAGGGCGCGCACGGGCTCTCCACCGGGCTGACCTACACGCCGGGCATGTACGCGACCGACGACGAGATCGTCGCCCTCCTCGAACCGGTCCGAGCCGCCGGCGGCTACTACTGCCCCCATCACCGCAACTACGGTTCCCGAGTCGTGGAGTCCTACCAGGAATGCCTGGACGTGGCCCGCCGCGCGCACGTCGCCCTCCACCTGGCCCACTGTCACGTCAACTTCCCGCGCAACCGCGGGCGTGCCCCCGAAGTCCTCGACGCCATCGACGAGGCCACCGTCCGCTTCGGCCTCGACGTCACCCTCGACAGCTACCCCTACCGGGCCAGCGCCACCTACCTCGCCGCCCCGCTGCCGAGCTGGGCACAGGAAGGCGGCACCACCGCCACCCTCGACCGGCTGCGCGCCCCCGACACCCGTACCCGCATCCTGTGGGAGGTGGAGACCGAGGGCACCGACGGCAACCACGGCGTACCCATGGACTGGGGCACCCTGGTCGTCACCGGCACCGCCGACCCGAGCCTGTCCTGGGCGGTCGGTCACTCCATCGCCGACCTGGCGACCCGACGGGGCGAGGAACCCGGGAGGCTGTACGTCGACCTGTTGGTCGCCGACGAACTGCGCAGCGGCTGTCTCCTCCAGGTCGGCAACGAGGAGAACATCCGCACCATCATGCGGCACAGCGCGCACACCGCCGGGAGCGATGGCATCCTCGTCGGCGACCGGCCGCACCCGCGCGGCTGGGGCACCTTCCCCCACTACCTCGGCCACTACGTACGCGAACTCGGCCTGCTCTCCCTGGAGGAATGCGTGCGGCACATGACCTCGCGGCCCGCGCAACGCCTGGGCCTGGCCGACCGAGGCATCATCCAGTTGGGGGCCCACGCCGACCTCGTCGTGTTCGATCCCGAGACCGTCGCTGCCCGCGCCACCTACGACGACCCCCGTCGCACCCCCGTGGGCATCGAACACGTGCTGCTCTCCGGCGAGTTCACCGTCCGGGACGGCCGGCGCACCGATCGCCTCCCCGGCCGCTCGGTGCGAAGGAACCATCGATGACCCTCATCGCCATCGCCGACGTCGGCGAGACCTCGGCTAGGCCCACCTCACCGAGAACACCGCGGGTCTTCTTCTGTTCGCAGGACAGGGGTACCGTACGAAACGTACGCTACGTACATGATCAAGGAGCTTGATGTCATGGCGAACATGGGTGCGGGCGACGTCAGAGAAAACTTCTCCGACACTCTCAATCGAGTTTCCTACGGGCATGAGCGGGTCACCATCACCCGGCGCGGACGCGCGGTGGCAGCCCTCATCTCAGCCGAGGACCTGGAGCTGCTCGAAGCGCTTGAGGATGCTCGTGACGCCGCTGAACTCGAAGCGGCCATCGCCGAGGACGACGGAGAGCGGATCCCGCTCGACCAGGTCGAGCGGGAGTCCACCTCGTGACACGGTACGAGGTCTACTTCTCGTCGGGAGCGGCCCGGCAACTGCGCAAGTTGGAACAGCAGCAGCGTAAGCGGGTCCTGCACGTGGTCAGAGGCCTGTCCGAGGACCCCCGCCCTCCAGGAATCAAGGCATTGCGGGGAAGAGTCGGTTACCGCATCCGGATCGGTGACCATCGGGTGCTTTACACGGTCGATGACGGTGTGGTCGAGGTGTGGGTGGTGAAGGTCGGTCACCGTCGCGATGTCTATGAGTGAGCGGACACTGTCCAGGGGGTGTCAGCCGATGACGATGGCGCCGGCCAGGACCGGGGTGCCGAAGCGTACGCTGCCGTGACCGGAGGCGAGAGTGCGACTGCCCTGGCAGCTCGTTCCGGCGAACAACGCGAAGCGTGCCTCCCCGTCGATCTCCACCACACCGCCCTGGCCGGTCTCCAGCACTCGACAACCGCCGTTCTCCACGTTCTGCTCGTGGCCCGACTCGAAGGTGACACGGATCGGCGTGGTCCGGTCCTTCTCGGACATCCCCGATATGGCTCCGGCGATGGTCGCGGACATGGTGGCAAGGTTCGCAGGGCGGATCGGCACGGGGTTCCCCTCTTCGAAAGGCTCGCGCGAGCCCGGAAAGACACGGCGGAGATGGTTACTCTGTGTCATTTAGCTACAGGTTCGCGTGATCGGAGTGGAACGTCGGCGGAGTGTCGGCGGAATTTCTCCCTTGGCCGAGCAGTGCCATTGTCCGTATGATGATGTCCGGAGACGATGGACGTCGGTGCCGGCGATGACCGGGACGGAAGGGGGGACCGGGTGCACTTCCTGATTCCCCTGTTCGATTTCCTCCTCCTCGGCACCCTTCCCACCGAGCTCCTCGCCTTCGGGACCCAGGGACCCGCACTCGTGCTGGTGGCCGTGGCCGTCGGCGCCGCCCTCACCTGGATGGTCCTGCGAGGCACGGCCCTGTGGCCGGTCGGCGACAGCGCCACCGGTGACGGACACGCGATGCGGCGACGTTCCGCCCGGCTGCCCGTCCTCACCCTGTGCGCACCCGACGCCGCGGGTCGACCACGTCCCCGAGCGCCAGGACGGGCCCTTCCGGCCGCTCCCTAGATCCTCGGCTCCCCGGTGAGCACGCTCCGCCACACGCTCTGACACGCATTCCGTCGTGCGCTCGGTGCGGCCCCGCGTGCGCCCTGATCTTCGACGAGCGGCCCACGTCCGAACTCTCCACCTGGACGAAGGGCCTTCCCACTTGTACACCTTCGGGCCGATCGCGGCCCTCATCGACGTGCTCTCGACGATCCTCGCCGTACTGACCGACCTGCTCTCCCCGCTCTCCGGGGCCCTCGCCGCCGGCCTGGCGGTGATCGCGCTGACCATGGCCGTGCGTGTGCTGCTCCTACCCCTGGGGGTGGCGCAGGTACGCGCGGAGAAGCAGCGCGCCCGCCTCGCCCCGCGCCTGGCGGCGATCACCGAACGCCACGGCAAGAACCCCGAACGCCTGCTCGCCGAACAGCGCAAGGTCTACTCCGAGGCGGGGACCGGGCCGATGGCCGGATGCCTTCCGGGGCTCGCGCAGGTCCCGATCATGATCGCCTTGTACGGGCTGTTCATCGGGGTCGCCCCCGGTACGGAGGCGCTGTTGCTGCGCACCTTCGCCGGGGTCGAGCTGGGCGCCACTCTGGCCGGTGGCGCCTTCTCCCCGGTCTTCGCCGTGATGCTGATCGTGCTGGCGGCGGTGGCCTGGGCCAGTCGGCGGTACGTCATGCTGCCGACCATGCAGGCGGGCCCCGCACAGCCGCCGATGCTCGGGGCCCTCTCCTACCTACAGTTCTTCACCGTTGCCGTCGCGGTGTTCGTACCGCTGGCCGCGGGACTGTACCTGTGTGCCTCCACCACGTGGGCGCTGGGCGAGAAACTCGTCCTGCGCCGGTTGATCCCCGACTGATCGGGAAGTTCTCAGAATTCCACGGTCACGCAGGCCAGGCGGTCGCCCGCCGTTCCGGCGTGGCCCTCGTGGGTGGAGGTGTGCTCCTCGTGCAGGACCAAGGAGTTCGCCTCCCCCTCACGGAACTCCCAGTCGACCGTGGACGTGACGTAGGCGTTGCCACTGGAGTCGGTGGTCAAGTCCAGCCACACCTCGTTCTCCGCGTTGGCGTACTCCGGGTCGGCGGAGGGTTCGTCCTCCGTCGCCTCCGGGTCGACCTCGTCCTGGTAGTGCGGCCCGGCCTCGGCCGGGTCCTCGCCACAGGGCTTGGTGTGCACGTGGACGCCGAAGTCCCGATCGGCCTCAAGTCCGGTGCCGGTGAACTGCACGTACGTGGACCCGTCCTGGACGCGTACCTGGACGTCCGCGGTGGCGCCTTCGGGCACCGCGGTCTCGTCGTAGGTGACGGCGCCGGTGCTCTCGCCCGGGGGAAGGAAGATCGACGCCGTCACGCTGGGCTCGGCGGTGGGCTGGGCCGAGGGGCCCGCTCCGGACGCGGAACCGTCGTTGGTCGAAGGCGCTCCCTGGGCGCACCCGGCGAGGAGGAAGGCGGTCAGTGCCAGGCCGACGGCGGGTGATGTGGTGCGCATGTCGGGACTCCCGGGTGATAGTCGCTTGATGTCCGCAACGTTACCCAAAGTGCATGCTGGATAACTACGAGTACGGAAACTGTGATGTGCCCGGAGGACCGAAGCGCTCGCGGAAGGTGAACGAGTCGGGGCCGGGGCCGTTGTCCCGCAGGAGTTCCAAGCGCTTTCCGGCTTCCTCCAGCGAGGGGACCGTACCAGTCGGAATCCCCCACAGAGGCAGGTCGATCGGCCCGAACCGGTGGAACCGGTCCCTATGCTGCCGCGACGGTCACCAGGTGTGCCGTTCGATGGGTGAAATCCCACAGGACCCCCATGTCCCGCGTTCGGGAGGGGAACGGGGGCGTCGCGGAATCGGACTCGGAAGCCGGCAGACTGTGCGACGAACCCACGACCTCTGTTGAACAGGCGACATGCGAACGATCAGACGCGGCGGCGAACACGAGATCGAGATCAAGAAGTCTCGGTTCATCTGTGCCATGGCCAGGGTGGACAGTGAGGAGGCCGCACGCGCGTTCATCGCCGAACGCCGCAAGGAGCACTGGAACGCCAACCACAACTGCACGGCCTACGTGCTCGGTGAGGACGGCGGGGTCCAGCGTTCCAGCGACGACGGCGAGCCGGCCGGGACCGCGGGGGTGCCCATGCTGGAGGTGCTGCGTCACCGACGGATCACCGACACCGTCGCGGTCGTCACCCGCTACTTCGGTGGCACCAAGCTCGGCGCGGGTGGCTTGATCCGGGCCTACGGCAACTCGGTTTCGGCGGCGGTGGACGAGTTCGGGCTGCTGGAACGCCGGTCGCTGTTGGTAGTGGACGTCCACGCCGACTATGTCCTCGGCGGGCGCTTGGAGAGTGACCTGCGCGACTCCACGCTCAACGTCCGGCACGTCGCCTACGAGGAGCGGGTCCGTATCGAGGTGGCCCTGCCCGAGAGCGAGCTTCCCGAGTTCGAGGTGCGTCTGGCCGAGCTGACCGGGGGTCGAGCCGAGTTCGAGGTCGTGGGGACCACGGTGATCGAGGTGGAACCCGACCCCGGCGGCTGAACGTTCGGTGTTCATCGGTGTTCACGGGCCTGTAACGAGTGATGGGCTCCGTGTATCCACTTGACCGCTCCGCGGCTTAGGATTTGCCGTAATCATCATCGTTTCATGGGGAGAGACCGTTAATGCGCAGCTCACGTGTTCCCCAGGCCCTGACCTGTGGCCTCGTGGCGCTGCTGGTCGCGGGATGTACCGGGGACCCGGAGACACCCGAACCGCCGGCCGAGCAGGAGACCGCCCCCATCCCCACCGAGTTCGAGGGGGCTCCCCCGCCCGGGATCGAGGGCGAGGTCCTGCGTCACCTGCACGGCGACGACGCTGGTGTCCACGAGATCCTCGACGACCCGATGGGCGTGCGCATCAGCCCCGTGGGCGGGGCCTTCCTCATCAGTTCCGGCGGTGAGGACCGCCACCTGCTGCACGACGCCGCCACCGGCGACCTCCTCTGGGAGGGCGAGGCGCGTTTCCGCGGTTTCGACGTCGACGCCGAGGGCGATCCGGTCCTGGCCCTGAGCGACACCGACGAGCGTCCGTTCGTGCTGGACGCCCGTGGACAGACCCTGTGGGAGCCCGCGGAGGACGACGACCAGTACCTGGACGGACTGGTGGTGCGTCGGCCGAGCGAGTGGAGCGCGGAGGAACCCGACGGCGACTACACGGTGCTGGACGTCGACGGCGAGGAGCTGTGGACCTACACCCTCGCACCCGAGCCCGACGAGGACACCGAAGAGTCCGAGGAATCCGAGGAATCCGAGGGCGAGGACACCGAGGAGACCGAGGAGGCCGAGGAGGAACCGGTCGACCCACTGGGCGTTCCCGTGTCCGCCTGGGACGACACGATCCTGCTGGAGGACGCCGACTCGGGCCTGCACGCCTACTCGGTCGACCCCGAGGAGGCCGGCGAACACCTCTGGTCGCTGGACGCCGAACACGAGGACCTCGGCCTGTCCAACGCCCCCCTGAGCGTCCCGGAGGTCCTCGGACTGTACGAGATCCCGGACCCGGAAGCCCGCGAGACCGAGGACGAGGAGACCGACGGGGAGGACGTCGACGAGGAGGCCCCCGAGGAGGAGCCCACCAAGGACGTCATGCTGGTGCGTTGGGCCCAGCCCGAGGCGCCCTCGACCCTGTCCGCGCACGACGTCGACGACGGTGACGTCCTCTGGTCACTGCGGGAGCCCGGGGCCAACCCGGTCTCCGCCCGCTTCGAGGAGGCCGGAACCCCCGGAGGCCTCTACGACTCCGACACCGCCACCCTCCTGCTGTCCCAGGCCAGTGGTGGCGCCCCCACGGTCGCGGTCGACCTGGTGGAGGGCGAGATCCGTTGGGGCCTGGAAGAAGAGGCCGGCGCGATCTCCCCCGCCTTCGCACACGCCGGATTCGTCTATGGGGACACCCGTTCCAACGAAGACGGCGACAGTCAGCTGGTCCTGGAGGCCGAGTCCATGGACGTGGTCGCCGACGACCTGGACGCCTACGTGGAGTCGGTCACCGACACCGGGCACGCCGTCCTCGTCCAGGGTCGACAGCGGTTCGTCTACGGCCCCGGGCCCGAGGCCGACTCGGACGTCGACGGGGAGACCGACACCCCCGAGGACACCGACGCCTCCGAGGACGACGCGAGCTAGCACCGCGTCAGCCAAGGTTCGCCCCGCACACGACGCCGAGAACGAGAAGTAGGCGACGAGTCCTGAGCGGACGCTGTGGCGGGTGGGGTGGTGGTGCGTCGCTTCATCTCGGGTGCGGACGTCGGATCCGTCATGTTCGCCGGGGACGTCACCCCGGCTCGCCGGAACCGAAGGCCGTTCTCTACCATCTCGAAGTATGGACGTTCCAGAGAGCGGGTCCGTCGAGGCCCCTGACCTGGCCGAGGGTTTCCCGGCGGCCACACATGAGCGGTGGCGCGAACTCGTCGCCGGGGTGCTGCGCAAGAGCGGCGTCGCCGAGGATCGTCTGGAGCGGACGCCCGAATCGGTGCTCGCCACGCACACCCTGGACGGGTTCGATATCGAACCCCTCTACACCTCCACCCCGCCGGCGGCCGATCCCGGCTACCCGGGGCTGGCACCCTTCACCCGCGGGTCCCGCCCCGGTGGCGGTGTGCCCGAGGGCTGGGACATCCGGGCCCGGCACAGCGACGCGGACCCGGCCGAACTGCGCCGGCGTATCCACAACGACCTGATGAACGGCGCCGCCTCCCTGTGGATCGGCGTCGGCGGTGACGGACTGCGGATCTCCCGGTTGGGCGAGGCCCTCACCGACGTCCACCTGGACCTGGCCCCGGTGGTGCTGCACGCCCCCGGCCCCGAGGCCCTCGACGCGGCCCGGGCCCTGCTGACGGCGCACGCCGACGCCGACGTCCCCGACGGTCGCGTCATCTCCCACCTGGGACTGGACCCGCTCACCACGGCCGCCACGGCGGGGACACGCCCCGAGGTGACCGACACCGCGCGGTTCGCCGCCGAACACGCCCTCCGCTACCCGCACCTCGGACTGTTCGTCGCCGACGGGACTCTGGTGCACAACGCCGGCGGGTCCGACTCCCAGGAGATCGGCGCGGCCATCGCCGCCGGCACCGCCTACCTGCGCGCTCTCGTCGACGCCGGACTGGACGTGGCCGACGCCGCCGGAAGGATCGAGTTCCGCCTGGCCGCCAACGCCGACCAGTTCACGGTGATCGCCAAGCTCCGCGCGGTCCGCGCCATGTGGAACCAGGTACTGGAGGCCTCCGGGGTGCCCGCCGATCGGCGGGCGATGCGCCTGCACGCCACCACCTCGGACGCGATGCTCACCCGCCGCGACCCGCACGTCAACATGCTCCGGACCACGGTGGCCTGCTTCGCCGCCGGGATCGGTGGCGCCGACGCGGTCACCGTCGCGCCCTTCGACTCCGCGATCGGTCTGCCCGACGACTTCGCCCGACGGATCGCCCGCAACACCCAGTCGCTGCTCATCGAGGAGTCCCACTTGGCGCAGGTCATCGACCCGGCGGGTGGCTCCTTCTACGTGGAGTCCCTCACCGGGGACCTGTACCGCGCCGGGTGGGGTTTCTTCCAGGAACTGGAGCGAGCCGGTGGCGTCGCCGAGGCCATCGCCCACGGTGAGCTGCGCGCCGCCGTGGACCGGGTGTGGGAACGCCGCCGACAGGACCTGGCCACCCGCGCCGCGCCGCTGACCGGCCTGAGCGAGTTCCCGAACCTGGACGAGACGCCGCTCGTGCGCGAAGCCGACCCCGGCCGAATCGAGCCGGCCGCCGACGGCTTCCCGGTACGCCGCTACGGACAGGACTACGAGGCGCTGCGCGACCGTTGCGACGCCCAGCAGGCCGAGGCCGGTCACCGTCCCACCGCGTTCCTGGCCACCCTGGGGCCGGTGGCGGTGCACACCGCCCGCGCGTCCTTCGCCACCAACCTCCTCGCGGCCGGTGGGATCGCCGCCGACGTTCCGGGTCCGTTGGCGGACCCCCACACCGCGGCGGAGGCCTTCGCCGCCTCCGGTCACCGGGTCGCGGTCATCTGCTCCTCCGACAAGGTGTACGCCGAGCACGCCGAAGCGCTGGCACGTTCCTTGAAGGGCGCGGGCGCCCGTCGGGTCGTACTCGCCGGTGCGCCGCGCGACGCCTACCGTGAAGCGGGGGTGGACGCGTTCGCGTACAAGGGCTGTGACGCCGTGGCCCTGCTCCGCGACCTGGTCGACGTCCTCATCACCGACCCGCCCGTCAGCACCACCGACGCCCAGGGGGCGAGCGCATGATCCCCGATTTCTCCGACATCGCACCGGAACCGCCGGCCTTCACCGGGCAGGGGGCACAGGGCGACGCCGCCTGGCAGCGGTCCCTGGAAGAGGCGACCGGAAAGGCCGCCGACGCCCTGGAGTGGGAGACCCCCGAGGGCATCGGCGTCAAACCGCTCTACACCCCGAAGGACCGGGCCGGCCTGGACTTCGTCGACGGGCTGCCGGGTGTCCCGCCGTACCTGCGCGGGCCCTACCCGACCATGTACGTCAACCAGCCGTGGACCATCCGCCAGTACGCCGGGTTCTCCACCGCCCAGGAGTCCAACGCCTTCTACCGGCGCAACCTGGCCGCCGGGCAGAAGGGCCTCTCGGTCGCCTTCGACCTGGCCACCCACCGGGGCTACGACTCCGACCACCCCCGGGTCGCCGGCGACGTCGGCATGGCCGGGGTGGCCATCGACTCCATCTACGACATGCGTCAGCTGTTCGACGGCATCCCGTTGGACCAGATGAGCGTGTCCATGACCATGAACGGCGCGGTGCTGCCCATCCTGGCGCTCTACATCGTCGCCGCCGAGGAACAGGGTGTCTCGCCCGAGAAGCTGTCGGGGACCATCCAGAACGACATCCTCAAGGAGTTCATGGTCCGCAACACCTACATCTACCCGCCGACGCCGTCGATGCGGATCATCTCCGACATCTTCGCCTACACCTCCCAGCGGATGCCGCGGTTCAACTCCATCTCGATCTCCGGCTACCACATGCAGGAGGCCGGTGCCACGGCCGACCTGGAGCTGGCCTACACCCTCGCCGACGGGGTGGAGTACATCCGTGCCGGTCAGCGGTCCGGTCTGGACGTGGACGCGTTCGCGCCGCGACTGTCGTTCTTCTGGGCGATCGGCATGAACTTCTTCATGGAGGTCGCCAAGCTGCGCGCCGCCCGTCTGCTGTGGGCGCGCCTGGTCAAGGACCTGGGCGGGGCCAAGGACAAGTCGCTGAGTCTGCGCACCCACTCGCAGACCTCCGGCTGGTCGCTCACCGCGCAGGACGTGTTCAACAACGTGGCCCGGACCTGTGTGGAGGCGATGGCCGCCACCCAGGGGCACACCCAGTCGCTGCACACCAACGCGCTGGACGAGGCGCTGGCCCTGCCCACCGACTTCTCCGCGCGCATCGCCCGCAACACCCAGCTGCTGCTCCAGCAGGAGTCCGGCACCACTCGGGTGGTCGACCCCTGGGGCGGCAGCTACTACGTGGAGAGCCTCACCCAACAGTTGGTGGCCAAGGCCTGGGCGCACATCCAGGAGGTCGAGAAGGCCGGCGGTATGGCCGCGGCGATCGACGCCGGGCTGCCCAAGATGCGCATCGAGGAGGCCGCCGCCCGCACCCAGGCGCGCATCGACTCGGGACGTCAGCCGGTGATCGGCGTCAACAAGTACCGGCCCGACACCCCCGACGAGATCGAGGTCCTCAAGGTCGACAACACCCGGGTGCGCGCCGAACAGCTGGAGAAGCTGCGCCGCCTGCGCGAGGAACGCGACGGCGATGAGGTGCGCGCCGCACTGGACGCGCTGACCGAGGCCGCCGGACGCGAGTCCAAGGCGGACGAGAACCTCACCGACAACCTCCTGGCCGCCGCGGTGAACGCCGCACGCGCCAAGGCCACCGTGGGGGAGATCTCCGACGCGATGGAGAAGGTCTTCGGCCGTCACTCCGGTCAGATCCGTACCATCCAGGGTGTGTACAAGGACGAGGCCGCCGGCAGCTCCGACGCCGCCGGGCTGATGGACCGGGTGACGGGACGCGTCGACGAGTTCGCCGAGGCGGAGGGACGTCGTCCCCGGATCCTGGTGGCGAAGATGGGCCAGGACGGTCACGACCGTGGCCAGAAGGTCATCGCGACCGCCTTCGCCGACCTCGGCTTCGACGTCGACGTGGGCCCGCTGTTCCAGACCCCGAGCGAGGTGGCGGCCCAGGCTGTGGAGGCCGACGTGCACGTGGTCGGGGTGTCCTCGCTGGCCGCGGGGCACCTGACCCTGGTGCCGGCGCTGCGCGAGGAGTTGGCCGCGCTCGACCGCGCGGACATCATGATCGTGGTCGGCGGGGTCATCCCCCCGGGCGACTTCGAGGAGCTGCGCGAGGCGGGAGCGTCAGCGATCTTCCCGCCGGGCACGGTGATCGCCGAGGCCGCCATCGACCTGCTCGACGAACTCGAAGAACGTCTGGGAACGAACCTGGAAGGGGAGTGACCGTGGCGGCGCGCAGGAGTCGTTCGGTGGACGTGGACGCCCTGGCGGAGGGGGTCTTGGCCGGACACCGGCCGACCCTGGCCCGGGCGATCACCCTGGTGGAGTCGCGCCGCCGTGACCACGCGCGGTCCGCCCAGGAGCTGCTGGTGCGGTTGCTGCCGCACACCGGCAAGGCACAACGGGTGGGGATCACCGGGGTGCCCGGGGTGGGCAAGTCCACCTTCATCGACGCGCTCGGCTCCCGGCTGACTTCGAACGGGCACCGGGTGGCCGTGCTGGCCGTGGACCCTTCCTCCACCCGCACCGGTGGCAGCATCCTCGGCGACAAGACCCGTATGTCCGTGCTGGCGGTCGACCCGAACGCGTTCATCCGCCCGTCGCCCACGGCCGGCACCCTCGGTGGTGTGGCCCGGGCGACCCGGGAGACCATGCTGCTCATGGAGGCGGCCGGGTTCGACGTGGTCCTGGTCGAGACGGTGGGTGTCGGGCAGTCCGAGGTCACCGTCGCGGCGATGGTGGACTGCTTCCTCTTCCTCACCCTGGCCCGCACCGGTGACCAGCTTCAGGGCATCAAGAAGGGCGTCCTGGAACTGGTGGACGTCGTGGCGGTGAACAAGGCCGACGGGCCGCACGCCGACGACGCCCGTAAGGCCGCCCGTGAGCTCTCCAGGGCCCTGCGGCTGCTCCAGCCCGTCCACCCCGAGTGGCGTCCGCCCGTGCTGACCTGTAGCGGTCTGAGCGGTGACGGGCTGGACCGGGTGTGGGAGACGGTGCTCGAACATCGGGCCGTGCTGGAACGCGACGGCGCCCTGGCCGAGCGTCGCAACGCCCAAGGCGTCAGCTGGATGTGGGACCAGGTCCGTGATCAGCTGATGGACACCTTCCTGCGGGACCGGCGGGTGTCCGAGCTCATCCCGGACATGGAGGCGGGGGTGCGTTCGGGGGAGAGCACGCCCACCCTGGCGGCTCGCACCCTGTTGGACTCCTTCACTCAGGGTGAGGGTGTTCGAGAGGTGGGAACGGAACGTGACCGGTCCGAAGAGGACGGCGAGGACAGCGAGGGCCGCTGAGGAACAGCCGACGGCACCGGTTCCCATGTCGTGAAATAACCCAGTGTCAATGGTCGAAACCCGGACAGTGGAACGGGGTTCTCGCCCATGAGGCGAAAATTTCTTGCCCGATGGCATTCCCGTCGCGGCGGTTCGCTTATACCGTGTGTGTCCAATGACCGACCAGGTCGCTCGGGCGTGAAGAGTTCCCCTCACCGGACCGGCTCTGTGGGAGTGGAGGCGGACCCGGTGGTCGTTCCCGGTCGGGCTGCGTATGGTTAAGCGAAGGGACCCCTCACCATCTGAACGTGGGGCCGGGAGGAGTGAACGTGCACAGGCTCGGACTGAGCACGCGGGTTGAAAGCCGCAGCGTGATCGTCGCGATCGAGGGAGAGCTCGACATCGCGACCGCCGCAGACCTCCAGGAACACATCGGGACCACGATCGAGGATCACGGTCCGTGGCTGATCCTGGACCTCTCCACGCTGGACTTCATGGACTCCAGCGGACTGAACGTGATCATCAACGCCTACCGGACCGTCCGTGAGCAGAACGGTTCACTGTCGTTGGCGGCTCTGAACGAACGCGTCACCAAGGTCGTCCGCCTGGTCGGCCTGCACCGTCAGGTACCGGTTCACCAGACCGTCGCCACCGCGATCGCCGCGATGGAGGCCCTGGAGGCCAAGCGGCAGGCCGGTTAGCCGACCGATCGCACCCGTCGAGGTCCCGTGGCCCCCACCTCGGGACCACCACGGACCTCCAGCGGTCGATCACGCGCGACTGGGGGAGTGGCACGGTCATCCGTGTTCGGTCCGGGCGCGCCCATGAGCAGGGACACCCCCCATGTCCACCCCTCGTCCCCTCTCCGACGCTCTGATCCGCTTTCAGATCCGAGCCCAGAACGACCCGCGCCGTTACGGTCGCCGGGCCGGCCTGTGGGGTGGCCTCACCTTTCTGCTCGCCATGGGCGCGGGCTTCCTCGTCGGCGTCGGAGACCCCGATCGGCTGCCCCTGATCCTGGTGGTCGCGCTGTTCGCCGCGCTCGCGGTGGGCCTGGTCGTTACCATCGCCGTCACCGCTGCCGCCTCCGTCCGACATGGCCGGGTCCTGCCACCTGACACGGACCCCGCCGATGTGCGCGCGGCCCGGTCCGTTCGACGTTCGGGGGAGCTCTCGGGTCGTCCCACAGTGGACCGGATCGCCAGGATTCAGGCCGATCGGACCCTGGAGAACGCGGTCTCGTCGGGGCTGTTGGCCGGCCTGTTCCTGTTCGCGGGTGGGATCAACGTGGCCAACGCGATCTTGCAGTCGCTGTCGGGTGGCCTGTGGTGGGCACCGGTCGTCATGCTCGTCGGAGGCCTGTTCATGATGGTGGGGGCCACCTTCGTGGGCCCCGTCCACAAACGCGGCCTGCGACGGGCACGTGCCTTCGTCGATGCCTACGACAGCGGGCCCGGTTGACTCAAAAAGTAACGGAAGGGTATCGAAATTACTACTTTTGGGTAATGTTTCCGTGGGGTAAGAGGTCGACATGAATGAGCACACGACACCCCCAACGTCCGCTCAGCGACATCCCAGGGCCCTGTTCGGCCGTATGCAGATCTACGCACAGAACCACCCGCGTGGTTACGCCGTCAGGGCCGTGTTCATCGGCTTCCCCCTGCTCATGCTCCCCCCATTGGTCCTATGCGCGGTACTGATCGGGGAATGGTCGCTCCTGTGGCCGATGCTCCTGGGCGCACTGGTGCCGCTCGTGATCATGGGCGCCGTCCTGATCGCCTTCATGCCGTGGTTCGTGCGGCGCATGGTGGGCACCTCCACGCTGCCCCCGGAGACCGACCCCCTCGACCTGTTGGAGGCCAAGCGGCAGCTGCGCAGGGGCGGGCTACATGAGAGTGACGAGGTCAACCGAATCGCCCGGATCGTCGCCGCCCAAGCCGAGTTCAAGATCAATTCGCCCAGGACCCTCCTCGTCTTCGGGTCCATCGGTTCCGTGTCTCTGGCGGGACTCGCGCTGCTGACGTATCTCTCCCAGGGGGCCGGATTCGACTTCTGGTTCCGGCTTTTCCTGGCCGTGCTGCTGATGGTCTACTGCCTGGGCTTCCTGCCCTGGGTCAAGCGTTACCGTCAGCGCGCCCGGGACTTCGCGTCGCTCTACGACGCCCACCGACAGGAACGCCGGTGGGCCGTCTGACCCGACGGATATCGAGCCCTCCGCGTCGCCGCCCCCGGGGACTTTCATCGCCCGGGGGCGGCCCCGCCTCGAACACACCGGCATGTGCTCGTTCCGAGGCGGGAGAACCGGTCACGGCGTGGTTCAGCGCACGCCGAGGAGGTGCTCCAAGGCCAGCTGGTCCAGACGCTCGAAGTGGTAGCCGCGCTGTCCCACCTCGTCCAGGTCCAGGTTCTCCTTGAGCAGGTCGGCGACGCTCTCGCCGGGGGACAGGGTGGACTCGGACAGCTCCGGCACTCGGGCCTCGGCCAGGGCGGCGACCACCGCCGGATCGGCGCGGAAGGCCGCTGCCTTCTCCTTGAGGATCAGGTAGTTGCGCATGCAGGCGGTGGCGGACTCCCACACCCCGGACATGTCCTCGGTCCGAGGCGGCTTGAAGTCGAAGTGCTTGGGACCCGCGTAACCGGCCCGCTCCAGCAGGTCGACCAGGAAGAACGACTCCTTCAGGTCGCCCGCGCCGAAGCGCAGGTCCTGGTCGTACTTCACGCCCCGCTGACCGTTCAGGTCGATGTGGAACAGCTTGCCCGCCCACAGCGCCTGGGCGACACCGTGCGTGAAGTTGAGCCCGGCCATCTGCTCGTGACCGACCTCGGGGTTGACCCCCACCATCTCGGGGTGTTCGAGGCTGTTGATGAACGCCAGGGCGTGGCCGACCGTGGGCAGCAGGACGTCACCGCGCGGCTCGTTCGGTTTGGGCTCGATGGCGAAACGCAGGTCGTAGCCTTGTTCGCGCACGTACGCGCACAGCAGGTCGAAGGCCTCACGGAGCCGGTCGAGGGCGGCGTGGTCGTCCTTGCCCGCCTCGGACTCCGCGCCGTCCATGCCGCCCCAGCACACGTAGGTCCGCGCGCCGAGCGAGGCGGCCAGGTCGATGTTGCGGATGACCTTGCGCAGCGCGTACCGGCGCACGTCGCGGCTGTTGGAGGTGAAGCCACCGTCCCGGAACACCGGGTGGGAGAACAGGTTGGTGGTCGCCATCGGCACGGTCAGCCCGGTCTCCTCCAGGGCTCCGGTGAACCGGGTGATGATCGCGTCGCGCTCGGCGGTGGAGCTCTCGCGCGGGATGAGGTCGTCGTCGTGGAAGGTGATGCCGTGCGCGCCGAGTTCGGCCAGGCGGCGGACCGCCTCCACGGGGTCGAGCGGGGGGCGGACGGCGTCACCGAAGGTGTTGACGCCCTGCCATCCCACGGTCCACAGACCGAAGGTGAAGTTGTCCTCTGGCGTGGGCTGGTAATCGGACATGGCTGCGCTCCTGGGGGTCGGTCCGAGGCCGGACGCGATCAGTTTGTCTAGAGTCACAACTAATTGTCAACGGGGGAGAGGAAGGTCGCCCGTCTCCAGGGAGTGGATCATCACCGCGGCGCCACCCCGGGCCGCCGCGCTCAACCCCAGATCCGATGGCTCCACCCGGCAACCGCCCGCGTCGGGGGCGAAGGACCGCGCCAACGCGGCCTCCCGACACCGCGGGAGCAACCACGGCGCCAACGGCACGAAGTAACCGCCCAACACCACGGCGCCCGGGTTGACCACGTTGACCAGCACCGCCACCCCCCGCCCCAGCCGGTCGCCCGCCCGTTCCAACGCGCCCAGAACGGTCGGGTCACCCGCCTCGGCGCGTTCCACCGTCAACGCCACCAGTTCGGAGACGTCGCCCCCCGAGGAACCGGGCAGCGCCTCGCGCAGGATCGCCCCCACACCGGCGAGCGCCTCCAGGCACCCCCTCCGCCCACAGGAGCACTCCGGCCCGTCCGGCTCCAACTCCAGGTGCCCGACCTCTCCGGCCCACCCCCCGGAACCGCGTACCAGCTCACCGCCGGTCAGTACACCCGCACCGATACCGACCTCACCGGTCAGATACACCAGGTCGGGGATCCCCGCGCACGGACCGAACCGGAACTCGGCCATCGCACCGAGGTTCGCGTCGTTGTCCACCAACACCGGCACCCCGTCCAGGGAACCTCGGACCAGGTCCCCCAGGGGAACGTCCCGCCACCCCAGGTTCGGCGCCCTGGTCACCACCCCCGACGGCACGTCGATCAACCCCGGGACGGCGACGCTCACCCCCACCAGACGACGCCCCCTCAACGCGGGATCCTCGGCGACCTCCCGCAGCGTCTCCGAAATCCGCCGGGCGCACTTTTCCGCCCCTTCCGCCCGAGCGTCCAGGGGCACGTGCCGTTCCACCAGCCCACGGTTCAACAGATCCACCGCCACCACCGACAGGTAGTCGACGTTGACCTCCAACCCCACCGCCGCCACCGACCGGTCGTCCAACGCGAGCAGCACCCCGGGGCGGCCCACCCTGCGCTGTGAGGTCTCCCCGGTCTCCCTGACCAGGCCGCGCTCCATCAGGTCGGCGACCAGGCTGGAGACGGTGGTCTTGTTCAGACCCGTGTTCGCGGCCACGGCCGCCCGTGAACACGGCGCCAGCTCCCGCACGGTCCCCAACACCGACCGCAGATTGGTCTCCCGGACGGTCTGGAAGCTGACCCTCTCCAACAGGACCCCCTCGAAAACCCGTTGCCCACCCCAAGGGCCGCTGATTGGATCCCCATCATGGTGCCTTCCGACCTCTTCCGCGACCAGCCCACCCTCCACGGACGCGGGGTTCGGCTCGTCCCGCTCAGCGCGGAGAACGCCGACGACTTCATCCCGGGGATCCTCGACCTCGACCCACAGGTCCGCCGACTGACCGGTACCCACCGGACCTTCACCGAGGTCGAACTGCGGGCCTTCGCCGCGAGCCGGCCGGACCATCACGATCGGGCCGACTGGCTCATCTACACCGACGACACCTGCGTCGGCGACTGCGCCCTGATCGACCTCGACCCGGACAACGCCGAGGTGCACTACCGGATCGCGCTGAACAGCATGGGTGTCACCGGTCGCGGCTACGGCACGGCCGCCACGGACGCCGTCCTGAAGTACGCCTTCGAGACAACCGGGCTCCACCGGGTGGCGTTGGAGGTGTTCGACTTCAACACCAACGCCCGGCGTTCCTATGAGAAGTCCGGCTTCGTACGCGAAGGGGTGTGGCGCAAACATCTGCGCTGGAACGACGCGTGGCACGACGCGGTGCTGATGTCGATCCTGGACGAGGAGTACGCGCTACGGTCGGAGCATGCCCGTCCCTGACTTCCTCAAGAGCCTGCGAGAACACGTCGGCCACGACCTACTGCCCCTCGTGGGGGTGACCGCGGTGGTGCTCGACCAGGAGAAGGTCCTCCTGCACCGGCGTTCCGACGACGGGCGTTGGGCCACCCCGGGCGGCATCCTGGAACCGGGCGAACAACCGGCCCGGGCCGTGGTCCGCGAGGTCTGGGAGGAAACCGGCGTGCACATCCAGGTGGAAAGACTGGTCACCGTGCTCACCCAGGAGCCGCACACCTACCCCAACGGCGACCAGGTGCAGTTCCTCGACCTGGCCTTCCGCTGCCGTCCCACCGGCGGCGAGGCCCGCGCGGACAACGACGAGAGCCTGGAGGTCGGCTGGTTCGCCCCGGAGGAGCTACCGCCCATGGCCGACCGCATCCTGGAGCGCATCGACAAGGCCCGCCACCCCGAGGGCGCCACCTACTATCTCCGATGATCCCGGCGGCGCGACGTTCACACCGACAACGCGCGCCGCGGAACGCGAACCGTGGATCAGTTCCACTGACGTCGCATGGTCCAACGATCCGACGCGGCGTCCCTGGTGATGTCGATGATGCTGGGCTCGCCGGCCTCGGACTCGGCGGAGACCCGGAGCAGGTGAATCCGGGTTCCCGTCGACCCGGGGGACTCGTCCCTGGCCGGCCAGTCACCGATGATCCTGCGCACCCGGAAGGTGTGGCCACGCCAGGTGAACCGGGCAGGGTTTCCCCTGTCGGTGGAACGGACGTCGATCTGCTCGTTTAGGAGACTCACGATGCCAGCCTATCGAACATGTGTTCGAGAAAGTCAAGTGTCTCGGTGGGTCGCGAACACCTTAGAAGTTCCGAACAGGTGCCCGCAGCCCGCCGCGCGGGCAGCACCGGGACCGGCCCTCCTCAGATGAGCACACGCCCCCTGCGGCTACGGTCCCGGAGTGCCGCCATCCTCCGGACGTTCCCAGGCCGCCGTGACAGCAAGTGGTAGACGAACAACGACGGGTCTCGGTCCACCGACGCGCGGGAGGCCATCTCGCCCAGGTTCACCCGCGTGTACAGATCCGACCCGCCGGCGAACAGCCGCACCGCCTGTGCCCCCTCCGGGACGTGCGCCAGACCATGGTCGTCCGCCGTGTACTCGCGCGTCCGAGCCAACGAGGCGCCCAACCCGGGGACGAGCTCGGCCCCCAGGATCACGAGGCGCTGCCAGTACCCGGTGTGCCCAGAGGTGATGTGCCCGATCTGGTGAGCCACCAGGAACGCCATCGCGTCGGGATCGCGTGGACGACCGGCCCCATCGAGCAGGGAACCGGGAAGCACCAGGTACCTGCGTAGTCCGTGCCCGGACGCGTCGGTGCGCGGCGACGGATCCCCGGGCCGCACGTATGCCTCGGGGGCCTTCGACGACCCCATCTCCGCGCTCAGCGACATCACCATGCGGTAGACCTCGGGGAACTGGGTGGGGGAGACGCGCACCGACTCCGCGCGTTCGCGGGCGTACCTCAGCCCGCGCACCCACCAGCACACCAACGGCACCGTCCCCAAGGCGGCCAAGGCCCACAGGAACGATCCGACCGACCACACCAAGTGGAACAGAGCGCTCAGAAGCACCGCCGACACCACCGCGCACAGCGCGAACAGCGGCCGTTCCCAGGGGTGCCGAGGCGCCGATACGACGTGGTCTCCGAAGTCCTCGGCGCACAGTTCGGGCGGGTGACCGTGAAGGGAGGGCGGTCGTGGCGTGTGATGGGTCCTGTGCGCGGAGGCACGGCCGGTGATCGTTTGGACCGAGCAGGCCGGGGCGGGCACTCCGGGCGGTGTGGTGTGTTGCATGCTGCTCCCCTCGGGCCGCCGACGGCACGGGGTCACTGTTCCCGGTGCCGCCGGTGGCATGGGATGGCTACTCCCTGTGCTCGAATATTACGTTCCGCTTTCCTTATCGTGGTGTGTCGCTGACGGCGTGTTCCCGCACGGGTGCCCGGGTATGCGAGGTCGGCTGTTCGCGACCCTCGTCAGGGCACGCGAAGCCCACCACGGCCCGAACGTCAGTGGTGCTCGTACAGGCGCAGTTCGTCGGCGAGCGCGTCCAGGAAACGATCGACCTGGGCCGGGTCGTAGCCCGGTCTGGCCCGAGTGGTGGCGAACTGGGCCCGCTCCACCTCACCCGAAGTGACAGTGGCCCGGTCGGGACGGCCCTGGAGCAGTACGCCCAGTGTGTACTCGGCGCGGTCCAGGAACTCGTCGACCTCCTGTTCGTTGTATCCCGTGGTCAGCCGGGTGGTGGCGAATCGCTGGTTGCGGATGTCGTCCGGTGTCATTCGAGGCCCGGGAGGTACCGGCCGACCGGTCTGAGGCTCGTGGCCCGCCATCCCCGGCCGTCCGGTCTGAGGTCGAGGAGCCGGTCGCCCGGGCGCCTCGGGACCGCTTACCCTGGGGAGGCCCGGCCCAGGTCTTCCGACACCGGGGCCATCCGTCCCCGGATACCCGGGATATCCGGGCGGCGCGGCGGAGGGTCGCCTCGGACCACCCTGGTCCGGATGCGGTGGCAGTGGCGGCGGGGCCGCGGGTTGTCCCAACCCACGCCCGGCGAGGTCGGCGATCACGGTGTCGAGGAAGTCGTCCACCTCGTCCTCGCGGTACCCGGGACTCATTCGAGTGGTGCGGAAACGAGAGCTGCGTATCTCCTCGGCGGTGATCAGAGGCCCCTTGCGCGGCCCGCCTTCCAAGGCGACCAGGGTCGCCTCGATCCGGTCGAGGAGAGCGTCGACGTCCTCCTCGTGATAGCCCGGGCGCAGGCGCACCGTGTGGAACTTCTTGTTGCGGATGTCCGCCGGTGTCAGAGGCATGGTCCCCATTGTGCAGTTCATGCGGATCGTAGGGGCGAAGTCAGGAGCCCGTGTGTGGTCTGGTGCCGTCCTGCCGACCATCGAGTCGGTCGGCGAGCAGGCCAAGGTAGTCCAGTACCTGGTCGCGGTCCAGCCCACGCAACACCACGTCGAACTCGGGGGCGCGCAACCACTCGCCGGAGATCGTGCTCGACCCGGGTGAGACGAGTGCGCGTAGACCGTGTTCGATGACGTCGGCGACCTGGTTGCGGTCGAACCCGCGCAGGACGAGGTCGAACTCGGGTTCGGGGAGGGCCGGGGCCAGGGGATGCATGGACCGCATTATGCCGAGGTGTGGTGGCCGGCGCCATGTCGGGCCACGGTTCTGGCCGAGTGTGGACGTAAGTCCCGTTTCACGCGGGAGGTCGGGTACCGGCGTGGTCGGACGGTCGCCCGAGTGACGTACCTCACTCCAAAGGTTGTGAACCATCGGCACCTCCGGCGACCCCTTCCATGTAAGACGCTTGTGCCGGCGAACGGTTCACACGATTCTCAAAGAATTACCGAATTCACCGATCGCCGTTACCAATAGTGGCTGCAGATCCCTATCGTGACCTTTCTGAAACGCAGTTCCGGCGATGGTTTGACTTTCTGTTGTGTACTGTTCTTTTCAAGCAGGCGAATGCGAAGAAAGCGACTTTTCCGGCTCTGGCTCTCTGCGGGTCGTAGTCGGCCCTGTGCTTCGTCGTGCCAGGCCAAGGGCTTCTGTGCGCCCTGGCTGATCCCCCACATCCAACCCTGGTCGAGATTCTGCGAGATTCCCCGCCACTCGTGAATTCACGCGGTGGAAACCGCGACCAGGCCAGGCCCGATCTCCCTCGGGTCAGGACGATCCGAAAAGGATTGATCTTGAAGAACGCTCGTGTCAGCGCTCGCCGTGTGCTTCAGGGTGGCGCCGCCTTCGCCGCTCTCGGCGCCCTCGGACTCGCCACCGCGATGCCCGCCTACGCGGACACCTACGGATGGGGATACGCCTCCGCCGTCGGTGGTGAAGGTGCCTCGGAAACCTACGTCACCCAAGACCAGACGATCTCCAACTCCTTCTCCAGCGGTATCGGTGGCTGGCTGACTGTCGATGGCACCACCACCGCCACGGTCAACGCCGATGGCGCCAGTGCCACCACCGTCATCGACACGGCCCGGATCCTCATCACCCTCGACGACCTTGAGGACATTCTCGATCCCGAGGAGGACGCGGAGGAAGAGAAGACCGAGGAGGACGACTCCGAGAACGACGACACCGACGAAACCGACGGGCCGGATGACACCGACCTTGGTAACGGCGGCGACGACGGCAACGACGACGGTGCCTCGCAGGACCCCGGGGGCCCGCCCTCGGAGAGCGTCGAGCCCGGTGAAGACACGGTGACTCCCGCCCCGGACACCGACCAGGTCGAGGACGAGGTCG
>NZ_FRFF01000153.1 GCF_900143625.1 Nocardiopsis sp. JB363
GATCTTGCTACCAGAAGCGAAAAAGGCGCCTTTTTCGCTTCTGGTAGCAAGATCACCGCTCAAGGGTGCCGGTGGTCAACCGGCGAGGGTGGAGCAGACGGAGCGGACCAGGTACAGGGTGCCCCGGACCAGGTGGAACAGAGCGAAGAACGTGGTCAGGGCGATGGCCGCGTACAGCACCCAGGCGGTGGCGCGGCGGGCGGTGCGGTAGCGCGGGAGAGGGCGCGGGCCCGGATCGACGGACACCTCACACCTCCATCGGAGCGGCGGTGGGAACCGGTGTCCGACGCGTGTCGGTGAGCATCGCCCCGATCGGCGCCGCCTCGTAGGCCAGTACCCAGCGCAACAGCTCGGCCAGGCTGGGATCCGGGCGGCCGTCGGGGTCCACGACGGCGCTGGTCACGAAGGTCGCCACGGTGCCGAAGTCGGCCCGGGCCGCGCGCAGTAGGTTGTTCGCCCCCATCACCTCGCGCACCCACCGTTCGGGTGGAAGGCCCGAGGGGTCGAGCGAGGTGCGGGCGAGCAGGTCGCCGCGGGTCACCACCACCGCCAACCGGGTCCGGGGTCGGCCGACCCCCGGCCCCCGATACCTCCGCTGCACCTGGTCGCGGACCTGCATGTAGGCCCGTTCGGGGTCGGATACCCGTGACCGGTCGCCGTGCAATCGGTGCTGTTCGTCGGCGGTCAGGGCGTTCCACACCGCCGGGACCGCCAGGGGGTCCAGCACCAGGAGGAACGTGGTGGCCTCGCCCAGGTAGGTGAGGTCCTCGGTGCGCTCGGTGGTGTTGAACCACTCTCCGGCGGTGTCGTACAGCTGCACCAGGAGGGCGCACCGGTCGGCTTCCACGCGCAGGGTCAGCCCTCGGGCCCGGCGCCCCGGCGGGGTGGGCGGCACCCGGTGGTCGGGTGCCAGCCGGGGCCGGCTGTCGCGCAACCTCCGCACGGTCTCTCGGCCCATCGCCACCGCGCGAGCGGAGACGTGGCGTCCGGCGGCGTACTCCAAGGCCAGGTGCAGGCCGTGGGTGAGCCGGGTCTTGCCCGCGCCGGCCGCCCCGAACAGCGGCAGCACGAACTCGCGGGCCTCGCCGGGCCGGTGCTCCAACACCTGGTCGCAGTGCGGGCAGAGAGTCCGTAGGTCGGCGCTGCCCAACAGCAGCAGCGTGGGCAGGTCGCGGCCGCACACGCACCGGCGGCGGAACACGCCCCGCGCCCCGGACCGCACGTCCCGGTGCGGCCGGCCGCAGTCCTCGCACGCGTAGGACGGATAGGACATGTGCTCGAAGCAGCGCGGGCACACCATGCGGATCCGGCGTACGAGCAGCAGTGAGCCGTCCACCGACCGCAGCACGCCCACCGCCGTCCAGGCCACGGCGGAGTGGACCAGCGCGACCATCACCTGCAAGAGCAGGAACGGCGCCAGGAACACGACGAACGGGCCGGCGTCGAGGTGGACCCGGCGGTGCACCTCCGCCAGATCCCGCCACAGGGGGCCGCCGTGGTATCCCCACCACGCGGACTCCTCGGGCCCCGGCGGTCTCACACGCGGACTGTCGCCCCGGTACAGCACGTGGTGGATGCGGCGCAGATGGAGGACGACCAGGAACACCAGCCCGGCGGCCAGTGCGGCGGCGACCACCACGATCACCGTGTTGACCACAAGAGCGAAGATCCCCGCGACGCCGTCCACCGAGCCATCCACCGAGCCATCCACCGGGCCGTTCACCGAGCCACCCATCGGGCCGTCCCTCGGGCCCACCTCCGCGGCCCTCACCGGTTCCCTCCCGGACGCAGCCGGAACAGGCCGATCGGCCCGCCGAGATCGCGGATCCCACGCACCCACCGGTCGAAGTCCCGCGTCTGTTCGGGGTCGTCGAAGACGCGACGGGTCGCCGCCACGTGCCTGCGGGACCAGGTGAGCGCCGCCGGTTCCAACACGTCGACGAGAAGCGACCGTCCCCGGTCGGCTGAGCCCCCTTCGCGCAGCCGGTGGGCGGTGAGGAACACCCGTGCCACGAGCTCGGCCTCCCAAGGGCGCACAGACCGGCTCAGGATCGACCTGGGTGGCAGGATCAGGCGCTCGGCCGCCGCCTGATGGTAGGCGTCGAACACCTCGCCGGGGCAGGTCGCCAACGCTCGCGCGGCCAGGATTTCCTCTCCGGGCAGCGGCGGTGGAGCGTCGCGGGCGCCGGAGTGCAGCAGGTGCAGCTCGCGCAACACCAGTACCGCGCCGGAGGCTTCCCGGTCCGCCGCGAAGAGCGCCCCGAGGGGACCGGCCGCCAGCGTGGTGAGGGGACGGCGCGGCAGTGCGGCCAGTGCCCGCGCGGCTCCGCGCCGCAGCGGTACGTGCACCTTCAACAGTTCGACCAGGTCGCGGCCGAGCGGAACGTGCGGCGGTCGTTCGGCCAGCGCCCGGGCGAGGGGCCCGGCCCCGTAGCGCTCCAGAGCGGCCTCGGACAGCGACACCCCGGCGGTGCGGGCCCAACGCAGCAGCTCCACCACGTGCGCGGGTTCGAGGGCTCGGCCCACCGCCCCGTCCTCCAACAGCAGCCCCACCCGTTCACCGGCCATGACCAGCACCCGGGGCGAACGCAGGGGTGCCACCGGGGGAGCGGTCGCACCGGACGCGATCCGGTCCAGCGCACGCCGCGCGAGCAGAACTTCCGCCCGTTCGATCAGCTCCCACGAACCGCAGGCGTGCGCCATCGTCTGGAGCCGTGTCGGTTCGTCGTCGTTCGCGGAGTCGGAGTCCAGGTCCAGGAGTCGGCCGAGCAGGGTGCGGGTCAGCCCGGCGGGCAGCCGGTCCATGGCTTCGGGCAGCCAGGCGTGGACCACGCGCAGGTCGGATTCGGGGACGGGGCCACGGGCACCGTTCAGGCGGGAGGCCGCCAGTGGTGGTCGCCATGTCGAGAGGCTCCCCTCGGTGCCGGAGGCGTAGGGTTCGGCGGCGGACCAGAGCCGTGGGGCGTATTCCACCCCGCTCAGCAGCACGGTCGACACCACCGAGTGCGTGTGCGGGTCGGTCTCCCGGTCCTCGTCCGACACGCTCTCGTCGCCTTCGTAGGAGGGGTCGCCGCCCCTGAGCCTCGCCGCCCCGAAGACGACGAAGCGATCCCGGAGCCCGCACGTGTCGGTCTCCGGTGGCACCGCCACCACGTGCACCGGGACGTCCTCCGGGTTGCCGCTGTAGGTCGCGAAGGACATCCGCCGGGCCCGCCGGGGCGGTAGCAGGTGGGACAGGGCGGCCACCCAGTGGGCGGCGTCCTCGTCCCGGGCCGGCAACAGCACCGGAGCGCCCCCGTCGATGGCGGAGTCCACCGCCATCAGTAACCGGCGCAGCAGCGACTCGTCCCGGCCCCTCAGCCAGGCGGCGGTGCGCGTGCGGTCCAACGGCCCCGGGACGAGGGCGAGCCCTGGCAGGTCGGGGTCGGCCACCGGCCGGTCCGACCAGAACCCCGCGCCCCACAGTTCGGCGGGCAGAGGACCACCGTCCCCGTCCAACAGGAGACTGTGCGCGAAGTAGTTGCCCGGCCTGCCGGAAGGATCGTGCCCACTGGAGACCACCCTGCTCAGCACACGCGCCCCGCCCAGGTCGGGGGAGTAACACAGGTTCACCGGGTGCCGGTGGACCTCCTCCGGCGGCAGCGACCTCGGGGGTTCGTACACGGTGAACCGTTCCACCTCGCGCAGCACGTGCGCGGCCACACCCGGGGTGGCGGCGTTGAACTGGTAGCCGCCGGATCCGGACATGCCGTATTCGCACGAGGTGTAGTAGAGCTGCCGTGCACCCGTCACCCGCGCATCTCCTTTCCTAGAGATTCGCCGCCGGGACCACCCCGAACTCCGAGAGCATCCACAGGAACGGGTCCGCCACCCGGTAAGGCCGCACCCCGCCGCGCAGCACGTTGTCCTCGTCGGGGCTGTCCCCCAACGCCGACACCCCGAAGTAGCGGGCGTTGGCGTAGTGCGTGCGCACGTGGACGTCGACGTCGGCCGCGCCCCAACGGTGCAGGAGCTGCTGGACCTGGGCGTGCACGTCCTGGCTGTCGGAGGCGTCGAAGTACGGTGCGTCCGGTTGGGGCCGGTGCAGCGGGGTCCCCTCATCGAGGTCGCCGCGCAGCGCGTCGATCTTGCTCAGACACACCGCCACCGGCGTCCTGATCCGCCCGCGAACGTGGTCCGACCGTTTCATCAGCAGGTCCGTGACCCGTCCGAGCATGTCGAAGGACCGGTTCCGCGGGCTTTCCAGTGCGGGCATCCTCGTTCCGGGGGCGGCCGACGGACGGGCCCCCTTCATCTGCAACGGGTCCAGCAGCACGATCACCCCGTCGGCGTTGCGCAGGTAACGCAGGTTGGTCTCCACGCTGTCCATGTCGTGCAGGTCCTCGCCCGCGGTGTCGAGGAACGACAACAGTGTGTGGTGGGGGCGGTCCATCAGCAGGCCACGACGCAGCCCGGTGTACCGGAACACCAGGGGTTCGCGGGCGAGTCCGGTCCGCCGGGTCGCCCGCAACAACCGGCCCTCCTCGTACAGGGGCGCCTCGTAGTCGCTGCCGAACCGGTGCCGGGTGTGGTCGTCCGAGCCGCCCACCGACGCCCGGAACCGTGCGCCCACCCGGTGCTTCAACTCGTGGATGAGGACGGTCATGAACACGGTCTTGCCGGCGTCGCGGGCGCCCACCAGCGCGATGACACGGCCGCGCATCCGGCCGAAGTGCACCGGCAGTCGCGCGTGACACACCACGCACACCTGCCGGTCGCTCGACGACGAACACCCGGGGCAACGGGCCCGCGCGCGGCGACCGTCGGCCTCGAACACCGGTGGCAACCGTTCCTTGCGACCCAGGTGGTCGCGCAGGGCGCGGTCCTCCTCCTCGGAGCACACCCGACCGTCGGGGCCGGGGTGCCCCGGGCAGCGGAACCCGATCCGCCGTTCGGTGAAGACCGAATAGCAGTACGGGCACACCAGGCGCGGCCCGGTGAGCGGGTTCACGGGAACGGCGAGGCTCACAGGCGCAGCTCCCTGACCGGGGGCTGGCGCAGGCGCACCTCGGTGCCCGGGTCCAGGGGGAAGCACGTCAACCAGCCGGGGACGGAGTCCCACGGCGGGCGCACCCGCACCGAAACCCCCTCCCCGGCCGACAGGTCCCGTGCGGGCAGGACCGACAACACCTGGTCCCTGGAGGTATGCGCGTGCGGCTGCACCTCGCCGGGTGTGAACACGACCGCGATCCGAGGCATACGACAGGGAACGTTCGCGCTCAGGCTCACCAGCCGTTCGCGGCGCATCAGCCCCAACGGTTCGACCCGGTAGTCCAGGGCGACGCGTCCGTGCACGCGCACGGTCGAGGGGGCGCTCAAGACCTCGTCCGCCCCCGAGAGGATCGTGGTGCGGACCGTCACCACCAGGGGGCCGGAACCCATGGGGGTCTCGAATCCGCCCTCGGCGTCGTAGCGCACACGGGAGCAGCGATCCCACCTGGCGGGGCCCGAGACACCGGAGTTCGCGGGACCCCCTTCGGTGTCCGCGGACCAGGTCACCAGGGCGGACGAGGTGTGCTCCGGCCAGGTCCAGCCGAGCCGCACCACGGTGTCGAAGCGTTCGGCCCGCAGACCCGTCACGGGTGGGGCCACGGTCACCCGCACGGATGCGCCCCTGACGCGGCTTTCTCCGTCCACCGTCACCGCCACCACGTGGGCTACCCCGGCCGGAAGCGACAGCGGCATCCGGCAACGGCCATCGGCCCCGCGGACGGGTTCGCCCTCCAGCGGGGTGCCCTCCAACGAGGAGCCTTCCAGCGGGGTGCCTTCCAACGGGGCGCCCTCCAGCGGGGTGCCCGGCGTCGACGTGGTCGCGCTCCGGTCCGTGTACAGCGATACCCGGCCGCGCTTCGGCGGGGTCCAGGACGCCACCGGCCCGTCCTCGCCCGAGTCGATCCGAAGGTCGCGCACGGGCTCGGCCTTCGGCCCCGGAACCGCCCTGATCAGCAGACCCGGGGAACCACGGGTCCACCCCTGCGAGGTCATGTACACCGCGCGCACACGATAGAAGTACTCCTGGTCGGTGCGCACCGACGTGTCGCGAAAACCCGACCCGTCGTGCTCCACCGACACCACACCGGCGCCCCTGTCGTGCGGTGGGGTGCCGGCGCCTCGCCGCACCTCCACCCGGAGCGCCTCCGGGGGTCGGCGCCAGGACACCGACACCTCCGACTCACCGACCGCCGTCGTCACGTCGGACACGTCCGGGGCGATCATCACCGGTGCGCTCGCCACCGCCTCCGACACCCCGTGACCCTCCCGCACCGCCACCACCGTGTAGTGGGCGTCGACGCCCACGCCGATACGGTCGTCGACCAGTTCGGTGCCGGTCACCTCACCGAGCGGCTCCGCGCGGGCGGTGCCCCCGCGACCGGATCGGCGCGTCACGCGGTAACTCGCCGGGGCCTCCGCGTTCGTGCTCGGACGCCACGTCACCACCGCTCGCCAACCGTCCACTCGGGCGGTCACGTCCAGCGGCGGAGCCGGTGGCCGTTCGACGGAGATCGGTCCCCGGCGTTCGGGGGCTTCGGTGGAATCCAACAGGCGGCCTTTCACCGTGCGGACGAGGGTGCTCGGCGCGCCGTGGACGGCGGAAGAGAACGGCTTCGCCGGCGGGGTTCGACGAGCATACTTCGACGAGCACCCTCCCGACGTGGCGAAACGCCCTTAATGAAACGAGCGGTCGGCCCTTTCCGATCTTTCGAGGGGACGAAATCGGAATTATCGCCAATAAAGGTGAAAAGCGATCGCCCTACGGCAGGGGGTCGTGCGAGGTCCGCGCCAGCGCCTGGTCCATTCGCGTCCCCAGATCCTCGGTCAGCAGCCGCGCGTAGGTCCCGGTGATGTGGTGGGAGTCCCGGTACACCAGCACGTTGCCGATCACCACCGAACACGTGTCGCCCACACAGAACCGGTCGGTGAGGTCGACGATCTGCGAGTCCTCCACCTTCTCCACCGCCACCTCCTGTGGGTCGGCGGTCTCCATGGCCTCATCGATCGGACGATCGCACTCGGTGGGGCTTCCGATATTGGCGGCCAAGCAGTCCAACACGTCCTGGCCCACCCGCGGGGTGTCGCGCACGGCCAGCACCGGTACGCCCGCATCGGTGATCTCGCTCCACAGCTCGGCCATGCCATCGCCCATGACCCGTTGGACCTCCGTGGGGCCTTGGTCTCCGAGACCGTAGGGGTTGCCCTTCACCGAGGAACTGGTGAACACCATGTCGGGGTCGATCTCCAGGATCTCGTCGACGGTCTCGCGGTTCCACTGCTGACAATTCTCGTAGGGTCCACCGTCCCGTCCCACCAAGATGTCGGTGAACGCGCACGCGGACTTGCTGAGCACCACCAACCGCCAGTCGCGTTCCTCGCCGAGCTCCTCCAAAGCGGGGATCCACTGCAGGCTGTGCGAGTCGCCGGTGATCACCACGGTCGCCTCGGCGTCGTCGGGGCCGTAGGCACACCAGTCGCTGGGATCGACGTCGTCGAACCCGGCGTGGCACCCGTCGTCGTAGGTGCGCGGCACGTCGTCCTCGGCGTCGATGGGGGAGGGGTAGAGCATCTCCGAAGAGAGGGTCCCGGTGTCCAGCGCCCTGGGTCCCACGTGCACGTCCGGGTCGAACTCGACGGACGCCATCCGATCGACGCGACTCGAAGCGGCGCCCGCCACCAGCGCCACCGCCACGATCCCGCTCACGGCCACCACCAGCGCGGCGCGGCCGGTGCGCACCAGCTTGTGCCGGGCCACCGGGTCCTCCACCCACACCTTGGTCCCCCAGGCCAGCAGCACCGAGAGTCCACCCGCGGCCACGATGCCGAGCGGGCCGAGGGAGTCCCGGTCGAGCAGCTGCAGCGCGAAGATGATGACCGGCCAGTGCCACAGATACAGCGAATAGGAGATGTCGCCGAAGAACCGGGCCGGGCGGGTGCTCAACACGACCGAGACGGCCGGCCCGGAGGGGCGCTCGGCGGCGATCACGGCGACGCAACCCAGGATCGGCAGCAGCGCCGTGTACCCGGGGAAGGGTGTGCCGGCGTCGTAGAGCAGCGCCGACGCCACGATCGCCGCCACCCCGAGCCAGCCCAGCGGCAACCGCAGACGCTCCGGCAGTGAGCCACGGGACATCGCCACGGCCAGCAACCCACCCGCCGCGAGCTCCCAGGCCCGCGTGACCGGCCAGAAGTAGGCGCCCCCGTCACCCGAGGCGGTCATCAGCACCGAGCAGGTCAGGGAGGCCACGAACACCGCGCCGAGCGCGGCCGTCAACACCCCGTTCCCGGCCCGCCACCAACGCGCCGCCAACGCCCACAGCAGGAACAGCAGCGGCCACACCAGGTAGAACTGCTCCTCCACCGAAAGCGACCAGAAGTGCTGCACCGGGCTGGGCGGGGTCTCCGCCGCCAGGTAGTCCAGCGACTGGTCGGCCAGATACAGGTTCTCCACCCACAGGGCGGACGCGAGCAGCTGCCAGGCGGTGTCGCCCAACCTGGTCACCGGCAGCACCACCAGCGACACCGCACCGGTGACGAGGAGGACCAGCGTGGCCGCGGGCAGCAACCTGCGCACTCGGCGGACGTAGAACTTCGCCAGCGACACCCGCCCGTGTTCGGTGACCTCGCGCAGCAGCAACGACGTGATCAGGAACCCCGAGATCACGAAGAAGACGTCGACACCCACGTAGCCGCCCGGGAGCAGTTCCGGCTTCAGGTGGTAGACGAGCACGAGGAGGACGGCGAGGGCACGGAGCCCTTGTACCTCGGGCCGGAACCTGGTCAGAGCGGTTCCGGTTCGTCCACCGTCCCTGCCGGATGATGGGACGGGTGGCTGCGCGGAGAGAGCGGGTGATCGCATTGGGCCATGGTGGCGTGCCCGGAGAAGGTTAGGGCATAGACACGGCAATGCTTCAGTGAGAATTTCCCGACTGGTCGTTCCGAAGTGAACGCGGCCTGTCTCGAACGTCACCGAATCGCCCATCTGAGGACACGCGTCCCACTTCACGGTGACGGGCGAGTAGCGCAGATCACACCCTCTCGGGTTTCCTGTTTCCCCGGAGAAAGGACGCGGGAAACAAGGCGATCGACCTTTTGAATTCCGCCTTTTCCGAACATGATCAAATTGCGGTCGAGTTGTCGTGCCCAGGGAGAGTGAGTCACTTCCTCCTGCCTTGTCGTATGTCTCGCGACCGCGGAAACGACATCTTCCCGAAGGTCGGAAGGACGACATGAACAGTTGTTTCGTCAACTACCGGACGGGCGACGGAGAACACGTAGCGACCCTGATCGACCGGGAGCTCTCCCGGCACTTCGGTGAGGAGGAAGTGTTCCGAGCCAGTAAGTCGATCCCCTCCGGAGCGGACTTCGAGAAGGAGCTGCGAAGGGCCGCCGCCGACTGCGCGGTGCTTCTGGCCGTCATCGGCCCACGCTGGGCGCTGCCGGGAGACGACGGACGTCGACCCCTGGACGACCCCGAGGACTGGATCAGGAGGGAGATCGCCCTCGCGTTCGACTCCAAGGCCACGGTCATTCCCGTCCTGGTCGAGAACACGCCCCGTCTCAGGGGCGTCGACCTGCCGGACGACCTCGCACCGTTGGCTCGCTGCCAATATCGCCGCTACCGGCACCGCAACAACGAGAGCGACATCGAGGAGCTCGTGGCGGCGGTCGAGATCGCCTCACCGGACCTGGAGGACAAGGCCGCCCGTCGGGCCGCGCAGAGGGACGAACGGGTGACGGACCGGCCCGGCACCACGAACACGATGCGCGACGTCGACGGCTACGCGGTCCAGGCTCAGGAGCACACTGTCAACGGGGTCGCGGGGGTCAGTGGTGAGGTCGGCACCATCATCACCGGTTCTCCGGGCACCGTGCACAGCGGCACCGTGCACCAGGGCAAAGGGGACATCAACCAGAACTCACCGACCCACCACGGCACCGGTGACCAGATCATCGGTGCCCCCGACCGGCGGAGGACACGGTGAACCCGCCCAAAGCGCCGATCGGTTCGACCCGGGTGGAAGGTGACGAGAGCACGCTCCACTCCGGGAGCGGGGACATCAGGCAGAACTCGCCGACCCACCACGGCACCGGACACCAGTTCGTGCTGCCGGGAGGATCCTGGGAAGAGGCCGCCAGGTTCGAGTTCGGCGAGGACGGGTTTCCCCGGCTACGGCGTGAACGCCACGTCATCGCCGAAGACCGCCTCGGCAACCTGCGTCGACGCTTCGTCACGCCCCCGAACCTGGACGAGGACGGCCTTCGTGAGGACCTCGCCACCTACGGCGCCGTGATCCTGGTCGGGGGTCAGGGTGAGGGCCTGCGCACCGCGGCCCAGATGCTGTTGGTCCCACGAGGGCAGGAGAACGACCACGACATCCGTGAAGACCTCACCACCGAGGACGAGACGCCGCGCCTGGACGTGGGGGCTCTACGGGGAGGGGAACGGCTGTTGCTCGACCTCACCCGCAACGGAGTGCCGCGGACACGGGAGATCCTCCGCGAGTTGGAACCCCTCCGGGACCGTGCGCGCCGGACCGGTGGCCGACTGGTCGTGCTCTTCGATGCCCGGGACAAGGAGGACATCCCGACCGAGTTGCGCGACCACGTGGTCCGACCGGGACGTCCCGATCCTCTTGAGGTACTCCGTCGCCACCTCGACGCCAAAGGGGTTCCCGGGTTCTTCCCCGACCATGCTTCCGAGAACGTGCGTGAGTGGGCCGTCCACTCCTCGATGGCGGAGGTGGAGGAGCTGGCACGCCGGGTGGAGGAGGTGTACAAGGAGCGTGACCGTGAAGGCCTGATCGGGGAGTGGCTGGACACGGCCCTGGAAGGTGACGACGACAAGCTCCTCGAACCACTGAAGAAGGCGGAGGGCCGTGGTCGCGCGCTCCTGTTCGCCGCCTCTGTCCTTGAGGGGACGTCGGTGGAACGTCTCGCCACGGCGGTGGAACACCTCCTACCGATGGTCCGGCTCCCCGAGGACGAGACGCCCCTGATCGAACGCACCCACTTCCGTACGGAGCTATCGGAACTGGGCCTGGTGGTCGGCCCGGACCGCCGGATTCGGTTCGTGCGCGCCGGTCAGGCCGCCGCGATCCGGGCAGAGCTCTGGGACGCGCACCCCTGGCTGCACGAAGTGTTCGACGTCTGGGTCGACACCTGTGTCCGCGGTCCGAACTTGTCACCGGTCGACCGTGACCGGGTCGCCGAACGGTGGACCGAGCAGTCGCTGCGCGTGGACCGCCCGGAGCGGGTGTTCGCCGCGATCGTGAACTGGAGTCAGGCGTCCGAGAAGGCGGGGAACAGGGCGCCTCAGTCCGCGATCGCCTTGTCGGCGGCCCTCAAGGACCAGAGGTACGGACGCCTGACCCGCCGGCAGGTCTACCGATGGGGAGAAGGGGCCTCGCCCGACCGGCTCGCTCATGTCCTGATCGCGGTCTGCGCTCAGGAACTCGCCCTCACCCACCCGGAACGGGCCCTGGTCCGGCTGCACCTGTTCGCGGGTCACCGGGTCGACAAGGTCTCCGAGGCCGCGCGCGTGGAGCTGGCGGGGCTGGCCCGCGACCGTTCCTTCCACCGCCGGGCCGTACGGAGGTTCTCCGACAAACTCCGTGAGCGGGACGTCCCTGTCGATCGGACCCTGTTCCGGGAGATGACCCGCCCCGAGCTCCTACTGCGTGGCGACGGACGACATCCGATCGAACCCGGCGTACTGGCCATGGTCGCCGAAGGGCTTCCGCTCCTCCTCCACGAGGAACCGGACCGGACCAGGGAGTACGGCGAGCTCTGGATCGGCCGTTCGGAACAGTTCACGGAGATTCTGGTGGCCGCCGCTGCACGGGCGCGAACCCTGGCCGTCCTCTACACGACCGCTCTGCGTCTGCCCCGAGGCCCCGGGGACACCCGAGAACCGTCACGCCGAAGAAGAGACAGGGAGGCCCTCCTGCGCAGAATCGACGAGGCACAGGGGATCCGGCCCGCCCGGGAGCGCACGGCTCCACGAAAGGAGAACGGATGAACGGCACGCGTCGGCGCGTGGGCATCATGGTCGGGATCGCGGCCGTCCTCACCGCCGCCCTCTACCCCCTGATGGACCTGTGGGTCCTGGTGGCGGCACCGATCCTGTTGCTCTTCGGCGGTCTGGTGCTCATGTTCGGCAGCACCAGGCCCGCCGTCCCCGGGCAGACCGAGACCCCGCCCGATCCGTTCATGGAGAGCGGACCGAGGAACACACGAATCAAGGACGCCCCGTTGTCCAGCCGGGACGAGCACTACTCCTTCCTGTTCTCGGCGATGGTGATGTGGCGTTGGACGGGCACACCCGATCCGCGTCTGCGCAACCCGGCCGGTCAGGCCCAACGGGTCGTCTTCGAACAGGCGGGCAAGGACGTGGCCCGGTTCCGTCCCGAGCACCACGATGTGGCCCGGCACCAGCTCGCGGCCGATCTGGGCGTGGCCGTGTACGCGTACGAAGGGGCCTTGGAGGTGTGGGCCGAGGACGTCGAACTCACTCTGTCCGACGACGACATGACGCGCCTGGAGCGGCTTGCCCGGGTGCGCAAGGAGAGCGTGCTCTGGGAGGTGGAGAAGTCGGTCGAGTCTGCCAAACGTCGTTACTACGCCGACGACGTCCTGGCGACACCGGGCAGTGCGATCGTGTGGGACCTGGTGCGGGGCGATGTGGACGTGGGTCGGACCCACGGTCTCATCGAGACGCTCGCTCGGTTGGCCGAGGCGTCCAAGGGAGAGGATCTGTCCGATCTGCTGACCCGGCTTCGGGGCGCCGCGCCGGAGGAGTTCGCCTTCCTCGGTGATCCCGGACCGGATGCTCCGGACGACTCGGACGCTCCAGACGTCCATGGGTTCGAGGCCTTCGACCCGCACGGAGCGAGCATCGATCACGGTCCCCCGAACGCGTACGAGCAGGCTCGACTCATCCTCTCCCTGTACAACGATGATGACGAGGACACCAGGACACAGGACGTGCATCGTCAGGTCCAGCTCTTGGAGAGGGCGGGGGCTTGGGACATCGCCCGGGAACTCCGGCGCTTGTACCCGCTGCCCGACGACGAGGACTTCGAGGAAGCCGAACCCGCACATGGTCGTCGATCCGCGTTCGACCTCGCGGGCGCCGACTGGATCGGTCACGAGACCGACACCCCCACCAACACGCGAAACGGTGATGGGGCGCCGCTGAGGTGAGTCGCCGGCGGGGCCGCGTCCTAGGGGCGCGGCCCCGCTAGTCGTTCAAACGCCGTGGAGCACGGTCAAAAGCCGGGGCGACAGCTCCCGGACAGGGGTGTGACCGTGGTGCCGGTTCAGGGTCTGGTGCAGGCGCCGAAGATCCACACGAACCGTTGCCGAATCCGAACCGGCCCCCTCGTCCAGCAGCTCCTCGGTGAGGGCACAGGCGTGATCCACCTCGCCGGACAGGGCGTGCGCCAGGGCACGCCGGACCCCAAAACGGGCACGGGCACGTGTGGCGTTCATCGGTAGGGCCGCGCACTCCCGGTCCAGGAGCCGTGCGGCTTCCTCGGCCCGCCCCAGGTCGACCAGGCACCAACCACGCGCCACACCGACCGGATCACCGACGTGGCTCGAACCGAGTACCTCCGGTCCGGTGGCCCCGTCGGGGTCGGAGGCCAAAAGGATGCGGGCGCGTTCCAAAGCGCGCTCACAGGAGAGGGGGTCACCGGCCAACGCGTGACCCTGGGCTTCCCGCTTGGCCGCGAGACCGCGCACGCGCGCGGAGATCGACGGGTCGCGTTGTGCGTGTCGGGCCAGTTCGAGGGTGCCCAATCCGTCGTGGTCGTACATCGTGATCAGCGCCCTCCGAACCAGCGCGTACTCGCCCATGTTCCGATCACCCCCTTCCCGTGCCATCGCCACGGCGGTGTCGGTCCACCACAGGGCCCGCCGGTCGTCTCCGGATTCCTGCGCCATCCAGCCCGCGTACTCGGCGAAACGGGCGGCCAACCGCAGAGTCTCCGGCCGCTCGCTGGGGGAGGCCGACGCGGTGAGCTGCCTGAGCGCGTTCGCCAGGGAGACCGCCACGGGGAAGACCATGGAGGGGGCGGTGTGCTGACCCAGTGAGCGCAGACCGCCCAGTTGTGCGCGGAAACCCGCCAGAGCCGGCGCGACCTCGCGAGTCCGGGGAGAGGTATGCGGGTCCCCTATCTCCAGTAAGGAAAAGGCACTGAGGGAGAGGACGGTGCGCCGGTCGAGGCCGACGAATCCCGTTTCACCGTTCGGGGTCAGGCCCATCAGCCATATCTCCTGTTCGTCGGTGGTGGGCTCCGTCGGTACATCGTTCCGGGAGGCGAGGGTGTCGGTCCGCACCAGGGTGGCGAGCTCCCCCTGCGCGTCCAGTGCGGCGTCACAGGCCCGGGCGACCTCGGGGGTGGCGGGTTTGGTCCCGTTTTCCACCTTGCTCAGATAGCCCTTGCTGTAGTGGGCGCGACGGCTCAGTTCTTCGAGACTCATCCCGGTGGCTGTTCGACGGCGACGGAGCTCGGTACGGAACATTCTGGTCACCTCGGCTGGTTTTGTCGGGGGGTGTCCCACCGCCCGGGGGTGAGGGCGGCGGGAAACGTGGGCTTCGAGGTCGGGAGAGGGGTCTCCCCACGGTGACACGGGTGTGTCTCCGGAGGGGCACGACTCGGTATTGGTGGCACGAGCACGCTCGTTCTCGGGCAGACTGGCTTGTGGACCTTCCCAAGTCATCCCCCCTGCCCCCGCAAGAGGAGACCTCCGTGGCCACCTTCACCCGCACCCGCCTGGTGGCGGTCGTCGTGGTGCTACTCGTCCCAGCGGTGCTGTATCCGCTGGTCGGGCTGTGGTCGCTGGTGTGGCTGCCGGTGGCGTTGATGCTGCTGGGGGTGGCCCTGGCGCGGCCGGCGGTGTTGGCGGAATCCGGGTCCGCCCTGGTCCGGGCACTTTCCGGAGCCGCCCCCGAGGCCGCTCCGCGACCCGGTGAGTCGGAGGAACCGCGAGACCGTTCCGGTCAAGGCGACGAACCCGAACCGGTGTCGGCGCCGCGTGGCGAGAACGGCACCCGCGGGGTGCGTCTTCGCCGCACCGCACTGCCCAGCGCCGAGGACGACTACGAGTTCGTGTTCTCCGCGCGGGTGCACTGGCGGTGGGCCGGCCGGATCGACCTGCGGCTGCGCAACCCGGCCGGGCCCGCCTCGTACTCGGTCCTGCTGCGTGCCCGCGAGATCCTGGCCCGTACCCGCCCCGAGGATCGCGGAGTGGTCGAGGTCGAGCTGAACGCGCTGTTCGCCGCCGAGTCCCCGGTCGCCGACGGCGCTGTCGAGGTGTGGGCCGACGATCTGCGCGTCGACCTGGCGGACGAGGACGAGGAGCGTCTGCGACGCATCGTCCACCTGCGCAAGGACCGGGCCCTGTGGGAGGCCGAGCACGAGGCCGAAGCGGTGCGCGCCGTCCTGCGGGACATCCCGGCGAGCGGACCGGGGCCCGCCCCCGCGCCCCCGCCCGGCCCAGCGCCTTCGCCTGGGCCTTCGCCCGCGCCCGCGACCGCGCCCGAGGAGTCGGCCGAAGAGCTGTCCGGGCAGATCATCGAGCACTTCGAGCACCCCATCGCCGGTAGTGGTGTCGACGACGACGGCTATGAGAGCTACTGGTGGCCCGCCGACCCCGGGGAGGACGAGGCCGCCATGCAGCAGGACGTCCAGGTCGCCATCCTGCGCGGGATGATCGAATCGGTCCCAGGCGAGTCCGAGCGCGCCGCGTTCGTTCGGGAACAGGTGCACATCCTGGAACGGAGCGGGCTCGCCCACGTGGCCGAGCGCATCCAGTCCGTCTATCCCGACCACTGATCCCGGCCATCGAGTCCGATCGTCGACTCCGGCCATCGATCCTGGCCGGTCTCGGCGATGAGTTCTCGCGATTCTCAGAGTCTCCCCTGTTGTCGGCCTCACCTGTCGACCACAGGAGGATCACGTGTCACAGCTACTGAGAGTCCAGAACTTCTGCGTTTCGAGCGATGGGATCGCCGCCGGGCGGAACCAACGCCTGGAGAGCCCGTTCGGCGACATCGACCATCACGAGAGGCTCTTCGCCTGGGCCGGGGCCACGGCGGGATGGTCCCACCGCACCGCCCCGGGAGGAAGCCGGGGCCTCGACGACTACTTCACGCGCGATTTCGAGAACCACATCGGCGCCGAGATCATGGGCCGCAACAAGTTCGGCCCCCAACGCGGTCCCTGGCCCGACCACGAATGGCGCGGTTGGTGGGGGGACGAGCCCCCGTTCCACACCCCGGTGTTCGTCATGACCCACCACGAGCGTCCCTCGTTCACGCTCTCCGACACCACGTTCCACTTCGTCGGAGGTGACCCGGCCACGGTCCTCGACCAGGCCCGCCGAGCGGCGCGGGGCAAGGACGTCCGACTCGGCGGCGGGGTCACCACCATCCATGGGTTCCTCGAAGCGGATCTCGTCGACACCCTGCACGTGGTGGTCGCACCGGTGGAATTCGGGTCCGGTCTGAAGCTCTGGGAGTCCCCCGACGAGCTGCTCGAACGGTTCCACCTGGAGGTGGTGCCCAGTCCGAGCGGGGTGACGCACCACCTGTTCTGGCGGAAGTGAGGTGAGGGCCCCGTACCGGGACACATCCGGGCGCGGGGTTCAGACGGCGGTGAATTTGGGGGAGTAGGCGGCGTGCAGGACCAGGGTGGCCGCGCCGATGGCGCCGACGTCCTCACCGATCAGGGACGGTTCCACCCGCACCCGGCGCACCCCGCGGGCGATGGTGCGTTCGGACACCGCCTGATCCAGCGCCTCGGCGTACAGCGACCCGATGTGCGACATGCCCCAGCCACCCAGCACCACCACCGGAACGTCCACCAGGTTGAGCAGGGTCACCGCGGCGTCGCCCAAGCGCCGACCGGCCGCGCCCACCACGCGCGCGGCGACCGGGTCCCCGGCGCGCGCCTCCCGGCACACCTTCCGGTACGCGGCCACGGTGCGCGCCTGTCCGCGTTCGAAGTCCACCCGCTCCTCCCCGCGGTGGCGGGCGGCTTCGGTGGCCACCGCGTGCGGGGCCGCGTAGGTCTCCAGACAGCCACGATTGCCGCAGGGGCAGTCCGGTCCACGCGGGTCCACGGTCACGTGCCCGATCTCGGCCGCGTTGAAGCTGCCGCCGCGGTACACGTGGCCGTCCAACACCAGGCCGCCGCCGATGCCGGTGCCCACGTACACGAACGCCATGTCCTCGGAACGTTCGCCCCCGCCGGCCCAGCGTTCGCCGATGGTCGCGGCGGTGGCGTCGTTGTCGATCACCACCGGCAGTCCCGTGCGTTCGGCCAGGTCCTCGCGGAGGGGAACCGACCGCCATCCGGGCAGGTGGGGTGGGGTGACGGCGCTGGCGGAACGGTCGATCGGTCCGGGCGTGGCCACCCCCAGGCCCAGGACCCGGTCGGGGGCGGGTGAGCGTTCCACGATGGCGCGCACCGAACGGCTCAGGGCGTCGATGACCCGGCGCGGACCCTGGGAGGAAGGGGTGCGTCGGCGGGCGCGGGCCACCACCCGGCCGGCCAGGTCGGTGACGACCAGGGTGGTGGAGGACGGGTCGATGTGCATGCCCACCGCGTAGTAGGCGCCCGCGTTGAGCCGCAGCATGGTGGCGGGTTTGCCGCCTCGGGAGACGGCCCGGCCGTCCTCCAGGACCAGCCCGTTCTCCAGCAGTCGCCGCACGATGTTGGAGACCGTCTGTGCGGTCAGTCCGGTCTGTTCGGCCAGTTCGACCCGGCTGACCCCGTCGGAGCGGCGCACCGCGTCGAGCACCCTGCTCTGGTTGAGGTCGCCCAGCCACAACAGGTTGGTGCTGGTGCGCATACGTCGTTCCTCCGCCTTCCGGTGCGGGAGCTTCTGCCGGGCCGCCCGTCCCATCCGAGGGTAACCGCACTGGTTCGCCCCACTTCCCCCATTGTCTTTATCCAAGGTTTTTAGTAAGCATGTGACACGACTCACTCTCCCGGGTCGCCCGGCCATCGCTGCGTGAGGGGTAAACGATGAGGGGAACTCCACGGAACACCACTCGGGCGGTGGCAGCCGCCGCGCTCCTGTCCCTGGTCGCCGCCGGTTGCTCCTCGGGGGCCGACCGGGACGAGAACACGGTCCGGGTCGCCTACCAGAAGTTCGGCACCTTCATCGCGATGGACTCGCTGATGCGGAAGGTCAAGGAGGAGTTCGAGGCCGACAACCCCGACGTCACCGTCGAACTCCACGCCATCGAGGCGCAGGCCGAGGACTACCAGACCCAGGTCAACCTCATGAACGGCTCCCCGAGCGAGGCTCCCGACCTGATCTACCAGGACACCTTCACCATCAACCAGGACGCCGACGCCGGTTACCTCATGCCACTGGACGACCACTTCGACACCTGGGAGGACGCCGAACTGTTCAGCGAACAGGAGGCCGAGGCGGTCACCTCGCTGGACGGCACCCGGTACGGCGTCATGCTCGGAACCGACGTGCGCGGCCTGTGGTACCGGACCGACCTCCTGGAACAGGCCGGCGTGGACACCCCCTGGGAGCCGGCCACCTGGGACGAGGTGCTCGACGCCGCCCGCGTCGTGCAGGAGGAGCACGGCGACGCGGTGGTCCCGCTCAACGTCTACTCGGGCACCCCCGCAGGGGAGGCAGCCTCACTCCAGGGCTTCCAGATGCTGCTCAGCGGTACCGACGACGGTCTCTTCGAGGAGTCCTCCGAACAGTGGGTGTCCTCCAGCGCCGGGTTCACCGAGTCACTGGAGTTCGTCCGGACCATCTTCGACGAGGGCCTCACCCACGACCCGCAGGACGCCTTGGACGCCAACATCGCCACCGTCAACAACGAGGAGCGTTTTCCGGGCGGGGAGATGGCGATCAGCCTGGAGGGTTCCTGGGCCACCCAGTCCTGGATCGAGGGGGCCAACCAGCCCTGGCCGGAGTGGGAGGAGCACATGGAGTTCACCCGCATGCCCACGCGGAGCGGCCAAGGTGAGGGCGCGACCAGCATGTCCGGCGGCTGGGCCCTGTCGATGGGCGCCCACGCCACCGACCCCGACCTGGCCTGGCAGGTCATGACCCACACCCTGAACCAGGAGAACGCGGTGAAGTTCGCCGTCGAGGGCGGTCAGATCCCGGTGCGTTCCGACGTCGCCGAGGACCCCGGCTTCCTGGAGGCGGCACCCAAGGCCGAACAGTTCGCCGAACTCGTCGACATCACCGGTTTCCGCCCCGCCTACAGCGAGTACCCGAGGGTCTCCCTGGCGATCCAGGAGGCCATGGAGGTCGTGATGCTGGGCGAGGCCACCCCGGAGGAGGCCGCCGAGCTCTACTCCCAGGAGTTGGAGTCGATCGTGGGACCCGACAATGTGACGGACGGTTCCTGACCGGTGGCGACCACGACCACCCACGGCGACGGGACTGGCCGGGGCGACGGAACCGGCGGGGGATCCGAGCCCCGCCGGGCCGGCGAGAGCCCTCGGAGGGTGCGGTGGGCGCGCTCGGCCCGCTGGGTCCTGCCCATGGGTCCCGCCCTGTTCCTGCTGCTGGCGTTCTTCGCCGGCCCCATCCTGTGGACGGTGTGGGCGTCCCTGACCAACGCCGCCCTCACCGGAGCGCAGGCCGCGCAGACCGAGTTCGTCGGCATCGCCAACTTCGAACGTCTGATCGCCGACACCCGCTTCCGTGAAGCCACCGTCCTCACTGTGCTCTTCCTGGTGGGGTGCGTGTTCGGACAGACCGTGCTCGGCCTGACCCTGGCCCTGTTGATGCGCAACCGGCACGGCGCGGTGCGCGCCACGGTCGGCGCGATCGTGGTGGGCGCGTGGGTGGTCCCCGAGGTCGTGGCCGGGTTCGTCTGGTACGCGTTCCTGGAACGGGAGGGCAGTTTCAACGCCATCCTGGGGTTCTTCGGCGCGGAGCCGCAGAACTGGCTGTTCACCGCGCCACTGCTGGCGGTGGTCCTGGCCAACATCTGGAAGGGCACCGCCTTCTCGATGATGACCTACTCCGCGGGGCTGTCGGAGGTGCCCGACGACCTCAAGGAGGCCGCCCGGGTGGACGGAGCCTCCTCCTTCCAGGTGCTGGTGCACGTGGTGCTGCCGCTGCTGCGCCGCACGCTGGCCACCACCCTGCTCCTGATCACGTTGCAGACCGTGCAGGTGTTCACGCTGATCTTCGTGATGACCTCCGGCGGTCCCGGTGCGCGCAGCACCACCCTGCCGTTGCTGATGTACCAGGAGGCGCTGCGCATGGGCGACCTGGGCTACGGCACCGCGATCGCCCTGGCGTTGCTGGTGGTCGCCGGCCTGTTCTCCGTCGTCTACGTGTGGATGCTCAGCAGGGAGGAACAGCGATGAGCCGCGAGCGGAGCACCGAGACCGGTGGGCGCGGTGGCCGCACCGGTGCGCGGATGGTGGTGAGCGCGCCCGGGCGGGTCGCCGGGGCCCTCCTGACGTACCTGGTCCTGGGAGCTCTGGCCGTGGTGTTCCTGGTGCCCCTGTTGTGGATGGTGTTCGCGTCCGTGGACACCGAACCCTCCCTGCGCGCGGGGCTTCCCACCGCGCTCACCCTGGACCACTTCACCGCGATCATGACACCCGAGATCGTCTATCGGCCGATCTGGAACAGCGTCCTCACCTGCGGGGGAGCGGCGGTGATCACCGCGTTCTGCTCCATGCTGGCCGCCTACCCGCTGTCCCGGTACAACCTGCGCTTTCGCAAACCGTTCCTGTACTCGGTCCTGTTCGCCACCGGCCTGCCCATCACCGCGATCATGGTGCCCGTGTACGGGATGTTCGTGCAGGCCAACCTGTTGAACTCGCTGACCGCCACCACCCTGTTCCTGGCCGCCAGCACACTGCCGTTCGGGATCTGGCTGACGAAGAACTTCATCGACGGCATCCCCATCGCCCTGGAGGAGGCCGCCTGGGTGGACGGCGCGTCCGCCTGGCAGTCCCTGCGCTACCTGGTGGCGCCGCTGCTGGCCCCGGGCCTGGCGGTGGTCGGGATCTTCACCCTGGTCACCACCTGGGGCAATTTCTTCGTGCCGTTCATCCTGCTCACCAGCCCGGAGAAGATGCCGGCGGCGGTGCGCGTGTTCACGTTCTTCGGCCAGTACGGGAGCGTGCGCTACGGCGAACTGGCGGCCTACTCGCTGTTGTACACGGTGCCGGTGGTGGTGCTGTACATGGTGGTCTCCCGCGCGATGGGCGGCCGGTTCGCCCTCGGCGGCGCCATGAAGGGCTGACCGAACCCGCCGGTCCCGCTGGTCCCACCGGCCCCACCGAACCCGTCGGTTCCGCCGGTCCCACCGAACCCGCCGGTCCCGAAACCTCTCGGACGGGACCGGCGGGGGAATCAGAGCTCCAAACGCAGGGTGAGGATCTGGAACGGGCGCAGTCCCACGTGCACCCGGTGCGGCCCCCGACCATCGTCATCGGCGGGCATCACGGCCGACACCAGATCTGGGGCCTCCTCGTAGTCCTCCTCCAGCAGGTTCACCGCACGCACCCCGCGCACGGGGAAACCGGTGCGCAGCGACGTCCGAGCACGTCCGCCGCGGGCCTCGTAGAGGCGCACCACCACGTCCCCGGAACGGTCGTCGGCGAGCTTGACCGACTCCACCACCACGCCGGGGTCGTCCACCTCCACCAGCGGTTCCACCGCCGCCGCGCCCGGTACCGAACGCACCGGCAGGTTGATCCGGTACCCCTCGCGCACCGCGTCCTCGATCTCCGCTCCCGGTGCCAGGGCGTAGCGGAGTCGGTGCTCTCCCTGGTCGGTCTCGGGGTCGGGGAAACGTGGCGCCCGCAGCAGCGACAGCCGTACCGTCGTGGTGGTCCCACCGTCGGAGCGCACGTCACGGGTGACGTCGTGCCCGTAGGTGGAATCGTTGAGCACCGCCACCCCGTAGCCGGGTTCGGCCACGTGCACCCAGCGGTGCGCGCAGATCTCGAACTTGGCGGCGTCCCAGGAGGTGTTGGTGTGCGCGGGCCGCTTGACGTGCCCGAACTGGATCTCCGAGGTCGACTCGTGCGCCCGCACGTCCACCGGGAACGCGGCCTTGAGGAACTTCTCGCGTTCGTGCCAGTCCACGGTGGTGTCCACGTCCAGCCGCCGCGCGCCCGGTGACAGCGACACCACCTGGCTGAGGGAGGAGTCCCCGAAGGACCGGGTGACACGCACGCCCACGGTGCCGGTGGGGAGCGCGGCCTCGGCGGCCTCCTCGTCGGTGAGCGCGGTGACCGCGTCGGTCTCGGTGAGGTCGGTGACGCTGTTGCGGTAGAACTCGTCCACGTCCCAGGCGTCCCACTGGTTCGGGACGTCCTGGTGAAGTTGGAGCAGGTTGCCGGGCAGACCCGGGGCGAGTACCTCCCGGCCCTCGGGTTCGACCGACCGGTCCAGGATCGAGGCCACCAGCCCTCGGTGATCCACCCGCACCGTCAACAGCCCGTTGTCCAGGGTGAAACCGTCGTCGTCGGTGGCGAGCGAGGCCCGCACACCGGCCTCGGCGGTGGGCGAGGCGATCCGGGAAATCGGCAGCGCCCCCAGTGCCGGCACCCCGTCGCGTTCGTGGGGGGTCGGGTTGAACACCACCGCGTCGTTCTCGGCGGCGCCTCCCTCGGACCCGGCCGCGCCGGCCAGCGCGGCCTGCGCCTCGCCGATGACCTCCGTCAGTTCCTCGGCGACCTGCCGGTAGGACTCGGCCGCCTCACGGTGGACCCAGGCGATCGAACTCCCGGGCAGGATGTCGTGGAACTGGTTGAGCAGCACCGTCCGCCACACCCGCTCCAACCGCTCGTACGGGTACTCGGCGCCCACGCGCACCGCCGCCGTGGCCGCCCACAGCTCCGCCTCGCGCAGCAGGTGCTCCGAGCGCCGGTTGCCCTGCTTGGTCGCCGCCTGACTGGTGTAGGTGCCCCGGTGGAACTCCAGGTACAGCTCGCCCAACCAGACCGGTGCGTCGGTGTACTCGGCGTGCGCCCGGGAGAAGAACTCCTCGGGGTGCTCGATCGTCACCCGCGGCGACCCCTCCAGGTCCCTCAGACGGGCCGCCCGGCCCAACATCTCCCGGGTGGGTCCGCCACCGCCGTCCCCGTACCCGAACGGCACCAGCGAGTACGAGGACCCGCCCTTGTCGCGGAAGTTGCGGGAGGCGTGCGCCAGCTCCGACCCGGTCAGCTCCGCGTTGTAGGTGTCCACCGGCGGGAAGTGTGTGAACACCCGGGTGCCGTCCAGCCCCTCCCACCAGAACGTGTGGTGCGGGAACCGGTTGACCTGGTTCCACGAGATCTTCTGGGTGAGGAACCAGCGCGACCCCGACAGCCGCACCAGCTGCGGCAGGGCCGCCGAATACCCGAAGGAGTCCGGTAGCCACACCTCCTGGGTGTCCACCCCCAACTCGTCGCGGAAGAACCGCTTGCCGAAGACGAACTGGCGGGCGAGCGCCTCCGACCCCGGCATGTTGGTGTCGGACTCCACCCACATGCCGCCCACCGGAACGAACCGGCCCGCCTCGGCCTCCTTCACCACCCGGGTGAACAGCTCCGGCTGGTGTTCCTTGATCCACGCCCACTGCTGGGCCTGCGACATCGCGAACACCAGCTCCGGGTGGTCGTCCATCAGCCCCAGCACGTTGGCGCTGGTGCGCGCCACCTTCCGGACGGTCTCGCGCAGCGGCCACAGCCACGCCGAGTCGATGTGGGCGTGCCCGACCGCCGAGACCCGGTGCGTGCCGGCCGCGGCGGGCGAGGCCAGTTCCGGGGCCAACACCTCGCGGGCGCGCGCGGCGCTGCCGGGCACGTCCTGGGGGTCCAGCGCATCCAGGGTGCGACCCAGTGCGCGCAGCAGCCGCCAACGCCGGGGATCCCCCTCGTCGAGTTCGCGCATCAGCCCACCCGCGACCTCCAGGTCCAGGGCCAACTCCCACACCCCGGTCTCGAAGATCGCCAGGTCGGCGCGGGACAGTCGGTACAGCGGTTCGTCGTCCGGGCCGCGCCCACCGCCCAATTCGGTGGGCTGGAACGGCGGGCTGTCGAGGATGACCGGGTTGGCGGCGGCCTCCACGTGGAACTCCACGTCCTCGCCGCCGGCGGCCGGGGAACCGACCGGGATCCACGCGTTGCGCGGGTTGAGGCCCTTGACCACGGTGCCGTCGGAGCGGTGCACCAGCCCCTCGCTCTGGAAACCGGGCATGCCGACGTCGAACCCGAGGTCGACCACCGCCTCCACCCTGCGACCGGCCCACTCGGCGGGCACTCGGCCGCGTACCCGGAACCAGGTGGTGCCCCACGCCGGCCCCCAGGCGTCACCCACCCGGGCGGGTTCGTAGGGCGCGGCGATTCCCTCCGCCGCCGGCACCGGTTCCCCGGGCGCGTCCCAGCGCGCCACCTCCAAGGGGACCGATCTTCCATGCACCGCGGGCCACACCCGTTCCCGCAGAGCCCGTTCCAGTCGTGCCTCGATCAGCCGCCGGTCGTCATGCACGGTGGGTCTCCGATCACTCGTCCCCTGGCAGATGCTGCGTACGTTGCCGGCGTCACACCACTTCGTCAATGCTTTGGACGAAGTGGTGTGGGGGAGTTTCGCCGACCGGGTCGAGGACCGGGTCGAGGACCGGGGCGATGGTCGGGCCGATGACCGGGTTCGGGGCGGGCTCGGACCGGTCCGATCAGGGGCGTTCGAGAAACCGGTGGGCGGCGCGGAGCCGTTCGACTTCGGGCAGGTCCGGGCCCTCGCCGGAGATCTCGTCGGCCCAGGTGAGCAGCCTGCGCAGGTGGGGGAGCGTGGCTTCGGTGGTCACCTCGGGGCGGCCGGCGACCACCAGACCGGCGGTGCCGTCGACCGTGACCACGTCCCCGTCGGTGAGCGTGTGCGCGCCGACGCCGACCACGGCGGGCCTGCCCAGGGGACGGGCCACGACCGCCGCGTGCGAGACCGGTCCGCCGCGTTCGGTGATCACACCCGCCGCCGCGGCCAACCCGCTCATGTCCATGGGGGAGGTCTCCGGGCGCACCAGCACCACCGGGCCCTCGGCCGCCATCCGGACCGCCGCCGCACAGGTGGTGGCCGCCCGCCCCGTCACCACGCCGGGGACGGCGCCGATCCCACGGGCGAGCGGTTCCACCCCGGGTGCGAGCACCACGCGCGGGGTCCGTACCCGCTCCAGGTGCGCGGGTGCCACACGGAGCAGCGCCTCCTCCCTGGTGAGCGCTCCCTCCTCGACCAGGTCCACCGCCACGCGCACGGCCGCCGCCCCGGTGAACCGGCCCGGGCGGGCCTGCAACAACCACAGCCGGCCGGACTCGAAGGTGAACTCCGCGTAGGGGGCGTCGCGCAGGTCCCCCTCGATGAGTGTCAGCGCACGCGTCAGGTCGGTCCACACCCCGGGTTCACGGAGGGCCAGATCGTTCAGGGGCAGGGTGTCGGAACCCCCGGAGACCACCGCGTCGCCCCGTCGCTCGAACAGCACCTCGCCGTAGGGGCCTGGCGCCCCGGAGTTCGGGTCGCGACCGAACGCCACCCCCGCTCCGCTGTGCCCGTCCCGGTCGCCGTCCACCATGACCTGCACGACGACGGCGGTGCCCAGGTCGTGCGGGACGCCGTGCAGGGTCCGGTAGGTGCGGGCGCGCGGGGCGTGCCAGGAAGTGAACACGGCGCGGATCGCCGCCCGCAGCTCCGCTCTGGGGTCGGCGCCCGTGCCCAGCCCGAGGACGGTGTCCATCATCCCGGGCATGGACACGCTCGCCCCGGAGCGCACGGACACCGTCAGACCCCGCTCGGAACGCAGCGATCCTGGCAGGTCCCGCTCGGAACGCAGCGATCCTGGCAGGTCCCGCTTGGAACGCAGCGATCCTGGCAGGTCCCACTCGGAACGCAGCGATCCTGGCAGGTCCCACTCGGAACGCACGGATCCTGGCAGATCCCGCCCGGAGTTCGCCGGGCCCGGTAGCTCTCGCTCGGAGCGCGCCGACACCGTCAGACCCCGCCCGGAGCCGCCGAACGTTCGGCCGGTGACGGACTCCAATCGCGCGAGGGCGGTGTCGAGTTCGGCGTCCAGCCCCGCGGGGAACGCGCCGGATGCGAGGAAGACGCGGCACGCCTCGGTCGTGACGACGAAGGCGGCCGGAACCGGCAGCCCCAGCCGCAGCAGGCCGACGAGGCCGTGCGCCTTGGCGCCCAGCAACTCGGGCGTTCCCGCCTCGTCCACCGTGAGCGGGCGTGTCCACCGCGCGTCGGGGCTCATCGGGGGATTCCCAGGGTGGCCAGCAGATCCTCGTGCAGCTGGGACCACACGGTGTGGAAGGAGTCGGTGCCATCGGCCACCTGATCGAGCTCACCGGCGCGTGCCCGCTCCAGCGCCCTGGCCAGCCGCACCCGGTAACGCCCGAACCGGGGCAGGGCCAAAGCCAGCTCCGCGCAGACGTCGGCGGTGCGGAGTTCGAGGTCGGCCAAGGCCTCCAGCACGCGGGCGTCGTAGGCGGCATCGGTGTGGTCGTTGGCGGTGACCACACCGTCGAGGGGCCGCAACTGCCAGGCACCGCACAGGTCGAGCGCCTCGGCGTTGAGTTCCTCGAAGGCCTCGTGGGTGTCGGCGGCCAGGTCGCGGGCGCCGGCCCGGTCGAGTTCGGCACTGACGCGCTCGGCGTCGGCGGCCCGGCCCGCCTCGGTCGGCCCCCAGCCGCCGAAGGGCCCGGGGACGCGGGTCACCAGCCCGGACACGGCCAGATCGATCAGCTCGGACTCGACGTCTTCGTGGCTCAGCCCGGTGGCCTCGGCCAGACGTTCGAGGCCGCAGAACCCGACGACGCGCAGACCGTGCAGGACGAGCAGGTCGGGCGGTGTGGTCACCGGTGGCACGTGGATCAGTCCTCTCGGATGATCGGATCCGGATGTTGTGAACATCCAGATGATATGAACATCTCCAGTGTAGGTCGCGGGTGGACGGCGGCGGCACGCCTGGGCGGGCGTGGCATCCTGGGAGGCCAGAAGTCCGCGCGGGGGAGGAACAACACCAGATGAGCATCGACGCGCCGCGCGAGCGGCCGGTGATCGGGTCGCTCGCCGAGAGCAGCAGTCTTCGATCCCGGGTGACGGAGGTCCTGCGTCAGGCGATGGTGGCCGGTGAGCTCGAACCCGGCCGGATCTACTCGGCGCCCGCGCTGGCCGAACGGCTCGGTGTCTCGGCCACCCCCGTGCGCGAGGCCATGATGGAGCTGACCAAGGAGGGGCTCGTGGAGACCCTCCGGCACCGCGGGTACCGCGTGGTCGAGCTCGGTGAGGTGACCCTCGACGAGATCATCGAGGTGCGCGAGCTCATCGAGGTGCCCACGGTCGGACGGGTCGCGGCGGTCGCGACACCCGAACAGGTCGCCCTGCTCCGGCCGCTCGCCGACCGGCTCAACGAGACCGCTGCGGCGGGGGAGTTGCAGGAGTTCATCGCCACCGACACCACCTTCCACCTGCGTCTGCTCGGCATCGCCGGAAACCAGCGCCTGGTCGAGGAGGTGGGCCGGTTGCGCGGGATGGCGCGTCTGTCCGCGCTGCGCCGGTTGTACGAGGAGGGGCGCCTGGGAGCCACCGCACGGGAACACCACGACCTGCTCGACCTGATCGAGGCGCGGGACGTGGCCGGGGCGGAGGCGTTGATGCGCCGGCACCTGGGGCACGTGCGCGGGGTGTGGGCCGGGCGCGACGAGGGCTGAACCCGGATCGGAACGCCCGTCCGTGTCGGTCCTGAAAGCCCGTCCCCACGGGCTTGGCGGCCGTTTCGGGTCCGCCCCGGTCTGCTCCGGCCACGTCCCGAGCTGACCGATTGGCGGTCTCGTCGCAGGTCACGGCTTGATCGCGTCGCCCCGGATGTCTTGTCATGTGCAACGTAAAATTGTACGTTGCACGTGTTCGCATCATGAGGCCCACGTCACGTGGCCCACGACACGAGGAGTGCTGAGTGTCCCCCACACAGTCCGTGGTCGGCCGACCGGCCACCAACCGCCGTGTGCTCATCGGCAGCCTCAGCGGCAGCGCGATCGAGTGGTTCGACTTCTTCCTGTACGCCACCGCCGCCGCGCTGATCTTCGACAAGCAGTTCTTCCCCAACGACGACCCCGTCATCTCGTTGATGCTGTCGTACCTGACGCTGTCCCTGACCTTCTTCATCCGGCCGTTCGGCGGGATCGTCTTCTCCCACATCGGCGACCGCATCGGCCGGAAGAAGACCCTGGTCATCACCCTGTCGCTGATGGGCGGCGCGACCGTCGCCATCGGTCTGCTGCCCAACTACGACCAGGTCGGCATGCTCGCTCCGCTGCTGCTGATCCTGTGCCGGGTCATCCAGGGCCTGGCCATCGGCGGTGAATGGGGCGGCGCCCTGCTGCTCGCCTACGAGTACGCGCCCAAGGAACGCCGCGGCTTCTTCGGGTCGGTGCCCCAGACCGGCATCACCATCGGCATGCTCCTGTCCACCATCGCGTTCGGCCTGGTCAGCATGCTCCCCAACGACGCCTTCGAGGCGTGGGGCTGGCGCATCCCGTTCATCGCCAGCATCATCCTCGTCTTCGTCGGCCTGTGGATCCGCAAGGGCCTGGCCGAGACCCCCGCCTTTCGCGAGGCCAAGGAGAGCGGCAACGTCGCCAAACTGCCCATCAAGGACACCCTGCGCGACCACTGGCGCTCCGTCCTCGTGGCCGTGGGCGCCAAGGTCGTCGAGACCGCGCCGTTCTACATCTTCGCGACCTTCGTGGTCAGCTACGCCACCGGCACCCTCGACATCCAGCAGTCCGTGGTCCTCAACGCCGTCAGCGCCGGCGCGTTCGTCAGCACCATCGTCATCCTGCTCATGGGCCGCCTCTCCGACACCCTCGGCCGCACGAAGGTCTACCTGAGTGGCGCCGTGATCATCGCCGCCGTGTCCGTCCCCTTCTTCATGCTGCTCGACCTGCAGATGAACTGGGCCGTGTACGTGGCCGTCGTGCTCGCCCTCGGCGTGGCCTGGCCGCCGGTCACCGCCACCCTGGGCACCCTCACCTCCGAGATCTTCACGACCCGGGTCCGCTACACCGGCGTGACGCTCGGCTACCAGATCGGCGCCGCCCTCGCCGGCGGAACCGCACCGCTGCTGGCCACCTGGCTGCTGGCCCGCTTCGACGGCGCCTGGTGGCCCATCGCGACCTACCTGGTGATCCTGGCCGTCATCTCCTTCACCGCCGTCGCCGTCTCCGGCTCGGTCGTACGCAAGGAGACCGCCGCCATCGCACGACGCGAAGGCATCAACGAAAACGAGGTGATGTCGTGAACGGCCTGCCGTTCGTCGACGCCGACGAGGTCCGCCGCCGGATCGACCCCGACCGCGCGCGCACCCTGATCGAAGGGGCCCTCAAGGCCGGGTTCGACCCGGCCGACGACCCGGCGCGCTCCCACGCCGACGCCGGGTCCGGGCACCTGCTGCTCATGCCCTCGACGCTGGGGGACTGGGTGGGCGTCAAGGTCGCCTCCGTGGCGCCCGACAACCCCGCGCTGGGGCTGCCGCGCATCCAGGCCGTCTACGTACTGATGGACGCCAAGACGCTCACCCCGCGGGTGTTCGTCGACGGGGTGAGCCTGACCTCGCTGCGCACCCCGGCCACCTCCGCGGTCGCGGCCGACCACCTCGCCGACCCCGACGCCTCCCACCTCGTGGTCTTCGGCAACGGACCACAGGCGGTGGAACACGTCGCCGCCATGGCCGGGATCAGGGCGCTGAGCAGCGTCCGCATGGTCGGCCGTACCCCGCACAAGGTGGCGGCGGCCCTCGCCGAACTCGCCGAACGGGGGATCACCGCCGAGGCGGGCACCGTCGCCGACGTCGCCGACGCCGACATCGTCGTGTGCGCCACCTCCAGCGCCGAACCACTGTTCGACGGTTCCCTGGTACGCGACGGCGCCTGCGTCATCGCGATGGGCTCGCACGAAGTCGACCGTCGCGAACTGGACGCCGCCCTCATGAGCCGCGCCCAGGTGGTGGTCGAGGAGCGTGGCAGCGCCCTGCGCGAGTGCGGTGACGTGGTGCTCGCCATCGAGGAGGGCCCCCTGACCGTCGACGACCTGATCGGGCTGGCCCCGTTGGTGCGCGGCGAGGTCACCCGCCGCACCGATCGGCCCAACGTGTTCAAGGGCTCGGGGATGTCCTGGCAGGACCTCGCGGTCGCCGTCGGCGTGGCCCCCACCGACTGATCGGCGCCCGACCGCTCCGGAGGGGCCCGCCCCGATGCTCGGCGGTATCGCAGCGGGCCCTCCGGGTTCTGTCACCGGCCTCTGCTTGGATCGCGTCATGAACGCGAAAGAACTCGCCCCACGCCTTCCCTCCCCTGCCGACCTGCGAGGTCTGGGCCGCCGGATCGTGCTGTTGGAGTACCTCATCGACCCCGACAGCGAGTTCCGCCAGTACGCCCACACCGCTGAGTGGCGACCGGGATGGGACCTGATCACGATGCGCAACGGGGGAGGGGACGACTACGCCATCGCCCTCTCCGACGAGGCCGGCCTCCTGCGCGGCTTCGACCACGAATCCGAGGCGAGCCCTTACACCAACGAGGACGAGTTGTCCTATCTGCCGGGGACGGTGGACGCCCTGCCCGAGCGGTTCCGGCCCTTCCTGGAGGATTCCGAGTTCACCGATGGCGACGAAATGGCGGTGAGTCTGCTGCTGTGGTTCCTACCGGGCGAGACCACCTGGAGGACCGAGGCGACCGGGGAGGTCGAGGACGGGGCGGACTGGTTGCTGGGCTCCCTGGTCGCGCGGGACCCGGCCCGGGAGTTCCACAAGGAGTTCCAGGGCTACTACGAGACGAGCCTGGACCTATCCGCCGTGCGCGCGGTCCTCGACGGAACGCCCCTGACAGAGGAGATCGTCGCCGGTCTCAATCCCGGGGCCGACGAGGCCGACCTGCTCCGCAGGGCGACCACCTTCATGGAGCGTGACCCGGCCTGAGCCCCCGCCGCGGGCCCCGTATCGGGTACGGAAGTGTCCGGTTCTCCGGGGTTCCCCGTCGCTAAATAATTGAGAGCTCAAGTGACTAGCTAATATCTTCCTAGGAAGCTATGCTGTGATCAGTGAGTGGGGCACGACGCACCACCCGGACCCCTTGGGGAAGGAACCAGGCCATGGACGCCAACGTGACGGCCCGCCAGAGCAACGACATCGCGCGAGTCCTCGACCCGAACACGGGGATGGACGCGGTCACGCTGCACGTGGGCGACCTCGAACTGATGAGCTCCTACTACGCGAACGCCCTCGCGCTCGAACCGGTGGAGGAGCGCGCGCACGGCCGCCGAGTCCACCGTGTCCTCGGCCGCGGCACCACCCCCATGGTCCGGCTCATCTCCACCCCGGACCTGCCCGGCGTGGACCCGCGCGCGGCCGGTCTGTTCCACACCGCCTTCCTCTTCGAGGACCGCCAGAGCCTGGCCGCCACGGTCCACCGCGCCGCGCAGGACTCGCGCAGCCGCTTCGCCGGTTCCTCCGACCACCTCGTCAGCGAGGCCTTCTACTTCACCGACCCCGAGGGCAACGGGATCGAGCTCTACATCGACCGCCCGCGCTCCGAGTGGAGCTACGCCCCCGACGGCGAACTGCGCATGGCCAGCGAGTACCTGGACCCGAACGCCTTCCTGCGCGAGCACCTGGACCAGGCCACCGTGGACGCCGCGCCCCGCCTGCCCGGCAAGATCGGCCACGTCCACCTCCAGGTCGGTGACATCGCCCAGGCCCGCGACTTCTACGTGGACACCATCGGCTTCGAGACCACCGTGCGCAGCTACCCCGGAGCCCTGTTCGCCGCCGCCGGCGGCTACCACCACCACGTCGCGATGAACACGTGGAACAGCCGGGGCGTGGGTCCGCGCGCCTCGCGCCTGGGGCTCGGCGACGTGGCGGTCACCGTGCCGGCTCGCGAGGACCTCGACGCGCTGGTCGCCCGTTTGAAGGCCAAGGGCACCGGCTTCGCGGACGACGGCCGGTCGGTGTCGGCGAAGGACCCGTGGGGCACCCAGGTCACCGTCAGCCTTCCGAACACCGGTGTGGAGGACCTGCTCAAGGCCTGAACCCGCAGTGGACCCGGGGGCACCCGGGTGCTTGCGGGCTCAGGGCCTGCGTCCGCAATGGGTCTGTGGGGCGCCTGGGTGCTTGCGGGCTCAAGCTCTGCGTCCACAATGGGTCTGTGGGGCACCTGGGTGCCTGTCGGCTCAGGGCCTGCGTCCACACCGGGGCGGGGCACCCGGCCTTCCTCATCCCTCGGAAGGCCGGGCCCCGACCATTCCCCGACCGCCGTCGCGGGAAAACCCGATGCGCCCGGGGTCGGGATCGGAGATCATCGCCGGCATGGAGATTCTGCGCCGGGCGACCGGCCACGACGCCCGAGCGGTCGCCGACCTGTGGCTGCGTTCCTTCGACGCCGCGCTGCCCACCGTGCGCCGCGCGCACACCGACGACGAGGTGCGCTCCTGGTTCGCGGCCGTGGTCGTGCCACGATGTGAGACCTGGGTGGCGGTGACCCCGGACGGACGGCCGGTGGGCGTCATGACACTGGACGGTTCAGACCTCGACCAGCTCTACCTGGCCCCCGATCATCGTGGCCGTGGCCTGGGCGACCGATTCGTCGACCTGGCCAAGGGGCGGCGTCCCGATGGCCTGGACCTGTGGTGTTTCCAGGTCAACGGCCCCGCGCTGCGCTTCTACGCCCGGCACGGTTTCGTCGAGGTGGAACGCACCGACGGCGCCCGCAACGAGGAACGCGAACCCGACGCTCACCTGCGATGGCGCCCCTGAGACCGGGCCTCCACGACCTCTTCGACCCCTCGGCACCGACTCAACTCGGCTGGCTGCTCTCGATCGTCTCCTTCAACGCCCGGGTCCGGCGCGACAACCCCTCCATCTCCCGCAACAACGACTCCGGGACGTCCCCCGAGAGCACACCCTCCTCCGCGATCACCCGCGCCTCGGTCAGGATCCGCCACGCCGCCACCGGGTTGGGCACCGCCAGGATCTCGGCCAGCAGGATCGTCGCTCGCAGCCGCCCCGACCGGTGTCGCAGCCCGCGATACCCCTCGATCGCGACCCGAGCCAGGTCCTCGGCCTCCCCGAGTCGACCGGCCCGCCACAACGACTCGGCGGCGCGGCGGTGCGCCCGCGCGTGCCACCACTTGTCCCCGAGCTCCTCGAACCCCCGGGCGGCCCGAAGGAACTCCTCCTTGCCGTCGCCCCCGCCGTGGTCCAGCAGCGCCTCGCCCAACACCAGGCAGGTGCGCCACCGCCCCCAGTCGTCGCCGATCTCCTCGAACGTGCGCTCCGCCTCGCGCAACCGTTCGACCTGCCGCTCCACCCTCCAGGTGTCCCGCGACCGGCTCGCCCGACCCAACGGCCATCGCGAGGGCCCCGGTCGGGCGCACCGTTGCGCGTACTCCGGGTACCCCTCCACGAACAGCGCCTCGACCCTGGCCTCCTGCCGGGCTCGCCACTCCGGGTCCCGCGCCTGCGACCGGCGATCCCGTGAACGCCACGGCGCGAACAACAGCTCGCACTCCCCGGCCTCCCGGTTCAGGTCTCGCGTGGACAACTGGCCCAGCGAACGTAGGAAACGCGCCCGGTACCAGTACTCGTTCGACGCCCGACTCAGCTGTTCCAACCCGTCGGACAGCACGAACCAGGCGTTGAGCGTGAATCCGCGCAGCCGCAACACCTCACCGCGCTGCAACTGCACCCGCGAGGACAGCTCGGGCAGGTCCCGCGAACCGGCGATCAGCGCCTCGGCCTGGAAGAGCAGGTCATAGGCCCGCTCCAGATGCCCCTGGAAACGGTCCACCTCGGCCAGGTTGCACAACGTGCGCGCCGTCCACCACGGGTCGTCGTGTTCCTCGAAGATCCGCCTGGCCAGCTCCAGTTCGTCCCGCCCGTCGTCCAGGTCACCCCTGCGGTACAGGTTCACCCCGATCGCCCGGTGGGCCCGAGCGAGCCGGCGCGGGTCCACGGCCGGCTCCACCCCCTCCAATACGTGCAGGGCGGTCAGGGCCCGCTCGTAACCGGTGTCGTGGTCACCGTGCCCGCCGGCCACCTCGGCCCGGTCCAGCAGCGCCACCCCGTAGGCCGACGGGTCCTGCGACTCCAGGGCCAGCACCGTGGCCTCCTGGGTGGCGGTGCGCATCGCCGACCAGTGCCTGCGTCCGGTCCGGCACAGCACGGCGAACGCCCGCCGCAGCCGCTGACCATGGACGATGAGCCCGGGGTCGACCGGCTCGCCGGTCCGACCCGGTCGGGTCTTTTGGAAGCACACCTCGAACCCGCGCCGTTCGGATTCCAACCAGGCCAGGGGATCGTCCGGGGCGGGGACCAAGGGCTCGGAACCGTGGGCGGCCACGGAAGAGCCGGGAGCCAGGGGAGGGC